>DASVCR010000118.1:0-15202 GCA_036381515.1 Gammaproteobacteria bacterium | reverse complement strand
GTCGGGGGCCCGGTTTTATTTCGAGAAGGTGGCGGATCGGAACGTGTGGGATTTTCCGCTGGTGAACGTGGCGGCGGCGTTGTTCGTGAACGGGGAGACGATCGAGCGAGCGCGGCTGGCGGCGGGTGCGGTGCAGTGTGTGCCGAGGCGGCTGACGGTGGTGGAGGAAGTGGTGCGCGGCCAGCCGAAGACGGAGGAGACGGCGCGGCTGGCGGGGCAGTCGGCGGTGCGGGGTGCGACGCCTTTGAACTACAACCACTTCAAGATCCCGCTGCTGCAGAACCTCGTGATGCGCGCAATCCGCGACGCGTGATCGGCGCGTCGCCGTGAGCGCGTCCGGACCGGCGACGGGACGGACCGCGCTCGGCTTAGGCCCCGTCCCGGGCGGAACGCCACGGCTTGTGTCGACGGCCGCCGCGTGCCAGCCTTGATGCGAGCACGGTCGAGAGCGACGGATGCCGGACGGGATGATCGACGCGACAAAGAGCGACACGCGGTCCCTGCGGCTCGTACTTGCCGCGGCCGCCGTGCTGCTGATCGTCACGGCGAGCGGCGAGACGCCCGGCGACGGAGAGCGCGCCGAATTCCGCTTCACGCGGCTCCAGTACGTCGACTCCGGCCTCGATTACGGCTTCGGCGGCTTCGGACGCGGGTCGAGCTGGCGCGTCGATTACCCCGAGGCCGAGATCCACTTTCGGCAGGCCGTCGAGCGGCTGACGCGCGTCGAGTTTGGCGAGCCCGGCATCGTCCACCTCCGCGACGACACGTTGTTCGACTATCCGTGGCTCTACGCGGTCGAGGTCGGCCACTGGTATCTCGACGACATCGAGGCGGCGAAGCTGCGCGAGTACCTGCTGCGCGGCGGTTTCCTGATGGTCGACGACTTCCACGGCACGCGCGAGTGGCGCGGCTTCGTCGAATCGATGAGCCGCGTCTTCCCGGACCGCAGCATCGTCGAGATCGGCGAGGACGACGAGGTCATGCACGTGCTCTACGACGTCGATCAGCTGACGCAGATCCCCGGAGTCGCCGCCCTCTACCGCGGACGGACCTACGAGCAGGACGGGTACACGCCGCATTGGCGCGGCATCTACGACGACGAAGGGCGGCTCATGGTCGCGATCAACTTCAACATGGATCTCGGCGACGCGTGGGAGCATGCCGACGATCCCGGCTATCCGGAGCCGATGACCGCGCTCTCCTATCGCTTCGCCGTCAACTACGTGATCTACGCGATGACGCACTGACGCCGGCGTCGGGGTGGAAAATGGTGTCAGACACCTTTTTCGCCGATGCCGTGCCCGTTCGCGGCATGCCTGTCGAAAAAGGTGTCTGACACCATTTTCCGGGCGCGTCCGCAAAAAAGGGCTCTGACCCCGATTTCCCTGACCCCGATTTTCTGCCGGCCCCGTTCCCGCACGGGAACGGGGCCGGGGCGACGGCTTCAGCCGACCTGTTGCGTCAGCGTCGCCGGGTCCGTTTGTGCGAAGCGCTCCATCAGCGTGTCGACCGACGTGCGGGCGGCGGCGAGCTTCTCGTTGAGCGCGCGCAGCCGGTCGTGGGCCTGCTGCATGACGCGGAGCCGCTGACCGAGCGTCTCGAGGCGCTCGTCGGCGGCCGCGCGGGCCTTCTCGAGACGGTCCGCGATCTCGACCTCGAACCGCTCGGCGTAGCCTCGCACGAGCTGCTCGGGCAACGCCTCGGCGAGCTTCTCCATCATCGCGTCGAGCTGCGCCATCGTCGCGTCGCGGATCGCGTCGCGCGCCGGCTCGCCGAGCCGCGCTTCCTTCATCGCGACGTCGATCTCGGTGTCCGGCCGCTCGGCCGAGCCGAACAGACGACGGCGGACCGCGCTCCCCGAGCGCATCAGCAGCCAGTCGCCGACGCTGCGGCGTACCGGAATCTGCTCGGTCGACAGGATCGGCGCCGGCGACGCGACGGTCGCATTCGCCTTGAGGCCGTCGAGCGCGGCCTCGGCCGTCTCGCGCATGTCGAGGCCGACGGCCTTCAGATCCTCGAGCAGGTCCTCGGTCGCCGTGAGGCCGGAGACGTCCTCGGAGACTCGGCGCTTCAGCGCTTCCTCGGCGTCCTCGGTGAGACGCGCATACGCGGCCGCGAACGCCGGCAGCAGGTTGCGGTCGAGCAGCTGGTGCAGGCTGTCGTTGTTCTGGAACCATTCCTCGATCGCGCGTGCGATCGGATCCTGCGTCTCCGCCTTGACGTGCGTCGCGAGCCGGCCGACCCGCTCGAGGAGCCACGGCACGAGGCCCTGCACGTGGTCGCGCCACTGGATCTGCCGCAGCCTGTTGAGCTTCTCGACCTTCGAGCGCGCGTCGTCGCAGCTCTGCCGCAGCGACTCGACCTCCTGCGCGAGCTTCCTGACCGAGTCGTCCTCGACCGCGTTCTTCATCTCGCCGATCAGCGTGCGCGAGCGGCGCAGGCTGTCCTGCAGGAATGCCTTCAGATACTCGTTGCTGTTCAGGAAGTCCGTGAGGTCCTCGAGCAGCATGTCGAAGTCCGCGTCGACCTTCGTGGGCGCGCCGTCATCCTGCCCTGAGCTCGTCTCGCGGCGGCTCGTGATGCGGCGGCTCGCGGCGCGCAGCAGATCGACCGGATAGATGCTGAGGCGCCCGTCCTCGGCGGCTTCCTTGAGCGGCGCCGTCATCGAGAGGTTCTCGAACGCCTCGATGATCTCCCACGGGCTCTCGTGCTCGAGGCTCGGCGCCAGCGTGCCGTCCGGCAGCAGGTCCTTCTTCGTCGAGTCGAGGTTCACGACGAGGAAGATGCGGCTGAAGAGCTCGAGCAGCTCGCCGAACTCGTCGAAGACCTGCTCGAGGAAGAGATTATCGGTCTTGACGATAAAGATCGCGCACGCGGCCGCGTTGCGGAAGTCGCGCGTCATCCGGTCGTAGCCGAACTTCATGCGCGTGTAGAGGCCCGGCGTGTCGACGAGCACGGCGCCGGACTGCGCGAGATCCGGGATGTCGAGCTTGATGTCGATCTTGCGGATTGCGTCGGGCATGTGCACGGCCGGATCGAACGTCTCGCCGGCGAGCTCGGCCTCGCGGATGCGCCGGGTCAGCTTGTAGTGGCCGTCCGCGACGACCTCGCGCAGCGCGTCACGGTGCGTGAACGTCGCCTCGCGCCCGTCGTAGTGCGTGACCTTGAAGCCCGGCTCGTCCGAGTGCGACACGTAGACCATGCACGGATAGGCCGGCAGGCACGTGACCTCGCTGACGTAAGCCGCGCTCAGCGCGTTCATGAACGTCGACTTGCCACTCTTGACCGGACCGAAGATCAGGACGTACGCCTGCTGCTCGGCGACCTTGTCGATCAGCACCGAGATCTGATGGCGCAGATCGCGGAGCTGCGGCAACACGCGTTTCGCGGGCACGTCCTCGGGCGCGCCGGCGAGCGCGTCCGCCGCCTGCTGCACCGGGTCGAGAATCGGTCGAAGCTCGTTCTCGAACGATTCGCAGAATTCGCTGAGAACGGTTCGCATGAACGGGGCCGGGCTCGGTGAAGATGCGGTTTCATCTGCTTGGCGGCTCACGTACGACATCTAGAGGGACCCCCCATGGAATGAGTTGTAACGCAACGCGAATCAAGCCGAACGACAGGCGCGAGCATACCGTCAACGGCACCGAGATCAAAGACGAAATTCGCGCGAACGTCCGCGGCCGGAAGAGGCTTGCGGATCGGCAGACTCCCAGTACGCTGAGCGGTTGCGGGCGCCGAAGAGAATCGATGCGGGCGCGTCGGGACGGGAGGCGACGATGGCTTGGGGCGCGTGCTTGTGCGGAGCCGTGCGGTTCGATGTCGCGCCGCCGTATCGCTGGTTCGCGTACTGCCACTGCTCGATGTGTCGCATCCACCACGGCGCGCTGTTCGGTGCCGGCGTCGGCGTCGAAGCATCGCGCTTCGCGTGGCGATCGGGTACCGGTGCGATCACGCGCTACCGCGCGACGCCGTCGTTCGAGCGTCCGTTCTGCCGACACTGCGGATCGAAGGTGCCGGCGACGTCGCACCTCGCCGACGTGATGCTCGTGCCCGCCGGGACGCTCGACGACTTCGACGGCCGTCCGCGCGCGCACATCTTCGCCGCGTCGAAGTCGGGCGTCCACGAGATCGCCGACCCGTTGCCGCGCTTCGCGGCGTATCCGCCGGGCGTCGGCCTGCCGGTATTCGATGCGCCGCAGGAGCCGCTCGCGCACGCGTCCGCGTCGGCCGACGCGCCGCCGGCCCTGTCGTCGTCGGGTCCGGCCGCCGCCGGGCGTTGCCTGTGCGGCGAGGTCGGGTACGTCCTCGACGTCCTGCCTGCGCGTCTCGTGCATTGCCATTGCTCGCTCTGCCGCCGCAGCCGCGGCGGGCCCTTCTCGACGAGCGCCAGCGTGCCGGCCGAGTGTTTTCGCTTTACCCGCGGCGAGGAGTCGGTCGCGACGTTCCGGATGGCGCCGCCGCGCGCGTACCGCACGGACTTCTGCCTGCACTGCGGGAGCCTCCTGCCCACCGTGTCGCCCGAGGCCGGTCTCGCGTTCGTGCCGGTCGGCGCGCTCGCGCTGCCGGAGAAGCCGCTGCCCGCGGTTCACGTCTGCGTCGGCTCCAAGGCGGAGTGGGACGTCATCGCGGACGATTGGCCGCAGTTCGACGAGATGCCCCCGGAGGAGCCGACGGCCGAGCTTCTTTAGCCGGTGCACGACAAATTTGGCGGAATCCCGCGCTTCGACCGTATATAGCGTCAGGAATCGGAAGAAGGCGGCGTCTGGGGCTGCCGGAGACGAGGATGCGCGGGCCGCAAGCGCCGTCACTGCTCGACGCCGAGTGCGAGGGAACCCTCGCGGAGTCCGGTGCGGACGCCGACCACTCGCGCTTCGTCGAGCATCTCTTCGCGCGGTACCGGCGCCCGCTGCTGCGCTACGTGTCGGCGCTCCTCGGCCGCCGCGCCGAGGCCGAAGACGTGCTGCAGGAGGCCTACGCCCGCCTCCTCGGCGTGCAAACGCTCGACAGGACGCCGGCGCGGGCGCGCGCCTACCTGTTCAAGACGGCGACGAACCTCGTCCGTGATCGCTTTCGTCGGGCGGACGCGTTCGCCGTCGAGGCCCCGAGCGACGACCTCGCCGAGGATGCCGAGACGCCCGAGCGCATCGTCGACTTCGAGCAGGGTCTCGATGCCGTGCGGCGCGCGCTGCTCGAGCTGAAGCCGCGCTGCCGCGAGGTCTTCCTGATGCGCGCCGTAGACGGGCTCGGGTACGACGCGATCGCGACGCGTCTCGGGATCAGCAGACGCACGGTCGAGCGCGAGATGAAGCACGCGCTCGACGTCTGCCAGCAACGCTTGAAGAGAGCATGGACATGACGAGCGACAACATGCGGCGCAGCCGACGCGCGGGCCGCGAGGCCGCGGAGCGGTACGTCGAAGCCGATGCGCATCCGGGCGACCGTGAGCGCAGCGCGGCGCTGATCGAGTGGCTCGAGCGCTCGCCGGATCACGAGGCCGCGCTCGAGCGCTGCGAGGCGGCGGTGATGCTCGCGCGCGAGCTCGCGGCGAGGGGCGAGCTCGATGAGCTGCGGGCGGCGAGGCACGAGCTCGATGGCCAGCGGGCCGCGCGGCGCAGATCCGGCACGGGCGTCGGCGCGGGCGCGCGAAGCTTCGTCGGGCTCGTGCGCACGCGGGCGGCGCCGCTGCGTTCGTCGAGCGCCGTCGTGCTCGGCCGGCGGTCGTTGGCGGCGCTCGGCCGGCCGGCCGTCGCATGGAGCGTCGCGGCGGCCGCGCTGGGCTGGGCCCTCGTCGCGAGCGTCGAGCGCGAGGCGCCCGTCCGACCGGGCGACGAAGCGCGGACGGCGGCGGCCGAACGCGCGTCGCTCCCTGGGTCCGCATCGCCGGATGCCGCCGCCGGCGGGCTCGCCGACGCAGCGCCCGCCGCAGACGTCGACGTGCCGATGCGATCGCTGATCGCGTCGAATCCCGTCGCGGTGCTGCCCGGCGACATCGTCGTCGACGTGCACTCGGTCGCGGTGCTGCCTTTCGACAACGCCGAGGCTTCGACCTCGGCGGCGGCCGTCGGTGACGCGGACGAGCGCGCGGCCGCCGCGCGGATCGCGCGGCAGCTGCACGACGAGGTGATGGGGCAGCTCGCGCGCATCCCGGGCCTCTACGTCGTCGACGGCAGCTCGACGGCCGTATACGCGGGCGGCGAGCTTGCGCCGGAGGAGATCGCGGCGCTGCTCAGTGTGCGCGGCGTCGTCGCGGCCGGGGTCGAGCTCGACGGCCGCACCGTCCGCGTCAGCCTGCGCATGACCGACGCGGCGCATGCGGCCTGGCCGACGGAGATCGTCCTCGAGCGCCCGCTGGACGAGCTGCCGGAAGTCAGGACCGCGATCGTCGCGAACATCGCGGATGCGCTCGATTCGACGTCTTTTTGAGCTGCAAACTTTCGAGGAGAACTTCGATGCGAATGACGACGACTGCGCTCGCGACGATCGTGATCGGCGGGCTCTTCTCGTTCGGAACCGCGGCCTTCGCTCAACCGCCGGAGTCGCCGCCGGCGCCGCCCGAAGGCCGCGGTGCGCCGCCGACGCCGGCACCTCGCGCAGTGCCGCCGCAGGCCCAGCCGCTGGCGAATGTCGAGCGTCCGGAGCCGAACGTGGCGCTCGAGGATCTCGTTCGGCGCGTCGCGGCCGAGACGGGCCGCACCTTCTTGATCGACCCGCTCGCGCCGGCGAGGATCTACGTCGGCGGCACGATCGGCGGGACGCCGAGCTATGGCGTGCTGTTGTCGATCCTGCGCGAGCACGGCCTGATGGCCGTCGAGGTCGAAGGCGTCGTGCACATCGTTCTCGACGCGAATGCGCGGTCGCTACCGACTCGCATCGTCCAGACGGACGACGACTCGATTCCGGACGACGAGATCGTGACCCGCGTGCTCACGTTGCCCGACGACGTCCAGGCGGCGCAGCTCGTGCCGATTCTCCGGCCGATGATGCCGCAGAATGCGCATCTCACGGCGCTGCCGAGGATCTCCCCGTCTTCGGAGGCCCAAGGCACGAACAAGCTCGTGATCGTCGACCACTACGCGAACGTGAGGCGCATCACCGAAGTGATCAGGCTCCTCGTGGGATCGGTCAGCTACTAGACGAGCCGGGCGCCTCGAAACGCTCCCGAGCCGCGAGCGGCTCGTCGCCGACGTTCGAGCGGTACAGCGCCTCGGCGAGCCGCTCGGCGTCGTCCCGCGGCAGATAGCGCAGCACGAGGCGGTGGCTGACCGCCGCCGCGCCGGCGTGATCGACCTCGATCGAGGCCATGTCGTGACGGCGGTCGAACGGCGACTCCGTGAGCCGCACGCTCTGGATGCGGTTGCGCGGCGTGACGGAGAGCTTGCGCGTCAGCCAGCCGCGTCGGAGCGCGAAGAAATCGTCGTCGAGCGCCCAGCCCGTGTGTCTCGTGTAGAGCGTCGCGTGCACGAAGAAGAGCGGCAGCGGCCCGAGCACGACCGCGAGCGCCCACCAGCCGTCGAGGACCGAGACCGCGGGCAAAGGCGCGACGACGAGCCAGATCCCGGTCATCATGCGAAAGATGCGCCGTCGCGCCCGGGGCGCGAGCGCGCGCCACTCGAGGCCGTCGAGCCGCACCTGCGGCAGGGCGGCGCTGATGAGCCGCGCGGCGTCGTCGGGCGCGCAGAGGGGCGCGAGCCACAGCTCGCGGTGCGTCCTCTGCCCGGGCGATTCCTGGCCGCCTGCGGGCCCCGCGCCGCCGGCAAGGTCGACGCGCAGGGACACGCGCTCGAAGAGCCTGTGCAACAGCGTCGCCGTCTGATGCGCGGCCTGGATGCGGCGCCTGCGCAGCGTCAGCGACATTCGGGTCAGCAGCCCGAACCGCGTGTGCAGATCCTCGCCCGTGCGCGTGAGCCTGAAGCCGTACAGGGTCACGAGCGCGACGAGCACCGACAGGACGCGCGTCGTCACGATCAGCGCGACGAGCACGAGCAGCGCGAGCGCGACGGGACGCGCGGCCCCGAGCTCCGCGAGAGACTCCCACGGCAGCGCGCCGAGCCACGGGGGCGGGCCGCGTTCCTGCATGTCGCCGAAGTAACCGCTCTGCACGAGCACGCCGACCACGGCCGCGACGACGAGCATCCCGCGGTTGTCGATCAGCCCGTAGCGGACGAGCTCGATGGGCGGGAGCTCGAGCAGCGTCTCGTGCTCGGCCGCCGCCTGCGAATCTCCATCGCCCGTCGCCGCGCGTCCCGCGTCGCGCCGCTCGAAGATGCGCTCGCGCATCCTTGCGACGTCCGCGACGGACAGCACGCGGATCAGCGCCTCGGGCTTCCCGCCGCTCGACGTCTCGACGCGCACCTCGGCGACGCCGAGGAGGCGGTGCAGCACGGTGCGCTGCGTGTCGACGTTCTCGATCCGCTCGTAGTCGACGGTGCGCACCGTGCGGAAGAACAGGCCCTCGTGGATCACGAGCCCGCGGTCCGAGAATCCGTAGCGGAACACCCACTGATGCCACACCGCGGCCGCGACGAGCGGGACGACGACCCAGAGCGGCCACCAGAGCCCGGCATCGCGGTTCGAGCCGACGAGGGCCGCTGCGACGAGGGCGAACACGAACTGCTTGATGTGGTGCGCGGCGACGAAGATCCACGAGATCCGATGGAGCTTCAGCGTCGGCTCGAAGCCGTCGCTGCCCGAGACCGCGGGCCGCTCGTCAGACGGCATCGCCTTCTGCGTCCTCGAGCAGCCGGTCGCGCAGCCTCACGGCGTCGCCGTACTCGAGCCCGGGGAGCTCGATCTTCGTGAAGCGGCTCCCGGCCGTGTAAAGCTTCAGCGTCGCGACGCCATAACGCCGTTGCAGCGGCCCCTGCGAGATGTCCGTGTGCTGGATCCGGACGCGCGCGACGGACGACTCCGTGCGCCAGAGGATGCCGTCCATGATCGTGATGCCGGTCGGATCGAGCCGGTAACGCAGCCGGCGGTAGCGCGCGGCCGGGTACCACCACGCGTTCAACCCGAGCGCGGCGAGCAGAAGCGGATACGCGATCCACAGGACGTCGCCGACGGGACCGCCGGCAACCAGCATCGAGATCGTGAAGACGGCCCCCGCGGCGGCGACCGGCACCGCGCCGATCAGCGCGACCCAGCGCCACACCGCGACGGTGCGCGGGTCGACGGGCCGGCCGCCGGCGGCTCCGGCGTCGTCGACCTGCGGGTGCGCTCGGCCGCCGTCGTCGGGGGCGCCGTCGGGCCCGGCGAGCGCCCGGACGGCGCCGTCGCGCTCGACCGGATCGTCGCCGGCGCTCGGCGGTCGCTCGTCCCGGCTATCGGGCGGGCCGTTCACCGCCGCCCGTCAGCGGAGCGCCGCGCAGGCGCGCTGTATCCGCGTGCACGCTTCCTTCAGCAGCTCGGTGGATGCGGCGTACGAGATCCGGAAGTACGGCGACAGCCCGAACGCGGCGCCCTGCACGACGGCGACGCGCTCGGCATCGAGCAGATACGTCGCGAAGTCCGTGTCGTTCTCGATGCGCTTACCCGTCGGCGTCGTCTTGCCGATCACGCCCGCGCACGACGGATAGACGTAGAACGCGCCCTCGGGCGTCCGGCACGAGATGCCCGGCGCCTCGTTCAGCATCCGCACGACGAGATCGCGCCGCTCCTTGAACATCGCGTTGTGCCGCGGAATGAAATCCTGCGTGCCGGCGAGCGCGGCCGTCGCCGCGGCCTGGCTGATCGACGCCGCATGCGTCGTCGATTGCGACTGCACGATGTTCATCGCCTTGATCAGCT
Source organism: Gammaproteobacteria bacterium (assembly GCA_036381515.1). Classification (GTDB taxonomy): domain Bacteria; phylum Pseudomonadota; class Gammaproteobacteria; order Steroidobacterales; family Rariloculaceae; genus ZC4RG20. Next base: position 5,419 of record DASVCR010000118.1, on the reverse strand, counting down.
CGGCCGGTCCCGCGCCGTAGCCGATCCGCCAGCCGGTCATGCTGTAGGCCTTCGAAGCGCCGTTGATCGTCAGCGTGCGGTCGAAGAGCGCCGGCTCGACCTGCGCGATCGTCGAGAACTCGAAGTCGTCGTAGATCACGTGCTCGTAGATGTCGTCGGTCATGACCCAGACGTGCGGGTGGCGCTTCAGCACCGCGGCGAGCCCGGCGAGCTCCGCGCGCGTGTAGGCCGCGCCGGTCGGGTTCGACGGCGAATTGATCAGCACCCACTTCGTCCGCGGCGTGATCGCGGACTCGAGCTGATCCGGCAGGATCTTGAAGCCGTTCTCCTCGAGCCCGTCGACGAAAACCGGCGTGCCCTCGGCGAGCAGCACCATGTCCGGATACGACACCCAGTACGGGGCCGGGATCACGACCTCGTCGCCCGGATCGAGCGTCGCCATAAACGCGTTGAACAGCACCTGCTTGCCGCCGGCGGCGACCGTGATCTGGTCGATCGGGTAGCGGAGCCCGTTCTCGCGCTCGAGCTTCGCGCTGATCGCCTTGCGCAGCGCGATCGTTCCGGGCACCGGCGTGTACTTCGTCTCGCCGCGGTCGATCGCGGCCTTCGCCGCGTCCTTGATGTGGCCGGGGGTGTCGAAGTCGGGCTCGCCGGCTCCGAGGCCGATCACTTCGATGCCGGCCGCCTTCATCTCGGCGACCTTGCCGGTCAGCGCGTTCGTCGGCGACGGCTTGATGCGCGACATGCGCTTCGCAAGGATGGACATGAGTCGTGCTCCGATTCCGTTCTGGAGGGCGCGCGCAAGTTACGCCGGCTGCCGGCCGGCCGCAAGAAGCAGCGCACGTGCCCGCTTGACGACCGGCACGTCGATGACCCGGCCGTCGAGCGACGTCGAGCCGCGGCCCGCGCGCTCGGCTTCCTCGTACGCGGCGACGATCCGCTCCGCGTCGGCGATCTCGGCCGCGGACGGCGAGAAGGACTCGTTCAGCACGCCGACCTGCTCCGGGTGGATCGCGAACTTGCCCTTGAACCCGAGCCGCCGGGCGCGCCGTGCGTTCGCCGCGAGCCCTTCCGGGTCCCGCAGCTTGAAGTAGGGCGTATCGAGCGCGGCGATGCCGGCGGCGCGCGCCGCGACCGCGAGCACCGAGCGCGGGTAGTCGAGCGGGCTCTCGTCGTCGAGACGCTCGATGCCCATGTCGTGCGTGAAGTCCTCCGCGCCGAAGGCCGCGGCGACGATCCGCGGGTCCGCGGTCAGGATCTCGTGGCAGCGCACGATCGCGTCGGCCGTCTCGATCCACGGCAGGAGCCCGATGCGGCCCTCCGGCAGGCCGCGCCGCCGCTCGAGTGCCGCGATCATGCGCGAGATCGCGCGGACGTCGTCCGGCGTGCGGACCTTGCCGACCGAGATCGCGAAGACGCGCGGATCGACGGCGGCGTCGAGGTCTGCTTCGATCCACGGCGTGCCGAGCGCGTTCACGCGCGGGATCACAAGCGGCCCGGCCGCCGCGAGGCGCGGCAGGAAGGATCGGATCGTCTCCCGCGCCGCGGCCTTTTCCGCATCCGGCACCGAGTCCTCCATGTCGGGCACGAGCGCGTCGGCGTTCACGTCGAGCGCCTTCGTCAGCATGTTCGCCTTGTTGCCGGGGACGAACAGCAGGCTGCGCGGAAATATCGGGTCGTGGGTCATCGGGAATCGGGGGCTTCGCCGCCGCGCGGCGTCGGCTGGGTGGATCGTCCGGGAATTATAAGTAAGCCGCTCGCCGAAATGAGACGGGGATAACATTCCGTCCGCGTCGTGCGCGACCTGTCTCGCGGCAGCCTGCGGCGTCCGCGCCTTAGGATCGTGCGCCTGTCCGAAGGTGGGTTTCGCATGGGAGTGGAAAGGATCGCCGCGCGGCGCGACGCGGCGGGGGAGCTCGAACGGCTGCGGCGGGCGCTCGACGAATGCCAGCGTCGGCTCGACCGCGATCGGCGGCTGCTCGCGCTGAACCGGACGATCGCCCGGATCCTCGCCGAAGCCTGCGACGTCGATGCGGCGCTGATCGCCGCGATCCGCGCGATCTGCCGCGCCGAGGAGTGGGACGCCGGTCAGTACTGGCGGTACGACGAGCGCGGCGGCGTCCTGCGCTTCCAGACCGGCTGGAGCCTGTCGACGGCCGAGATCAAGGCGGTCGCCGACGAGTCGAGACAGACGACGTACGCGCCCGGCGCAGGGCTCGTCGGCCTCGTGTGGGAGACCGCGGAGCCGTTGTGGGTCGCGGACCTGACGACCGACGAGCGGGTCCTCCGCAAGGACGTCGTGAAGCGCACCGGCTGGAAGAACGCGTTCCTCTTCCCGGTCCTGTCGCGCGGCCGGGCGATCGGCGTCCTCGACTTCAGCGCGCACAGCATCCCGAAGCCGGACGAGCGCCTCCTGCAGGTCATCCACGGGCTCGCGGTCCAGATCGGTCACTTCTACGCGCAGGCCGAGACGATGCGGCGGCTCCGCGAGAGCGAGGAGCGCTACGCGAGCACGGTCGAGCTCGCGGCGCTCGGCATCAGCCATATCAGCGTCGACGGACGTTTCATCCACGCGAACCGGCACCTCTGCGAGATGCTGGGTTACACGCGGGACGAGCTGCTCGAGCTGAGCTTCCGGGACGTCTCTCATCCCGATGACCGGCACGTGACCGATCCCGACCGTGCGCGGCTCTACTCCGGCGAGATCGACTCGCTCAAGGCCGAGAAGCGCTACCTGCGCAAGGACGGAACGCCGGTCTGGGTCCGCATCAATGCGGCGCTGAAGCGCGACGCGGACGGCGAGCCGATGTACGACATCTCGATCGTCGAGGACATCTCCGAGCGCAAACGCGCCGAGCAGCGCGTGCAGTATCTCGCGTCCCACGACGAGATGACCGGCCTGCCGAACCGTGCGATGTTCACGGAGCTGCTCGAGCGGGCGATCGCGTCGGCGCGGCGCGGGCGTCGCAAGCTCGCGGTGCTGTTCGTGGACCTCGACCGCTTCAAGCTGATCAACGATTCGCTCGGCCACGAGGCGGGGGACCGGCTCCTCAGGGAGATCGCGACGCGCTTCAAGGCGGTCCTGCGCAGCTCGGACGTCGTCGCGAGGCTCGGCGGCGACGAGTTCATCGTGCTCGTCGAGGAGATCCGCCGGCCGGCGCAGGCGGGGCAGGTCGCCCGCAAGCTCCTGTCCGCGGCGATCAAGCCGATCCACATCATGGGGCAGGAATGCCGCGTCACCGCGAGCGTCGGCATCGCGCTCTACCCGGGCGACGGCGACGACGCGCGCACGCTGATCAAGAAGGCCGACCTCGCGATGTACTGCGCGAAGGAGGAGGGCAAGAACGACTTCCAGTTCTACACCGAGGCGGCGGGCTCGATGTCGATCGAGCGGCTCACGCTCGAGACGCAGCTCCGCCGCGCGCTCGAGCGCGAGGAGTTCACGCTGCAGTACCAGCCGAAGGTGAACATCGCGAGCGGCGAGATCACCGGCGCCGAGGCGCTGCTCAGGTGGTGGAATCCGGATCTCGGCGCCGTGTCGCCGGCCCGCTTCATCCCGGTCGCGGAGGACACCGGCCTGATCGTGCCGATCGGCAGGTGGGTGCTGCGGACGGCCTGCGCGCAGAACGTCGCGTGGCAGAAGCAGGGGCTTCCGCCGATCCGCATGGGCGTGAACCTGTCGCCGCGTCAGTTCAAGGATCCGCGGCTCCTGCGCGACATCAGCGACGTGCTCGAGCAGACCGGCATGGCGCCGGAGCTCCTCGAGCTCGAGATCACCGAGAGCGTCGTCATGCACGACGTCGACCGCGCCGTGAAGAAGCTCGCCGCGATCAAGGACATGGGCGTGCGGCTCGCGATCGACGACTTCGGCACGGGCTACTCGTCGCTCGCGCAGCTGAAACGCTTCCCGATCGACACGCTGAAGGTCGATCGCTCGTTCATCAGGGAAATTCCGAAGCAGGTCGAGGACGAGGCGATCACGGAAGCGATCATCGCGATGGGCCGCACGCTCGGCGTGACGGTCGTCGCGGAGGGTGTCGAGAACGCGGAGCAGCAGCGCTTCCTGCGGCGGCGCGGCTGCCATGAGATGCAGGGCTTCTTCTTCGGCAGGCCCGCCCATCCGGACGTGCTTGCGGACCTGCTGCAGGCAGGCTCACAGGGGCGACGGAAGAAGAGGGCGCGGTAGCGCCGCGGGCGCCGAAGACACGCCCGCGCGGATCAGCCGACGCGGAGCACGATCTTGCCGAAGTGCTCCCCGCGCTCCATGCGCCGATGGGCCTCCGCGGCCTCCTCGAGCGGATAGACGCGGTCGATCAGCGGCACGATGCGCCGCTCGGCGACGAGCGGCATCACCGCGTCGCGGAAGCGCGCGATGATCCGGGCCTTCTCGTCCGCGGGGCGCGGCCGGAGCACCGAGCCGATGATCTCCTGACGCTTCACGAGCAGCCGGCCGAGGTCGATCTCCGCCTTGCGGCCGCCCATGATGCCGATCAGCGCGATGCGCCCGTTCGTCGCGAGCGCCTTCATGTTCCGCTCGAGATAGGGGCCGCCGATGTGATCGAGGATTACGTCGACGCCGCGTCCGCCCGTCGCCCGCGCGACCGCGTCGACGAAGTCCTCGTTGCGATAGTCGACGACCGCGTGCGCGCCGAGATCCGCGACGCGTTGCAGCTTTCCCTGCGAGGCCGTCACGATCATGCGCGACGCGGGCGCGAGTGCGCCGACGAGCTGCATCGCCGCAGTCGTCACGCCGCCACCGCCGCCGTGCAGCAGCACCCACTCGCCGTCGGCGAGCCGCGCGCCGATGAAGAGGTTCAGGAAGGCCGTGATGTACGTCTCGCAGAGGCACGCGGCCTCCTCGAACGAAATCGAGTCGGGGATCGGGAGCACGTGCCGCGCGTCGACGGCCGCGAGCTCGGCGTAACCGCCGCCGCCGAGGAGCGCGGCGACGCGCTGCCCGGGCGTCAGGTCCCGGACGTCGGCGCCGACCGCCTCGATCGTGCCCGCGGCGTCGAGCCCGAGGATCTCGGACTCGCCGGGCGGCGGCGGGTAGTGGCCCTCGCGCTGCATCACGTCGGGACGGTTCACGGACGTCGCCGCGACGCGGATCAGCACCTGGTGCGCTTCTGGGCGAGGCGCGGGCGCTTCGCCGAGACGCATGCGCTCCGGTCCGCCGAAGCCGTCGAGCAGTATTGCCTTCATTACCGGGCCGTCCTGTTGTGACTTCCGACTCATCCTTTACTATACCGGTCCACGTTACGAGGAGTGGCACGGTGCGCAAGCTCGATATCTTCAATCACATCTGGCCGAAGGCGTTTCAGCAGAGACTCGAGCGGGTCTGCAAGATCGTCGACATCACGAAGCGCAGCAACGACATCCCGATGATGTCGGATCTCGACGAGCGGTTCCGCGTGATGGA
>DASVCR010000117.1:0-7607 GCA_036381515.1 Gammaproteobacteria bacterium | reverse complement strand
GGGCGGCCGCAAGACGTACGGCCACTCGATGATCATCGGGCCGTGGGGCGACGTGCTCGCGTGTCGCGAGGAGGGCGCCGGCGTCGTGTTCGCCGATCTCGACATGCCCGAACAGGCGCGCGTCCGCGCGCAGTTCCCGGCGCTGACGCATCGGCGCGAGCTTTGAGAAGCGACGATCGAGCCGAGAAGCGACGATCCCGTCGCGCATCGCTCGATGCAGGGTAAGCCGAAGTCTCTGGTGGGCTGCGGGCCACATCTGGGAAGCAGCCTTCCGCGCGCCGCACGACTCCAGGACCGGGATCCGGCGCTCCGCGACCGGAACGATCACAGATCGTCCGGGTCTTAGCTCGAACAGCGGCGCTGCGCGGAGCGACGACGTCGTCGTGTCCGGGTGGCTGCGCGCCCCGAGGCGCGACGGCGCTGGCGCCGCCTTCGCCGATCCCGATATGATCGAGCAGGTCGCCTAGCAACCCGTACCCGGTGCACGGGCGCCGGTGAGAGCTTCGAGTGATGATCCAACTTCAAGAACTTAGCGTACCGCTCGCGACGACTGCCGCTGCCGATCCGCTGACGATCGTGCAGCGCGAGCTGCTCGAGCCCGCGGGGCTCGATCTGCCGATGCTCGATCGCGCGCTCGGCGAGCTGATGGCTCGGCGGCTCGACTACGGCGATCTCTATTTCCAAAGCAGGCGCTACGAAAGCTGGTCCGTCGAGGACGGCAGGGTCAAGGAGGGCGTGTTCAGCATCGACCAGGGCGTAGGCGTGCGCGCGATCGTCGGCGAGAAGACCGGCTTCGCGTATGCCGATCAGCTCGACGCGGAGTCGCTGCTCGACGCTGCGGAGGCCGCGCGCGGCATCGCGAAGAGCGGCGGCGAAGGCCGCGTGAAGGTGGCGTCGCCCGTCCGCGGGCGCCGGCTCTATCCGGCCGTCGATCCGCTGCCGACGCTCGACGACAAGCGCAAGGTCGAGCTGCTCGCGCACCTCGACCGTTACGTTCGCAAGCTCGACCCGCGCGTGATCCAGGTCGTCGGCAGTCTCGCGGGCGTCTACGAGCTCGTGCTGATCCGCACGTCGGACGGCGTGCTCGCGGCCGACGTGCGTCCGCTCGTGAGGCTCAACGTCTCGGTGATCGTCGAGCAGAACGGGCGCCGCGAGCAGGGCTATGCAGGCGGCGGCGGCCGCGCGGACTACAACCTCATCGTCGACAACGACCTCGCGGAGCGGCTCGCGCGCGAGGCGGTCCGTCAGGCGAACGTGAATCTCGAGGCCGTGCAGGCGCCGGCCGGCAACATGCCGGTCGTGCTCGGCCCCGGCTGGCCCGGCGTGCTGCTGCACGAGGCCATCGGCCACGGGCTCGAAGGGGACTTCAATCGCAAGCGCACGTCCGCGTTCAGCGGCCGGCTCGGCGAGCGCGTCGCGACGGAGTCGTGCACGGTCGTCGACGACGGCACGCTGCCGGGCCGGCGCGGCTCGTTGAGCATCGACGACGAAGGCACGCCGACGTCGTGCACGACGCTGATCGAGAAGGGCGTGCTCGTCGGCTACATGCAGGACAAGATGAACGCGCGGCTGATGAAGCACGCGCTGACCGGCAACGGTCGCCGCGAGTCGTACGCGTATGCGCCGATGCCGCGCATGACGAACACGTACATGCTGCCCGGCGACCGCGATCCCGACGAGATCATCGCGTCCGTCGAGCGCGGCATCTATGCGCCGAACTTCGGCGGCGGCCAGGTCGACATCACGTCCGGAAAGTTCGTGTTCTCCGCGAGCGAGGCGTACCTGATCGAGAAGGGCAGGAAGACCCGCCCGATCAAGGGCGCGATGCTGATCGGCAACGGTCCCGAGGTGCTGACGCGCGTGTCGATGGTCGGCAACGACCTCGAGCTCGATCCGGGCATCGGCGTCTGCGGCAAGGACGGGCAGTCCGTGCCGGTCGGCGTGGGCCAGCCGACGCTGAAGATCGATTCCCTCACGGTCGGAGGCACCGAAGCCTGACGCGTGTCCGACGCGCCGCGTCGGCGCCGCTCGTTATGTCGAGCGGCGCGTACGTTTCCTGTGATTCGAGTCACTGCGGCGCTTTTCCCGCGCGGGTTATCGTCGACGCGACGATGACTCGAGCGCGCGTCATGGAATTCGACGATACGCTGACCGAGGCCGACTTCGTTCGGCCGATCCTCGAGCCGGGTGAGGAGCGCCTCCTCGCGATGCTGCGGAGCGAGGCCGACCTTGCGGTCGATGGCCTCGAGCACTCGCTGCTGTCGAGGCTGCTGAATCTCTTCGGCGGAAAACGTGGCGACGCCTAGCGGAACGACCGCCGGCGCGGCGCGGAAGACGGCGAAGCAGCGCAAGGCCCGCGCGAGAACGGCGGCGAAAGCCGGGTCCGACGGCAAGTCGCTCGACGACACCGCGCTGCGCAGCCTGTCGAAGGACGAGGTCAGCCGGATGTCGATCGACGCATGGGAGCCTTCGCTGCTCCGACACATGCTCGAGGCGCAGGACAAGCTGCGGCGGCGCTGACCGTCGCGTTCGGCGGGTACCTGCGGACGGCAAGAACGGATGGAGAAGAAATTCGCAACGATCGGCTGCGGCGCGGCCGACGGCACGGGGGCGATCGATGAGGAGCATCTGGCTGAACAAGCGCCTTTACGAAGCCTTGCCGTTCGTCTACATGGGCATCGGCGCGGCGGGGCTCGCGGCGAGCTTTTACTTCGGCGGCGGGCTCGTCTCGTCGATCGTCATCGTGCTCGGCTTGGCGTTCGTGACCGGCGGCCTCGTCGTGCTCCTGAAGCGCCGCGGCTATCGAGCAAGCCGCAGCCGCGAAGCCTTCGACGATCGGCTCTGACGCGCGCCGAAGCAGCGCGAAGGGCCGAATCGACGCTCAGCGCTCGCCCGCGCCTCCGGCGCTGCGCGCCGCTTCGGCGTGCGGCGTGAAGCTTTCGGCCGGCGCGTCGGCCGAGCCCGACTCGGCACCGTCGACGGCCGCGGCGTTCGCATGGGCGTCGTCGGCGCGCTCCCCCTGGGTCGCACCGTTGCCGGACGGCACGCCGTTGCCGTGCGGCGCGGATTTCCCGTGCTCGGCCGCCGCGTCGTCGCCGGCGTCGAGGAGCGTCTCGTCCTCGCCGTCCGCCGCTTCGCCGGCTTCGGAGTAGGCCGCGTCGTCATCGAGCCACTCGTCCTCGTCCTCGACGCGGAACGCGCCCGTCTCGGACGGGTCCGCGCGATCGAAGCTCGCGCGGCTTTCGCGGTAGACCAGCTTGTGCTCGCCGAGCTGGACGACGTCGCCGTCCGAGAGCACGTGACGCTTCACGCGGCGCGAGCCGACGTAGAGCCCGTTCGTGCTGTTCAAGTCCTCGATCACGGTCTGATGGCGATCGGTGACGATCTGCGCGTGATGGCGCGAGATGAACTTGCTGCGGATCTGCAGATCGTTGTCCGACGTGCGGCCGATGATCAGACGGCCGGGCGAGAGCGTCACGTGCGCGACGAGCTCGTCGTGCAGCAGCAGCTCGATCGACGCGGGCGACGGCGGGAGCGCGGCCGAGTAACGTCCCGTGCTCGCGATCCGGTCGCGTGCGCGCACGCTGTACTCGACCCACTGCAGCTCGTCCGCGGCGGCCTTGACGAGGCGCGCATCGACGATCGGGGTTTCCTCGGCGAACGCGCAGAGCATCGCGGTGTCGCAGATGATGTTCGTCAGCCGCGGGACGCCGCCCGAGTAGCGGAACACGATGTCGAGCGCGTCGTCGGTGAAGATGCGCCGCCCCTCGGCGCCGGCGACCTCGAGCCGGTGCAGCACGTAGTCGCGCGTCTCCCGCTTTGACAACGCGCCGAGATGAAAGCGCAGCCGGACGCGCTGCGTAAGCTGCTCGAGCCGCGGCGAATCGAGCTTCGCCGACAGCTCCGGCTGTCCGACGAGGATGATCCTGAGCAGCTTTTCCTTCTGCGCCTCGATGCCCGACAGCATGCGGATTTCCTCGAGCACCGCGCGAGGCAGATTCTGCGCCTCGTCGACGACGAGCATCACCTTCTTGCCGGCCGCGTACTGCTCGATCATGTAGTCGCGCAGCATCGTCATCAGCTCGACCTTGCGCATGCGAAACGGCTGAAATCCGAACTCGACGAGCAGGGCCTGCAGGAACTCGACCGGCGAGAGCTGCGTCTGGTTCACGTGCGCGAGGACGACGTCCTCCGGAAGCTCGCTCAGGAAGCTCTCGATCAGCGTCGTCTTGCCGGAGCCGATCTCGCCGGTGATGACGACGAATCCGTCCGCGAGCCAGATCGTCGACTCCATGTACGCCTTCGCGCGTGCATGCTGCTTGCTCGCGAACAGGAACTGCGGATCCGGCGTGAGCCGGAACGGCGGCTCCTTGAGTTTGAAAAGCTCGCAGTACATCGTCCCGTATTCCGCCACGTCCAACGAGTAACGGCGTTAGCGGAAGCGATCCGGCGCCTTCCGATAGCCTACCGCCGAAGCCTAATACAAACCCCTAGCGGTTTCGACAACGGCGGGCGAGCTACAAGACGCGTGTCACGGACCGCAACGCTTCGAGGCGCCGAAGCAGCCGGTCGCGGTCCGGATCGACGAGCGTGACGTGACCGATTTTGCGCGCCGGCCGAGGGGCCTTGCCGTAGACGTGCACGCGCGCGCCCGGCACGCCGAGCAGCCGCTCGACGGGCGGGAGCTGGCCGAGCAGGTTCAGCATCGCCGCGTATCCGCGCGGGGCCGTTACGCCGAGCGGCCAGCCGAGGACGGCGCGGAGGTGATTCTCGAACTGGCTCGTTATCGCGCCCTCGATCGTCCAGTGACCCGAATTGTGCACGCGCGGTGCCATCTCGTTCGCGAGCAACGAGCCGCCGGCATGGAAGAATTCGACGGTCAGCACGCCTCGGTAGTCGAGACGATCGAACAGCGCGTCGAGCCAGCCTTCGGCGAGCTTCTGCAGCGCGCGATCCTCGAACGGTGCGACCGACGTATGCAGGATGCCGTCGCGGTGCACGTTCTCGGTGAGCGGGTAATACGCGCGCTCGCCGCCGGCGCCTCGGACCGCGACGAGCGACAGCTCCCGCTCGAACTCGACCCACGCCTCGGCGACCGCGGGCGCCTCGCCGAGCTCCGCCCAGGCGGGCGCGAGGTCCTCGGCGCGCCGGACGATGCGCTGGCCCCTGCCGTCGTAACCCATCCGCCGCGCCTTCAGCACGATCGGCAGGCCGAGCTCGGCGGTCGCCCGCTCGAGGTCCTCCGCGCGCTCGATCGGGACGTACGCGGCGGTCGGGATGCCGAGCGAGTTGAAAAGCCGCTTCTCGACGAGCCGGTCCTGCGCGGCCTCGATCGCCGCCGGCGGCGGAAAGACCGGCGCGTGCCGCGCGGCGGCCTCGAGCGCCGCGGCCGCGACGTTCTCGATTTCGACGGTCACGACGTCGACTTCCCGTGCGAGCGCGTCGATCGCGGCGTGATCGTCGAGCGCAGCGGTCACGACGCGCGCGACCTGTCCGCCCGGCGACTCGGGATTCGGGTCGAGCAGCACGCATTCGATCCCGAGGGGATAGCCCGCGAGCGCGAGCATGCGGCCGAGCTGCCCGCCGCCGACGATACCGACTTTTGCGAGTCTCATTCCGGTTCGCGGGGGTCCGGACGCGCGAGCACCGCGGCCGTCTGCGCGTCGCGATAGCGCTCGAGCGCGACGGCGATCTCCTCGTGTTTGTTCGCCAGGATCGCGCACGCGAGGAGGGCGGCATTGACGGCGCCGGCGCGGCCGATCGCAAGCGTGGCGACCGGGATGCCGGCCGGCATCTGCGCGATCGACAGCAGCGAGTCGATACCGTTCAGCGCCTGCGAGCGGATCGGGACGCCGAGCACCGGCAGTCGTGTCTTCGCTGCGGTCATGCCCGGCAGGTGCGCCGCGCCGCCGGCGCCTGCGATGATCGCCTCGAGGCCGCGCGAGGCTGCGCTCGACGCGTACTCGTAGAGCAGGTCAGGTGTGCGATGGGCGGAGACGACCCGCACCTCGTGCGGCACGCGGAGCGACTCGAGCGTCTCGGCCGCGTGGCGCATCGTGGACCAGTCCGAGACCGATCCCATGATGATTCCGACGAGCGGTTTCATCGCGGCATTGTACAGCAGGTAGAATCACCGAATGGACCCGACTGCCGTCACGGAGACGCTGAAGCAGGCCGCGGCCGCGGCCGTCGAGATTGCGAGGAGGCTCGGCGCGGACCAGGCCGAGGCGTCCGCGAGTCACGACGAGGGGTTGTCCGTGACCGTGCGGATGGGCGAGCTCGAGTCCGTCGAGCGCCAGCGCGACCGCGGGCTGGCCGTGACGGTCTACAAGAACCGCCGCAAAGGCACGACGAGCTCGAACGACTTCTCGCCGCAGGGCATCGAGGACGCGGTCCGGAAGGCGCTCAGCATCGCGAGCTTCACCGCCGAGGACGAGTTCGCGGGCCTCGCGGACGCGGAGCTGATGGCGCGCGAGGTGCCGAATCTCGATCTGTACTTCCCGAGCGGTCTCGACGTCGACGCCGCGGCGGAGATCGCGCTGCGCGCAGAGAACGCGGCGCGCGCGCTCGATCCGCGCATCGAGAACTCGGAGGGTGCGAGCGTCGGCACCGGCGAAGGCGTGCGTGTTTACGCGAACAGCCACGGCTTCGTCGGCGGTTATCCGTCGAGCAGCCATTCGGTCAGCTGCAGCGTGATCGCGAAGGGCGGCGATTCGCTCGAGCGCGACTATTGGTATACATCGGCCCGCGCGTTCGATGACCTCGACGATCCGGAGGCCGTCGGCCGCGAGGCGGCGGCGCGCGCGGTGCGCCGGCTCGGCGCGCGTCAGGTCAGGACGAAGGTCGTGCCGGTGATCTACCCGGCCGAGCTCGCGCGCGGGTTGTTCGGTCACTTGCTCGGCGCGATCCGAGGCTCTGCGCAGTATCGCAAGTCGACGTTCCTGCTCGACGCGCTCGGCGAGACGGTGTTTCCGGAGTTCGTCGACATCGAGGAGGATCCGTTTATCCCGCGCGGGATGGGCAGCGCGCCGTTCGACGCGGAAGGCGTAGCGACGCGGCGCAGGATGCTCGTCGAGCGCGGCGTGCTCAAGGGGTATCTGCTGTCGAGCTATTCGGCGCGCAGGCTCGGCATGCAAACGACGGGCAACGCGGGCGGCGCGCACAACGTGCTCGTGAAGCCGAATGCCGGCTCGCTCGACGAGATCATCGCCGGCTGCGACGAGGCGTTCGTCGTCGGCGAGCTGCTCGGGCAGGGCGTGAATCCGGTGACGGGCGATTACTCGCGCGGCGCGGCGGGGTTCTGGGTCGAGCGCGGCGAGATCGTCTATCCGGTGAACGAGGTGACGGTCGCGGGCAATCTGAAGGAGATGTTCAAGTCGATCGTCGCGATCGGCTCGGACGTCGACGTCCGCGGCGCGGTGCGCACGGGGTCCGTGCTCGTCGATCGGCTGACGGTCGCGGGCGGCTGATTCCGGGTCGTACGACGGCTCTGCGCGGCCGAGCTTTGACGTAATGCCTTCGGTCGCGTCCGTCGGGCTTCGCGGGCGTTGCGCTTCGTGGCGGCGGGCGCGCCTTCGATGATCTCTTTTGGCGGCCGTTCGGCGGCC
>DASVCR010000116.1:0-53128 GCA_036381515.1 Gammaproteobacteria bacterium | reverse complement strand
TGAAGACCGCCTGCATCACCAAGGTCTTCCCCACGCGCAGCCACACCGTGGCGGCGCAGGGCGGGATCAGCGCCGCGCTCGCCAACATGGGCGAGGACGACTGGCGCTGGCACATGTACGACACCATCAAGGGTTCCGACTGGCTCGGCGACCAGGATGCGATCGAGTACATGTGCAAGAACGCGCCGGCCGCGGTGATCGAACTCGAGCACTACGGCGTGCCGTTCAGCCGCACCGACGAGGGCAAGATCTACCAGCGCCCGTTCGGCGGCATGACGACGCACTACGGCAAGGGCACGGCCCAGCGCACCTGCGCCGCGGCCGACCGCACCGGCCACGCCATGCTGCACACGCTGTACCAGCGCTCGCTGGAGCACGACGCGCGCTTCTTCATCGAGTACTTCGCGCTGGACCTGGTGTTCGACAGCGAGGGCGCCTGCCGCGGCGTGCTGACGCTGGACATGTCCACCGGCGAGCTGCACCTGTTCCGCGCCCATGGCGTGGTGCTGGCCACCGGCGGCTATGGCCGCGCCTACTTCTCCTGCACCTCGGCCCACACCTGCACCGGCGATGGCGGCGGCATGGTGCTGCGAGCCGGCCTGCCACTGCAGGACATGGAGTTCGTGCAGTTCCATCCCACTGGCATCTACGGCGCCGGCTGCCTGATCACCGAGGGCGTGCGCGGCGAGGGCGGCTACCTCACCAACAGCCAGGGCGAGCGCTTCATGGAGCGTTACGCCCCCAACGCCAAGGACCTGGCCTCGCGCGACGTGGTCAGCCGCTCGATGACCATCGAGATCCGCGAGGGCAGGGGCGTGGGCGCCGAGGGCGACCACATCCACCTCAACCTGCAGCACCTCGGCCCCGAGGTCATCCACGAGCGCCTGCCCGGCATCGCCGAGACGGCCAAGATCTTCGCCGGCGTGGACGTGACCCGGGAGCCGATCCCGGTGCTGCCCACGGTGCACTACAACATGGGCGGTATCCCCACCAACCTGCACGGCGAGGTGGTGGTGCTGAAGGACGGCAACCCGGACAGCGTGGTGCCGGGCCTGTACGCGATCGGCGAGGCCGCCTGCGTGTCGGTGCACGGTGCCAACCGGCTGGGCTCGAACTCGCTGCTGGACCTGGTGGTGTTCGGCCGCGCGGTGGCGAACCGCTGCGCAGAGACCATACGTCCGGGCGGCATCCACAAGCCGCTGCCGGCCTCCGCCGCCGACCAGTCGCTGGCCAACCTGGACCGCGTTCGCAACGCCAAGGGCGGCACCTCCACCGCCGAGCTGCGGCTGAAGATGCAGAAGTCCATGCAGGGCCACGCCGCGGTGTTCCGCGACCAGGACACGCTGGCCGAGGGCGTGCGCCAGGTGCGCGACATCCGCGCCGGTTTCGCCGACATCCGCATCTCCGACCGCTCGCTGGTGTTCAACACCGACCTGATGGAGACGCTGGAGCTGCAGAACCTGCTGGGCCAGGCGCTGGCCACCATCGTCTCGGCTGAGAACCGCAAGGAATCGCGCGGCGCCCACGCCCGCGAGGACTTCAAGGACCGCGACGACGACCACTGGCACAAGCACACCCTGTGCTGGGTGGGCGACGACAACAGCACCCGCCTCGACTACCGCCCGGTGCACATGTACACGCTCACCAGCGAGGTGGAGCCGGTGCCGCCGAAGAAGCGGGTGTATTGAACACCGGTCGCGCATAGGATGCGCTCCTACAGGGAACCGCAACGACATGGCTGAGTTCACCCTCCCCAGGAATTCCCGCGTGCAGAAGGGCAAGCACTTCCCGGCCACGGCCGCAGGGAAGAACGTGCGCACCTTCCGCATCTACCGCTGGGACCCGGACCAGCCCGCCAACCCGCGCCTGGACAGCTACGACCTGGACATGGACCAGTGCGGCCCGATGGTCCTGGACGCGCTGATCAAGATCAAGAACGAGGTCGACCCGACGCTGACCTTCCGCCGCTCGTGCCGAGAAGGGATCTGCGGCTCGTGCTCGATGAACATCGACGGCGCGAACACGCTCGCGTGCCTGAAGCCGGTCGAGGACGTGAAGAGCGCGACGGTGAAGATTTACCCGCTGCCGCACATGCCGGTCGTCAAGGACCTCGTGCCCGATCTGACGCAGTTCTATGCGCAGTACGCGTCGGTCGAGCCTTGGCTGAAGACGAAGACGCCGCCGCCTGCCGATCACGAGCGTCTGCAGTCGAAGGAGGATCAGGAGCGCATCAACACGCCGTCGGCGTGCATCCTCTGCGCGTGCTGCTCCGCGGCGTGCCCGAGCTACTGGTGGAACTCGGAGCGCTATCTCGGTCCCGCGGCGCTTCTGCAGGCTTACCGCTGGATCGTCGACAGCCGCGACGAGGCGACCGGCGAGCGGCTCGACGCGCTCGAGGATCCCTTTAGACTGTATCGTTGCCATACGATCCTGAACTGTACGAAGGACTGCCCGAAGAACCTGAACCCGGGCAAGGCGATCGCGGAGATCAAGAAGCTGATGATCGAGCGGCAGCACTGAGCCTGCCGCCGACCAGAGATGAGCATCGACGTCGGCAGGCTGCGCTGGCGCTCGCGCCGCGGGATGCGCGAGCTCGACGCGATGCTGCTCACGTTTCTCGAGCGCTCGTTCGAAAGCCTGAACGACGCGGATAAGGTCCTTTACGACGCACTTTTGAATCTGCCCGACCCCGAGCTCTACGATTACCTTGTCCGGCGGAATGAGCCCGCGGACCCAGAGCTCGCGCGTCTCGTCGCCGTCATACGGGGCGAGCGCCGATCCTGAACCGCGCGATGCCCGCGACGCGTGGCAGATCTGCCCGGCGCGGTCTCGCGTGATGATCGTCTGGCACGTCGCCGTGCACGTGCTCGCCGTCGTCTCGATCTCGTTGTCGGGGCTCGTGTGGCCGGTGAAGCTCGCGGCGGGCGGGGCGCTCGTTGCGCACGCCGCGCTGCGCCGGCCGGCGGCGCCGATGCCGATCCGCCGTGACGCGGACGGCACGTGGTCGCTCCCGGCCTTAGGGCTCGACGGCCTCGCGCTTCGCCCGGGCACCGCGGCCGGGCCGTTCTGGGTGCGGCTCGCGCTCGGCCGCGCCGGCGTGCGGACCGTGACGGTCGTGCTCGTCGCCGATCAGGTCGATCGTGAGGCCTGGCGGCGGCTCCAGGCGGAGCTGCGGCGGGGCGCGGCGCGTGGCACGCTTTGAGCACGACAGTGCCGACGATTTCATTTTAGAATGAGTCTCGACGATGCTACGGAGTGCACGCTCCGCTACCGGTCAGTCGCTCAATCCGGTGAGCGAACTTTTTGGTGAGGTATGCGGTCTACAGAAAGGCGTTTGATGGAACCCGGCGCAGCCCAAAAGTCGGGGAGTGGGGCATCCGACCTCGCTCTGATCAAACGCGTTCAACAGGGTGACAAGTCGGCCTTCGACTTGTTGGTCGTCAAGTACCAGCACAAGATCTTGAAGTTGATCATGCGGTACGTCCGAGACCCGTCCGAAGCGATGGACGTGGCGCAGGAAGCGTTCTTGAAGGCGTATCGTGCGGCGCCGTCGTTTCGCGGAGAGAGCGCGTTCTACACATGGCTCTATCGTATTGCGATCAACACCGCCAAGAACTATCTTGTCGCTGCAGGACGACGGCCGACGCAGTTCGAGGTCGACCTGCAGGATCCCGAGCAATATGAGTCCTTCGCCAAGCTCCGTGAGCTCGACACTCCGGAAGGGTTGGCGCTGTCGGATGAAATTCGTGACGCAGTCAACAGTGCGATTGCGGATTTACCCGATGATCTGCGCACTGCGATATTGTTGCGTGAGATCGAAGGCATGAGCTACGAGGAGATCGCGCAGACCATGGAGTGCCCCGTCGGCACGGTGCGATCGAGGATCTTTCGTGCTCGGGAAGCGATAGATAAACGTATCGGTGCGCTGCTTCAATAACGACGACTATGAGCGAACAGATACACGACCAAGTATCGGCCTTCATCGACGACGAGTTGTCCGCTGAAGAGTGCGCCTTCCTGGTCCGTCGTTTCGAACGCGATCCGGCATCGCGCAGCAAGCTTGTTCGTTACTCGCTCATCGGTTCGGCGCTTCGCGGGGAGCTGCTGCAGCCGGACCCGGATATGCTGCGCCGGCGCGTCCACAACGCGCTGCACGGGGTGCCGTCGACGCAGCGGCCGGCGGCCGCATCTCCACCCGCGCAGCGCAAGGTCGAGAATGCACGTTGGGCGAGCCCGACCGTCGGGCTCGGCCTTGCGGCGAGCGTAGCGGTCGCCGCGATCTTCGTCGTCCGGGAGATGAACGGCGGCGATGACACGAGCGAAGCGGCCACGCCGGTGATGTCCACGGTCGTTCCGGCGGACACGTCGCCGAGCCCGCGCGTCGTCGCGCCGCTGCCGCCGATCCGCCTGACGAATTACCTGCTGCATCACGGCGAATACGCGAGGCTGAGCCGCACGTCCGTGCATTCCACCGTTATCGGCTCGATGGAGCAGCCCCTCATGATGGAAGCCGTCATGGTCGACGACGCGCCCCCGCAGATCGAGGGTGAGGCGCGATGATCCCGAACGGTAGCGCTTGGGCGAGCCTGTCCTGCGCGCTTCTCGCTTTCGTCATGGTCGAGGCCGACGCGCAGGACGCGCGCGATTGGCTCGCGCGGATGAACCGCGCGGTCGAAGAGCTGAACTACGAAGGGACGTTCGTGCACGTCCGCGGGAATTATTCCGAGACGCTGCACATCATTCACCGTAACCACAACGGCCGCATCTCCGAGCGGCTCGTGTCGCGCGACGGCGCGGGGCGGGAGTTCATCCGCGAGGAGGACGTCGTCAAGGTCATCCTGCCCGAAGAGCGGCTCGTCGTCATCGAGTCCCGCAAGGAGGAAGGACGGCTCGCTTCGGTGTTGCCGAGCTATTGCGCCGAGCTCGAGCCGCATTACGAGTTTTCGCTCGGGCGCGGCACCCGCGTTGCGAATCGGCCGGTCAACGTCGTCTCGATCAAGCCGAAGGACGAGTACCGCTACGGGTACACGCTCTATCTCGATCGCGAGACGGCGATGCCGTTGAAGTCGCTGTTGCTGAACGAGCGCGGCGAAGTCATCGAGCAGATCGTCTTTACGCAGATTCAGATCTCCGATTTCATCCCCGCGTCGGCGCTGCATCCGGCGATCGACACGGAAGGTTTCCAGTTTCTCGAGCCCGAGGCGCCCGAGACGGAAGAGGCGCCGATCGAGGCGCCGGAGTGGCGAGCATCGATGTTGCCGCCCGGCTTCCGGCTCTCCGCGGCCACGCGGAGCGCGATCGCGGGCTCCGAGTATCCCGTCTCTCATCTCGTCTATTCCGATTGCCTCGCGACGGTCTCGGTGTTCATCGAGGATCCGAAGACGAGCGCCGACGTCGCCGAGGGCTTCTCGAGCGCCGGCAGCACGAACGCGTACTCGACCAAGGTAAACGGACGCTCGGCCACGGTGATCGGCGAAGTGCCGCGGCAGACCGTGCGTTCGATCGCGCTGTCGCTGTCGCTGACCGCGGAGTGAGCTCGCACCAGCGCTGCCTCGCCGCCGACGCGATCGTCCGCTCGGTCGACGCGGACGGGTACGTCGAGCTCGAGTTTGATCCCGCGTCCCGATGCGCCGGATGCGCCGGACTCTGCGCGTGGATGCAAAGCGTCGCGGCCGGCGAGCGGATCCGTCTGCAGGCGGCCGTCGGCGTCGAGCCGGGCACGCGCGTCCGCGTGAGCCTGCCTGCCGATCACGTGCTGTCTAGCGCGCTGCTCCTCTTCGGCTTGCCGCTCGCGGCGCTGCTTGCGGGCGGCGCGGGCGGCGCGCTGCTCGTAGGGTCGGACGCGGCAACGCTCGTCGGGGCGCTGCTCGGGCTCGCCGCCGCGGTGTGTACGACCCGCGGCCTGCGGCGCCGGGCCGAGCGCGCAACGCTCGCGTGCGCGATGCTGGAGCGGCGCCGATGACGAGGACGCTGACGTTGTACAGCCGCCCGGGATGCCATCTCTGCGAGCATCTCGAGACGGAGCTCCACGCGATGCTCGAGGGGCGCGACGTCGCCGTTCGAATCGTCGACATCACCGACGACCCGGCGCTCGAGCGGGAGTACCTGATCCGGATTCCGGTGCTGACCGACGGCACGACCGAGCTCTCGGAGTACCCGCTCGATCGCGCGCGCGTCATGAGGTGGCTCGACGGCGAGTGACGGCGGGGGCGCCGGCGTTCGGTGCCTTCGGTGACACTTCCGGACGGGCATTGAGCGTAGTGGTGAGCGTGTGCCTTCGATGATCTCTGTCGGCGGCACGCGGGAAGAACGTCCTGTCGCTCGGCGGCGGCCGTCCATGGCCGCCGAACGGCCGCCGACAGAGATCATCGAAGGCACACGCCCTCCGACGTCGGCGGTGCGCTGAGGCCCGCTGCGCATAGCGACGCAGCAGTCGAAGTGACTCCGCGGGCTGACGGCTCGCGTGAGCGCCGAGCCGCAGCGAAGGCACACGTCGACGCCCGGTCGATGCGCGGACCTGTGGGAAAGAGCCTGCGAGGCCCGCAGACGTTCCCGGGGCGTGTCTTCGATGTGCGCTTTCGGCGGCCGTTCGGCGGCCAGGGATGGCCGCCGCCGAGCGGCAGGGGGTTCTTCCCGCGTGCCGCCGAAAGCGCACATCGAAGACACGCCCCTCACCACGACGCCCAACGCCGCGCCCCGGCAGCGCCGCGTCCTGGCAGCGCCGCGTCCTAGCAGAAGGCGCCCCAGTACGCCGCGACCGCCGCGAGGCGCAGGGTCGCAGCGCCGAAGGCGAGCCGACACAGGAAATAAGGCGCATCGGGCGGCGCCGCTATAATGCGCCGTCGCACCCGCCCCGGGGAACCATGGAACGGATTCGCAACTTCTCGATCATCGCGCATATCGATCACGGCAAGTCGACGCTCGCCGACCGGCTGATCCAGCTGTGCGGCGGCCTCACCGAGCGCGAGATGGCCGACCAGGTGCTCGATTCGATGGACCTCGAACGCGAGCGCGGCATCACGATCAAGGCGCAGAGCGTCTCGCTCAAGTACACCGCGCGCGACGGCGAGACCTACGAGCTCAACATCATCGACACGCCGGGCCACGTCGACTTCTCGTACGAAGTCTCGCGCTCCCTCGCCGCGTGCGAGGGCGCGTTGCTCGTCGTCGACGCGGGGCAGGGCGTCGAGGCGCAGAGCGTCGCGAACTGCTACACGGCGATCGAGCAGGGCCTCGAGGTCGTGCCGGTCATCAACAAGATCGACCTGCCGACCGCCGATCCGGAGCGCGTGATCCGGCAGATCGAGGACATCATCGGCATCGAGGCCAAGGATGCAGTCCGCATCAGCGCGAAGACCGGCTTCGGCATCGAGGATCTGCTCGAGCGGATCGTCGAGCGCATCCCGCCGCCCCCGGGCAGCCCCGGCAATCCGCTGCAGGCGCTGATCATCGACTCGTGGTTCGACAGCTACGTCGGCGTCGTCTCGCTCGTCCGCGTCGTGAACGGCGTGATCGCGAAGGGCGACCGCATCGTCGTGCACTCGACCGGGCGCCGCTACGTCGTCGACCGCGTCGGCGTCTTCACGCCGCGGCCGAACGAGCGTGACGCGCTGTCCGCCGGCGAGGTGGGCTACCTGATCGCGTCGATCAAGGAGATCGACGCCGCGCCCGTCGGCGACACGATCGTCTCGGCTGACCAGCGCGACGTGCCGCCGTTGCCCGGCTTCAAGCGCGTGCGCCCCCGCGTCTTCGCGGGCCTCTTTCCCGTCGTCTCCGACGACTACGACGCGTTCCGCCAGGCGCTGCAGAAGCTCGCGCTGAACGACTCGGCGCTGACGTTCGAGCCCGAGACGAGCGCCGCGCTGGGCTTCGGCTTCCGCTGCGGCTTCCTCGGTCTCCTGCACATGGAGATCGTGCAGGAGCGTCTCGAGCGCGAGCACGGCCTGTCGCTGATCTCGACCGCGCCGACGGTCGTCTACGAGGTCGAGACGCACGACGGCGAGGTGCGCAAGATCGAGAACCCGTCCCAGCTGCCGCCGACCCAGAAGATCAAGGAGATTCGCGAGCCGCTCATCCTCGCGAGCATCCTCGTGCCGCAGGAATATCTCGGCGCCGTGATCACGCTCTGCATCGAGAAGCGGGGCACGCAGCGCAAGCTCCAGTATCTCGGCGGCCAGGTCTCGCTCGAGTTCGAGCTGCCGCTCGCCGAGGTCGTCCTCGACTTCTTCGATCGGCTGAAGTCGGTGAGCCGCGGCTACGCGTCGTTCGACTACCAGTTCCTGCGCTTCGAGCCGGCGCCCCTCGTCAAGCTCGACATCCTGATCAACAAGGAGCGGGTCGACGCGATGGCGATGATCGTCCACCGCGAGGGTGCGGAGCGCAAAGGGCGCGCTCTCGTCGAGACGCTGAAAGAGGTGATCCCGCGCCAGCAGTTCGAGGTCGCGGTGCAGGCCGCGATCGGCAGTCAGGTGATCGCGCGCAGCACCGTGAAGGCCTACCGCAAGGACGTGACGGCCAAGCTCTACGGAGGCGACGTGACGCGCAAGCGCAAGCTTCTCGAGAAGCAGAAGGCCGGCAAGCGCCGCATGAAGCAGATCGGCTCGGTGGAGATTCCGCAGGAGGCCTTCCTCGCCGTGTTGCAGGCGGATAAGAAATAACCAATACTGGAAGGCCCCTACGCGCCCGACACCCCTGTTCTAGAAGGAAAAGTCCGTTGGATTTCGCGCTTATTCTGGTCGTGGCGACATTCGTCACGGGGCTCATCTGGGCCCTCGACGCACTCGTGCTCAAGCGATTCCGCGCCGCCGGCGCGGACGGCGCTCCCGTCAAGGAGCCCGTCGTCGTTGAGTACGCAAAGTCCTTCTTTCCAGTGTTGTTGCTGGTTCTGCTGCTGCGCTCGTTCCTGTTCGAGCCGTTTCGCATTCCGTCCGGCTCGATGATGCCGACGCTCCTCGAAGGCGATTTCATTTTTGTGAACAAGTTCGTGTATGGCCTTCGCCTTCCGGTTATTAATACGAAAATTCTGGAGCTCGGCGAGCCGGAGCGCGGCGACGTCGTCGTGTTCCGGTTGCCGTCGGACCCGTCGGTGAACTACATCAAGCGCGTCGTCGGATTGCCCGGCGACACGGTGTACTACGACCAGGGCACGAAGCAGCTGACGATCAACGGAGAGAAGATCCCGCTCGAAATCATCGGCCCGTATCCGGAGGATCCGAGCATGGTGCTCGCGAAGGAGCGCCTCGGTGATTCCGAGCACGAGCTGCTTCTCACGAGAGGCGCGCTGAGCCGCGGCGGGACTTACGAGGTGCCGAAAGGACACTACTTCGTGATGGGCGACAACCGCGACAACAGCCGGGACAGCCGCTTCGAAGGGGTCGAGTTCATACCGGAGTTTCGGCTCGTCGGCCGCGCCGAGCGCATTTGGATGAACTGGCGATCGCCAAGCGAAGGGGGGCCGCAGTGGAGTCGTATCGGCAAAAGCATCGAGTGACGGCCGTCCCGTCGCGCCGGAGTCAGGCCGGCATCACCGTCATCGGCTTTCTGATCGTCGCGGCCCTCGTCGGCGTCGTCGGTTACGCCGGACTGAAGCTCGTTCCGCTCTACATGCAGAACATGCAGCTCTCGACGGTGCTGAACGACGTCCGCCAGGAGCTCGACGGCAGGAACGCGACGGCCGGTCAGATCCGTACGGCGCTGTCGCGCCGTTTCGACGTCGAAGGGATACAGCTGCCCCCGGAGAGTGTTAAGATCAATCAGGCCCGAAACGGCTTCGAAGTCAGCATCCAGCACGAAAACCGCACGCCATTCATTGCAGATATTTGGTTCCTCGTGACGTTCGACAAGAAGGTCGAGATCAGACGGTGACCGCCCGGTCCCGTTGGGCCGAAGTTCATCTGCAACATCGTTTTCAGGACCCGGAGCTGCTCGAGCTCGCGCTGACCCATCGCAGCGCGTCGAAGCGGAACAACGAGCGGCTCGAGTTTCTCGGCGACGCATTCCTGAATTACGTCGTCGCGCAGCGCCTCTATGCGATGCGTCCCGACGACAACGAGGGGGATCTGAGCCGGGCCCGTGCCTCCCTCGTGAACCAGGCGACCCTCGCCGCGATCGGCCGCGAGATCGGCATCGACAAGCACCTGCTGCTCGGCCGTGGCGAGTTGCGCTCGGGCGGCGCGCATCGCGCGGCGGTGCTGGCCGACGCGCTCGAGGCGGTCATCGGCGCCGTGCTCCTCGACGGCGGGCCTGCCGCCGCGGAGGGGCTCGTCGAGCGGCTGTTCGCGACTCGCCTCGAGCAGCTGCCGAGCGCCGCCGAGCTCAAGGACCCGAAAACGCGCCTGCAGGAGTGGCTGCAGGGACGCGGCCTGACGTTGCCCGTCTATCGGGTCGACTCCGTGTGCGGCCGCGAGCACGAGCAGACGTTCACGGTCGTCTGCGAGGTCGAGGAGCGGGACACGCGGACGATCGGCCGGGGCCGTAGCCGCCGCATCGCGGAGCAGGAAGCGGCCGCGTCGATGCTCATGGAGTTGATGCGTGACGACGAAGGATGATGCCGGCACCGGCGTGCCGAACGATGCAGGCGGCGAACGGGCGTCGCAGGACGCGGGCGGTCGTGCGGCGCCCGACGACGGGCGCGGCGGCGAGACGCGCTCGGGCTACGTCGCGATCGTCGGCCGGCCGAACGTCGGCAAGTCGACGCTGCTGAACGCGCTCGTCGGCGAGAAGATCAGCATCGTCACCCCGAAGCCCCATACGACGCGGCACCGCATCCTCGGCATTTTGAACCGCAACGGGTGCCAGGCGGTGTTCGTCGACACGCCGGGACACGCCGCGCGCACGCAGCGCGTGATGCACCGGCTCATGGCGCGCGCGATCCATCAGGCGGTCGAGGATTGCGACCTGATCCTGCTCGTCGTCGATGCCCGCGGCCTCACGGACGAGGACGAGAAGCTCATCGAGATGCTGCGCCCGCGCGCGGAGCGCACGCTGCTCGTCGTGAACAAGATCGACATGCTGAAGCCGCGCTCGAAGCTCCTGCCGCTCCTGGCCGAGCTCGGCAAGCAATATCCGTTCGCCGCGTTCGTGCCGATCTCGGCGCGCCGCCGCGAGAATCTCGACGGGCTGCTCGGGGAGCTCTTCTCGAGGCTCCCGCCGGGACCTCCGCTGTTCCCGCCCGAGATGAAGACGGATCGCGACCTCGCGTTCCGCAGCGCGGAGATCGTCCGCGAGAAGCTGATGAACGCGCTGCATCAGGAGGTGCCGTACGGCCTCGGCGTCGAGATCGAGCACCTCTCGAAGACCGAGGACGGCCGGTGGCTCGTGCACGCGCTCGTCTGGCTCGAGCGCGAGAGCCACAAGCCGATCGTGATCGGCAAAGGCGGCGAAATGCTGAAACAGGTCGGCCGCGAAGCGCGGCTCGAGCTTTGCGAGCTCCTCGGCGGACGGGTGCATCTCGAGATCTGGGTGAAGGTCCGCGAGCACTGGTCGGACAGCGAGCGGGAGCTGAAGCGCCTCGGCTTCGACGTCTGAAGGATTCCGATGGCCGACAGGGAAACGGTGCTGCTCGAGCGAGGCTTCGTGCTTCATCAGCGTCCGTATCGGAACACGAGCCAGCTCGTCGAGTGCGTGACGGCGACCCACGGCCGGGTCGGGCTCGTCGCCCGCGGCACGCGCGGCGGCCGCAGCGGCGGCCGCCGGGCGCTGCTGCAGCCGTTCGTGCCGCTCAGGCTCTCGTGGACGCGCCGCGGCGAGCTCGGCACGCTGACCGACGTCGAGCCCGATGGTCCGCCCGCGGCGCTCACCGGCGAAGCGCTCCTCGCGGCCTATTACGTGAACGAGCTCGTGCTGCGCCTCCTCGCGCGCGGCGATCCGAACGAGGCGATTTATTCCTGCTATAGTGACTGCCTTTCGAATCTGGCCGCGTCGTCGAGCGTGCCGCGCACGCTTCGGCTGTTCGAGCTCCGCCTTCTGCGGGCGCTGGGCTACGGGCTCGAGCTCGAGCACGAGATCGAGACCGGCGAGCCGCTCCGTCCCGACGGGCGGTATCTGTACGACCCGGAGCAAGGGCCGAGATCGGCCGGGGACCGGGTCGAGGACGAGCGCGCGTACTGGGGGCGGGAGCTGCTCGCGCTCGGCCGCGAGACGCTCGACGACGAGGAGAGCCTGCGCGCCGCAAGACGGCTGCTCGGCGGCATCCTGACCGGCCATCTCGGCGAGCGCCCGCTGAAGAGCCGCGAGGTGCTCAAGGACATCGTCACGAGAGGACTCTGAAAAATGGTGCCAGGAAAAATCGGGGTCAGAGCCCTTTTTCGGAGGACGGCCCTCCGGACTTCGATGACGGTAGCCGAAAAAGGGCTCTGACCCCGATTTTTCCTGCGACAACCGCTCGCCTGGACCGAGTCAAAGGGCTCTGACCCCAAAATCGGAACCCCGACGTGATCTTCGGAATCGGAACGGACATCGTGCAGCTCTCGCGCGTCGAGAGCACCTACGAGCGCTTCGGCGACTCGTTCGCCCGCCGCGTGCTGATGGACGAGGAGTATCGGCTCTTCGTCGAGGCGAAGCGTCCGGTGCGCTTTCTCGCGATGCGCTTCGCCGCGAAGGAGGCGGTCGTGAAGGCGATGGGAACGGGGTTCGCGAACGGCATGTGGGTCCGCGACGTCGGCACGATTCCGGATGCGCTCGGTCAGCCGCAGGTCATCTTTTCCGAGCGCGGACGCGCGATGTGCGACAAGCTCGGCATCGGCGACGGATTCTTGAGCCTCACCGACGAGGCCGGCCTCGTGCTTGCGTTCGCCGTGCTGCTGAAGCGGACGCCGTGAGCGGAGACGGAGCGACGAGAGCATGACGCTGCCGAGCGACGAGATTCCACGCGACGAGCCGCCGCGGCGACGCGGCGCGAGCACGCTCGTCTTCGACATCGAGACGGTCCCGGACGTCGAGCTCGGGCGCAAGCTGTACGACGTTCCGGACCTCGACGACGAGGACGTCGCCCGGATCATGTTCTTCAAGCAGAAGCAGGCAAGGCAGACGGAGTTCCTGCCGCTGCCGATGCATCGCATCGTCGCGATCTCGGGCGTGCTCCGCACGGCGAACGACGTGCGCGTCTTCAGCCTCGGTGCGGAAGGCGAGCCCGAGGAGGAAATCGTCAGGCGCTTCTTCGACGGGCTCGAGCGCACGAGCCCGGAGCTCGTGTCGTGGAACGGCTGCGCGTTCGACCTGCCCGTGCTGCACTATCGTTGCCTCAAGCACTCGATCACCGCGGCGCGCTACTGGGAGACGGGCGACACGGATCCGGCATTTCGCTTCAACAACTACGTGAACCGCTTTCACTGGCGGCATCTCGATCTGATGGACGTGCTATCCGGGTACCAGGGCAGCGCGCGCGCGTCGCTCGACCTCGTCGCGCAGCTCTGCGGCCTGCCCGGCAAGCTCGGCATGAGCGGCGACCGCGTGTGGGACGCCTGGCGACGCGGCGAGATCGCGAGCATCTGCAACTATTGCGAGACGGACGCGCTGAACACCTATCTCATTTATCTGCGCTTCCAGCTCGTCCGCGGCGTCTACGACCGGGAGCGCTACGCGCAGGAGATCGAGCGGCTCGAGACGAAGCTCGAGCAGTCCGGCAAGCCGCACCTCGGCGCGTTCCTCGAAGCATGGCGATCGTCCCGTGGCAGCAATTGAGCGTGCCGAAATCGAGGTCTCGATCGTCGATCTGACGCACGACGGCGAGGGCGTCGCCGACGTCGACGGCCGGCGCGTGTTCGTGCCCGGCACGCTGCCCGGCGAGCGCGCGGTGATCGCGCCGCGCCGCAGGCGCCGGCGCTACACCGAGGCGGACCTCGTGCGCGTCGTCGCGCCTTCGCCGGACCGCGTCGAGCCGCCGTGTCCCGTGTTCGGCCGCTGCGGCGGCTGCGCGCTGCAGCACCTCGCGTACGACGCGCAGGTACGCTTCAAGCAGAAGGTGGTCGAGGACGCGTTCGCGCGGATCGCGAATCTCGCGCCCGACGAATGGCTCACACCGATCACGGGCTCCGAGTGGCACTATCGGCGTCGCGCGCGGCTCGGCGTGAAGTACGTCGAAGCGAAGGGCAGGGTGCTCGTCGGCTTCCGCGAGCGGGGCGCGCCGTATATCACGGACATGCGCCGTTGCCCGGTCCTCGTGCGTCCGCTCGACACGCTCGTCGGCGCGCTCGCCGACATGATCGAGCAATCGCCGCTGAAGCGGCGGCTGCCGCAGATCGAGGTCGCCGTCGGCGACGACGCGGCCGCGATCGTGCTGCGCGTGCTCGATGCGCCGGACGCCGACGAGCGCCGGCGTTTCGCGGCGTTCGGCGCAGAGCACGGCGTCGACGTGTACCTGCAGCCAGGCGGCCCCGGGACGATCGCGCCGCTCGGCGAGCCGCACCCGCTCCGCTACCGGCTCCCCGACTTCGATATCACGCTCGATTTCCTGCCGACGGACTTCATTCAGATCAACGGCGCGGTCAATGCGCAGATGGTCGCTGCGGCCGTCGAGCTCGCCGACGTCCGGCCGGACGACCGCATCCTCGATCTCTTTTGCGGGCTCGGCAACTTCACGCTGCCGTTCGCGCGGCGCGCCGGCGAGCTGCTCGGCGTCGAGGGCGAGGCCGGGCTCGTCGCGCGCGCGGTCCAGAACGCGCGGTCGAACGGCATCGAGAACGCGCGCTTCGTCGCCGCGGATCTCACGGAGCCGGACTGGCCGTTCTACCGGCGGGAGTGGGATATCGTCGTGCTCGACCCGCCGCGCACCGGCGCCGAGGTGCCGGTCCGCGAGCTCGGCCGCGCGCGGCCGCGCCGGATCGTGTACGTGTCGTGCCACCCGGCGACGCTCGCCCGCGACGCGAAAATCCTCGTCGACGCGCACGGATATCGATTGCGCGCCGCGCGCGTGCTCGATATGTTCCCGCACACGCATCACGTCGAGGCGATGGCGGTGTTCGACGCGGACGAGCGAAGCCCGCGTCGATGATCGAACGGCGCAGCGGAACGGAAGGCTCATGGCGCAGGAGATCGAGCGCAAGTTCCTGGTGATCGGCGACGCGTGGCGTGCGCAGGCCGTACGCCGCGCGCGGATGAGCCAGGGGTACATCGCGAGCGCCGACCGCGCGTCGGTCCGCGTGCGGATCACCGGCGACGTCGCGCACCTCAACATCAAGGTCGGCGGGCTCGAGGCCGTGCGGCAGGAGTTCGAGTATCCGATCCCGATTGCGGACGCCGAGGCGCTGCTCGCGGCCGCGCGGGGCCCGCTGATCGAGAAGACGCGGCACTTCGTCCCGCACGAAGGCTTCGAGTGGGAGGTCGACGAGTTCCACGGCGCGAACGCGGGGCTCGTCGTCGCCGAGCTCGAGCTCGACAGCGAGCATCAGGAGTTTCCGCGGCCGGCGTGGGTCGGCGCCGAAGTCACGCACCTGCCGCGCTACTACAACGTGAACCTGGTCGCGCGTCCGTACGCCGCGTGGGACGCCGCCGAGCGCGGCGCATGAGCGTTCGGCTCGAGGTCGATCTCGCGACGCAGAGCCTGACGCTCTTCGAGGACGGCCGGGCGGCGCGGGTCTATCGCGTGTCGACGTCGAAATACGGTGCCGGGGAGCTCCGGGGCAGCTACCGCACGCCGCGCGGCCGGCATATCGTGCGGGCGAAGATCGGCGCCGGCGCGCCGCTCGGCGCCGTGTTCCGAGCGCGGCGTCCGACCGGCGAGATCTGGTCACCCGAGCTCGCCGCGGCGCAGCCCGGCCGCGACTTCGTGCTGACGCGTATCCTGTGGCTGTCCGGCACCGAGGTCGGACGCAATCGGCTCGGCGAGGTCGACACGATGCGCCGCTACATCTACATTCACGGCGCGCCCGACTCGGAGCCGATGGGCGTCCCGGGCTCGATCGGCTGCATCCGGATGCGCAACGACGAGATCGTCGAGCTGTTCGACCGCGTGCCGGTCGGTACGCTCGTCGACATCTCGTAGGCAGACTTGCGAGGAGCGCCGCGTGTCTCTGGGTCCGTTGATGGTCGATCTGAAGGGCACGTCGATCGACGCTGAAGAGCGCGAATGGCTCGAGTCGCCGCTCGTCGCCGGCGTGATCCTGTTCAAGCGCAACTTCGAGGATCGCGAGCAGCTCGAGCGGCTCGTCGCGGACATCCACGCGGTGCGCGAGCCGCCGCTGCTCGTCGCGGTCGATCAGGAGGGCGGCCGCGTGCAGCGCTTTCGCGAGCCGTTCTTCAGGCTCCCGCCGATGCGCGCGCTCGGGCGGCTCTACGACCGCGATCCGAACGCAGGGCTCGAAGCAGCCCGCGCGTTCGGGTGGCTCATGGCCGCGGAGCTTCGCGCCGTCGGCGTCGATCTGTCGTTCGCGCCGGTCGTCGATCTCGACCTGAAGCTCGCGGACGTGATCGGCGACCGCGCGCTGCACCGCAGCGCCGACGTCACCGCGAAGCTCGCGCGGCGCTTCGTCGCGGGCGCGAGCGCCGCCGGCATGGCGGCGACCGCGAAGCATTTCCCGTCACATGCGGGCGTCAGGGCGGACTCGCACACCGAGGCCGCGGTCGATCGCCGCGAGTACGAGGACCTGCTCGACGATCTCGTGCCGTACCGCCGGCTGATCGAGGCCGGGCTGCCGTCCGTGATGGTCGCGCACGTCAGCTTCCCGCGCCTCGATCCCAAGCCCGCGAGCCTGTCGCGCTGGTGGATCGAGTCGCAGCTTCGCGGCGAGCTCCGATTCAACGGCGCGATCGTCTCGGACGATCTGTCGATGGCGGGCGCGGCCGTCGGCGGCACACCGGCGGACCGCGTCGCGCAGGCGCTCGAAGCGGGCTGCGACCTCGCGCTGCTCTGCAACGCCCCTCAGGAGGTGCCGCGGGCGCTCGACGCGCTGAGAGGCTACGTCAATCCCGTCGCTCAGGTCCGGCTGATGCGCCTGCGCGGCCGCGGACGGCTCGACTGGGACACGCTGCACGCATCGGAAGAATGGCGCCGCGCGGCCGCGCTCCTCGAGCCGCTCTGCGCACGGCCCGAGCTCTCGCTGCACGGCTGAACGATGGACGCGCGGCTCGACGACGCGATCACCGCCCGGCGCGCCGCGCGCGTGCTGCTCACGGCGGACGAGGTCGGGGCGGTCTACGACCGGATGGCACGGTCGATCGCCGGCATCGTCGCCGAGTGCAATCCCGTCGTGCTCGCCGTGATGCACGGCGGCGTGTTCACCGCGGTCGAGCTCTGCAGGCGCTTCGATTTCGCGTACGAGTTCGGGTACGTGCACGCGACGCGCTACGCGGGCGGGCTCGAGGGCGGCACGCTCGACTGGCACGTCGAGCCGCGCCCCGAGCTCGAGGGGCGCACGGTGCTCGTCGTCGACGACATCCTCGACGAGGGGCTGACGCTCGCCGCCCTCGAGCACGCGCTCCGCGAACGGCGCGTCGCCGCGCTCTACAAGGCCGTATTCGCCGTGAAGAATTTGCGGCGGCCCGTCGAGCGTCCGGCCGTGGATTGGGCGGGCACGGAGGTTCCGGACGTCTACGTGTTCGGCTGCGGCATGGACTATCGAGGCTACTGGCGCGGCGTGCCCGAGCTGCTCGCCGTCTCGCCCAGGCAGGATGCACGATGAGCAAGCTCGGCCTGATCGTCGGCAGCGGCCTGATCGCGCTCGACATCGACGTCGCCGCGCGCGCGCAGACGCACACGCCGTACGGGCCGCCGTCGAGCCCGGTGCTGTCGGTCGTGATCGCGGGGCACCGCATCCCGTGCATCGCCCGCCACGGCGAGGCGCACGCGATCGCGCCGCACGAGGTGAACTATCGCGCGAACGTGTGGGCGCTCTATCAGCACGGCGTGCGGCGGCTCGTCGGCGTGAACGTCGTCGGGACGATCGCCGCCGATTTTCGTCCCGGCGAGCTCGCAGTGCCCGAGCAGCTGATCGACTACACATGGGGCCGCGAGTCGACGTTCGGCGGCGGCGAGCGCGGCGTCCTGCACGCCGAGTTCGCCGAGCCGTTCTCGGCGGAGCTCGCGGCGGAGCTCGTCGCCGCGGGCGGCACGCTCGGCATCGCGATGCGGCGCGGCGTCTACGGCGTGACGCAAGGGCCGCGTCTCGAGACCGTCGCGGAGATCGATCGGCTCGAGCGCGACGGCTGCACGATGGTCGGCATGACGGCGATGCCCGAAGCCGTCCTCGCGCGCGAGCTCGGCATCGACTACGCGGTGCTCGCGCTCGGCGTGAACCATGCGGCCGGCCGAGGCCCGCGCGGCGAGAGCGTGCACGCGCAGATCGAAAGCCACCTGAAGGAGGGCATGACGCGGGTCGCACGAATCCTCGAAACCCTCGTCCAAGACGCGGCTTCGCGGGCCGCACTGTGATTCATTTCATAGACTCGCCCCGCGGCGCTCATCGAACATAATTTGCCATGGAAGCCGCGCGAGTCATGAACGACGTTTTTCCGGATAGGCATTGCCTCGAGCAGATCGTCGCACGAAGCTCGGAAGGCATCCTGCTTCTCGATGCGCGCGAGCCCGGCCGGCCCATCGTCTTCGCGAATCCCGCGTTCGAGTCGCTGACGGGCTACCGCGCCGGCGAGCTGATCGGCAAGCGCTGGCACGTGCTGAAGCGCGAGCGGGGTCAGCATCGGGGCATCGACGATCTGCAGGCCGCGGTCGAGCGCGGCGAACCGATCGACGTCGAGCTGCCCGATCAGCGCAAGGACGGCACCGTCTGGATGTCGCGGATCGGCTTTTCGACGCTGCGCGACGACCACGGCGAGGTCCGCTACTTCCTAGTGCAGCAGAGGGCATCGCCGCGGCCGGCGGCCCCGCAGGCGGCGCCGGCGGATAGCGCCGCGGCGCCGGTCGACGCGGTGCGGATGCGGCCGAAGGTCGACGCGATCGTGCGGATTGATCCGGCCACGGGCCTGCCGCTCTACGATCATTTCGCGGCGATCCTGAATCGGGACATCGCGATTGCACGCCGAGACCGCCGTCCGGTCTCCGTGATGCTCTTCGAGATCGTCGAGCTCGACACCTACAGGCAGACGTTCGGCGCGAAGGCGGCCGACAGCTGCGTGCGGATGATCGGCGCTCAGGTCGGCAGCGTGCTGCGCCGCGCAGGCGATCTTTACGCGCGCTACGACGACGACATGCTGGTCGCGGCCGTCGTCGGGCAGGACGTCGCGGAAGCGTCGCAGCTCGCCGAGCGGATCGTCGCGAACGTGCGCGGGCTCAGGCTGCACAACCCCCGCGCGAAGTCGGGCCGCTATGTGCAGGTCGAGGTCGCGACGAGCGGCGGCGTCCCCCGCCCGGACGACGATGCCGACGCGCTCGTCGCACGCGCGCGGCTCGAGCTCGCGAAGCGAGATGAACGCGCCGCCGCGATCGACGATTCGGAGTCTGCGTTGGCGGGGACGGCCGAGACGAGCGCCTGATCCCAAGCCCCACGGTTCGATCGACCCATTCGGTGCGCGCTGCGTCGAGCCCGGCGCGGCGCCCGCACCGCGGCCGCGCTCATGCGGCCGGCCGAACTCCTTGCGAATCCGGCGGCGTCGGCGGCTCGTACGGCCTGACGACCGCGATCACGCCGAAGAACGGATGATCGAAGTAGTGGATCTCGCCGCTGCGCATGCGCCTTTCCGCGTTCAGGTGGTACGTGCGCGAGACGCCGACCTCCGATAGCGTCGTGCGGGCGCCGAACGGCGTGGGGCGCTCGGCCCCGAGCGCGTCGTTTCCCGTCCTCGCGTCGTCGCCTTCCGCGGCCGCGGGGCGCGCGGCCGCCGGACGGAAGTCGAGATCGAGCGTCAGGTGCAGGAACCGGCTGACGTGCAGCCGGATCGTGCCGGACGGCGTGTCGGCACCGAGATAGGCGAGGTCGAACGGCCGTGCCTGCTCGGCTGGCAAGCCCTCCTGGATCCAGCCGCCGTGCACGAGCGGCGTGTAGCTGCGCGCGAGCCGCCGCCTCACGTCGACGAGCTCGAGCTCGCTGTCGGTCAGCAAGCGGAAACGGAACGGCGCGGCTGCGTTGCCGGGACCGCCGAACGGGTCGACGACCGCGTCGGCTTCGCCGGTGTCGCCTTCCGCCGTGACGGACGCGTCGGGACCCGCCGCGTCCGGAGTGGTGGTGCCCGCGATGCCGGGAGCGGCGGGGCCCGCCGCATCGGCGTCCGTCGCTGCACTCGGCGCCTGGTCCGCCGAGTCGTTCGAATCGGCCCGCGCGGCGCCCGCGTTGCGCTCGCGGCCGGGCTCCGCGTCCTGCCCGAGCAGCAGCCTCGAGCGCGGATCGCGGTCCGCGTCCGGATCGCCGGGCAGGATCTCGTCGGGAACGTACGGTCCGAAATCGAACACGTCGATCGCGCCCGGAGCGGGTCCGTCGTTCAACGCTTCGCGGCGTGCGATGTACGCGAAGTCTTCCTCGCCGGCGTTCCCCTGCGGGCGCGCGAAGACGATGATCTCGACGCGGTAGAGCGGCGGCCCGGCCGACTCCGTGCTCGTCGTCGGCGCTTGTCCGAGGGCCGCGGTGGCGAATGAGACGCCGAGCAGCGCGCTCGCGATCCAGAGCGGACGGCGGTACCGTTGCGCATTCATGCGTCGATTATAGCGGCGCCCGGACCTCGCGCGGAGGAATCGGCTGCATGCGTGAACGCGTCCGGGCGAGCGCCGCGGACTGCCGTCCTCAATCGAGCTCGATCCGCCAGTTCGTCGTGTCGCTGACGATCCGGCCGGCCGTCGGGTCGCAGAAGTGGCTGCCGATCACGGTCACGCCGGTGTCCGCGAAGCGCTCGCAGAACGCGCGGCGCGTCTCGATTCCGAGCGCCTTGTCCGCGTCCGCGTTCATCGGCAGGTCGGGCCGCGCGAGCTGGATCGGGTGATGCATCAGGTCGCCCGTGATCACGGCCTCCTGGCCGCGCGAGCGGATCAGCACGCTGACGTGGCCGAGCGTGTGGCCGGGCGTCGGGAAGAGGCTCACCTCGTCGCAGACGCGATGCTCGGTCGAAATCAGATCGACGAGCCCCGCTTCGACGACCGGATCGATCGCGTCGACGAAGTGGTCGAGGTGGCCTTTGCCCGTGGCCCTCACGGCCTGCCAGTGCTCGAACTCTTCCTTCGAGAACAGGTAGCGTGCGTTCGGGAACGTCGGCACCCAGCGCCCGTTCTGCCAGCGCGTGTTCCAGCCGACGTGATCGAAGTGCAGGTGCGTGCAGAGCACGACGTCGACCTCGTCGGGATCGTAGCCGGCCGCAGCAAGATCCTCGAGATAGTCCGACTGCATGTTCGTGAAGATGTCGTACTCGCGCACGCGTCCTTCGCCGATGCACGTGTCGACGATGATCGTCTTCGTCGGCGTCTTGACCGCGAACGCCTGGAACGAGATCTTCATCCGGCCGTCCGGAGTCACGAAGTGAGGCGCGAGCCACGGGTAGTGCTTGCCCATGTCCGGCTCGCATTCGACCGACAGCATCGTGAACGGGTCCTCGTGCGCGTTGACCTCGACGAGCCGCGTCACCTGCACGTCGCCGATCTGCCAATGCCGGATGTGCTCTTTCGCCATCGCGTCGTTCTCCGTTGCTTCGACTCCCGGCGAGCCCGCAACGCCGAAGCGCCGCGGCCGCCCGGACGCGCGGCCTCGGGCCGCGCCCTGCGTCCAGGAAGCTTAAACCACCGGGAGACGTTCGCCATCCCCGCCGGCCGGCAAGGCCCCGGGTGCTGGACGCCGTGGGCATAAACGCATAACGTTCAGCCCTCGAAGCCCGCTCAGACGGGCCAAGACCAGCTTGAGTCGAGAGCGCTCTGCCGATCCGTCTGTCGATCCGTCGGGCGCGGGGGAGAAACGATGCCGCATAGCGCCGCGTCCGCAGAGTCGACCGTCTACCGCAACTACGTGCTGTTCATCCTGGTCGCGGTGAACACGATCAACTTCATGGATCGGACTGCGATCTCCGTGCTCGCCGGCGACATCCGGGCGGAGTTCGAGGTCTCCGACACGATGATCGGCCTCGTGATGGGCATCGCGTTCACGGCGTTCTACGCGACGCTCGGCTTCCCGATCGCGAGGCTGCTCGACCGGCATCGTCGAACGACGATCCTGGCCGGCGTCGTCGCGATCTGGAGCGGGATGACGGCGCTCTGCGGCGCCGCAGCGAGCTTCGCCCAGCTCTTCCTGTTCCGCATCGGCGTCGGCATCGGCGAGGCCGGCGCGGGCCCGGCGTCGCATTCGCTGATCGGCGACTACTTCCGCAAGGTCGATCGGCCGGCGGCGATCGGCTTCTTCTCGCTCGGCGTGCCGATCGGCATTTTCCTCGGAATCTACGTCGGCGGCCTGCTCGTCGATGCGCTCGGCTGGCGCCGGACGTTCGTCGCGCTCGGCGCGCCCGGCCTCCTGCTCGCGCTGCTCGTGCGGTTCACGATCCGCGAGCCGGTCCGCGGCGCGCTGGACGACCCCGCGGACGCGGCGCTGCGCAAGGTCGACGATATCCCGCTCCTCGAAGGCATCGCGACGCTGTGGGAAAGCCCGACGTTCCGCGTGATGGCCTGGTCCGCGGCGCTCTCGTCGTTGTGCGGCTACGGCATGAATCTGTGGATGCCGCAATTCATGACGCGCATCCACGAGCTGTCGCCGGCGGAGTTCTCGCTCTGGCTCGGCGCGATGATGGGCTTGGGCGGTGGTCTCGGCGCGATGGTCGGCGGTGCGCTGACCGGGCGCGCCGCAGAGCGCGATTCGCGCGCGTTCCTGACGCTGCCGGCCGCGTCGATGCTGCTCTTCGCCGTCGCGATGGTGTTCGCGCTGTGGACGTCGTCGGTCGCCGTCGTCTATGCGTCGATCTTCGTCGCCGCCTTCGCGCAGTTCTTCCTGATGGGGCCGTTCTTCGCCGTCGTGCAGCGTCTTGCGCCGCTCCGCGGACGCGCGGTCGCGACCGCGTTCTTCTTCTTCATCCTGTCGCTCGTAGGCCTCGGCGTCGGCCCGGGCTACGTCGGCTACATGAGCGACTTCTTCCAGGCCTCGTACGGCGAGGCCGAGGGCCTGCGCCTGTCGATGGCGACGCTGTCGGTGATCTCGCTGATCGCGGGTGCGATCGCGTACTTCGGCCGCCATGCGATTCTGAAGGACGGGGACAAGGTCGGCCGTCCGTCGGAGCTCGCCGCACGCGCGGACGCGTCCGTGCCGGCGCGGCGCTGACCGCGACGCGTTCCTCGGCGAGGTAGCGCAATCCTTCGTCGAGTCGTTCCGCATTCTGAGCGCTCGCCGCGCTCGAGAAGCCTGCGAGCACGAGCAGCAACAGGGTCGATGCGACCGTGGCGAACACCGTCCGGATCGCGTTCCACTTGTTCCAGCGCGGCTCGAACTCGTCCCTGGCGCGTTTTCGCTCCGGCTCGGCCATCGTCTCCGTATCGAGCGTCTGAAGGCGCTTGTTCAACGGAATATTGACGACGAACGTAGGGACCTGCACACCGAGGATGTACACGAGCGCTGCAACGACGAGAAGCGCGCGATGGGCTCCGCTCGAAGCCGAGAGTCCGAGCACGCCTGCCGCGACGACGGCCAGCACGGAGCCGAGCCATACGACGACGAACAGCGGCTGGTTGTTCTGTATGACGCCGTCGATCGCCTGAAACGCTCGAATGAAGCCGCCGTCGTCGAGGCGGCGCATGCCCGGCATGACGACCACGGCAAACGCAAACAGGAAACCCGCGACGAGGCTGCAAAGCAGTGTCGCGAGCAGCAGCAGCACGTGGAAGGTAGTCATGCTCGTCTCCTCGGCGTGGTCAGGCCTCGGGCCGGAAATCGTCGAGCTCCCAGACATCGAGGAAGCGGACGGCTCGCGTCCGGTACGGGGGCGGGAGCTCGAGGCTCATGGCCTGCCGGGCTTCGATTCGATGCCGTCGCCCCGATCAATACTGCCTGAGCGCGGCGATCGGATCGACGCGTCCTGCCCGCAGCGCCGGGACGAGCGCCGCAAGGGCGCACGCCGCGACGACGCATAGCAGACCTCCGGCGTACGCCAGCGGATCGAAGAGGCGCACCGTCTGCCCGATCTGCTCCGCGAGGGGCGTCGAGAGGAGGGCGGCGCCGACCGCGGCCGGGAAGGTGCTGCCGAGGAGCAGCCCGACGGCGACGGGCCGAGCCGTTTGGCCCAACACGAGCGCGCCGATGCCTCGCCGCGTCGCCCCGAGCGCCATCCGCACGCCGATCTCCCGCCTGCGTCGCTCGACGAGATACGAGAGCACGCTGAAGAGTCCCGACAACGTCAGGAAGAGCGCGAGCGCTCCGAGCGCGAACGTCAGCCAGAACGGAATCGAGAGGAGATTGGCTTCCATGCGGGCGAGCTCGCGCAACGGGATGATCTCGCCGACGCCGGCCTCCATGGTCTCGAGCCGGGCGAGCAGCAGACGGCTCGCCGCGGCGGGATCGCCGCGCACGCGCAACGCAAGCGACGTTCCGGGCGCTTCTGCGGCGATCGGCAGGTAGACATCGGGCCCCGCCAGCAAGCGCTGGCCGCCGAGCCGAAAGCCCGGCACGTCGCGCGCGACGCCGATCACGACGGCCGTCCGCGGGGGAGGCAGCGGGTCATCCTGTACCACGGCGGCGGCTTCCGGATCGGCCTCGAGCCGCACCACTTGTCCGATCGCGTCGAGACCCGGCCATAGCTCTTGCGCGGCGCTCTCCGAAACGACGGCGACCGCGGCCGCTGCGCTCGTCTCCGTTGCCGCAAAGCCGCGCCCCCGCGCGATGTCGACGCCGAGGACCTCGAAGTAGTTCGGCGACACGAACCCGTATGCCGTGGCCGGCCTGACGGCCGTGCCTTCCGCCACGGCGATCCGCGAGAACGGCGTCGAGGCGGCAATCGCCGCGACGGACGGGTCGCTCCTCACCGCGTCGAGCAGCGCCGCTCGCCGCTGCTCGTTCGCGACACCCACGAACACCGTGTCGGCCGTGCGGACACCGGGGTCCATCGATGCCGCTACCCAGGCGCTGCGCAGGAAGACGGCGGCGGTTACGAGGAGCAGCACGGATCCGGTCACCTGGAGAGCGACCAGCGCGCTGCGGGCACGGCCGGGCTTGCCTTCGCGCACCGCGGCCTCGCCATGAATCGCCCGCACGAGGTTGAAGCGCGTCGCTTGAAGCGCGGGCACGAGCGCGAAGAACACCGTCGATGCAAGCGCCGCCACGACGAGGAACAGCGCGACGCGCCAGTCCGCAGGCGGCACGACGAGACGGATATCGCCGAGGTTCGTCCAGGCGGTCGTGATGTAGTAGACGATCGCCTCGAGGACCAGCCGTGAAACGCCGAAGCCGAGCGCGGCGGACACGAGCGCGAGCAGCAGGCTTTCGGTGAGCAATTGCGCGGTGATCCGGCGCCGCGTGGCGCCGATCGCAAGGCGAATGCCGATTTCACGCCGACGGGCGACGCCGCGGGCGAGAAGCAGATTGGCGACGTTCGCGCAGCCGATCATGAGGATCAGGCCGAACGCGAAGAAGAGCGGCATGAACGTCGCGATCGCCTCGGCCGAGAGCGGCACCGTGCCTTGCCGCGGCTCGAGCACGAGGCTCGTGTCCGGCCGCTCATCGGAAGTCTCCGTCGCCCGGCGCAAATCCCAGGTGACGAGCTGCGCAAGCGCCTGCCCGCTGGTCAGACCGGGCCTGAGCCGCCCGACGATGCCGACGCCCGGCTCGGGGCCGGCGCCGCTGCGGCCAAGCGCGTCAATGAGCGACAGCGGCGCCCAGAAATCCGGGGGCGCGAACGCGAGCCCTCGGAAGTCTTCCGGCATCACGCCGATGACCTGAAACGCCACGCCGTTCACGTCCACCGTGCGGCTCAGCACGCCGGGATCGCGCGCAAAGTACCGCGACCAGGCGCGATCGCTGAGGACGATCACGCGATCGTTTCCAGCCTGGTCGTCCGCCGGCGTGAGCGTGCGGCCGCGGGCGGCGCCGACGCCGAGGACCTGAAAGAAGTTACCCGAGACGAGCTGGCCCTCCATCCTCTGGCCGTCGATGGTTCGATCGACTTCGGGGCCGAGCGCGAACGCGTCGACGAACACGTCCGTCTCGCGGAGGAGCGCTTCGTACTCCTCACGCGTGAATCTCTCGGCCGGCGCGTCGGCCGTTGCCTGGCGCACGACCGCGAACAGCTCGTGCGGATTGCGCACGTCGTCCGCGCGAAAGATCACGGAATTGAAGATCGTGAATACCGCGGCCACGAGCCCGAGGCCGAGCCCGACCGTCGTCACGATCGTAAGGGCGACGAGCGGCGCGCCGCGCAACGACCGAGAGGCGTACACGACGTCGCGCTTCACGGCCTCGAACCAGCCAGCGCCGCGCGTGCCGCGGCGCTCGCCGTCGGCGTCGGACGCCGATCCCGGACGGACGACGGCGCGCACCCGCGCCCTTGGTCGGAACGGATTCATAGACATGACCGCAGCCTCGTCACGCGCCGAGCGGCGCGGCAACTATTTATCATCGGTGAACGCAGGCTCTTCGACTGTTCGACGCGCCAAGGGAGCAACGGGCGTGCCACCGGCGGCCGGCGCGTAAGGTGTTGATCGAAAGGCGCCGTCCGCGATCGCCCGCCTTGCGGGGCAAGGGCGTCGTCCCGAAGCCGGGCACGCCGTCCCGGTGGCGGGACGAGCGGCCCGGTCGAACCGTTTTGCGCGGGATGCACTGTCCCGACCGGGCGATCGCGCGGCATCGCTCGAGTCGGCGCTCACGGCGGGAGGCGCTCTGGCCGTGCAGTCGCACGAGCCTGGCGAGTCCGGGGCTCGAGACGCCTGGTGGTACAGCGGGGCATGAAGCTTGCCGGCGTCTTGCATTGGGCGTCTACCCAATCCACCATTCCCGAAGTCGTTCAGGTTTCGGAAGGTTTTCCGCAGAGCAGAGCGAGGCTCGAATGCGATTGCACGGATCGTACATATCGGCGCACGCAGCAGTTGCGTGTCTCGCCTTCGCACTTCAAGGGTGCGGTAGCGGCACCCCGAGCTCCGCGGATGCCGTCGATTCCGCCATTCTTGCCGAGCTCAGGGAAATCAGAGCGGTCCTCGAACGCCTGGAGGCAAGGGAGAGCAGCAGCCCGGCCGTCAGCCCCCCGCGTCCGTCGACGTTGACGATCCCGATCTCGGGGCGTCCGAGCCTCGGGGAGGAGTCGGCTCCGGTCGTGATGGCGGCTTTCGTCGACTACCAATGTCCGTACTGCAGGGCCTTCGCGACGACCACGTTGAAGGAGATCGAACGGGCTTATGTCGCGAGCGGCGACGTGCGGTTCGTGCTGATCGACATGCCCCTTCCGATACACTCCGACGCTCAGACGGCGGCGGAGGCCGCGCACTGCGCGGGCTCTCAAGGCAGGTATTGGGAGATGCACGATCGGCTCTTCGCGAACGGTGCGTCGTTGGGTATGGACGCGTTGCTGGGCCATGCCCGGGAGATGGGGCTCGACATGCAGGACTTTTCCGCATGCCTGCAGGAAGGCAGGCATCGGGCTTACGTCGCCGACAGCCTCGCAGAAGCCAATCGGCTCGGGATCACCGGTACCCCGACCTTCGCAATCGGTCGCGTCGAAGGAGACGAGCTCGTGGGGAACGTCGTGCGCGGCGCCCAGCCGTTCTCCGTATTTCAGTCCGAGATCAAGAAGTGGCTGCAAACGGCGGAGCGGGAGTGAGGGCCGGCTCTGCGCGGGGAGCAGGCGAGCCCGTCACCTCGTGACGCGGCCGTCAGTGGCCGGGTGCCGAGTCAGCGGCAGTCCATGCAGAAGGCATAGTCGATGACGCCTCTGCTCGCGTCGTCCCACCCACGTTCGATCGTCGCCGCCCGCCTGTACTTGTTCGGATGGCTCGGCGTGTCCACTTCCGTTCCGAACGCCATGATGGCTCGCGTCGCAGCCGTTCGCGCCGCACCGAGCCGCTGCAAGGTCTGGCCGCTCCAGTAGTCCGCGTTCAGCTCGTTCCGATGTGATGCGGCGGAAAAGCCGGCGATGTGGTGCCCCACCTCGTGCGCGATGACCTGTATCGCACCCCAGCCCGTTCCCGCGATCACGTTCAGCCTCTCGAGGAACCCGACGTCCACGATCAGTATTCGTCGGCCATTGGCCACGGCCGCCATCGCGTTGTCCTCCTCCTCCGCGATGTAGATGTCGAAGTCCACCTGGATGCCGAGCTCGCCCTTGATCCGTTCGACGACCTGCGGGACACCCGAAACGTCGTTGCGGCGGGCGCGTCGGGTAATGTATTCCGCCGGGGCGTCGTTGCTCCATCCGCCATCGATCGAGAAGCGGCAGATCGGGCGCCCTTGACCCTGTGCATTGGCCGGGGCGACGAGTCGCAGAACGCCCATGCACAGGAGGCCGCCACAGACGTGTCGCCGGCTCACGGAATGGGTCACGGCCGACTCCTACCTGAATCCGTTCGGGGTGGACGGGATGCGAATCCGCACAGCCCGGTCTTCGTCGTCGATCTCCAAATCCTCGATCGGCGTGATATCGATTTCGCCTGGCCTGTCGCCGCCGGGTCGGCGGCCCAACCGACGGTTCCCCGGGCCCTGCTGAGTGCATTGGAGGACGAGCTGTGCGTACCAATTGTTCACGAGCGCGGTCTGCTGCACATACCAGGCGTTGAGTTGACCCAGCCACGCCTGCATGCATATCGGGTTACCGGCGCAGCGTGCCGGTATGCCCTGGTAGTACTCCGCGCTCGCGATGCCGTTGACGTTTATCGCGTACTGCTGCAGTTGCCAGACCGCTTGTCCGCACGTCGACTGGGCGGACGCGTGCGTGGCAAAAAGCAGTGACAGAACAAGGACGTATCGTCCGACTCTTGGTCTCGCGCCGAGACGAGCGTCTCCGCTTTGCCGGCATTCTCGTGGGTCGCTCGAGCAGCGCTGATAGCCGATGATCAAGGCTTGCTCCTAGTTTCTCATTCGCGGCCTTGTGCCGAAAAGCCAAAAACTCTGACTATGGGATATTAACGGATCGAGCATTGCGCTACAGCCTGGCCGGCCTGCAGCTTGCTCCCGGCATAGACCATCCGGGCGCGCAGACAGTTCCGTAATACGTACTATTCGTCGCCGGGACGGTGCTTTGGGAATGGGATAAGGGTGTACTTGCCATATAGGGGAATTTCTGACAGTCTTACGCCCAGCGGTGCCTGGGGCTGGCCGCTAAAAGAATAACAACTCGATAACACTGAGGTCCGGGATCGCTGCTTCCTCTCGAGCACGGCTCGCCCGGGTGTCGTTCGCTTATGTCGTCCATCGCGCTTCCCGTCGGTTCCGTACTCAAGGACCGCTACATCATCGAGGGTGTGCTCGGTGCGGGCGGGTTCGGCATTGTCTATCGCGCGAACGACCGTATTTGGCAAATCCCGGTTGCCATCAAGGAGTTTCTCCCGGCTCAGATCTCGGTGCGACTCGAGGACCGGTCGACGGTGGGGCCGAGATCGCACGACGACGCGAAGGCGTTCGAGGAAGGGGTCGAAGCATTTCTCGAGGAGGGCCGGCGTCTTTACTCGTTGAGCCACAAGAACATCGCCGAGGTGACGGACTTCGTTCAAGCGAATGGCACCGGCTACCTGGTGATGAAGTATCAGAAAGGAGAGACGCTGGCCGACCTCCTTTCCAGATGCACGACGCTGACGAACGAAGAGCTCACCGAGCTGCTGACACAGGTGCTCGACGGCCTGGAGTACGTCCATTCCCGTTCGATCCTGCACCGAGACATCAGCCCGGGGAACCTGTTCATTCGGCAGGACGGTATCGTGCTGCTGATCGACTTCGGCGCGTCGAGGCATGCCGTGGGCGAGCGGAGTCGGTCGCTGTCGGCGATCGTGAAGCCCGGCTATGCGCCGTTCGAGCAGTATCATGCCGGCGGCAATCAGGGTCCGTGGACGGATCTCTACGCGCTCGGCGCGACCGCATACCGGTGCGTGACCGGGACCGCTCCCCCTGCCGCGACGGAGCGCATGGAAGCCGTTGCGGAGTCGAGACCTGACCCTTTGTCGCCGTTGAGCGGATCGCATTACGAACAGCAGTACTCTCCCGCCGTTCTTGCGTTCATCGATCGCACGTTGGCGCTGCAAGCCTCCGCTCGGCCGCAGTCCGTGCTGGACGCGAGAAAGATCCTGGAGGCGCCGCCGAGACAGACCGGCAGTCCGTTGGCGCGCAGAGCTGCCGCGGCGCTCGCGTCGTCGACGCCGCAACACGACGGTTCCGCCTCTGTGAAGCCGGGTTCGCCGCCGGCTGCCGCCGGGCAGGAAATTCGACCTACGAAATATCGTTGGTTCGTTCGAGTAGCGGCGATGCTCGCGCTCCTGCTCGTCGGTGGGGGCGGGGTGTACGGCTACTGGAAAGGCCGGCCGGTCGTGCAGGTGACGACGGTGCCGCCGGCCGCCGCCGTTCGCGTCGACGGCCAGTACGTCGGCAACGCTCCGCTCGACTTGCGCGTGACGAGCGGCGTGCACCTCGTCGAGGTGTCTCTCCCCGAGTACGTCAGCGCGAACAAGACGGTCGTCGCAGCGTGGGGAAACGTGGAGGAGCTTCGTTTCGAGCTCGAGCAAGTGAGCCGTCCGACGCCGCCGCCTCCGCCACCGGGGCGGGCCTACCTCATCGTTCGGTCGAACGTCACCAATGACCTCGTCTCGATCGACGGCGTCGAAGTGGGGCCGACCGGACCCCAGCGACACGAGGTCCTGCCAGGTTCCCACACCGTTCGCGTGACCAAGCCGTACTACTCGGACTGGGGCCAGGCCGTCACGCTCGACGACGGGGAGGAGAGGACGCTGTATGCGACCCTCAGACTGTTGCCGAACAGTTGCGAGTACGCGTACGACGGCGAGTGCGATGAGACCACTTTGTGTCCGGCCGGCACGGACACTGCGGATTGCTCGGCGCAACGCGAAGCCACACCCGGGGCCGACAGCTGCCAGTGGGCGTTCGACGGTGAATGCGACGAGCCGAATCTATGTGCGCCCGGCACGGACACGACCGATTGCTCGATGCCCCGAAGCGGGCGCGACAGCTGTCGGTGGGCGTTCGACGGCGAATGCGACGAGCCGGATCTATGCGATCCCGGCACGGATACGACCGATTGCTCGATGTCTCCAACCGCGGGGGACAGCTGTCAGTGGGCGAACGATGGCGAATGCGACGAGCCGGGTCTATGCGATCCCGGCACGGACACGACCGATTGCTCGGCGTTGCTGACCGCTGCGAACAGCTGCCAATGGGCATACGACGACGAATGCGACGAGCCGAATCTCTGCTCTGCCGGAACCGATAGCGCGGACTGCGCCGCAGGCATCGATTTCGGAAACGATTCGAGCCGCTGGGCGCGCGACGGCGAGTGCGACGACCCGCGGTTCATCAGCGTGTCCGGCCGAGGAATGGCGTCGACGCTGCTCGAGCAGGATCGAGGCGCGGACGCATCGGACTGCAAAGGTCTCTTTCTCCAGGGGTTGATCAGGCTTCGCTGATGAGCAACGAGGGCACGTTCGTCATCGGCCGTCAT
This sequence comes from Gammaproteobacteria bacterium, assembly GCA_036381515.1. Taxonomy (GTDB): domain Bacteria; phylum Pseudomonadota; class Gammaproteobacteria; order Steroidobacterales; family Rariloculaceae; genus ZC4RG20. The sequence continues at coordinate 21,649 of DASVCR010000116.1, read as the reverse complement.
AAGGACGCCGACATCGTGATCGATGACGCCACCGTCGGGCGGCGCCACGCCGAGCTCGTCGTGACCAACGGAAAGTTCTTCCTGGCCGACCTGGATTCATCGAACGGGATTTTTCAGCTGCTGCCCGACGGGCGCGAAATCCGGTTCAGCAGGGGCTGGGTCTCGGCCACCGACCGCTTTGCCTTTGGGCGGTTCGAATCGTCGGTGGCCGAGCTGCTCGGGATGTTGCCGCAGGCGCGCCTTCAGTCGCTTGGAATCCTGGGTCAGATCCGCTCGATCCTCGGTCACGGCCCGGAGGCAGGGTCGGTTGCCGGCCCGGTCGTCGTCGGCGTCGTTCGATCGCCCGAGCAAACCGGCCGCCGGGTGCGCTGCCTGAACTGCGGTCACGTCTATCTTGCTTCGGAGCCGCAATGCCCGAAGTGCTCCACTCCCAGGAAGGTTTGAGGTATGTCTCGCGCCAAGTTCGCGCTCGCGTCGTTGGGGGCCGGCGTTGCATGGATTGCGGTATTGTCCCTGATCCTGCCTATCGAGCCGACCAACCCGAACAGTGTGGCCGGGTTTCTGCTCGATAAAACGTGCGCCACCGTTCGCAACAACCCCGACTGCCTGGCACTGATCGGAAGCGGACGAAGAGTCGTCGAATCGTTCTTCGTCTATCCCTTCACGATCCAGGTGCTGATGTGGCTGATCTTTTTCGTGGGGCTGGGCGAACTGGCCTTCCGCTGGAAGGAAGCGCGCGTGGCGCGACGTTCGCTTTCCGGCCCGTACTTCTCGCTCGAGGCCGATGCCATCATTCAGCCCGACGACGCGGCAGTCTACTGGCGCGATACGCGAGACGCCGCAAAGGAGGAGGCGGCGTTCCTCCCGCGGCTCGTGCACGCGCTGGCGGGCCAATTTCAAACGAGCCGCTCGATAAACCAGACGAACACGCTCCTCAATTCCCTGCTCGATCTGATGAGTCACGCAATCGACGTCAAGTACTCGGTGATCCGATTCATCGTCTGGATGCTTCCGACGCTCGGCTTCATCGGGACGGTGTACGGTCTGATGATCGCGCTCGGCGTCGTCGGCGGCGTAGATCCCGATGAGTTCACGAGCCAGGCGGTAAACCTCTTCCCTGCGATGATCGAGGGACTCAGCGTGGCGTTCACGACGACGCTGCTCGGCCTCCTTCAGAGCGCCGTGATCGTCACCGTGATGCATTTCGTTCAGGAACGAGAGGAGCGGGCGTTGAACGACGCGGGGCAGAGTGTCATCGAGCGCTTCATCAGCAAGCTCTACGTGAAGGGCTAACGGCGGCGGAGACCAGCATGTCGGACGAGCCGAAGACGATTCGCTACAAGCGCGGTGAATCTCGGGACGGGGGCGCGAGACACGCGCATGGCGCCGAGGGCACGCTCCCGTACGAGCGCAAGGGCAAGCTCGGGCAGCGTGTCGGGGAGCAGGTGGTCAGCCCGCACCTGCCGCCGGGACTGCGCGAGCAGGATGAAACGCGACCGGCGAAACTCCGCTCGGAGAGTGGGGAGACGGAGGCCGAAGTGCTCGTCGTCGGCTGGCTCGCAGTGGAGAGCGGCCCTGGTCGTGGGCGAAGCTTTCCGCTCTACAACCGCAGAAATTCACTCGGACGAGACCCCCGAGAGGACGTTGCCTTGACGTTCTCGGAAGGCGAGGACAACGCCATCTCGAGGACCGCGCACTGCTTCATCGGCTTCGAGCCGAAGAAGAGCCTGTTCATTGCGGAGAAGGGAGAAGGCAACAACTACACGTACGTGAACGGAGACGTGGTGCTGGGGCACCGAATTCTGGCTCCGTACGATCGGATAGAGATCGGAAATACCGTTCTCGTCTTCGTTCCACTGTGCGGCGACCGGTTTCAGTGGCACACGTCGGCGTCGGCGGCGGATCGCTAGGAGAGTTTGCCGTCAGCGCTGCACAGTGGGTGGGCGGACGGGAAAGACAAGAAGACGCGTTCCTCGCGGAGCTGATCGGCATCGAGGAATCGGGAACGATCGGGGCCTTGTTCGGCGTTGCGGACGGAATGGGGGGCGAGACCGCCGGCGATCTCGCGAGTCGCCTGGGACTCGAGGCGTTCGTCGCGGCGTTTCGCGCATCCTCGATTCGCGATTCGTCCGAGAGGCTGGTCGCGGCCTTGAACAGCGCAAACGATGCGATCAAGCGCGCGATCGAGGATTCACCTGACAGGGTCGGAATGGGCACGACGATGCTGGTCTGCTATGCGCTTGCCGAACGGCTCTACTGGGCGAGCGTCGGCGACAGCGTCCTCCTGCTGTTGCGAGATCGGCGCGTCAGGCGCCTCAACGCGGATCACAGCTACGGGGCGATGAAACGGATGCTCGCGCCGCAGCGCTCGGCCCTCGAGGAGGAGAATCCCGACAACGCGCTCTTGAGCTACGTCAACGGCTCGGAGATCGAGCTGATCGACGCGCCCGCCGAAGGCTTCGAGCTCAGGCCGGGCGACGTCGTCGTGGCCGCCACCGACGGGCTCGAATCTCTTTGCGACGCGGACGTGCTGCATTGCCTCGAGGGCGGATCCTCGGGGTTTGCGCGCCGTCTCGTGGAGCGCGTGCGCGCGCTCGACGTCCCGAATCAGGACAACGTGACCGTCGTCGTCCTCGGCATCGAAGAACCGCGCCGTGCCAAAGATCCCAGGGCGGCCTCGTGGTACGCCCGAATGTTGCGCCATCCGTGGCGTCGGCTTTTGTCGGCGCGGCCGGCGCTGTCTGCGTCATGCGCATGAACGGAGGGTAACGTGCGTCGCCGCTCCCGGGAGCTCAACGTCTTCGGCACATCCGCGCTCGACCTGTTCGCATCGGCGCTGGCCGCCTTCATCGTGATCGCGATCATCGTGTTGCCGTTCTTCCTGAAGTACGACGAGGTGCTGATGGAGCAGGTCCGGTCGCTGCAGGGCAGACTTGCGGAGGCCGAGCATCAGCGGGATGCGCTGCAAGCCGAGCTCCAGGATACGCGCTCGCAACTCGAGGCCGCGCAAGCCGAGCTTCAGAACGCGAGGTCGCAGCTCGACGCCGCCATGCGGGAGCTCGACGAGACCCGGGCCGCGCTCGAGGCGTGCGAGCGCGAGCGCGTTTCCATCGGATCCCAGCTGGCTCAGTGCATCGAGGACCTGAGCTCGACGTTCCTGACCGTGCTGATTCGCTGGGAGAACCAGAACGACGTCGACCTGCACGTGATAGACCCTCAAGGTAACGAGTTCTACTACGCGCAGCCGGCGTTCCCGGGAGTGCCCGGCGAGCTGACGGAGGACGTGACCTGGGGGCCGGGCGTCGAAGTGTTCGAGGAGGCCGATGCCCGGCTCGGAACGTTCCAGGTCGTCTACAACCTTTATGCCGATAACGCCGGACCCGTCGAAGTCGTCGGTGTCGTCTACTCCCGTCAGGGCCGGCAAGAGCTTCCGCGGATAACGCTGAACCGGGAGGGCGTGCGCGTGCCCGTTGCTCGACTGACGGTCGAGCGAGACGGAACGGTCACCGTGACCACTCAGCGGTGACGCATGCCGTGGCGTGTCGTCGAGCTGCGGAGAGCGGAGCGGTCGAGGCTTTCTACGAGGTCGATGATGAAAGCTTTCTGCACTACACCGCGCGCACGCCTTCTTGCGTGGCTGGCGTTGCCCGTCGCCGCGGCCTCGATCCAAGGCTGCGCCGAAGACCGGCTGGCTGGCGACACCGCCCTCGGTGTCGTGCGCATACTCGCCTTTACCGACGGCTGGGAAGGTTATCGGGATATCGGTACCGGGACGCGCCCGATCGATTTCGGCGACGATTCGAGCGAGTGGGCGAACGACGGCGAATGCGACGATCCTCGCTTCATGGACGCTCCGAACGCCGTTTCGCCCGGAATGGCGCGTGTAACCTCCGCGGAGAACACCCTGCGGGACGCCTCGGACTGCAGGCGGTTGTACCAGCAGGGCCGCATTGTCGTTCCTCCCGCGGGCACGGGCACGGGCTTCGTCGTCGCGCCGGGCTACGTGGTGACGAACTTCCATGTCGTCGAGACCATCATGAACGCCGGCCACACCGGTCTCATTTGGGAGACCGACACGGGGCCGAACCCGCGCACCGTTCCGTTCGAGATCGTGGACTACTCGGTCGGACGGGACATCGCGCTGCTGCATGCTCCGATGCTGTCGCGGGAACGGCGGCCGTTGGCAGTGATCGATCCCAGTGTGACGCCGATCCGAAAGACGGACCCGGTTTATGCGATCGGGTTTCCGGGCATCAGCGACTACTTCGCTTCCGAGGACATCGGGTTTGATTTCAGCTCGGATTGGACCGACGGCCAGATCCAGGACATCCTCGAGGTCCCTTGTGAGGGCGGGCGGCACACGGACTGCACCGAACGTCAGGTCATCCAGCACGGCGCGGACATCTCCGGCGGCAACAGCGGCGGTCCGTTGGTCGATCTGTGCGGCAGCGTGCTCGGCGTCAACACATTCGTGAGCGTGACGGAGCTCATGTTGGATGCCGGGGGCGCGCGGCGGCTATTTGCGGTGAGCAGCCGCGAGCTCATCCCGATCCTGCGGGAGAACCGGATTCAATTCACCACGGCACGTGCCTACTGTCGTGCGTCGGCGCAGCCGTCGTTCAATCGACTCATCCCGACGACCGTCGCCGCGCTTTTCGCAGTCGTGCTCGCTCTCGGCGTTCTCGTCACGCGTGTCTGGCGCAGACAACGCCTGGAAGGCGCGATCTCCATTGCGGATATCGTGCGCCGCGAAATGGAGCGCCTTTCGCCGGCGATGAGCCGTCGAATCTTGCCGGCTCGCGCACAAAGCGGCGGCTCCGCCGGCGATATTGCTCGGCCGTGGCTGCTCGCCGGCCGGGGAGAGCTCAAGCGGCTGCAGGTGTCGATGGGCAGCGAGCCGGCGATCATCGGATCCGGGGAAGGCAGTACGCTCACGGTCGACCGACCCGTCGTCAGCCGGCAGCACGCTCGAGTCGGCTGGGACGAGGACAGCGGCAGGTTCTGGCTCGAAGACCTGGGCTCGTTGAACGGGACGTTCCTGCGGGACGGCGAGCAGCTCGAGCCTGGCCGGCGATACTGGCTGAACGAAGGCGACAGCTTCTACGTCGTGCACGAAGGCCTGAGCTTCTACGTCCTGCTCGCCGGGCGGAAGCCGTGACTCCGAGAGCCCTCGCTTGAGCCGGATGCCGGGCATCGCAGGGATGGACGACACGGGTCTCGATCTCGAGTGGGCCTTCGCGAGCCGGCCGGGCAGCTACGGCGATAACGGAGACTACGGACACGGCAGAGCATTCGAGGACTACGTCTGCCTGGTCCTCTGCGACGGTTTGGGCGGGCACAGCGGCGGGGCGCAGGCGGCGAAGCATTTGACGGCGGCCCTGCTCGAACGGCTGCCGAGCAAGACGAGTCGTTCTCCTCTTCAGGTGCAGAAGCTGCTGGCCGCGGAGATCGATGCTGCGGCACGGGAAATGCGTGCGCAGGTCCTCCGCGAGAACGCCGACCTCGACCCGCACACCACGTGCGTCGTCGCCTGGATTACTTCCTCGTTCGTCGTGTCGGCCCATGTCGGCGATTCCCGTCTCTATTTGATTCGCGGAGGACGGATCGTCTGGCGAACACAAGACCACTCCATGGCGAGGCTGCTCAACGAAAGCCCCAGTGAAGGAGCGGCTGCGGAGGATGCGCGGCGGCTCTACCGCAGCTTGAACGGGCGCGACACCGCGAAGGTCACCCTCGGAGTGCTTCCGCCGCTCGGGAAGTCCGATGCGGTCGTGCTATGCACCGACGGGCTTTGGGCGGCAGTGGAGGACCAGGCGATGGTTCGGGGTGTCGACCAGCCCGACCTCCGGCAGGCCTTGATCGACCTCGTCGCCGCTGCGCACGCCGCAGCCCGGTCCGGCGGTCATGACGATGCGAGCATCCTGGCGGCTCGTCGCGCGCGGCGCGGGTGAAGCGGCATGGGCCTTTTCACTTGAACGCTAGTCCAAGAACTTCCAGGTGTCGGCGCCATCGAACCGCCGGACTCGAGTCGACGCGATGATGGACGGGTCGAAATTGCGGAAGTTGACGCCCATCCTGTTGCCCGCGCGGCCGATGGGTTGCCAGTGAGTCACGCAACCGCAAGTGGCGCATCTGCAAAGCGCAAGGCACTTGTCACCCCAAACGTAACGGTGTATCGCCCCTTTGGGAGCGGTGATCTTCACCTTGTTCTTGTCGTAGTAGCCGAAGATGCCGCCGTGGCGCCGGCAGATCGAACAGTTGCAGCTGGTGAGGCGCCGTGGCTTACGCGGAACTTGAATCTTCACGGCGCCGCAGTGGCATGAGCCTGTGAGCATAGTGATGCCCTCGTTGAGCGGCCGAGGCTGCCGTCCAGCGGCCACGCGCTGCTCGGGCGGGGAAATTTGACGACCGAAACCCGGGCGTGTCGATGTCAGCTAGAGCAACGGCTGGATGAAGGATAGCATCGATCAATCGCCGCCCGATGCGGCCGGATCTACTCCACCACGACCCGCTGAGGATCGCCGTCGCCGGGCCAGGCCGTCACGCGAAATTCGCCCGAGGGCAGCAGTAGCGGCAGCGCTTCGTCGGCGTGCAAGTAGATTCGATCGACTGGAGTCGCGTCGTCGGGTTCGCCGGCCCGGCGTGCTTCGATGATGACAGGCTGATCCGGCTTCCTGAGACAGCTTGGAATCGTCACGGGTTTCCGGCCCAGCCGCAGAATCCAGTCGGCCCGCCCGAATTCGTCGTGCGACGCCGGCACGTGCCGGACTTGCAGATCGAATGCCCCCGCAGGGAAGCCGCTCGACGCCGGCGCACCGTCGGGTTCGAACGCGACGCTTTGGCCTCCGCATCGCGGGCGAAGATTCGCTCGTGCAGATTCGTCGCCTGCTGATTCGATCGATAAGCCTGAAAACTTTCCGGTGCGACGTCCGGAGGCGGCGGGAACGAAGCTTCGTAGGGGACGAGCCGGTAACCCAGCTCGATCGCCGTCCTTACCGCGTCGGCGAACACCGGCTCACGCGTGCTGTGAAAGCCGTCGCGACGGCAACGATCGCGAGAAGCGCCAACCAGAAGCCGATGCCTGCGTTGCTCGGCCGCGGAATGAACAGCTCGAAGGTCTCGTTGACGGCCGCGATGCCGAGCTCGAGCGGTACCAGGGCAATGATCGCCGCGGCGCCCGTCATCAGCGCGGTTTCCGCGAGATGCTGGGCCATCACCTGGCGGCGCGAAGCGCCGATCGCCTTCCTGATGCTCACCTCCTTGCTTCGCGCCGCGGCGCGCGCCGTGGCGAGATTCGTGAAGTTCACGCAAGCCACGCCGAGCACGAGCGCGCCGAGCACCGTCAGCAGATCGACGAACGACAGGCCGAAGGCGCCCCAAAGCATCTCGTCGAAGCTTTGGCTCACGAGCACGCTGACGTTGCGGAGCTCGTACTCGACGGTCGCGTCCGTCGGGGAGCGGACGTTGCGTGCCACGAAGTCCGGCATTCGCGCGTTCAACTCGCGCGCGCTCAGGGTGCCGTCCGGCGGCAGCAGGATGTACGTTCGCGCGCGGCCGGCCACCCAACGAAACGGTTCGTCGGCAGGCAACGTCCACAGCGGATCGTCGCCGCGCGTGACGACGATGCCTTCCGGCCCTTGGCCGAGCGGCACGCCCGTGAGGTGCGACGGGTGCGGCAGCGCGTCGAGAATGCCCGCGACCTCGACGTCGCCGATTCCGCTCACGGTCACGATCTCGCCGACGACGTCGGCTCGGCCGAACAGCGCGGCGGCCGTCGCGGGCGTCAGCAGCAGGCCGCGTGCCGTCGACAGGGTGCCGCCGGCGCCGCCGCGCGGCAGCGGCAGATTGAATATCCGCACGAAGTCGGTATCGGCGAGCCAGAATTTGTGAAACGAGCGCTCCGCGCCTACGGTCACGACGACGTCGCCGAGGTCGCGGCTGCGCCCTGCGGCGACGAGATCCGGGAACTCGGTCTTCAGCCGCTCGGCGAGCAGCAGCGACGTGTCGGGCAGGAACGGCAGCGACAACCCCATCTCTGGGACGATGGTCTTTTGGAATACGACGTAGATCCGCTCTGCATTCGGGTGCTGCCGATCGGCGCCATTGATATAGGCCGAGAAGGAGTAGGCGCCCACGAAGCACACGAGACCGAGCGCAAGCCCCACCACGCTGACGGCCGTGTGGAACGGATTTCGAACGAGCGCTCGCCACGCGACGAGGAGGTAATGCCGCAGCATGTCGAGGGGTCCCTTGCCGGCTACTTCAGCAGCTCTTTCGGATCGAGCTCGAGCGCCTTGATGCGCGCGCGAATCTGCGGCCACTCCTCGCGGAGGAAGCGCTTTTGCTCGCGCCGCAGCAAGAGCTCGCGCACGCCCTCTTTCACGACGAGGCCGATGCCGCGGCGCGTTTCCGTGAAATCGCTGAGCTCACGGTACGCGCGTGCCGCCGTCAACGGATTGACGAGAAAGTCGCTCGCAATCTGCCGCACCGACGGCAACAGCTCGCCCTCGGGGTAGGTTCGATCGATGATCCGGGCGATGATCTCCTCCATGAGCTGACGGTAGATCGGCCGGTCCTCATCCCACGTTCGTGCGCCCTGCGTCATGCCTCGCTTCCTCGCTTGACGATCTCGCTTGACAGCATTGTATTACATCCATACTGTATTGCGTAAGTAACACACTAGGCCAGCAGATGCCGATCCTCGCGCTCAAGCCCAGGCAGGAGGCCGACGCTCGCCCGGCGGATGACGAGGTCGTGCTTTCGCCGATGGACCGGCGGCTCGAACGGCGCCTCGTGACGCCGCGGCGGGTGGCGTTCGTGGCCGGCGGGCTGCTGCTCTCGGCGCTTTCGGCGTTTGCGTACATCGAGTACGGGCTGACGCGCACGCTCAGGATCGGCGCCGAGCGCGTCGCCGTCTCGCGCGTGGCGTTCGGCACGTTTCGCGAGTACATCCCCATCACGGGCAACGTCGTGCCGCGCACGACCGTGTATCTCGACGCCGTCGAGGGAGGGCAGATCACGGCCGTCCACGTCGAGGAAGGCGCGTTCGTGGCGGCGGGGCAACCGCTCGTCACGCTCAAGAACTCGAACCTCGAGCTGCAGGTCATCGGCGCCGAGGCGCAGCTCACGGAGCAGCTCAACTACTTGAGCACGACGCGGCAGAATTTCGAGCAGAGCCGCCTGCGCAACCAGCGCGAGCTCATCGACATCGACTACCAGATCGACCGGCTTGCACGCGCGCTCGAGCGGCAGCGACCCTTGCTTGCAACGGGCGGCGTTACGAAAGGGGAGATCGACGATCTCGAGGCCGAGCTCGGGCGCTATCGAAGACTCCGCGGTGCCGTCGAGCAGCAGCTGCGGCTCGACGAGGACTTCGGCGCGAACCAGCTCGCGCGCATGAGCGAGGCGCTCGATGCGCTGAACAGGAACCTCGCGATCGCGCGCAGCAACCTGGAGCATCTCGTGATCGTCGCGCCGATCGACGGGCAGCTGACGTCGCTCGAGGCCAACGTGGGCGAGTCGAAAGCGCCCGGGCAGCGCGTCGGCCAGGTGGACGAGCAGAACGCCTTCAAGGTGTCGGCGTTCGTCGACGAGTTCTACTTGTCGCGAGTCGCCGTCGGGCAACGGGCAGAGGCCGAGATCGACGGACGGCGCTACGAGCTCACGGTCGTCAAGGAGTACCCGGACGTTCGGGACAGGCAGTTCGAGATCGGGCTCGAGTTCGTCGGCGAGCCGCCGCCGCAGATTCGCCGTGGCCAGACGCTGCGCATGCGGCTCGAGATCGGTCAGCCGGCCGAGATGCTCGTGCTGCCGAACGGCGCCTTCTACGACGACACGGGCGGGCAGTGGGTGTTCGTCGTCGACGAGTCGGACAGTTTCGCCGAGAAGCGCGCAGTCCGCTTCGGTCGGCGCAACCCCGAGGGCATCGAGGTGCTCGAGGGCCTGCGCGACGGCGAACGCGTCATCACGTCGAGCTACGAGGGTCTCCAGCGCTTCGACCGCGTCGAGCTCGTGGCTTCCGAGTAAGGGGGATGGGGGCAAAGTGATCAGGTTGTCTCGGATAACGAAGAAATACCGCACGGCCGAGCTCGAGACGACGGCGCTCGACGGCGTCGACTTCGAGATAACGAGCGGCGAGTTCGTCGCCGTCATGGGGCCGTCGGGATGCGGCAAGTCGACGCTGCTCAACATCGTCGGCCTTATCGACAACCCGAGCAGCGGTCAGTATTTCTTCGGGGACCGCGAGATCTCGAAGTACTCCGAGGACAAGCTCGCGAGGCTGCGCAAGGGCAATGTGGGCTTCATCTTCCAGAGCTTCAATCTGATCGACGAGCTCGACGTGTACGAGAACGTCGAGCTGCCGCTGCTCTATCAGAAGATCAGCAAGCGGCAGCGACGCAATCTCGTGCGCGAGGCGCTCGAGCTCGTGGGCTTGAGCGCGCGTGCGAAGCACAAGCCGGACCAGCTTTCGGGCGGCCAGCAGCAAAGAGTGGCCGTCGCGCGCGCCGTCGTCGGTAATCCGAAGCTGATTCTCGCCGACGAGCCGACCGGCAACCTCGACAGCAAGAACGGCGAGGAGGTCATGGACATGCTGACGACGCTGAACGAGCAGGGCACGACCGTGCTGATGGTCACGCACTCGCCGGCGCATGCGGCGCGGGCGCACCGCATCGTGCACCTGCTCGACGGGCGCATCGTCCCGGCGGATCAGCTTGCGATGTAGGCGGCGGGCATCATTGCTGGATCGTCGGCAAGGACGCTGCGAGGTCGATGCTTCTCCGCTGTAGCTCCTCGAAGCGTGGAGCGCTCGTCGACACGGCGTTCGAAAGCTCGTCGGTCCGCAGCACGATGTCGGAAAGCGCCCCTTCGCCGATTTCCAGAGCCGAGCCGGTTCCCGCGCCGCTCCGGACCTGTTCGGCGAGATCCTTGACTTCCTGCGCCAGCGCTTCGACGGTTCGCGAAACCTGCGCAAGCTCGTCGGCGAGCTCTGCAGCAATCCCGGAAAGCTCTCTCGTCTTCTGAAACGCCAGCTGCAGATTGCCGTTCTCGTACGAGACACTAGCGAGCACCGGATGAAGCATCATCGTCGCGCCGAGGGCAATCGCGCCGACCACTGCCGCGCCCAGACTCTTCTGGTGCACGACGGCATATAACGCACCCAGCACGACGATTACCCCTATGCCTATCACGAGGAGGGATATCCAGCCGAAAACGAGCACTTGATTGGTTACTTCTATCATCGCGAAACCCTCCCGTTATCGTCCGATGCAGTGACGTCTCGCTAGCCCCCGGCAGGCATCGCTACGTAAAGTAGAGCCGGTGATGAGAGTATCTCACATGCTGATAAGAGCGAGTAGTCAAGCAGACGACACGCGCCTTGTTGCATTAGGATAAACTGCTCGAACACACGCGCCGTGTGATGGATGGTGATGACAGAAAGGACACCTCGGCGCCCTTTCGGATACTGGCTGAAGAGAGTCGACGAGGCGCTGACCGCCGCAATAGATCGCGCGCAAGCCGCGCATGGGCTCTCGCGTACCGAGTGGCAGGTGCTGGAAGCGCTCGCCCAGTCGGGCGGCCTGCCGCGGCGGGAGCTGGCGGAGTTGCTGTCCCCCTTTGCAGACCCGGGGCGATTCGACCAGATCGTCGACGGGCTGGTCCGCCGCGGCCTTATCGAAGGCACGAGCGAAGGGCGGCTACTTTCCTTGAGCGGCGAGGGCAAGCGCCTGCATCGAAGTGCCCTCGACACCCAGCGAGCGCTCCGCCTCCGCGCGTTCGAAGGCGTGACCGAGGCGGAGTTCACGACCACGATGAGCGTCTTGCAGCGAGTCGTCGAGAATCTGTCCCGCTAGTGCTCGGAAGGAGGGTTCGATCACGGCGCGTGCCGTTCTCCGGCGACGTGAGGGGAGCACAGCGGGTTTGTGGCTGCCCGCTCCGCGCTCAACGCCCGCGCTCCGGCGACGTCGCGCTGCCGGAGCTGTCCGCACGCGGACGAGATGCCGCCCAAGTGCAGGCGGGCCATCGAGTCCCTCGATGGCCCGCCGTTCCCTGACGACCGTTAGAAGTCGACCCGTGCGCTGACGAAGATGCGCCTGCCGAGCGGGTCGTAGGTGCCGCCGCCGGCTCGCGTCGGCGCCCGGTTGTAGTCGTTCGGGTCCTCCGCCTCACGCCACGGCTCGCCGCCCTGCCACGGCGGCAGCCTGTCGAACAGGTTCTCGATGCCGAGCTGCAGGGAGACGCTGTCGTTGACCTGGTATCGACCCGTGAGCGTGAAGTAGCTGTAGGACGAATGCACGCCCCTGGACCGGGTATCCGGATCGAGGGCCTTGGCGCCGGAATCGATCTCGGGGTAGTACCGCCAGCGAAGCGACGCGCTCCACGGTCCGTTGAACCACGACACCGTCGTGAAGAGCCGGTAGTCGTAGCCCATGCACTGGAGACCGAGATCGCAGCCTCTCGTGCCGGCCCAATCCACCTCGTCGACCTCGGGCGAAGCCTGAGTGATGTTCTCGAGGTTGTAGTTGCCGAGAACGTTTACGCTCATGCCGCCGAAGCCGAACTGGCCGGACCAGTCGACCTGAACGTCCACGCCGGAAGTGAGGGCTCGGCCCTGATTCGTGTACGACAGGCTCAGGTACGAGACGAGGCCGGTCAGCGGATCGCGGCCGATCGCCTCACAGGCCGCCGTGGTCGGATCGCCCTCGGTGTTGATCGTCGGATCCAGGCAGCGCTCGAAGATGGAGTCGCCGGATTCGAGCGCGATCATGTCCGTGATTTCGATCTCGTACCAGTCGATGGACGCCGTCAGCCCGCCCCAGAACGTGCCTTCGAGCGGGGACCTCACGACGAGGCCGGCCGTCCACGTGTCGGCTTCCTCGGATCGGACGTTCGGGTTGCCGACGGTGCGGGACAGTCCCGTCGTCGTCGGCTGATCCGCGGGAGGCACCGCGTAGTACTCCGCGGCGATCGCACCCATCATCTGCTCGCACAGCGCGCGGGTGAACGCCGCGCCGTCGGCTCCGTTCTCGTTGAACTCGGGGTTCGCGCTGAACGGTCCCTCGCTGTCCATCGAGCATTGATCGCCGAAGACCGCATCGGTGCCGCCGCGCTGATAGGTCGGCGCGAGGAACAGCTCACCGATGTTGGGCGCTCTGTTCGCGCTCTGGTAACCGCCGCGCAGCCTTGCCCAGTCGGTGATGCTCCAGTCGATCAGCGCCTTGTACGTGTCGACCTTTCCGACCGTGCTGTAGTCGGAGGACCGTGCGCCGAGCTCGAGGTTGAGTTGGCGGACGCCGGGCACGTCGGAGAGCAACGGAACGAGCAGCTCGCCGAAGATCTCGGTCGTATCGTACTCACCGATCGTATTGCTCGTCGGATAGAGGCCGAGGGCCGTCTCGACGAAGGATTCCGACGTCGTGAGGTTGTCGGTGTAGAACTGATACTGCTCGTCGCGATAGCCCGCGCCGATCGAGAACTGGAGCGGACCCGCAGGCAAGTCGACGGCATCGCCCGTCAGGTTGACCTCGAGCGTGTTCTGCTCGAGCTTGGTCGCGTTCTGCAGATTGGCTTCCAGCGCGTCGATGCAGTCCTGCGAGATCTCGAACTCGCGCACCACGGGCAGACCGCTGGTGCAAGTGGCGACACCGGAGTACTGTCCGCCTGCTTCCTCGTTGTTCTGGCCGCGGAAATTCACGCCGAAATTCGGCGCCTGCACGACCTCTCTCCACCGATCGAGAGAAGCGAAGCCGTTGTAGTTGACGAGAGTCTCGGTTTCGCCGTGCGTGAAATAGGCATCCCAGAACCAGCCGTTGTCGAGCTCGCCTTCGACCCCGGTGACGATCTGGTACGTGGTGGTGTCGGTCTGCGTCGAGCGCGGTCCGATGAAATCGAGCGGGCGATTCAGCCGGACGTCGTCGTTCGGATTCGGGCGGCTGTTCAACAGCAGCACGAGCTCGGGCGGCAACGGAAACACCTCCGATTCCGTGCAGCCGCCGGTCGGATTGCAGTTCAGGCCGTAGGCGCCCCCGGGGAGATACGCCGACTTCGTCGGCGTGGAGGCGAGCAGTGCCGGGTCGAAGATCGGGTTGCCGTCGGCGTCGTAGCCGGTCACCGCATCGAGGTTGGCTAGAGAATCGAGGTAAATCTCGGTGCCGTACGGAATGAAGGCCGCATTCCCGGACAGGGCCGAAGGCGAGAACCCGAGAATCGTGTTGTTCTTGTTCTTCGAGAAGCGCGCCTCCATGTTCCACGAAATGTTGTCCGTGAAATCGAACGACGCGTTGCCACTGAACGAATAGCGTTCGAGCGGAATCGAGACCCACTGATCGAGCGCGTTCTCCGCGATCAGGCCGTTCGCGAGCCTCTTACGCCACGCCACGCCCGGGTAGTTCGGGTGCTCGAACGGACCTTCGAACTTGTAGTTGCCCGGGATCGAGTCGTTCGACGACAGCGCGCCCGCGCCCGTGAACACCGATCCCGTGCCGTCGGGTGATGGATTGATCCAAAGATAGCGGCCGCGCGAGGAAAGATTCCTGATCGTGCCCGGCGGCAGTTCGGGGAACACCTGGTCGATCGCGGCCTGGCTCGGCAAATTGCCCGGCGTAACCGATTCGAAATAGGTCTCCTGAAGGAAGAAGTCCGATGCGGCGACGTTGGGATTGTTGAGCTGCTCGACGCGCCAATCGACCTCGGTTACCGGCACTTCCTCTCTCGAGGCATACTCGAGCCCGAACATCACGTTTCCTCGCCCGTCCGCGATATTGGCGCCGATCAGGCCGGAAATCCTGTACTCCTCGTTCAGACCGTCCTCGGTGACGCCGTAGCTCGCATCGAGCGTCGCGCCCTCGAAATCGTCCTTCAGAATGAAGTTGACGACGCCGCCGATGGCATCCGCGCCGTACACCGCGGACGCGCCGCCCGAGATGATCTCCACCCTCTGAATCATCGACGACGGAATGGAGTTCGTATCGACGACGAGCGCGGCGTTCACCGGCTGCCCGCGCCGCCCGTTGATCAGCACGAGGTTGCGGTTCGCACCGAGGCCGCGCAGGCTGACCGTCGAGGCGCCGACCGTCTCGGTCGCGGTGTTCTGCACGTTGCCCGTGTCGAATTGCGTGACGGCGGGCACGAACTGGGGCAGCTGATTGAGAATCGTCTCGACGCCGACCGTGCTCGTGTCTTCGAAGAGCTGCTCGCTTACCGTCACGATCGGGCTGTTGGCCTCGAAGTCCTGCCGGCGAATCCTCGAGCCGGTTACGACTACTTCTTCTACCTCCTGGATTCCCTCGTCCTGAGCGAGGGCTGCCGGTGCAGCGAATATCGAGCTGAGGAGGCCCGCGCCTGCTGCGCTCATGATGACGTAATTCGTGGCGAGGTGCCGACGTGCGCGGGATCGTTCTATCACTCGCAAGACGGCAGCCGACAGTGGCGAGTCCGGGCAGTGGTTCTTATTTATTACAGAGCAGCGGTTCTTATTTATTACAGACACGTATCCTCCCCATCTCGGTAATCTCGACTGTACATTGTATGCAGCCGAGCGTATTTTCGTTCGGCATGATAAAGCTCTGAGCGGTCGAGTCAACACCAACGGGCTCGTCGGCTGCCCTCCGCTCGACGCGACTCCTCCGGGTGCTCATTCTTCTCGCGTGTGCGGAATCGCCGCGAACGCGATCGAGCTGAGAGAGATGGACCTGGAAGACGCTGAGCACTCAGCCGATCGGTAATCGCGGACCGAGCATGCGCGCTTAGAGAACGCGCTCTTTCTGGGCCGAATGCATCGGAAAAGGCGAATACAACTTCGAATTCGATTTGGACGCGGACATCGACAACGTCTACCGAAGCCGGGAACAATCGTGCGAGGACGCGCCGAGAGGGCTGACGCCCCGAGCCCAACCGACGAGGCGTCGGGCGCGAAGAGCACGGGTTCGTCGATGGAAGAGCCCTGCCGATGCCAATGGGCCGCAAAACCTCTTGGGCTCCGGTTGGCTCGGAAAGGCCTGAGCGGGACCTACGTCTGCAGACACCGAGTACGGAGGAACGCCGGTCCGGGAGCGCAGCCCCAGCAATCGACATCGGCGATAAGGGATATGAAAAATGTTGTCGATGTGCTACGGGAAATACCTATGCCGTCGGCATGCTCTATGCACGAGGATGCGGCTCGACCCACGACGTACATTGGGAGAAGCTGAAATGAGCGCAACGGAAATGCACTGCTGCGGTCCCGGATACGCTTCCCCGCAGGAAGCGATGCAGGCGCCTCGCGAGAAGCTGCTCTATGCAATTGCGCTCTATACCGGGACCGGTGTCGAAGCGCCGGATTATCTCGCCACCGTGGATGTGGACCCGGAAAGCCCGACGTACTCCACGGTCATTCACCGAACCGAGATGCCGACGATCGGTGACGAGCTGCACCACTTCGGCTGGAATGCATGCTCGTCCTGCCACCATGACCCCAGCAAGAAACGCCGCTACCTGATCGTGCCCGGGGTGCGGACGACGAACCTGAACATCATCGATGTGGCGGACGAACGCGCTCCGAAGCTGCACAAGGTCATCCCGGGCGACGAGGTCAAGGCGAAGACGAATCTCTCCGCCCCGCATACCGTCCACTGCCTCGGTCCGGACATCATCATCTCGATGCTCGGCGATGCGAAGGGCAACGGTCCGGGCGGCTTTCTACATCTCAACCAGGACTTCGAGATCGTCGGCCGCTGGGAGAGGGAGTTGAACGGCATGAAGTTCAACTACGACTTCTGGTACCAGCCGCGCCACAACATGATGGTGTCGTCCGAGTGGGCGGCGCCGAACACGTTCATGCCGGGCTTCGACCTCGAGGACGTCGCGCGGGGCAAGTACGGCAGCTCGATTCATTTCTGGGACTTCGCGGGCCGGCGGGTCGAGAGGTCGGTCGACCTCGGCGAGGAAGGCATGATCCCGCTCGAGGTGCGCTTCCATCACAATCCGGACAGCTCGCACGGATTCGTCGCGGCCGCCCTGTCGTCGAACGTGTTTCATTGGCACAAGAACGGCAACGACATCGAGCTCGAAAAGGTGATCGATCTCCCGAGTGTGGATGTCGAGGGCTTTCCGATCCCGGTGCCGCCGTTGATCACGGATATCCTGATCTCGATGGACGACCGCTTTCTCTATTTCTCGAACTGGCTGCACGGCGACATCCGCCAGTACGACATCTCGGATCCGTCGAACCCACGCCTCACGGGCCAGGTTTGGCTCGGCGGGATGCTCGGCAAAGCGCCGACCGTGAACGGCCGGGCCGTGCAGGGCGGCCCGCAGATGCTCCAGCTATCGCTCGACGGGCGGCGGCTCTATTGCACGACCTCGCTGTTCTCGACTTGGGATAACCAGTTCTATCCGGAGATGAAGACGAAAGGCGGTTGCCTCGTGCAGATCGATTGCGATACGAGTAGCGGCGGCATGCGGATCAACCCCAATTTCTTCGTCGACTTCGGTGCCGAGCCGAAGGGCCCCGCGCGGTGTCACGAGATGCGCTATCCCGGAGGCGACGTCACCTCCGACATCTGGATCTGATTCGGCGAGGATGGCCGCGTCCGTTCGCGAGAAGCTGCATCGCGTGACGCTCGTCAATCGCGGCGGCGTAAGCATCGAGGTGCGGGAGGACGAGAGCATTCTCGATGCGTGCAACGCACAGGGCATGATTCTGCCCGTCGGCTGCCGCTACGGCGGCTGCATCACCTGCGCGGCGAAGCTCTTGTCGGGCAGAGTGGTGCAGCCGGGCGCGACCGCGCTGAACCGTCGGCAGGCCCGCGCGGGCTACGTGCTGCTCTGCGTGGCCCGGCCTCGCTCCGCATGCGAGCTGCTCGTCGGCGTCGAAAGTCACGACGAGCTCTACCGCAACCCGTTCGGACCCGCGTAGACAAGCGAGTTCGAGAAAAACGGGGTCAGAGCCCAAATTGCGTGAAAAACGGGGGCAGAGCCCAAATTGAGGTCAGAGCCCATTACTAACCAAGCGCACTTTGCCTCGGCCACTATGCAGTAACGGGCGCTAATGGGGTCAGAGCCCGTTTTCTTCCGCATCGTGAGCGAAAATGGGGTCAGAGCGGTCAGAGCCCGTTTTCTTCCGCATCGAGAAGAGCTAGCGCTTCCTTCCGCATCGAGCGCTGTTTCTGGACAGAGAAGTGAGCTCTCTCAGGGCAGATGGGCGCTGATACCGCTTTTCGTGCAGGGAAAATGGGCTCTGACCCCGTTTTTCTCTGGCCCCGCTTTTCTGCTACCGCAAGCCGCCGAACGCCGCGCACCGCGAAGGCGCCCGCGAGGGCAAGTCCTCAGCGTGTGCGTCGACGAGCCAGGATCCAGCCTACGGCAATGAAGGCGAAGCCGCCGACGACGATGAACAGCCAGTCGTAGAGCGGGACGTGCAGAGGCATGTCGCGCACGTGATGGATCTCGAGCAGGTGGTGGTCGATCACGCCCTCGACGAGATTGAAGATCCCCCAGCCGAGGAGCAGCTGTCCCGCGAGCATCCGGCCCGTCGCAGGCGCCGTTCCGTTCCGTCCCTCGCGCCACAGCAGCACGACGCCGATCACCGTGAGCGCCAGAGTGCCCGCGTGGAAGTAACCGTCCCAGCGCATGTTCCGGGCTATCGCATCGACGGTGATCGGCGGGAGCACGGCCGACCCCATGTTGTGCCATTGTGCGATCTGATGAAACAGAATGCCGTCCACGAATCCGCCGAGCCCGAGCCCGAGCATCTGGCCGCCGGCGATCGCAGGCGCTCGCACATCGGCACGTGCGCGTCGCGGATCGTGCTCGCCGGGCCGGGTGGCTGGGGTGCGCGACATCGGTTGCTTCCTGTGCTTCTCGGCGATGGCGGGCGGCGAAGCTCATGTCGTGCGCGAAGCATGCCAAGCCCGGCCGAGCATGGGGAAGGCGCCGAGAAGCGGTGGTCCGGGCTGCTACCCTCGTGGCGGGCACGAACGCCGTCGGACTCGCGGCCACCGGCGTCTTACGCCGCGGCCGCTGCCTCGAGCTCGCCTGCGCCGAGCCTCCTGAGCAGGCGCTCGGCCTCGCGGATGCGGTCGGCTTCGGCCTCCGCGCGCCACGAGAACTTCAGCGTATACGGACCGTCGAGCCTGTAGCGTTCCGGCTCGTCCTCGACGAGCGCGATCAGCGCGGCCGGATCGACGTTCGCACGCTCGCCGAAGCGCAGCGTCCCGCCGGTCGGCCCTGCCTGCAGCTTCGCCGCGCCGAGCTGCTGCGCGAGGAGCTTGAGCCACGTGATCGAGAACAGCGTCTTCGTCGCCGGCGGCAGCAGACCGAAGCGGTCGATCAGCTCGACCTGCAGCTGATCGAGCTCGTCGCGCGACGCCGCGTTCGCGATCCGCTTGTAGTGCACGAGTCGCGTGTGCACGTCCGGCATGTAGTCCTCGGGTATCAGCGCGGGCAGACCGAGCTCGATCTCCGGACCGTGCGTGAACGGGTCCTCGAGATCCGGCTCTCGTCCTTCCTTCAGCTCCCTGACCGCGCGTGCGAGCAGCTCGTTGTAGAGCGTGAAGCCGATCGCCTGGATCTGTCCGCTCTGGTCTTCGCCGAGCAGCTCGCCGGCGCCGCGGATCTCGAGATCGTGGGTCGCGAGCGTAAAGCCCGAGCCCAAGGCCTCGAGCGACTCGATCGCCTCGAGCCTTTTCTGCGCATCGGGCGTCAGCGAGCGCAGCGGCGGTGCGATCAGATACGCATAGGCCTGATGGTGCGAGCGGCCGACGCGGCCGCGCAGCTGATGGAGCTGCGCGAGGCCGAGCATGTCCGCTCGGTTGATGATGATCGTGTTCGCGGTCGGGATGTCGATGCCGCTTTCGATGATCGTCGTGCAGACCAGCACGTTAAAGCGCCGGTGATAGAAGTCGAGCATGACCTCCTCGAGCGCGCGCTCGGACATCTGCCCGTGTGCGACGCGGATCGAGGCCTCCGGCAAGAGCCTCTCGAGCTCGTCGGCGATCTGCTCGATGTTCTCGACGCGGTTGTGCACGAAGTAGACCTGGCCGCCGCGGCGAAGCTCGCGGAGCACCGCGTCGCGAATCTGCCGGTCGTGCCATTCGCCGACGAACGTCTTCACGGCGAGCCGCTCCGCGGGCGGCGTCGCGATGATCGAAAGATCCCTCAAGCCCCCGAGCGTCATGTTCAGCGTGCGCGGGATCGGCGTCGCGGTCATCGTCAGCACGTCGACCTCGGCGCGCAGCTTCTTCAGCTGCTCCTTGTGCTTCACGCCGAAGCGGTGCTCCTCGTCGATGATCACGAGCCCGAGCCGTTTGAACCGGACGTCCTTCGACAGCAGCTTGTGCGTGCCGATCACGATGTCGACGCTGCCGTTCGCGAGGCCGTCGAGCACCTCCTTGCTCGCCTTCGCGCTCCTGAACCGCGACAGGAGCTCGACGCGCACGGGCCAGTCGGCGAAGCGGTCGGAGAACGTGCGATAGTGCTGCTGCGCGAGCAGCGTCGTCGGCACGAGCACGGCGACCTGATGCCCGTCGTGCACGGCAACGAAGCTCGCGCGAAGCGCCACTTCGGTCTTGCCGAAGCCGACGTCGCCGCAGACGATGCGGTCCATCGGCTGCCTGCTCGCGAGATCCGCGAGCACCTGCTCGATCGCCGCGAGCTGATCGTCCGTCTCCTCGAACGGGAACTCGAGCGCGAAACGCCGGTACGCGTCCTCCGCGATCTCGTACACGGTGCCTTGCCGCGCGGCCCGCTTCGCGTAGAGGTGCAAGAGCTCCGCCGCGACGTCCCGCGCCTGTTGCGCGGCTTTGCGCTTCGCCTTCGCCCACTGGTCGGTGCCGAGGCGATGGAGGGGGGCGTTCTCAGGGTCCGCGCCGCTGTAGCGCGTCACGAGGTGCAGGCTGTGCACCGGCACGTAGAGCTTGTCGCCGCCCGCGTACTCGAGCACGAGGAACTCGGTGAGCACGCCGTCGACCTCGAGCGTCGTGAGGCCGCGGTAGCGGCCGACGCCGTAATCTTCGTGCACGACGGGCGCGCCGATTTGCAAGTCCGTGAGCTCGCGGATGATGGCCTCGGGATCGCGCGCGCGGCGTTTGCGTTGCCGTTGGCGCGGCCGCTCCATGCCCAAGTCCGTCGCCGTGATGACGCGCAAGGAGCGCTGTGGGAAGCGGAAGCCGTCGTGGATCTCGGCCACCGTGATGCCGAGCGCCGCGTCACCGCTCAGGAATTCTTGCCAAGACGAATAGATGTGCGCGTCATAGCCACGGCCGCGCAGGAGCTCGAGTAGCATCTCGCGGTGCCCCGGCGACGACGTCGTGAGCAACGTGCGGTCGCCGTCGTTCGTGCGCAGCCAGCGGTCGATGCGATCCTCCGTCGCGGCGATGCCGCCGCCGAGCGGGTGCGTCACGCCGGCGTTCGCGTGCTCGGTCGACGCGTGCGACGTCAGCGTCAACGTCGGCCGCTCGTCGATGCTCGCGCGCAGCACGGCGGGGCTCCAGAACGCCTGCGGCGGATCGAGTATTGGCCGTTCGATGTCGCCGCGCAGTTGCTCGTAACGCTCGCCGATCAGCTGCCACGATTCCTCGAGCGCGTCGAGTGCGCCGTCGATCACGACGAACAGAGTGTTCGCGGGCAGATAGTCGAACAGCGAGGCCGTCGTCTTGAAGAACAGCGGCAAGTA
>DASVCR010000115.1:0-55299 GCA_036381515.1 Gammaproteobacteria bacterium | reverse complement strand
GAATCGATCTCGCGGCGGCGCATGCCGAGGATCGTGCCGTTCAGATAGATGTTCTCGCGCCCCGTGAGATCCGGATGGAATCCCGCGGATACCTCGATCAGCGCGGACAGCCGCCCGGACACGGTCATGACGCCCTTCGTCGGCTTCATGATCCGGCTCAGGATCTTCAGGATCGTGCTCTTGCCGGCGCCGTTGTGGCCGATGATGCCGAAGGCCTCGCCCTTCTTCACCTCGAAGGAGACGTCCTGCAGGGCCCAGAACTCCTGCTTGCCGGAGAGCTCGTCGCGCGACAGCGGTCGGCGCAGCATGCGCCCGACCATGCCCGGGATCATGTCCCGCAACGAGTCGTAGAGCTCCCCGCGGCGGAACTTCTTGTAGACGTGCTCGAGCTTGAGTGCTACTTCGGACATGGAACCTCGAACTAGATCCTCTCGGCGAAAGCCGGCTCGACGCGCTTGAAGAAGCGGAAGCCGAAGAGCAGCAGAACGAGACCCACGGCGGCGCTATATCCGAGCCAGGGCAGATCCGGCGCTCGGCCTCTGACGATGACGAACTCGATGCTTTCGAGCACCGGAGCCACCGGATTCAGCAGGATGTACTCCCGGGCGCTGCCGATCATGTCGGTCGTATAGAGCACGGGCGTGAAGAAGATGCCGAACGTCAGGAACACCTCGACGATGTACTTCACGTCCCTGAAGAACAGGCTCGCCGCCGAGACGAAGAAGCCGACGCCGAGGCAAAGCGAAACCAGCACGACGAAGATCACCGGCAGCCACAACGCCTCGAGCCCCACCTTGATGCCCGCGAGCGCCAGCAACACCGTCAGCGCGCAGGATGCCACGATGAAGTCGAACAGGTTCGAGATCACGGTGGCGATCGGGAATATCTCCCTGGGGAAGTAGATCTTCGTCACGAGGTTCACGTTGCCGATCAGGCTCGAGGTCGCGAAACGCACCGTCGAGACGAAGAACGCCCACGGCACGGACTTCACGGCCACCGCCGCAATGTCGGTCACCCGGAGCGGCGTGTTCGACAGGACCGAGTACCCGTACCGCACGATGACGCCGGCGAGCACGATCAAGAGGGGCATCAGCAAAGCCCACAAAAACCCCATGATCGACTGCTTGTACTTGATCCGCACGTCGCGATACGCGATCGTCCACAGCAACTCCCTGTGGTGGAGGAGATCGGCGAGTGCCTGCCGCATCGATGGATCCTACCTGCCTAGCCGGAACCGGTCGGGCTAGAGCGACGCAAAGCGAACGGCGTGCCGCGGCCCAGAACCCGCGCGGCGCGCTTGGTCCCGCGCCGGCCGAGACGAAGCTGATCGAGACCGAGCCGTCATGACGCCGTGGACCAGGCCTTCTCCGGCTTCCCGGCCAGCAGGTTGTCGAAGTAAGCGATCGTCGGCGGCAGGCCTTCGCGAAGCGGCGTCACCGCCTTCCAGCCGAGCTGCGACTCGGCGAGCGTCGTGTCGGGCTTGCGCTGGCGCGGATCGTCCGCCGGCAGCGGCTTGCGCACGATCTTCGAGCGCGAGTTCGTGAGCTCGAGCACCATCTCGGCGAGCTCCGCGATCGTGAACTCGGTCGCGTTCCCGAGGTTCACGGGCCCGGTGAGCTCGTCCGGCGAATCCATCAGCCGCAGGAAGCCCTCGATCAGGTCCGACACGTAGCAGAAGGACCGCGTCTGGGAGCCGTCGCCGTAGATCGTGATCGGCTCGTTGCTCAGCGCCTGCACGATGAAGTTGGACACGACCCGGCCGTCGTTCGGGTGCATCCTCGGCCCGTAGGTGTTGAAGATCCGGGCCACCTTGATGCGCAGCCGATGCTGGCGGTGGTAATCGAAGAACAGCGTCTCCGCGCAGCGCTTGCCCTCGTCGTAGCACGAGCGCAGGCCGATCGGGTTCACGTGGCCCCAATACGACTCGGGCTGCGGATGCACCTCCGGGTCGCCGTAGACCTCGCTGGTCGACGCCTGGAAGATCTTGGCCTTCACGCGCTTGGCAAGCCCCAGCATGTTGATCGAGCCGTGCACGCTCGTCTTCGTGGTCTGCACGGGATCGTTCTGGTAGTGGATGGGCGACGCGGGGCACGCCAAATTGAAAATCTCGTCGACCTCGACGTACAGCGGAAACGTGATGTCGTGCCGCATCAGCTCGAACCTGGGGTTGTCCAGCAGATGCGCCACGTTGCGCTTCGTTCCGGTGTAGAAGTTGTCGACGCAGAGCACGTCCCGACCCATGCCGAGCAGCCGCTCGCATAGGTGTGAGCCTAGAAAGCCGGCGCCGCCGGTCACGAGCACCCTGACAACGGTTGGATCCTTCACGTTCTGGCCGCTCTGATGGTAGTTGTTGTGAGCTGTCGGCAGCCGGCGGCTGACCGCGCGGTCATCGCGCGCTGGCTGAGAACCGATTATGCCAGATGGCGGGCGACGGGATTGTGATACGCGTCCCTGCGTGCGCACCCGGAGGCACACCCCTAGGCGCTCGCCGTCGAAGCGGGACTTCGGGCCAGACGAAGCTTGCACGGTTCACGTTTCCGCGCTCGCCCGCTTCGAGCCTTTCGACGAGATGATAGAATCGCCGCACAAGAACGCGTGCGAGGCATCCCGTTCTGCCCGGCGGCCCCCTGCAGGTTGCCAGAGTGATGGACGGCCGGCCGCGCGCACGGTAACGGCAGCGGCCCGACGGGCACGATCCCTCGGCAAGCCCCGTGGCCGGATGGCGAGCACCGGCCCGTAGCGCTTTGCGCCGGTGAGCTGGCGGCGCTTCCCTGACCACCCGGGACAACACGAGCCTCGAATAGGATGTGCGGGATTACGGGTATCGTCGATCTTCGCGGTCAGCGGCCGATCGACGAGCGGACGCTGCGCCGGATGAACGCCGCGTTGAGCCACCGCGGACCGGACGGAGACGGTTTTCACGTCGAGCCCGGTGTCGGCTTCGGCCACCGCCGGCTGTCGATCATCGACCTGGCCGGAGGCGCACAGCCCCTCTACAACGAGGACGGCTCCGTCGTCGTCACGTACAACGGCGAGATCTACAACTACCGCGAGCTCGTCAAGGAGCTGACCGCGCTCGGCCACCACTTCCGCACTCATTGCGACACCGAGGTCATCGTCCACGCGTGGGAGGAATGGGGCGTCCGCTGCCTGGATCGGTTCAACGGGATGTTCGCGTTCGCCGTATGGGACCGGCGCAGCAAGGAGCTGTTTCTCGCCCGCGACCGGCTCGGGATCAAGCCGCTGCACTACGCTTTCCTCGCCGACGGCTGCATCGTCTTCGGCTCCGAGCTCAAAGCCGTCACGGCGCATCCCAGCGTCGACCGGAAGCTGGACCCCAGAGCCATCGAGGAATTCTTCGCGTTCGGCTACTCGGCGGATCCGCGCAGCGTCTACGAGGACGTGAAGAAGCTCGAAGCGGGCACCTACCTGCTGCTCAAGCGAGGCGAGCCGGCGAGAGCGGCGGTCCGGTATTGGGACGTCGCCCTCGATCGGCAGCCGTCCGTGACGGCCGTCTCGGCCGACGTGCTCGAGGAGCTTCGCTCCCGGCTGAAGGCGGCCGTCGCGGGGCAGCTCGTCGCCGACGTGCCTCTAGGAGCCTTCCTCTCCGGCGGCATCGACTCGAGCGCGGTGGTCGCGATGATGCGCGAGCTCAGCGCGGGATCGATCCTGACGTGCTCGATCGGATTCCGCGAGCCGCAGTTCGACGAATCGACGCACGCGAACCTGGTCGCGCAGCTCAAGCACACGGATCATAAGACGGAGATCGTCGAAGCCTCGGACTACAGCCTGCTCGACCGGCTCGTCGGGATCTACGACGAGCCTTATGCCGACAGCTCCGCGATCCCGACGTACCGCGTCTGCGAGCTCGCGCGCCGCCACGTGACGGTCGCGCTGTCCGGAGACGGCGGCGACGAAAGCTTCATCGGCTACCGGCGCTACAAGCTCTTCTCCGCGGAGGAGCGGCTGCGCGCGCTGCTGCCCGCGCCGCTGCGGCGGGCCGTGTTCGGCCCCCTCGGCGAGCTCTATCCGAAGCTCGACTGGGCGCCGCGCGTCTTCCGCGGCAAGTCGACCTTCCAGGCGCTCGCGCGAAACTCCGCGGACGCGTACCTGCACGCCGTATCGATCTTCCCGGAGCCGGCCCGCACGCGGCTCTACTCCGAGAGCTTCCTGTCGGACCTGCAGGGCTACCGCGCGAGCGAGGTCTTTCGGCGGTACCTGCGCGACAAGGAGTTCCCGGACAGCCTGCGGATGGCGCAGTACCTCGACTTCAAGACCTATCTGCCGTGCGACATCCTGACGAAGGTGGATCGGGCGAGCATGGCGCACAGCCTCGAGGTCCGCGTGCCGCTGCTCGATCACGAGCTCGTGAGCTGGGTTGCCGGGCTCGCGACGCGCACGAAGCTGCGCGGCGGCGACGGCAAGCACGTCTTCAAGCAGGCCCTGCACCCGGTGCTCCCGGACGACGTGCTCTACCGGCGAAAAATGGGCTTCGCCGTTCCGATCGATCTGTGGTTCCGCGGGCCGCTGCGCCAGCGTGTCGCCGAGACAGTGACCGGACCGCGGCTCAAGGAATGCGGGCTGTTCAAGCCCGAGCAGCTCGACCGCCTCGTCAGCGAGCACCAGTCGGGCCGCCGCAATCACAAGCCGATTCTCTGGTCGCTGCTGATGCTCGACGGCTTCCTGCAGTCGCAGCAGCGGTCGGCCGCCGAAGCGCAGCCGTGCGTGGCGTCGAGCGCATAGTCAGCGTCTGCCGCTGGCTGCCGACGCCCGACGACCCGACCGCGGGACTGTTCGTCCAGCGGCGCCTCGAGGCGCTCGGCCGACTGGCCAACGTCGAGGTGCTGCAGCCGATCCCGTACTTCCCCGGGCTGCGGAACATCCCGGCGTGGGCGAGGACGCAAACGCGCAGCTCGGGCGCGCTCGCGATCCATCACCAGCCGATGTTCTACCTGCCGAAGGTCATGAAATCGCTCGACGGCTACTGGCTGTACCGCTCCATTCGGCGCAGGGTCGGCCGGACGCACGCCGAGCGGCGAATCGACGCGATCGACGCCCACTTCGGCTATCCGGACGGCGTCGGCGCGGCACGGGCGGCGCGCCGCCTCGGCATCCCCTACTTCGTCACGTTCCGCGGCCTCGAGGCGGACTACGTGGACGACCCGCTGATCGCGCCGCAGATTCGCGACGCCGTCACCCACGCCGCGGGCTGCGTCTGCGTCGCGCACTTCCTGCGGGACGTCGCGCTCCGCTACGGCGCCGAGCCGAGCCGCGTCGGCGTGATCCACAACGCGGTCGACCGCTCGCTGTTCAGGCCGGGCAGCCGCGCCGAGGCGCGGGCCGCGCTCTCGATCGCGGCGGACTGCAAGCTCGTCGTATCCGTCGGGCACCTGCTCTCGGTCAAGGGTCACCGGACGCTGATCGCCGCATTCGCGGCGGTGCGCGCACGCCTGCCGACCGCCCGCCTGGTGATCGTCGGCGGCGCCGCGCACGAGCCCGACCATCCGGCGGAGCTCGCGGCGCAGGTGCGCGCGCTCGGGCTCGGCGACGCCGTGACCTTCGTCGGCAAGCTGCCGCCGCGCGAGGTCGTCCGCTGGCTCCGTGCCGCCGACACGTTCGCGCTCGCGTCGCGCCGCGAAGGTTGCTGCAATGCCGTGCTCGAGGCGCTCGCGGCCGGCGTGCCCGTCGTCGCCACCGCGGTCGGCGACAACCCGTACTTCGTCGAGGAAGGCGCGAACGGTTATCTCGTGCCGGTCGATCACGTCGACGCGCTCGCCGCCGCGCTCGAGGCCGTGCTGACGCGCGGGGGCTGGGACCCCGACCGCATCTCGGCGTCGCTTCGCGCCGGCGAGTGGTCCGAAGTCGCGAGACAGGTCTTGGATTTCTTCCGCGAACGCCTTCAGGATCTCGCCCTGGACCGGCCGACGGCCGGCACCGGTCTGCCAGCACAGCACGGGAATCAGCAATGAAAGTGTGCGTAATCGGTCTCGGCTACGTCGGAGCGGTGACGGCCGCCTGCCTCGCGCGCGACGGGCACGAGGTTCTGGGAGTCGATCGCGATCCGGTGAAGCTCGACCTCCTCGCGAAGGGTCAGGCGCCCGTGATCGAGGACAAGATCGGCGAGATTACGCGGCAGGCCGCGAGCAGCGGCAGGCTGAAGGTCACGGACACGGTCGACGGCGCGGCGACGGAATGCGACCTGATCTTCGTCTGTGTCGGCACGCCGTCGCTCAGGAACGGTCAGCAGGACCTGTCCGCGGTGCGGCGTGTCGCCGAGCAGCTCGGCGTCGCGCTGCGCTCCGCGACGGGCTATCCGGTCGTCGTGCTGCGCTCGACCGTCTACCCCGGCACGACGGAGGACGTCGTTCGCCCCATCCTCGAGGAGCACTCTGAAAAGCGCGCGGGCGTCGACTTCGGCCTCTGCTTCCAGCCCGAGTTCCTTCGCGAGGGCACGTCCGTCGACGATTTTTACAATCCGCCCTTCACCGTCGTCGGCAGCGCCGCAGCGCGCGCCACCGAGAAGGTCCGGGAGCTGTTCGGAAGCCTGCCCGCCCCGTTTTTCGAGACCACCTACCGGGTCGCGGAGCTGCTCAAGCTCACGTGCAACGTTTTTCATGCGCTCAAGATCTCGTTCGCGAACGAGATCGGGCGGCTCGGCCAGAGCCTCGGCGTCGACGCGCGGGACGTCATGCGGCTCGTCTGCCAGGACACGAGCCTCAACATCTCGCCCGCCTATCTCCGCCCCGGCTTCGCATTCGGCGGCTCGTGCCTGCCGAAGGACCTGAGGGCGATGCTCCACCTCGCGAGAACCAGCGACGTGCAGTTGCCGATGTTGAGCGCCGTCGCGCAGACCAACGAGCTGCACATCGACCACGCGGCGCAAATGGTCATGGACGCGGGCTCGCGCAAGGTCGGCATGATCGGCCTGTCGTTCAAGCCCGGCACGGACGACCTGCGCGAGAGCCCGCTGGTGAGCCTCGCGGAACGGCTGATCGGCAAGGGCTACGACCTGCGCATCTTCGACCCGGCCGTGAACCTTTCCCGGCTGATCGGCGCGAACAAGCGCTTCATCGAGGAAACGATCCCGCACATCGAGTCCCTGCTCGTCGCGGACATCGACGCGGTGCTCGAGCACGGCGACGTGCTCGTCGTCGGGCAAAAGCACGAGCGCCTGCCGGCGCTCCTCGCCCGGCACGGCGAGCGGCTGCGCCGCGTCGTCGACCTCGTCGGCCTGCCGCGCGAGTCGCTCGGGACGATCGCCACCGTCGGAGCCTGCTGGTGATGACACGGCGGGAGCTTCTCTTCGTCTCCACGCGCTTTCTCTTCCCGGTCGACTCCGGCGGCAAGATCAGGACGACGCAGATCCTGCGCGGGCTGAAAGGCGGCGCCTTCCGGACGGTGCTCGTCTCGCCCGCCACGGCCGAGCTCGCGGAGCACCACCGGCAGAGCCTCGAGGAGGTCTGCGACGAGTTCCATTGGTGGCCGCAGGAGCGGCGCGGGCGCGCCTTCTACTACACGCGCCTGCGTCATGCGTTCGACCGGCTGCCGATCCCGGTGCGCACGGACCGCCAGCCGCAGGGCATGGCGCTCGTCGCGCGGCTGCTCGAGCGGAAGCCCGCCGTCGCGGTGTTCGATTTCGCGCACGCCGCCGTGCTCGCGCCGGAACGGTTGCCGTGCCCGTCGGTCGTCTTCACGCATAACGTCGAGGCGGAGATCTTCGAGCGGCATCTGCGGGTCGCGCGCAACGGCCCGGAAAGGCTCTTCTGGCGCGGCCAGCACCGCAAGATGCGCGCGTTCGAGGCCGAGGCCCTGAAGCGGTTCGACGTCGTCGTCGCGGTCGCCGACCGGGACGCCGAGCGCTTCGCGACCGACTACGGCGTCGAGAACACGTGCGTCATTCCGACCGGGGTCGATCTCGATTTCTTCGGCTACGCGCCGCCGGAAAGCTCGCGGGACGTCGTCTTCTGCGGCTCGATGGACTGGCTCGCGAATCAGGAAGCGGTGGCCTACTTCATGGACGACGTATGGCCGCTCGTCGTCGAGCGCGTGCCCGATGCGCGCATGACCGTCGTGGGCCGCGCGCCGCCCCGCAAGCTGGTCGCGGAAGCCGCGAGGCGCGGGCTCCGCTGGACGTTCACCGATTTCGTCGACGACGTGCGCAAATTCGTGCAGGGCGCGGGCGTCAGCGTCCTGCCGCTTCGCGTCGGCGGCGGCACGCGTCTCAAGGTCTACGAGGCCATGGCGATGGGGACGCCGCTCGTGTCGACGGCCATCGGCGTGGAGGGGCTGCCGTTGACTCCCGGAGATCACTACGTGCTCGGGGACGACGCCGAGCAGATGGCACACGCGGTGACGGATCTGCTCGGCGACCGCGAACGGCGCTACGCGCTGTCGCGGCGCGCGCGCGAGTACGTCGAGAGCCACTTCTCGTATCGCGTCGCGGCGCAGGTGTTCGAGGCGGCCTGCGAGCTCGCGGCCGCGCAGCAGCGAGCGGCCTGACGTGCGCGCGTTCGAGATCGCGTTCTGGGTCCTGTCGGCTACCGTCGTCTACGTCTACGCCGGCTATCCGCTGCTGCTCGTCTGCCTGCGCGCGGTGCTGAAGCGCAAGCCGGTGCGGACGGGCGCCGTCGAGCCCGACGTCACGCTCGTGATCTCCGCATACAACGAAGCCGCGGTCATCGAGGGGAAGATTCGCAACAGCCTCGAGCTCGACTACCCGCGCGACCGGCTCGACGTGCTGGTCGTGTCCGATGCGTCGGACGACGGCACGGACGAGATCGTCGCCGGCTTCGCCGAGCGCGGCGTGCGGCTGATCCGGATGCCCGAGCGGGGCGGCAAGACGCTCGGCCTGAACGAGGCGGTGAAGCAGGCTCGCGGCGAGATCGTCGTGTTCTCCGACGCGAACGCGCTCTACCGCCGTGATGCGATTCGGATGCTCGTGCGCAACTTCGCGGATCCCGCGGTCGGCGCGGCGGTCGGGGAATCGACCTACTCCCCGGCGACGAACGATTCGGAGCAGAGCGAGTCGTCGTACTGGCGCTACGAGACGGCGATCAAGCGCCTCGAGTCCGAGCTCGGCTCCGTGGTCGGCGGCGACGGGGCGATCTACGCGATCCGCAAGAGCTGTTATCGGCCGATGCCGGCGGACGCGCTGTCCGATTTCGTGAATCCGCTGCAGATCGTCGAGCAAGGCTACCGCTGCGTGTACGAGCCCGCCGCGGTTTCGGTCGAGGAGGCCGCAGGCAGCTTCGATAAGGAGTTCAGGCGCAAGGTGCGCATCGTGAACCGTGCCTGGCGGGCGATGGTGCGGCTCAAGCACCTGTTGAATCCGTTCCGCTACGGTGTGTTCTCGCTGCAGCTGTTGTCGCACAAGGTGCTGCGCTGGCTCGTCCCGGTGTTCCTGCTGGCCCTGCTCGCGGTCAACGTCGCCGTCGCTCGGACGCACGTTCTGTACGCCGCCGCGCTCGGGCTGCAGGCCGCCTTCTACCTGCTTGCGGCGACGGGCTACCTGCTGCGGCGCTCTGCCCGCCTGCCGTTTTTCGTTTCGATCCCGTTCTACTTTTGCCTCGTCAACTTCGCATCGCTTCGGGGCGTCGTTGAAGCTTATCGAGGCAAGTTGTATACCACGTGGACGCCCGCGCGAACCGACTGAGCGGCGCCCGCAGCGGCGCGACGAGACCGTGACGGCGCGGCTCACGGAACGTCCGGCGATCTTGTGCTATGTTCGACGGGCGCTCGGCAGAACGCGAGAAGCCCCCGACCCTCGATGGACCTACGGTAGAGCGCGATGACCCCTTATCTGTTTCTGCTCGGCTTTGCCGTCGGAACGGTGCTGACGATCGTCCGCCATCCGATCTGGGGACTCTATACGTACCTCTTCACGTTCTATATGGCGCCGGCCTACACGTGGTGGCGCGACGACGTGCCCGACATGAGGTACCTCGCGATCATCGGCGCCATCACGCTGATCGCCACGCTGCGCCTGCCGCCGGATCCGAATCGTCCCAAGTGGCATCAGACGACCATCGCCCGGCTTTACCTGCTCTTCGTCGCCTACACCTGGCTGCAGATGGCCTGGGCCGTGGACAAGGACTGGCAGCTCGAAGGCGCGGTCATGTTCACGAAGCACGCCGTGGCCTTCTACCTGTTCTACCGGCTCGCGGACTCGCTCGATCGGATCATCAAGATCGCCCTGGTGCACGTCGTCGGCTGCGCGTGGTTCGGCTACCAGGCGCTCGGCGCGGGATCGGGCCGGCTCGAGGAGATTGGCGGGGCGGTCGCAGGCGCCAACGAGCTCGGCATGCACCTCACCACGGGGCTCCTGTTCGGCGGCATCATGCTGTTCGCGGTCCGCGGCGCGCGGCGGCTCCTGACGTTCGGCTGTCTGCCGCTGATCGCAAACTGCCTCGTGCTCACCGTCAGCCGCGGCGCGTTCCTCGGCATGGTCGTCGGCGGCGCCGCCGGGTATCTCGCGATCCCGAAGAATTTGAAGAAGATCTACATCGGCTGCGCGATGCTCGGCCTCGTGCTGTTCGGCATGCTCGCTCACAACGCGCTGATCGAGCGCTTCACGGCCACGTACGCGGCATTCACCGGCCAAGCGGAGCTCGACCGCAGCGCGTTCAGCCGCACCGAGGTCGCGAAGGCGGGAATCCGCATCGGCCTCGACTATCCGTTCGGTGCGGGGTACCGCGCGACCGGGGTCTTGAGCCCGCGGTACATGGACGAGAGCCTGCTCGGCGTGTCGGGCGTACGCACCGCGCACAACAGCTCCGCGGCGCTGTTCGCCGAGCAGGGCTTCATCGGTCTCGGGCTGTACTACCTGATGATCCTCTGGGTGCTGCGCACGATGAGGCGCATGAAGGCGCTGGACCGCCTCGGGACGCCCCGGGAGTATCTGCTCTGCATGGCGTTCCTCGGCGCGTCGCTGCTATCCGTCTACGCGGCCGGAAACTTTTCGAACAACGTCGGCATGGAGACTCAGTATTGGGTTCTTGCGCTGCTCGCCGCCGCGTACGAGCTGCAGAAGGCCGAAGCACGAAGCCGCGTCGCCGCACCGGCCGAGGCGCAGCAGGTGCTCTCCAATACCGGCCTGACCGCTCAGACCTGAGCGCCGCACCTGCCTTTCCGGCACGGGCTTACCCTCATGACGCGACGTCTCCCGCTCCTTCCGAAGATCCTCGTCGCCGCGGCGCTCTTGTCGTGCGGGGCCGTCGCGCTCGTCGTCTGGACGTCCACGCCGCGGCCGTTCGACGCGGGCTTCGAGGACGGCGCCCTCGTCGCGTCGGACTGGCAGATCGACGCGCACCCGCGCTGCGCGCTGGCCGTCTCGTCGGCGCAGGCGCGCACGGGAGCGTCCTCGCTGCGGGTCGAAGCGCCGAAGGGTCTGCGCTGCGAGGTCGTGCCCCGCACGGTGCCGCGTTACCTCGAGAAGCTCGTGCGCGAGCCGTTCGGTCAGGAGCGCTGGTACCGGTTCAGCGTGTTCGTCGAGACGCTCGGCGAGCCGGCGGGCGAGCCCGGCGCGCTCACCGACAACACCGTCGTCGCCCAGTGGCACTCCTCACCTGACCCGCTCTTCGCCGGCGAGAAAGGTCGGGGCCCTTCGCTCGCGCTGCGCATCCAGGGCGGCCGCTGGGGCATCACCTACGGATGGGACTCGAGCTTCGCGTCGAGCGACGCGGCGGCCGGCGACTGGCACTGGGCCGGAGAGGTCGCCACCGGCCGCTGGATCGACTGGGAGTTCCGCGTGCGGTGGTCGTACGGTGCCGACGGCCTTACCGAGGTGTGGCGCGACGGCGAGCCGGTCTTCCGTCGGGAAGGGCCGAACACCTACCACGATCTCCGCGGGGTCTACCTGAAGCTCGGACTGTATCACCCGACCGACGATACCGTCGTGTACTTCGACCGCGTTTCGCTCACCGACCACCGCATCGCGGACGGCGCGCCTAATTGACGGACAGGATCGGCGGATTCGGCGCCGCGGCCGCCGGCCCTCCGGAGGAGTATTCGTACGCGCCGACGTCGGGCGTGCCGGAGCGCGCATTGCCGTCACGATCCACGCTGACGCCCGCGATCGTGGTGCCGCGGTCGATCAGCGACGAGCCGGCCTTCAGCTCGTAGTCGTGCTGTCCGGCCGCGACGAAGTCGGACGCGGACGCCACGAGGTTCGTCGCGTGCGACGCCTCGGTCGGCTTCGAGCCGATGAAGGCGTTGTTGCGCCAATCCCAGGTATCCGTGCCGCTGCTCGCCCCGGCGTGCTGCAGCACCCGGCCGATGCCGTTGCCGAACGTGCTGTTGTAGACCTTCAGGTTCGCCACGCCGTCCTCGGCCCGTATCGCGGTGCCGACGTCGTAGACGACGGCGTTCTGGATCGTCGTGTTCGCGTTGCCGAGCGAGCCGCGCACGCGGAACGCGATCTCCGAGTCGTAGACGGTGACCCGATCGAGCACGGCGGTGATCTTCTCCTTCAGGTTGAAGGCCGCCCTGTTGCTGATCTCCGGCACGGCCGACCAGCCGTAAGCCGTCACGTTGACCAGCGTGATGTTCATCCGGATCTCGTTCTCGTAGCCCGACTGCAGCACCTTCGTGTCGATCGCGTTCTCGCCCGGCGAATTGCCGGCACGCCAGCCGGAGTTGAAATCCTCCTGCAGCGGCCCCGTCCACAGCACCGAGTCCTCGATGCGAATGTTGTTCGAGATGCTCCCGGGCACGCGATTCGGATCCACCTGCAGGGAATCGCCCGACACGTGATGGATGTTCGAATTGCGGACGGTGATCCCGTCCGTGTTGGTCACCGCGATGCCGTGCGAGTCGTCCTCGCTGCCGTAGGAGCCGTTCAGGAAATGATGAATCTCGACGTTGTCGATGACGAGGCCGTCCGCTCCGTCGACGTCGATGCCGTCCCGCGTGCCGTTACGCACCTCGACGTCGCGAATGACGCAGTTGCGCGCGCCGCGAATCCTGATCGCATCCGACGCGTTCTTCTGATGGTCGACCAGCAGGTTCTCGACGACGATATGATCGCCGCGCAAGACGATCTCGAAGACCACCGGATCCGAGCCGGTGTCCCATGCACCGATCGTTATCGGGCTGCCGCTCGAGCCGCTCCTCTGCAGATCGAGCGAGCCGCTGAAGCTCTGGCCGCGACGGAACAGCACCGAGTCGCCCGGTGCGAGCGGCAGCGAGTTCACCTTCGAGATCGAGCGCAGCGCAGAGCTCGTGGCGAGGCCTGAATTCGAATCGTTGCCGCTCACGCTGTCGACGTAGTACACGGCTGCCGTGGCCGGCACGTGCCAGGCGAACATGACTGCAATCGACAGGGCGGCGAAGCGTGCAGCGTTACGAGACGTTCCCCTCACTATCCCTCTCCACGTCTGCAATGGGTGATTGCATGGTAAGACCGGCACGGAAGGACGCGCCAAGTGTCGCTGAATCGATACGAGACATCGGTCATCGCAGCGATTACGGCGACAGTGCATGAAAATGCGCTCGCCGCTCGAATCGTGCGCGAGCTCACACGCGAGCCTCCGCGCACCGTCGACCGGTGCACGAAGTCCGCCGCCGATCGCCGCCGATGGAGCCGGGCGGAGAAACGCCGCCCGGGCTTCGGAACGAGACATAATATTCTCCGGGAACCGGGCACGTTTCGTAGCTGAGGTGGCCTCCGAGCGTTTATACTTCCCGCTGAAACGGCCGCTCGTTGCGCTCGTCAAGGCACGTATGCTCAGGCATCGCTTCACCGCGGTTTTCGCCGCCGGCTCGGCTGCAATAGGAGCGATCCTGCTCCTCGTCAACCTGTCGGGCTTTTTCCTGCCGCTGCGCTCGCCGGACGTAAACGGCTATCGCGACTTCGCCGGCGCCGAGACGCTGGAATTCCGCGAAGCGATGCGCCGGCTCGACGAGATCGCCGAGCGCAACCTGCCGCTCGTGGAGCTCGTCTCCGAGGCGACCCGCGTCTTCCACGAGGGCATCGCACACATCGCCCCCGCCGACGTCGCGAAGAACGGGCTCGAGCACTATCGGATGCGGGTGCCGGCATCGGAGAACTGGATCCTGTTCACGCTGAGTTACCTGAAGCCCGACACCTATCGAGACTACGAGTTCTGCAGCTACCGACGTGCGCTCGAGCGAGGCACGGGACGCTGCGGACAACAGTCCCTGGCGCTCGTGTCGTTCCTGAGCGAGCTCGGGGTCGAAACCGGCTTCGTCGCGCTCGGCGGCCATGCGCTCGCGACGGCGAACGTCGGCGACGACGAGTGGTATCTGCTCGACGCCGATTACGGCGGCGTCATCCCGTTCGACATCCACACCGCGGAGCGTGACCCCTCGTCGGTGCTCCCGTACTACTGGAGCCCGGCCGCCCGCGCGAACTCCCTTCACGAGCTGTACGAGCCGGAGAACGAGATCCGGTACGGCGGACCTGAGGCCCGCTATGCGCGCGCGTGCCCGATCGAGCGCGTCGCGTACGTGTTGAAGTGGGCCGTCCCTGCCCTGCTCCTGCTGCCGTTTCCCCTGCTGATCACGTATCGGCGCGTTGCCGCCCGCCGCGGCGGCTGACGACCGTTCTGCCTGAGCCCCGTCCGCTCGCCGTGCAAGCTTTGATGCGCCAGCTGCTGAACATGCTCAGTCCCGCCGGGAAGCGTGCGCGGCTGATGATCTTCACGTACCACCGCATCGTCGAGCAGCCTGACCCCCTGATGCCGGGCACGCCGACGCTCGAGCGTTTCAAGCGGCAGCTCGGCTGGATCAAGCGATACTGCACGCCGATCGCGCTCTCCGAGGCGGTCGCCCGGCTCGTCAAGGGGGACCTGCCGCCCCGCGCCGTGGCCGTGACGTTCGACGACGGCTACGAGAACAACCTCACGCTGGCGGCGCCCGCGCTCCGCGAACACGGGATTCCGGCGACGATCTTCGTCGCGGTCGACGCCGTCGAGCGCGGCATCATGTGGAACGACATCCTCGCCGAAGCCGTCCGCGCCGCGTCCGAATCGATCGATGCGCGCGCCGCGGGTCTCGGCGTCCTCCGCGTCGACGACGGCAACAAGGCGCAGGTCCTGGCCGATCTGTTCGCCGCCGTGAAGTACCGGCCCGTGAAGGAGCGGCTCGAGATCTGCGAGGCGATCTACGCGTCCGTCTCGACCGCGCCCATCGCCCGGCAGATGCTGCGGCCGGCGCAGCTCGCCGAGCTTCCCGCGTTCGGCTTCGAGATCGGCGCGCACACGGTGAATCACCCGATCCTGCGAATACTCAGCGAGTCCGAGGCGCAGCAGGAGATCGACGACAGCCGCGCGTGGATCGAGGCGACGACCGGAACGAGGCCGACCCTGTTCGCCTATCCCAACGGCAAGCGAGGCGACGACTACGACGCCCGCCATGCCGACATGGTGCGCGCGCTCGGATTCGACGCGGCCGTGTCCACGAACTGGGGCTGCGCGAGCCGCAGCACACCGCTGTTCGAGCTGCCCCGCTTCAAGCCGTGGGAGGACACCGACTTCGGCTTCGTGACGCGTCTGTGCAAGGTGGCGGCACAGTCGTACGTGCAGTGAGGCGAAGCGCGAGCTCGTTTTTTTCACCGCGACCGGAAGGGCAAAACTCATGTCGTCGTTGGCCCATCGAATACACGCGCGGTACTTTCGAGACTGGGAGCACCCGTACAAGACCTTCGAGGCCGAAGTGGAGCGTCACCTCGAGCCCGCCTCGGTGCTGCTCGACGCCGGCTGCGGAAGATCCGCGCCGGTGCTGGCTCGCTTCCGCGGCAAGGCGGCGCGCCTGATCGGCATCGACGCGGTCGAGCCCGTCGGCGACCTCGACGGGATCGAGTATTACCAGCGAAACCTGACCGATACCGGACTCCCCGACGCGAGCGTCGATCTGATCATGGCGAGAAGCGTCGTGGAGCACCTCGACGATCCGGCCGCGACGTATGCCGAGTTCGCACGGGTTCTCAAGCCGGGCGGCAGGTTCGTGTTCCTGACCGCGAACCTGTGGGACTACGCGTCTCTGATCGCGGCCGTCGTGCCGAATCGATTCCACCCGTGGATCGTCGCGCACACGGAAGGCCGCAAGGAGCACGACACGTTCCCGACTCGCTACCGCTCGAACACGCGCCGCTCGATCACGCGGTTCGCTCGGGCGACCGGCTTCGACGTCGAACGCTTCGCGTATCTCGGCCAGCACCCCCGCTACCTGCAGTTCAACGGCGTGCTGTACGCGATCGGCTCGCTGTACGAGAAGACCATCGCCGCCGTGCCGTCGCTGCACTGGCTGCGCGGCTGGATCCTCTGCACGCTGCGCAAGGGCCCCGGCGCCGGTCGCTAGGCCGCCGTCGCGGCCGCGCCAGCGATCCGTTCGACCTCCGCGCACGACCGCTCGAACTCGACGGAGCTCGTGCGAGGACGGCAAAATCCCAGCAAAGGCATTTGCGACTCTTTAAGCTCGAGGAAGCGAAATGCCAGTGCCTGTACCCACGCCCGGCGCGCCACCGGAGAAGCATCGCGGAACGTGATTCGCGTCACACACGCCGCGAAAGGCGCTCGCAAAGTCGGTGCCTAGCGACAGAATGACACTCCGAAAAAGCGTCACTAGACTCGGAACAGTCGCAGGTGATTTTTACCCGACGCCGGAAATTCAAAAGCCGTTTGGACCACGGTAATACCCCGGTGGCAAAAGGGATTGAACAGATGAGAAAGCTTACCTCTAAAGCTCTTTGTTACCTCTTGATTGCAGGCATTCTAGGACCGGCCAGCGCAAACGCCGATGAATACTTCGACTGGTTGAGGCGGCGCCCAGAAACGATTCTGGCTCGCGGCTACCAATCGCAAGCCGAAATCGACGCGGACATCGCCGCTACCAATCCGGCGAACCGAGTGCGGCCGCCCGTCTACGACTCGACCGTGAAAGGGGCACGTTGGACGATTCCCGCCGGGGTCGCCAGCATCGCCGGCCAGGACCAGCTGCATCCGAGGTTCGGCACGGTATCGAGCGGCAACCTGCTGCTCGTGTGGGAAGCGCGCTGGGATTCCGCATTCGCGGGCAATCTCGGCGGACTCGAGACGCACAAGGCGTTCCAGCTCGCTTCGGACAGCTCGGGAGACAAGCGTCGCATCGAGATTCGCACGCGCTTCAGCCTCGCGCCGAGCAACGCGGTGGCGATGGTCGACGCCCGCGGATACATCTGGAATCCGTCGGGCCAGCCCCTCCCCGGCCAGACGGGCCAATTCACGATCGAGCCGAACAAATGGACCCGCTTCTGGGCATTTCTCGACTTCAACGCGAGAACCTTCTCGCTGTGGGTCGCGGACGAGGATACGAAGCCGGTGCGCCTCTTCAATCGCATGCAGTACTCGAACATGAGCGGCGGCATCGATCACTTCTGGTTCGAGTTCAACTCGAGCCAGGAAAGGGGCGGCGGCAGCTCGCTGACCGTTTGGGGACGGAATTTCGCCGCTCTGCGCAACGTTTCCGACGTCGAAGCGATCGTCAACCAGGGCGACGTC
This sequence comes from Gammaproteobacteria bacterium, assembly GCA_036381515.1. Taxonomy (GTDB): domain Bacteria; phylum Pseudomonadota; class Gammaproteobacteria; order Steroidobacterales; family Rariloculaceae; genus ZC4RG20. The sequence goes on along the minus strand of DASVCR010000115.1, from coordinate 37,804 downwards.
GAGCCGGGAGACCCGGGGGAGCCCGAGGTCCTGCCGGACGCGCCGAGCGGCCTGACCGTGCGGTAAGCGCGGTCCCCCCCATTACGTTCACTTCGAGCCTCGATATCAGGGCCGGCCAGGCCCGAAAGGACTGCGCCCCCGGTCGCCGACGGTGCCGGGGGCGTCGTCGCCCGGCCCGGCTTCGGGATCCGTCGTCATCACGCCTTCCTCGCCGTCGCGCGCTGCAGCAGCGGTCCGACAGGCTCGATCAGCGCACTCGCCGGACCGAGCATCCCTGAAAGGAGCGCAAGAAGCCCGTTCGGCACGCTTCGTAACGGCACGCTCCCTCCGTCCGATCTCGCTGAAACGCGCGAGGCGCCTCCGCGCCGGCGCAGAATGAGAGGCGCCTCTCCTCCTGAATCGGCGGGTTCTGTATAGTCTTTGCGAGCCGCAACATTCCAGGCCTCCGATGATCATCAGCCACAAGCACCGGTTCCTTTTCGTCGAGGTGCCGCACACCGCGTCGCACTCGATCGCCGAGCAGCTGATCAAGCACTACGGCGGCCAGCCGATCCTGCGCAAGCATTCCAACGTGACGCAGTTCCTCGCCCGCGCGAGCGCCGAGGAGCGCCGCTACTTCAAGTTCGCGACCGTGCGGAATCCGCTCGACACCGCGACGACGGACTATGCAAAGCTGGCCGGCAATCATCGGGGACAGTTCACGAACCCTGCGATGCTGATCGAGAACGGCGGGCACGTGACGAAGGACCATCTGCGCGAGTTCAATTTCATCCGTGACCACAACGCCGACTTCCCGACGTTCTTCAAAAAGTTTCGCAACAAGCTCTATAACAACTGGTTCCTGATCGGCGATCGTCACTATCAGCAGATCATTCGATTCGAGCGGCTGCAGGAAGACTTCTCGAGCGTGCTCGAGAATATCGGGATCACCCAGGTCGAGCCGATTCCGCACGTGAACCGCACGGCGGCGAAGAAGAAGCACTACACGGAGTTCTACACGCCGGACACGTACGCGCAGGCGGCACGCTGCTACGGCCCGTTCATGAAGAAGTGGCAATACGAGTTTCCGGCCGAGTGGGGGCCGATCACGGTGCCGAAGCTGAGCGAGCTCCAGTTCAAGCTGATCGACGCGTGCGCGCAGACGATCGCGAGCCGCTTCACGCTCGACCCGGACAACCCCACTCTGCACCGCATCAAGAAGTTCGTCGACATGGCCACCCAGGGATAGCACCGAGACGCGGCGGGACGAGCCGCAACGGTCACGCACATGACTCGAGCCTTTGCAGCGACCTCAGCTCTGTTCATCGCGTCGGTAGCGACGCTCGTCACGATCCTCCTGCCCGCCACGGACCTTACGCGCTTCCGAAACTCGCTGCTCGCGACGGTCGGCCAGCCTGCCGACTTCGAGTGGACGCCGGACGCCTATCCCGCCGACTTCAAGCTCGAGACGGCCGCTCCGCCCGACGAGCTGCTCGCCGCCGTGCGCGCGATCCGGACGCACGCGGACGACGCCGAGCACCTGATGACGAGCCTCGTCGAGCACCTGCGATCGAAACCGAAGAAGCGCGGACCGATCAAGTCGACGACACTCCATGCGTACCGGGAGATCATCGAGCAGGGACGCGGCTACTGCGCGGACTACACGCAGGTGTTCAACGGCCTCGCGAACACGGCCCACCTGCCGGTGCGAGAGTGGGGCATGGCGTTCGACGGCTTCGGCGGCGACGGTCACGCGTTCAACGAGATCTACGACGAGGATCTCGGCCAATGGATCTTCGTCGACCCGATGAACGGCTTCTACGTGCGCGACCGCGCGACCGGCCGGCCCCTCTCGGCCCTCGAGTTCCGCGAGCGAACGACGCGGCCCGACGGCTTCGACACGATCTCGATCGAGCGCATCGTCGAGAATTTCCTCTTCCCGTCCGACCGTGCCGCGTTCGACTACTATGCGCGCGGCGCGGATCAGCTTTACCTCTGGTTCGGCAACAACGTCTTCACGTACGACAATCATCCGGTGGTCCGGGCGCTGTCGTGGTCGCGCGCGCTCGAAGGGCTCGCCGCGATCGCGCTCGGCGTTCATCCTGAGATCCGGATCTATCCGACCGGGTCGAACGCGGCGATGATCGAGTCGCTGCTCCGGCTGCCGTATTACGTCTTCGGCCTGACGATCCTGTCGGCGCTGCTCGGGCTGTCGCTGCTGATCCAGGTCTATCTCATGGTGCGCCGACGGCGGCGCCCGCTCGCCGTCTGAGCCTGGGTCACGCCGGCCGGCGGGCCTCCTCCGCGACGATCCGCCTGAGCAGCGCGGACAACCGCAGCGTCTGCCTGCGCCGCGAGTACTGCTCGAGCACCGCCGTGTCGGGCAGGCGGTACTCGCCGGAGCGCACGTCGCGCAGGAAGCGCTCGAGGCGCGCGGCGATGTCGGCCGCGTCGTCGATGCGTGCCGTGCTGCCGATGCCGATCTCGGTCAGCACGCGCTGCGTCTCGCCGCGCTCGTCGACGAGCGCGAAGACCGGCCTGCGCGCGAACAGGTACTCGTAGATCTTCGCCGGCACCGCGTGATTGTAGGCGGTACCCTGGAACAGCAGCAGGCCGTCGGCCTCGACCATCTCGCGGAGAGCCTGCTCGTACGGCAGATACCCGCCGAGCTCGACCAGGTCCGCGACTCCGTGGCGCTCGGCGAGCTCGCGGTACTCGCGCTCGAACCCGCTGGCACGCAGCACGACGCGCAGCGTCGATGCATCGGCCTTCCCGCTTGCCTTCAGCGCCTTCAGCGCCTCGAAGAACGCCCCCGGGTTCCGCCCTTGCCGCTGCAGAGCGCCGCTGTGCACGAGCGTCAGCCGCGGCCCGCCGCCGGCCCCAGCCGCCCCGGAAGTCTCGGGAAAGTTCGCCTCGTCGTAGCCGTTCGGAATGAGCTCCGTCCTCCCCGCGAGCCCCGGATAGCGCTCCTCGTAGTCCCTGCGCGTGTACTCCGACGTGAACACGACGGTGCGCGCGGCCGCGACGGTCTTGCGCTCGACCCAGCGCGCCCAGCGGAATCGCATCGGATCCGCCGGATAGCCGTCGAGCGTGATCGGGTCGCGCAAGTCCGCGACCCACGGCAGGCCGCTCCAGCGTGCGAGCGCGAGCGCGACCAGGTTGGCGGTCGTGATCGGGAACGTCGACCAGATGATCTTCGGCCGATAGCGCCGGATCAGCCGTATGCCGGCGAGCACGGCCGCGGGCCACCAGCTCGCCCATGGGTCCGGCCATGCGAGGCAGCCCGGATAGCGTCCCTTGATCGCGAAGTGCCGCGTCGCATCGAGGCCGAAGGCCCGGTGCACGGGCACGTCGGCCGGGATCTCGGCCAGCTGACCCGAATGAGACTTCGCATACGCGCGCGGATCGACCGTCAGAACGGCCGGGCGCCAGCCGTCCTCGCGCAGGTACCGCACGACCTTGAGCGCGCGCTGCATGCCGCTGCTGGTCGCGATCGGCGGGAAGTGGAACGCGACGATCAGGATCGAATCGTTCGTCTTCGTGCCGAGATCGTCGGCCGGCAGGGTTTGCGACGCGGGCAGCGCGTCAGCCTGTGTACGCGTCAGCATCCGAGTCGCCCTGAGTCAGGAACCAGCTCTCGGGCCGCAGCAGCTCCGGGAGCTGCTCGCCTTCGCCGCCCGCAGCGAGCAGGAAGTGGAAGCGCGGCTCGCGCCGTGCGAAGCCGAGGCGCTCGAGCACGCCCGTCAATGCGGGGCTCCACGCGTGGCAGGTTACGGTCTGCGCGCCGAGCCGCTGCAGGTCCGTCACCGCCGCGTCGATCAGCATCGAGACGTAGTCCGGGCGATCGAGCGGCACCACGAGATCCACGAGGATGCCGCGCCGATACGAATACACCTCGGTCGGGTCGCGGAGCATCGTCACGATCACGCCGATCAGCTCACCGCGGTCGCGCATCTCGGTCCGCATGAACGCCGCGAAAGGCCGATCGACGTACTTCCAGTTCAGGTACGACGCGTCGCGCACGACGGCGCAGCTGCACGTGGCCGCCATCCGCTTCCACAACACATCGTGCTCGTCCGTGAATCGGTCGACGTGCCCGAACGTCACGCCCGGCGGCGGCGCACGCCTGCCGCGCCTGCGGCGCAGCCCGTGCAGAAGCGCGAGGGCCGCGGCCGCCGCCTCCGCCGCGCCCGCGGGCAGCTTGTGCCGCAACCCCATCCGGTAGCCGCTGACGAACACGTAGCTCGGCAGCGAGCAGACCTGGCGCCAGCCGAGCGCGAACTGCAGCGCGCGCATCTGCGGCGTCTGACCGAGCGACAGGTTCAGCGGCAGATCCTCGAGCGCCTTCTTGATCAGCATCGGGCCGATCGGCGTGCCGCGCACCGCCTGCCCCGCCATCGTCTCGACGAACCACCCGGTCACGAGCTCCTTGCCGCTCACGTGCAAGCGCACGGGGAGCGCGCCCTGGTGCGCGACGACCTCGCCCTTCTTGAGGTAGAGCCAGACGAGCGGCGTGATGCCGAGCCGCGCGGCCGACGCGACGAACATCCACCGCCAGTTGTCCGGAATCCTGTGCGGCGGCCGGTTGGGGTATTCCCTGCGCTGGAACTCGAACACCGCCTCCTCGAGCTCCGCGCGATAGCCGAAGATTCCGCGCGCCTCGCCGAGCGGCGATCGGACGGACGGCTGCTCGCTCACGTGCGCTCCTCGGGCATCGGCCTAGAAGCGCAGACCGCCGTCGAGCTCGAGCACTCGACCGGCAAAGTAGTCGTTCTCGCAGATGAAGCGCACGCCGGCGACGAGCTCCTCCGGCGTCGCGAACCGGCCGACGGTCGAGCCGCTCCTGATCCGCTCGAGGAACAGCGGCGGCACGCGGCGCGTCATGCCGGTCTCGGCGAATCCGTACGCGATCGCGGCGACCCTGATCCCGTACACCGCGAGCTCCTGCGACCACGTCACCGTCAGCGCATCGATCGCCGCCTTCGTCGCGGCATACGCGCTCTGGCCTGCGTTGCCGGCGCGCACCACCGACGACGTGTTGATGATGACGCCCTTGTGCCGGCTCTCGAGCCAGCGCGCGGCCACCTCGCGCGCGACCAGGAACGTCCCGGTCAGATTGCTCGCGAGCGTCGCCGACCAGTCGGCGATCGAATGCTTCTTCACGCGCTTGCCGAGCCGCGACACGAGCGTCTGATCGCGGAGCACGGCCGCGTTGTTCAGCACGACGTCGATCGTCCCGGCGTCCTCGAACACGGCCGCGACCGCCGCCTCGACCTCTTCGGGATCGCTCACGTCGCAACGGACGAAGCGCGCACCGGTCACGTCGGCTCGGGCCGACTCGAGCGCCTGCTCGTCGTTGTCGAGGCCCCAGACGCGAGCGCCGCAGGCCGAAAAATGCCTCACGCAGGCGAGCCCGACTCCGGACGCTGCGCCGGTCACGAGCATGCCTGCCTGCGCGAGGTTCATCGAGCGGCGGCTCCGGCCTTCTCGAGCAGCGCGACGATGTCGGCGATCGACTCGACCTCGATCGCGTCCTCGACCGGTATGTGAGTGCCGAAATGCTGCTGGATCGCCGACATCAGCGCGACGTGGCCCAACGAGTCCCAGCCGTTGATGTCGCCCGGCCCGGTGTCGTCGGTGAGCTGACTCTCGCTGCATTGAAACAGGTTGGCCATCAGTGACTTTAGTTGCTTGTCGATATCCGTCATCTGTTTGGATCCATCGGTGAACGGGAACTAGTCGCCTGCATCGGTGCGGACCACGGAGCGCGTGAGCCTCGACACGAGGCCCACGCCGTCCCAGGGATTCTCGAAGTGGTTGCCCTCGCCCGGCGCCGGAAAGCGGCACACGCCGAGATGCGCCGCGCGCTCGGTGAAGCGCTCCGCGTCCGCGGGCGCGAGCCGCGTGACCACCGTCTGCACGTTGCGCGGGATATGCGGGTAGACGTCCTCGAGCCGCTCGAAAGGGATGACCTGAACGAAGCGATTGGCGCAATCGAGTGCGGCGTTCGGCGCATCGGCGGCGACCACCGTCCACTCCGTGCGTGCGTCGTGGAACACCTCGCCGCCGTCGAGCAGCGCCCGAGCCCGGTCGAGCACGATTCGGTAAGTCTCGCCGAAGTCGAGCGCATGGCGCCGATAGGCTCTGCTCTGCTGCGCGAAGGCGGCGTTGAAAGCGTCGAGAAACGCCTTGAAGCCCGCCGAGCCGCGTGCGCCCTTCACGAAGACGTACTGCGGCGAGCTGCACGCGAGCTGATCGAACACGGCAATGTCCGTCGCGAGCCGGCGGATGCCGCCCGCGTCGATGACTTCCGGATCGATCACCGCGAGGCTGAAACGAGGACCGAACGTGACGTCCTCGCAGTGCCAGCTCGCCGGCAGGTCACGTATCGAGTCGACGGCCTCGCGGCCGCCCCACGCGATGCGGACGTCGGCGGCACGGCTCATCGCCTCGTGCGCCTCGCGGTTGTGCCGGTCGAACCACACGACGTGCGTCTCCTCGGCCATCCTCGCCCCGGCGTCGGAGATCCCGTGCAGCGCATCGAGCAGCGGCGACAGCACGTCGCCCTGCCGGGCGCTCAGCCTCACGAAATTGCGGTTGCCGAGCACGGCCGACATCGCCCACGAGAACACTGCAAGCAGCGGAACGTTGCCGGCCACCCAGTGACAGACGAGCCCCTTCGGCACCGTGCGGACGCTCTTGCGCGAGTGGATCCGGACGAACCCGGAGAGCGTCCCTACGTCGCGGAGCTCGCGGGCGATCTGCCCGAGCAGAAAGTCGCCGTCGAGGAACGACGCGAGGAACGCCAAACCTTCTCGCGGCAGCCGGTCGCGGAGCCCCGAGCCCGGCGCGAGAATCAGCCTCGACAGCTCGCCGAGCGCGCTCAGCCGGCCGCGGAAATCGACCGGCTCCGTCCCGTCCCGCGCCGCAAGCTTCGCGAGCGACTGCTCGATGCTTTGCGCCGCCGACGGCGCCGGGTACGCGAACTCAACGGCGGACGACATCGCTGCAACCCCTGAGCTCCGATCTCGGCGCGCGGCCCTGGAAAACGAACGCCGTTCCCCTGCGGCCGCACGGGCAGCCGTCGAGCCGCTCGATCCGGCCGAGGTCCTCCGTCAGCACGCTGTGATTCGGGCTCGCGAGCGGCAACGTGCTGATCAGCTGAATCAGGCCGGACTCCCCGGGCTCGGCCGGCGCTAGCGTGTCCGCGCGCCGGATCAGCACGTCGGCCCAGTACGGCACGTGCTTCACGCCTTCCGCGCAATCCGGGTACGCGAGCCCGACCTGCTCGACCATCCCGTAGAAGTCGATCACCCTGTCCGGGGACAGCCCCCACGCGCCGGCCACGGCGCGGTTGAACGTGCGCTTGTCGACCGCGAGGTCCTGAAGCTTCTTCCACCCGCCGCTGTGCAGGAGCACGGAGCTCGGATGGGCGGGCGCCGGCGCGAAGTCGGCGAGCGCCGCGTGCGCCTGGTAGAGAATGAACGTGAAGCCGTACGCGATGAACGGCCGACCGGCGATCTTGTCGAGCGCGGCGGCGAGCGCATCGCGATCGAGCTCGAGCCCGTCGGCCGTCTGGCGCATCACGAAGTAAAACTCGGTCGCGAGGTGCGCGACCGCGAGGATCGCGGCGCCGCGCGCGCTGAAGCCGTTGCTGCCCCGGACGGTCTCCTCGGTGTCGAACACGAGATACGGCCGGCGCTCCTCGCCGATGAAGTCGCTCAGGATTGCGTTCGCGCTGCGCGCCTGCCTGCGGCGGCTCTCCTTGTCGACGAAGATCTTCGACGCGTTGGCCGAGGTCGTGGCCGAGGATTGCACGACGGCCAGATCGTCGCTGCGCGACCTGAGCTCGTACTCCTTGAACAGCGACACCGGCAGGAACGGATAGCGCTCGATGAACGAGGCGCCCGCAGGCGCCGTCCTCTCCGCGTCCTCCACCAGCGCGGCATAGCCTTCGCAGCGCTGCCGATGGTACTCGCGCAACGCCGCGAGCCGCTCCTCGAGGAAGCGAGCCTTGTCCGGCACGCTCATGCCGTACGGGCGCACGCCCGGCACGAAGGGATCGAGATTCATCGCCGTCGCCTGCATCTGCTCACACTATCTCGCGGATCACGTGCTCTCGATCGCTCGGCGACAGCAGCGCGCGCTGCAGCTTGCCGTTCGGCGTGAGCGGAAAGCTTCGCACCTCGAAGTACCGCACCGGCACCTTCACCGGAGCGAGCCGCGCGCGCAGGAACTCGGTCAGCGTCTGGCGATCGACGGGGCGTTTGAGCTCGACGTACGCGGCCGGTATCTGCCCCCGCTGCGGGTCGTCGATGCCGCCGACCGCGCTCTCGATCACGTCGTCGTGCTCCGCGAGCGCCCGCTCGATCTCGAGCGGCGACACCTTTTCCCCGCCGACCTTCAGCATCTCGTCGCGCCGGCCGAGGAGATAGATGTAGCCGCCGCTGATGCGCGCGATGTCCCCGGACAGCACGGCGCCGTCGGGCCGGAACGCGCGCCGCGTGCTCTCGGGATCGTTCAGGTAGCCCTTGACGATGCTCGGCCCCCTGATCGCGAGGATGCCTTCCTCGCCCTCGGCCTTCGCGGAGAGATCCTGCTCGTCGACGACGAACACCTCGAGCCCGTCGATCGGCCTGCCGCAGGTCGGCTCGGCGAAGCGCGGGTCGTCGTCGCGGATGTACGAGATGCGCGGCGTGGCCTCCGTCATTCCGTAGTTGTCGAAGAATCTTGCGTTCGGAAAGATCTCTTTCACCGTCGGCAGGAGCTGTCTGTCCATCGCGGCGCCGGCCGAGCATAGCACCCGGACCGACGGCATCGACAGCGGCGTGAGCCGGTGCAGCGCACACAGCGAATGATAGGTCGACGGGACGCCGCAGAACGTCCGCAGGCCCTCGGCTTCGACGACCTTCGCGAGCTTGATCGGATTGCGGAAATTGTCGAACAGCCGCACCGTCCCGCCGACGTAGAACATGTAGAGCACCTGCGTGAGCAGCGCATAGCTGTAGTGCAGCGGCAGGACGACCGCGGCGCTCGGGTTCCCGGCGTAGTCGAGATAGCCCGTGACCGCCCTCGCCGAATGGGTCAGATTCTCCGCGGACATCGGCACGCCTTTCGGCGTGCCGCTCGTGCCGGACGTGAAGATCACGAGCTCGGGCAGCGCGGGGTCGCGCTCGGGCAACGGACCCTCGCCCTCCTCGGGCTGCGCGTCGAGCCCCAGCCGGACGCTGTCGCCGCAGCGCCGGGCGATCTCCTGCACGGCCCGCTCGGGCGCCTGCGCATCGATCGGCACCGGCACGTTGCCGCTGATCGACGCGGCGAGCAACGTGCGCACGAAGCGGACGCTTCTCTCGGCCGGAATCAGCACGAACCGGCCGGCGCCGTGCGTGCGCCGCAGCGCACGTGCCTGCGCGCGCGAGCGCGCGAGGAGCTCGCCGTACGAGAGGCGCTCGCCGTCGTCGGCGACGGCCGCAGCGGACGGATCCGCGCGCTCGACCCAGGACGCGAACAGGCTCATCCCGGCGCTACCCTGGCGGCCACGGCGTCGACGAAGGCGAGCAGGTCCTCCTCGGACGCGCGCCGCGGATTCGACCGGATCGCGACGTCGGCGGCCATCCGGGCCGCGATCTGCCGGCGGTAGTCCGACTCCGCGGCGAGGCGGGCCGCCACGGTATGTGCCGCGACCGATTCGAGCGCCTCGTCGACGATCGGCCGAACGCGCGCGACGAGATCCTCGACGCCGTCGAGCCGCAGCCGCCCGAGCAACGCCTGCATCTGCGGCGTGCCGGCGTTGAACTCGAGCCCGGTGACGAGCGCGCAGCCGTTCGCGAGGCCGTGCCCCATCCCGTCCACGCCGACCGCGTGCGCGAACGCGTGGACGATTCCGACCGAGCAATTCGCGGCGGCGACGCCGCCGAGAAACCCGGCCTCCATCAGCCGATCGTGACGGCTGCCGCCCGGAGGCAGCGCGTAGGCGTCGATCAGCGCCGTCAATGCGGCCGCGGCCGTCTCCTTCCCGAGGTGCAGCGGCACGATCGACACGTACGCCTCGACCGAATGGCTGAGCGCATCGCAGAGAAACGCGGCGAGGTCCCGCGGAGCGACGCTCTCGAGGAACCGCCCGTCGAGCACGACCCTGTCGGCCAGGAAAGCGCGCGTCACGACCGCGCGCTTCGCTCCGGTCGAGGACTGATAGACGGCGACGTCCGCGGCCTCGGCGCCCGTCCCGCACGTGGTCGGCACGAGGCAAAGCTGCGGCCGGGACTGCGCCGCGAGCGCGGGATCGACGGCGCCGGTCGCGAGGTCGAGCGCGCCGGCGGCGTGCGCCCATGCAAGCCGAGCCCAGTCGAGCACCGAACCGCCGCCGACCGCGACGATGCGGCGCACGGGCTTCTCGCGCAGGAACTCCGAGCCGATTCGAATCGCCGCCTCGGTCGGCTCGCCGTCCGGCTTCGCAACGTGGTTCGCCGGCGTGAGCTCCACGTGAGCACGCGACAGCGCGTCGCCGAGCAGGTCCAGCACGGGCTGGCGGCCGCTCGTCAGGTAAACGGTCGCTTCGTCTACGTAGTCCGCGAGCGAGCGGAGCGAGCCGCCGCCGCAGACGACGGCCGGCGCGTGACGGAACTCGGGGTAGCTGAGCTTCAGTTTCGCCATAGGCGCGTCATCCTACCAAGCGCACCAGCCGCGGAGCGTGACGGCGTCTAATGATCGCGAGCCGCGGCCGCACCGGCACTGCCGTGACGAGCGCCGCCGCGGCAGCCGCGCACGCGGCTAGCACGGCCTGCGCCGATCGCCCGCGGGCGGCATCGACCGTGGCCGGGAATCGCATGGGCTTTCGCCTTGTTATGATTCGATGCCGCGCGGAGGCCGCGCCGGTCGGCGCGACCCAGGAACCGAGGTGTGAGTCACGCTCCCCCGTCCCGCTCGACCCTACGATACGTGCGTCGCCGCCCCGCCCGCCGCCGAACGCTCTATGGTCCGCGCTGAAAGCAAGACACCGACGGGACCGGATCGAGCCCGAACCGGCTCGCGGCCGGTATTCATCGTAGGCTGTCCGCGCTCCGGCACTACCTGGCTCTATCACATTTTGCTCTCGGCGGGCCGGTTCGCGATATACCGTTCCGAGACGAACATTTATAACGCATTCGCCCCGGCCTATGGCGGCTTCGGGAACGTGCGGATGCGGGAAGCATTCCTGCGCAAGTGGCTGCGCAGCGAATACTTCCTGAGATCGGGCCTCGATGCCGATGCGTTCTACGCGAAGGCGATCGAGCGCGGCACCGGGCCGGGCGCGATGCTGCGGCTGCTGATGGAGGACATCTGCGCGTATCAGCACGCGGAGCGCTGGGCGGAGTGCACGCCCGAATACGCGCTCTCCCTCGCGCGGATCAAACGCGACTTCCCCGAGGCGCTCTTCATCCACATCGTGCGCGACGGCCGCGACGTCGCGCTGTCGTTGGCGAAGCAGCGCTTCATCCGGCCGCTGCCGTGGGACTCGGAGCGAGGCGAGCTCGCGGCCGGCGCCTACTGGAGCTGGATCGTCGCGGCGGCGGCGCGTCAGGCGGAGGTCTTTCCGGACGACGTGCTCGTGCTCAAGTACGAGGACCTCGTGACGGACTACGCTCGCGCGCTCGAGATCGTCTCGTCGTTCATCGGCCAGCGCATCGACGCCGCGAGAGTCGCCGATGCGCGGATCGGCAGCGTCTCGCGGCCCAACACGTCGTTCGCCGCGCAGAACGGCGCGGCGATGCATCAGTCGATCGGCCGCTGGCAGACGGAGCTCTCCGCCAAGCGGCTCGCCGCGCTCGAGGCCGTCGCCGGCCCGATGCTCGATCGTTTCGGCTATGCCCGCGGCGCGACGGCTTCGTCGGCGCGCGCCCCAAAGCTCCGCGCCGCGCTCTACAGGGCACGTTTCGCTGTGATGTGGCGATTGCGGACGCGCACGCCGCTCGGACGCTTCGCCGACGACGGCGTCGGCCGCCTGCAGGCCAGCGACATAGAAGACGATCCGACGCTGCGCCCGGCCGCGCACCTCGGGACGATCAGGCGCATCGTCGAAGGCTGAGCGCGCGGCGAACGTCCGGCCGTCAATCCGCGCCGACGGCACCTGCCCCGCTCACGGCCACGCGCCCGCGAAGCGCGCGCTCGTACAGCGACCGATACTGTCCGACCATCGCGTCGACGGAAAAGCGCGTGACCGCCGCGGCCCGCGCGGCGGCGCCGTGCCGCGTCCGGAGCGGCTCGTCGCTCGCGTAGGCGACGATGGCGTTGGCCAATGCGTCGCTGTCGCCCGGCGGCACGAGCGTGCCCGTCTCGCTCGAGTCGATCAGCTCGGGATTGCCGCCGGTCTCGGTCGCGATCACCGGCAGGCCGGACGCCATCGCCTCGAGTACCGTGTTCGAGATCCCCTCGCGCAGCGAGCCGAGCACGAAGACGTCCATGCATCGCAAGAGCTCGGCGACGTCGTCGCGGCTCCCCGGCAGCCACGCGTCGTCGGCGGCGCGGGCCGCGTGCAGCCGACGCAGCGCCGCGTCGCGCAGCTCGCCGTCGCCGATCATCAGAAGACGCAGCGGCCGCGAGGCGCCTTCGAGCCTCTCGCGCGCACGGATGAACGCCTCGATCAGATTCAACGGATCCTTGATCGCCGCGAACCGCGTGACGCTGCCGACGACGAGCGCCCCTTCGGGGAACGTCTCTTGCGGCAGCCGGCGCGGCTCGTCGGGTCGGGCGGCGCGAAAGCGCGCGGTATCGACGCCGTTGCAGATTCGCGTGATCTTGTCCTCGCGGATGCCGACGGTACCGGCGAGCCAGCGCCGCAGGTGCTCGGACACGGTGACGAACTCGTGCACGAACGGCGCGCACGCGCGCCGCGCAATCCGGTACTTCACCTTCGTACCGTCCGGATCGGCGACGTCCCAGCCGTGCTCGCCGTGAATCCGCACCGGCACGCCCGCGAGCGCGGCCACGACGGCGCAGTCGAGCGTGCCGAAGTTGCGCGTGTGCACGACGCTCGGGCGCAGCGCCTTCAGCAGCCGGAACAGCCGCGCGTACGCGCCGAGATCGCGCCCGGGGCGCTTGCCGATCGCGTGAACCGCGATGCCGGGACGCAGACGTCGGCGAAACTCGGTCGCTTCGGTCAGCGCGATCACGGCGTGCCGGAAGGCGCCCTGCCCGTCGAGCCCGTTCACGACGTTGACGACGCCGTTCTCGAGGCCGCCGTAGTCGAGACGAAAGACGACGTGGGCGATCAGCGGTGTCATGCCGCGAGGCTGCTCTCCGCGAGCTCGGCCGCGACGTCCTCGTGGCTCGCGCCGTCGAGGTACAAGCGGCTCCAGATTTCCAGGTTCAACAGCACCAGGAGCAGATCGGAATAGTCCTCGCGGCTCGCGTCGTGCGCACCGCAGATCGTCTCGACGACGGCCGGATCGAGCAGCCCCCGCGCCGCCACGACGCGCGGATCGAGCAGCTTGCGGCGCAGCGGCACGAGCTCCTGCCGGAACCACGCGCCGACCGGCGCACCGAAGCCGCGCTTCCGCCGTTCGAGCACCGGCCGCGGCAGCACGTCACGCAGCGCGTCCTTCAGGATCGCCTTCAGGCGACCCTTAGGGGCCTTCTGCTCCGCCGGGATCCGGGCGACGAGCTCGACGAGGCGATGATCGAGGAACGGCACGCGGCACTCGATCGAGCACGCCATCGTCATCTTGTCGGTCAGGAGCAGCAGATCCTCCGAGAGCTGCGTGCGCCAGTCGACGCGCAGCAATCGGAGCAGCTCGTCCGTGCTCTCCTCCTCGCCGACGACCGCATCGAACCCGTCGGCCGGAGGTCCGCTCCGTGCCCGCTGCAACGCCGCGAGCACCGCGTCGTCCGCGAGCGCGATGTACAGCTTGTAGCGCTGCCGCCAGTCCAGGCCGTCCGCGCGGATGAAGCGCTTCGCGTAGCGCCCGAGGTCCATCAGCCGGTTCTGCCGGCCGCTCGGCAGCGCGTGCGCGAGCAGCGGCAGCACGCGGCGGCGGAGCCACGGCGGGATCCGCTCGTAATAGCGGCCGTAGTGCGACCCGAGGTAGCGGTTGTAGCCCGCGAAAAGCTCGTCGCCGCCTACGCCCGACAAGATGACCTTCACCGACTCCGCGGCCAGCTCCGAGACGAGGTAGGTCGTCGTGATCGCGCTGTCGGAGATCGGCTCCTCGAGATGCCACAGGAGCTTCGGCAGCAGGCGGGCGACGTCGGGCTGCACCGCGATCTCACGGTGCCGGCTGCCGAGCTGGTCCGCGACGAGCTTCGCAAACGGCAGCTCGTTGTAGTAGTCGGCGACGGCGCTCCCGCGGTAGCCGATGCTGTACGTGTTCAGCGGGCCGTCCGAGTGACGCGCCATCAGGCACGCGACCGCGCTCGAGTCGATGCCGCCGCTCAGGAACGCCCCGAGCGGGACGTCGCTCACGAGATGCGATTCGACCGCCCGATCGAGCTCGGCGGCGACCTGCTCCGTCCACTCGCCGGCCGAGCGCGAGCGATCGACGTCGCGCGGCGGCTCCCAGTAGCGGACGACGCGGAAGCTGCCTCCCTCGGTCACGAGCATCGTGCCCGGCGGCAGCTTCGACACGCCGGCGAACAGCGTGCGGGGCGCGACCGCATAACCGAGCGCGAGATAATCCGACAGCGCCTCCGTGTCGACGGCGGCGCTGAAGCCGCTCAATGCCCGGAACGCCTTCACCTCCGAGCTGAACGCGAAGCCGGACGCGTACCGCCAGTAGTACACCGGCTTGATGCCGAGCCTGTCCCTCGCGAGCAGGAGCTTGCGGCGGTTCGCGTCCCACAGCGCGAACCCGAACATGCCCTCGAGGCGCGTCACGAAATCCTCGCCGTGCTCCTCGTACAGGTGGACGAGCACCTCGGTGTCGCTGCGCGTCGTGAACCGGTGGCCGAGCGCCTCGAGCGAGCGCCTGAGCTCGCGGAAGTTGTAAATCTCGCCGTTCATGACGACCCAGACCGAGCCGTCCTCGTTGCCGATCGGCTGATGCCCTCCGGCGAGGTCGATGATCGACAGCCGGCGCATGCCGATCACGACGTCGCCGCAGTCCCTGACGCCGTCGTCGTCCGGCCCGCGGTGCCGGATCAGGTCGGCCATGCGCCGCACGTCGTCCGGGCCGTAGCGCCTGACGTCGCCGAGCTGCACCGTTCCGACGATTCCGCACATCGCTTCAGCCCGTCACGGCAGGTTCTTCACGAGGTGCGGCCCGAGCAGGTTCGCGATCGGCAGCGGCAACCGCTGCCACGCGGCGACGGCGGCGCGGTACTTCGGATTCTTCGGCGTCAGCATCGGCAGCGGCCGGCCGTCGCGAAGGAGGTAGTGCCAGCGCAGCTGCCGCGGGCGCGCGCCCCATTGCTCCTTGAACCGATACGTGCCGGAGTCCTTCGACGAGCGGCCGAAGTCGAACGTGCGGAAGCCGCGTGAGATCGCGCCGCGCAGCACGGTCCAGTAAAGCAGCATGTTCACGCCGACGCGGTTCGCGTCGCGCACCGACGACGCCCACGGAATCTCGAGCGTTTTGCCGTGCGCGAGCGTGAAGCCGGCGGCGACCGCCCGATCGCGCAGGTACACGACGACGAGCCGCGTCTCCGCCGCGAACGTCGATGCGATCGCCGCGAAGAACCGCTTCGAGTAGACCGGCGTGCCGAGATCGCGCATGTTGCGCGAGAACACGGCGTAGAAGTCTCCGAGCAGCTCGGCGCCGCCCTCCCGCACGCTGCAGCCCTCCTTCTCGGGCCTGCGGATCTGGGAGCGGAGCTTCGGCTTGAAGGCCTTCCACAGGGCGTCCTCGCTGTCCGGCAGGTCGAGCAGCATCGTCACCTTGTCGTCGCGGCTCGGCAGGCCGAGCTCGGGCTCCTCGCGGTGCCGCAGCTCCACGTGCGTGCTGCCGCACGCCTGCGCGAGGCGACCGGCCTCGGCGACGAGCGCCTCTCTCGCCGCATCGCTTTCCGCAAGCACGCCGCCGTAGTTGAAGTACGGCATCGAGACGAGGAAGTCGCCGAAGAGCCTGCTCCGCAGCCGCACGAGCGGAAGCACGCCGCGGACGCCGCCCGCGGCGTCCCTTGCCATCAGGTAGTGCGTCTCGTGACCGAAAACGTCCTGGATCAGCGAGCGCCAGCGGTAATCGTGATAGAGCTCGGCCGCGGGCGCGCGCCGCACGAAGTCCGTCCACTCTGCGGCATGCGCCTCCCCGGCCGCGTGGATCACCGCCGGCGGCGAGCCGCCCGTCGCGGAACGGAGGGCCGCGTCGCCGGCCCGCGCGGCCTCGCTCATGACGCGACGCTGGCGTCGCCGGCGCAGAAGACGCGGTCCATCCTCTCCCAGGTCAGCTTGCGCAGCAGAACCTGAAGCCGCCCTTCGAACTTGCGCAGATTGAGGTAATGGCGAAGCCGCGCGCGCGAGTCGGCGCCGGGCATCCGCGGCTGCTCCGGATCGAGCTCCCACGGATGGAAGTAGAACACCACGGGTCGGCGATACGCTCGCCGCGCGCGCGCGAGCAGCCTGAGCGAGAGCCACAGCGGCAGCAGCCGGAAGTAGCCGCCGCCGGCCGCAGGAAGGTTGCGCCCGGCGAACGGCGCCGTGCTCGCCGGGATCTCGAGCAGTCCCGTCGGCTCCACGTAGAACGGCTCCGCAGGCGCCGACGGCACGCCGTAATGGTCGTGCGCAATCGGATAGAGGCTCGAGCTGTAGTCGTAGCCGGCCTCGCTCAGGATGCAATGCGCCCAGGGCGTGCGCTCATCGATCGACCAGCTCGCCGCGCGATACCCTCGGACCGCGACGCCGGACACGTCCTCGAGCAGCTTCTTCGCGGCGACGACGTCCTCGCGAAACTCCTCGGGCGTTTGACTCCACACACGGGTGTGCTGCATCCCGTGGCTCGCGATCTCGTGCCCTTCGTCGGCGATGCGCCGCACGAGGCTCGGAAAATGCTCCGCGACCCAGCCCAGCGTGAAGAAGGTCCCGCGCACTCCGGCATCCGAAAAAAGCTGCAGCACGCGATCGACGTTGCGGGGCAAACGGCACTCGAACGTGGACCAGCGAGACTTCGGCACGAGATGCTCGAACGCCGAGACCTGGAAGTAGTCTTCGACGTCGCAGGTCAGCACGTTCGGGAGCGTTGCGCCGGGCGGCGGCGTCCACTTCCTGGCGCCCGCGTAAAACGGCGCCGCACGGTCCCCCTCGGAGCGCTCGTATGGCGCGAGAAGCGGTGCACGCGCGCTCATCACCTGCGGGCTGGCACGTACACGAGGGTGATCCTGAGCGTCCGCTCGTCGAACGAGCCCACGCCGTCCCTTTTCGTCAGCTGCGCGTCGAACTCGACATCGAGCACGCGCCCGATGCCCCGGCTGTACCGCAGCCGCACCACGGTGTCCGTGTTGTCGTCGAGCTCGTTCGAGAACTGACGCTGCTCGCGGTGCACGCTGACGCCGGCCGCGCTGACGCGCGTCAGTCGTCGCAGCATGTCCACGCCTATTCGGCCGCCGTCGCTGTCCAACGAGTCCTCGCGCTCGAAATCGTCGGCGAAAAGCGTGAACTGCACGCTGATGTCCGTTCGATCGAGCGACAGGCTCCAGTCGGCGGACGCTTCGCGGCGGTCGTTCGGATCGGCGCTAAGGGTCACGTCGATCGGCGCGGCGGTCGGCTGGTCGAGGCTCTCCGCGAGCAACGTTCCGGCGTCCGTATATTGCCGGTCCGCCTGCAAAACGAGGCTCATACGCCCGGTAAGCGAACGGCTCCACATGACGTTGAACAGCGGTCGATCGACCTCCAGCAGACCGATCGTCAGGCGGTTCACGCCGGCCGACGCGACGGCGCTGCCGCGTGCGAGCGCACGCTGGTAGACGAGCCGCACGCCGTCGATGTCGTACTTCTCGTCGGTCGTCTGATACTCCGCCTCGGTCGTATCTGCCATCAGGCTCACGGAAGTCAGGGGACGAACCTGGCGGTGAATGCCGACGCTGTACGTGACCGAATCGCTGTCGAGAAGCTGCGACTCCTCGTACCGGCGTGCACGCCAAGTGCCGCCGGCACTGAACGACGTGCGCCCGCCGAGCGGCACGTCGAGCTGCGGCCCGGTCTCGAACACGTTGATCCGCTCGCGGTTGTCCGGCGTTTCCGGCCCGAGCGGGTTCGTTCGACCGTCCAGGTAGTTGTCACGGAACGACCACGTGAACCGCTGCGGCAGCAACACCGTACTGAGCGACGCGCCAAGGGAGCCGACCTGCTCGTTCGACGCCGAGTCGTCCCCGTACATGCGGTACTCGAGGTCGCCCAAGAGGCTCGCCTGCACGCGCTCCCGGTTCCGAGTCAGATCGAACAGCACCCCGAGGCTGTCGTAGTAGTCGCGCATGCTGTCGGTCGCCCGCAGCACGTTGCTCGACTCGGTGTGCGCGACCCACAGTGCCACCGATTCGCCCGACGAGGCCGCGCGCACGCCGGCGCCCGGACCGCCGCGGTACTGGGCGTTTGCCTGGCCCATCGCGAGACACGACACCGCCGCCGCCAGCACCAGGCGCGCCGCCACCGGCGCTGAGATGGTCGTCATGCGGACGCCTTACGCTTGGTAGCCGTAGTAGTAATCACCGTAGCCGGCGATGCCGTTGCGCGCCGACACCTGATTCAACAGCAGGTTGATCGATTTGGACGCATCGAGGCGGTCGCGCGCGGCGAGCACCGCGCGATGCGGCGTCTTGTTCGCGTGCACGACCATCAGGACCTGGCCGACGTGCCCTCCGAGGACCTGCGCTTCGGGCCGCAGCAGCAGCGGCGGCGAGTCGAAGACGACCATCCGCCGCGGATCGGCGGCGCTGATCTCCGCGATCAGGCTCTCCATCTTGCTGCTCGCGAGCAGCTCCGCGGCCCGCTCGTCGCGGGCGCCCGCGGGCAGGATCGCGAACCGCTGCAGGTTCGTCGGCATCACCAGAGACTCGAACGAGGCCGAGCGGTCGCGCAGCAGATCCATGAGCCCGGGCTGGTCGCTCGCGCCGAACAGCCGCGTCACGTGCGGCTTGTTGCAGTCGCCGTCGACGAGGATGACGCTCCAGTCCTGCTCGCGCGCGATGCTCAAGGCGAGATTCACGGCGGTGAACGTCTTACCCTCGCCCGGCAGCGCCGACGCGACCATCAGCACGTTGCCGCGAGGCACGAGCTCGCCGCCCGAGCTCGCATTCTTCAGCAACGGGCGCTTGATCGCCCGGTACTCGTCGGCCAGCACCCGCTCGTGGCGCTCCGAAGCGAGCAGCCCCTGCGCGCGCAACGCGTCGAAATCGATCTCGACGCCCTTGCCGCCGTACGCGTGACCGGCGACCGGCGAATCGTGCACCCTGGCGACCGCCCGCGGCGGCCTGGCGCGCGCCTCGGCGGCGCCTGCCTTCCTCGCCTGCAGCTTCGCAAGCGCTTCTTCGATCTTGCCCATCTATGCGAGTCCGACCAAGGTGAATAAACCGGGCCCCCGCACCTCGATGAGCACGGCGCCGGCGAACAGTCCGACCAGGCCGACCAACGACGTGGCGAACGCGAAGACCTCGACCGCGCGACGAGCCCTTTGCCGGTGCGGCGCGACGTGGCTGACGGAACCGAGCACCGGCAGCCCCACGACCTGACGCAGGATCGCCGTGTTCGCAAAGACCGGGTTCATCTGCGCGAGCAGCCAGCAGAGCGCCCCGCAGGCGCCCAGCGATGCGACGAACACGCCGGCGAGCATCAAAAGCCGGTTCGGGGCAACGGGCTCGAAGGCGGCGTTGGGAGGATCGAGCAGCCTGAACTCGATCTCCTCCTCGTTGAACGCCTTTTGTGACAGCTCCTGCGTCTCGCGGCTCTGCACGAGGCTGCGATACTGATCGTAAATCACGCTGTAGTCGCGGTTCAGGCGGGCAAGCTCCGCCTCGACGTCCGGCACCTCGTCGATCGCGGCCTGGAGCTCCTCGACCTTCTGGCGCCGCGCTTCGACGTCGGCACGCCGTGCCGCGAGCTCCGCCTCGGTTTCGTTCAACGAAATGCGCAGCGCCTGATAGACCGGGTTGCTGTCGAGCGCGGACAGCTCCTGGTCCGTATTGGAGACCCCCACCGCGCGCAGCTGCTCGGCTCGCTGATCCTCGAGGCGCGCCAACGTCTCGCGCAGGGCGACGACGTCGGGATGCCGCTCCGTGTACTGCAGCAACAGCGAATCGAGCTGCGCACGATAGTCGCGGATGCGCGCATCGAGGCTGTTCGGCGGAGGGTCCATGCGCCCGAGGCCGGACGGCATCACCGGGGTCTCGCTCTCGAGCTGGCTCACCAGCTGGTCGCGCCTCGACTCCACCTGCTGCAAGGCCTTCTCGGCCTCCTCGAGCGCCTCCCGCTCCGCGCGCAGGTGCTCGAAATAGCCCCCCGTCGTGCCGGGCAGCCGGTTCGCGTGGCGCTTCTTGAAGTCCGCGAGCGCCTGCTCCGCCTGCTGCAGGCGGTGCTCGTACTCGGCGATGCGCTCCTCGATGAAGCGGCTCGCGGTGTCGGTGCTCTGCTGCTGCATGCGCTCGGTGTTCTGGACGAGCGAATCGAGCAGCGTCGTCACGACGCCGATGGCGGTGTCCCGATTCGCGTTGCGGTAGCCGATGCTGTAGACCGACGGGTTGTTGCGGTCGCGGTTGGAGAGCGAGATGTCCGCCCGCAGCCGCGTAAGGATCCGCTCCAGTTGCTCGGGCGTCGTCGCCTCCGCGGTCAAACCGTTGACGCTCGCGACGTACTCGAGGTGCTCCCGGCTCAACAGGGACTGACGGACGTAGTTCAGCTGCGCGGCCAGATCGACCGGCACGACGATCTGGTTGCGCAGAAGGGGCCGAAGCACCGAGGACGCGTCGATGAAGAAGCGTGCGTTCGCTTCGTAGATGTTCGGCTGCGAAGCGACGAACACCCAGCCCGCGGCGAAGCACGCCCACGCGACGGCGACGCCCCACCAGCGGTACCGCCACGCGCTGCGCAGCTCGTTGACGATGCGCGAGACGAGGTCATGTATGGTTTGCTTGGCGATCTCGCCCCGGGAGCGATCGAGCACGGTGTCCACGGCGGCACCTCCACCGGTTGGCATCTAGAACACGGCCTCGGGAATGATCACCACGTCGCCGGGCTGCATGAGGATGTTCTCCTCGATGTCGCCGCGTTTCACCAGGTCGTCGAGCCGAACGCGAATCTCGCGGGTCTCGCCGTCGACCGTGCGCACGACCCGCGTCCTGTTGCCCGCCGCGAACTCGGTCAGCCCTCCCGCCTCGATCACGACGTCGAGCAACGTCATCCGGTCGCGGTAGGGAATCGAGCGAGGTTGCACGGCCTGACCGAGCACGCGGATTTGCGCGCCGAAGGCGCCGACGAAATCCTGCACGATGACGTTGACCTGCGGCGAGCGAATGTATTCGGCGAGCCTCTCCTCGATCTCCCGCGCGATCTGCGACGGCGTCTTGTTGACCACGACCAGATCCTCGACGAGCGGCGTCGAGATCCGCCCGTCCGGCCGGACGGGCACCGTCATCGACAGCTCGGGCTGCCGCCAGACGAAGATCTGCAGCGTGTCGCCGGCGCCGACGAGATACTCGCCCGTCGCAAATGCGGTCGCAGCCGAAGGTCGTTGAACAGCGGCCGAGCTTCCCGCGCAGCCAGTGACGAGGATCGCGAGCCCTGACCACAGGATCAGACCCGGCCGAACCTTCCCGAAGGTCGTGAGGACTGACATAAGTCTCCCGTATCGCAGCGAGTTGCTTCTTGTAAGTGAGGACTACGCCACGCGCTGTTCTTGGTCCACGCCTTCCAATGTGGCGATCGGCCCCGGCTCCGTACTCTGCGACGCAGATGGGTCTGCGTCATGGTTCGTCATTGTCTGGGCACAGCACGCGCCTTGGGCACCTGACGCGTCACATTTTCAGCCGTGCGCCCGGGAAGCACAAGCAGCGCTTTTTCATGCCGCGGGCTGCTTAGCAAGCGTATCGTCTTCGCCACGGGCCACCGGCAGCCGCACGCAGAACCGCGTCCCGACGCCGGGCTCGCTGAACACTTCGACGTCGCCCCCGGCCGCGCGCACCGTGTCGCGCACCTGATAGGCGCCGATGCCCATGCCTCGGGTGCCTTTCGTGGTATCGAAAGGCCGAAAGAGACGGTTGCGGATGAAAGATTGATCCATGCCCTTGCCGGTATCCTCGACGCTCACGACGAGCTGCTCGCCGACGAGCTGCAGATCGATGACGATGCGGCCGTCCGCCGGCGTCGCGTCCTGCGCGTTGCGGACGAGGTGGGTCAGGATGCTGTAGAGCTTTTCACGGTCCATGCGCACCCAGATCGGCGGGCCGCCGACCTGGATCTCGGGAACCGGCTCGCGGTCGGCGCAGTGCGAGCGAACCTCCATCAGGATCTTCGAAACGTCGGCGCGGCCGCTCGCGGCTTCGCTGCGGACGCGGCTATTCAGCTGATCGAGCACCCGTTTCATCCGTTCGACGCCGGATCGCACGGTCTCGATCGCGTCCTCGATGAACTCGGGCCGGTGACGAAACCGCTGTGCATTCGCGACGACCAGCTCCTGCTGCGCGACGATGTTCTTCAGGTCGTGCATCAGGAACATCGACAGCTTGTTCATCGCCTCGAACTGGCGCGTCTCGGCGAGCCGCTCCTGGGCCAGCGCCTGGGCGAGCACGACGGCGACCTGGCGGCCGGCTGTCTTCAGGAGATCGTGGTCCTCGAAATTCAGTGACTTCAGCGCGCGGGGCTTCTCGATCACGACGAAGCCCTGCAGGTAGCCCTGGCAGTCGAGCGGCACGATGATGGAGCCGGCCGGCAACAGCCCGTCCTGCGGCCGGCCGAACGCGGTGTGGTAACGATCCGGCTCCCGGGCATACTCCTCGCTGTCGATCACCCAGCCTTTCGAAGCGAGGAACAGCACGATCGGGTGGTTGCAGTCGAAGCGCGCCTCGTGCGACAGGCGGCGATCGAGCGTGGCCATGCACTCGTACCGGTGCGGCTCGCATGCGAGCCAGAGCTCGCCCTGCTGGCTGCCGACGATTCGGGCGAGGCCGTCGAGCGCGTTGTGAGCGAGCACCGGCAGGTCGCCGCTCCGACCGAGGCTTTGCGTCAGGCGCAGCCACTCGTAGCGGTAATCGTACTTGTTCCTGTAGAAGTGCTTG
The DNA here is from genome assembly GCA_036381515.1 of Gammaproteobacteria bacterium. Taxonomy (GTDB): domain Bacteria; phylum Pseudomonadota; class Gammaproteobacteria; order Steroidobacterales; family Rariloculaceae; genus ZC4RG20. The sequence continues at coordinate 14,659 of DASVCR010000115.1, read as the reverse complement.
ACCAGGAAGACCCGGGCACGCATCCGGATCTCGGTCGAGAAGAGACCCCACGCGAGTATCGCGAGCGCCGCGACCAGGAAGGCGAGCTCGAAGGGCAGGCTCCACTCTCCGCCGAACGCGCGGATCATGGAGACGACGATGCCCATGACGACCAGGTACACCGCGACGCCGAGCAGGCTGGCCGTGTAGAACACCACGTCGCGGGAGACGTAGAGCTTCTGCTCCCACTCGGGCTGCCGCTTGACCGCCAGCAGGATCGGCGGCACGAGCGCCGCATTCACGAGGCCCCGCGCCTCCCAAGGCACGAGCACGAGCTCCTTGAGGAACGCCGCCTGCGAGTAGACGAACAGGTCGACGACGAAAATGCCGGCCACGGCGGGGCAAAGCAGATGCAGCGACCGCCGGGTATCCTCCGGCGCGTTGCGATAGACCTGCTCGACGCCGAGGAACCCGATCAACGCCATCACGACCAGCGTCGGGTAGACCGCGTCGGTCATCCCGGGCAGCCACGCGGCCGCGATCGTCGCGAGCACGATCGAGCAGCCCGCGAAGGCCGACAGCCCGAGCAGCCAGTACCTCGACGGCGAGGACAGCCAGGACAAGACGCACGCCGTCCACAGGAACGTGTGGAGCGCATCGATTCCGCCGACCGCGCCGGGCGACGGCTCTGACGTGAGCAGCAGAACGACGAGGGCCGCCGCCCATGCGGCCGACAGCCCGACGACGACGGTCAGCAGCGAGGCCCTGCGGCTCCCCGGCCGGCTCACCGACAGCACCGCGGCCGCCGCTCCGAAGGCGAGCGCCGCGAGACCGTAGCTTGCAACTCCGAACCAGAGCATTCGAACGCCCTTGGTATCCGCCGCCGGCGGTCTAGTAACGGAAACGCCGCGCGGGTGCTACCGGGCGCCCTTCCCCCACAGCACGACCTCTGCAGTCTGCAGCAGCACGATCAGGTCGAAAATCACGCTCTTGTGCTTGATGTAGTAGAGATCGTATTGAAGCTTCTCCATCGCGTCCTGCACCGACGAGCCGTACGGATAGCACAGCTGCGCCCATCCGGTGATGCCGGGCTTCACGGCGTGGCGCTCGTGGTAGTACGGGATCGTCTGGGATAACCGTTCGACGAACTCGGGACGCTCGGGCCGCGGTCCGACCAGCGCCATGTCGCCGCGAAACACGTTGAGCAGCTGCGGCAGCTCGTCCAGGCGCAGCTTGCGAATCACGGCCCCTACGCGCGTGATGCGGCTGTCGCCGGTGCCGGCCCAGCGCGGCGCGCCGTCGGCCTCGGCGTCCTTGATCATGCTGCGGAACTTGTAGAGCGTGAACGTCCTGCCGCGGTAGCCGACGCGGCGCTGCCGGTAAAACACCGGCGGGCCGTCCTCGAGCAGGATCGCGAGCGCGCAGAGGCACATCACGGGCGCCGCGAGCACCAGCAAGGCCGTTGCGGCGACGAGGTCGAGCACGCGCGAGCCGAGCTGCGACCGCGCGCTCGCCTCGAAGCCCTCCGCGAAGATCAGCCAGGAGGGATGGACCAGGTCGACCTTGACCTTCCCCGTCTCTCGCTCGAGAAACGACAGCAGGTCGACGACGGCGATGCCCGCGAACTTGCATTCGAGCAGATCGCGGATCGGAAAGCCCCGCCGGCGGTCGTCGACGGCAACGACGATCTCGTCGACGTTCTGCGCCCGGGCGTAGGCCGCGAGCGAGCCTTCGAGCTTCGTGACGCGGTCGTCGTCGATGACGCCGTCGTCGCCCTCCGCCGGCACGAACGCGCGGATGTTGAACCCGCGTCGGTCGCTCCTTCGACGCAGCTTCAGCAGGCTTGCGGCGCGCGTTCCCGCGCCGTAGACGAGCACGTTGCGCCGAAACACGGAGTTGTCGACCCACCGCCAGCAGAGCGTCCGCGTCGTCGCGAGAAGCGCGAGGCTGAACACGAAGCTCCAGCCCCAGAGCGGGCCCGAGAGGCCGACCGGAAAGAAGAAATCGATCAGCGCGAGGAGCACCGCCGCAAGCAGCAGGCCCACGAGGATGCGCGCGAGCACCCCCTCGATGCGCAACCTCTGCTTCGCCTGGTACAGCCCGACGGACGTCACACCGACGAGGACCGCGACGCTGAACGCGATCGCAGCAAAGACGAGGGTCCCGGTCGGCAGCGCGGCCTCCTCGGGAGCGTTCATCATCACGATCAGGAACGCCGACGCCGCGAAGGCAAGCCCCGCGGCGCCGAACTCGACCGCGGCGAGCAGCACGATTGGCGGGTGAATGTGATGACCGAACACCTTCATGGGTCGTACCCGGATCGCAGAGCCGCCAACGCTTACGCCGAAGGAGGCGGAAGCCTGCGCCCAGGCGCAATCCGTTGCAGAACGCAGTGATTGCCTGCCCCAAGCGAGAGCCCCATGCGGCGCTGCCTACGCAACACGTCTCGTCGCCGACGCCCCCATCGCTCACGGCACGGCAACGGACTCGTCTCGGTCGATCGCAATATAGCGGATCTCAGCAGAGGAAAGCACGAACGGGAAGGTAGGCTACTACAAGTAGCACTTCGAAGGGTGGGAGCCGCGACACAAACCCGGAAACGCTTCGAAGCGGGACGGGCGCCGGGCCGTTCCGGCGCCGCTGCCTCTGCGTTCGCATCGGAGATCGGCGCGCGATGCGCGCGGCAAAGACGATCTGCGCGGGGAGCTCGTTGCGAGCTCCCCGACGGTGGACGCTACTTCGCAGGTGCCGCGTCGTACGACACCGATTCCCCCCGTCCGATCGCGTAGTAGCGAATCTGTCGATCCCTCATCATCCTCGGATCGTACAGGTTGCGGCCGTCGAAGATGACCGGCTCGCGCAGCAGGCTCTTGATCGCGTCGAAGTTCGGGCTGCGGAACTCTCGCCACTCGGTCACGATCGCAAGCGCATCAGAATCCTGCAGGGCCTCCTCCGCGCTCGAGCAGAGCACGAGGTCGTTCCGGTCGCCGTAAATTCGCCGAGTCTCGGACGATGCGACCGGATCATAGGCCTTCACGCGCGCGCCGGCGGCCCACAGGGCCTCCATCAGCACGCGGCTCGACGCCTCTCGCATGTCGTCGGTATTCGGCTTGAAGGCCAGGCCCCAAAGCGCGATGCACTTCCCGGCAAGGTCGCCGCGGTAGTGGGCGTTGATCTTTCGGAACAACACCTGCTTCTGGCGCTGATTGACGTCGTCGACTGCGTTCAGGATGTCGGCTCGATAGCCGACGCTCGCGGCGGACGCGATGAGGGCCCTCACGTCCTTCGGGAAGCACGATCCGCCGTACCCGCAGCCCGGATAAATGAACTCGTAGCCGATACGCGGGTCGGAGCCGATGCCGCGGCGCACGTGCTCGATGTCCGCGCCGAGCTGCTCCGCCATGTTCGCGAGCTCGTTCATGAAGCTGATCTTCGTCGCGAGCATCGCGTTCGCGGCGTACTTCGTGAGCTCGGCCGACCGGATGTCCATCACGAGCATGCGGTCGTGATTCCGATTGAACGGCTCGTAGAGCCCGCGGAGCAGCTCCGCCGTCCGCGGATTGTCCGTGCCCACGATGATGCGATCGGGCCGCATGAAGTCGTCGACCGCCGCGCCTTCCTTCAGGAATTCGGGGTTGGAAACGACGTCGAACTCGACGGATACGCCGCGCCGGTCGAGCACCGATTGCACCTCCGCCTTGACCCTGTCCGCCGTGCCGACCGGCACCGTGGACTTCGTCACGACCACCCGGTACTCCTCGAGGTGCTCTCCGATCGACCTCGCGACCGCGAGCACGGCCTTGAGGTCGGCAGAGCCGTCGCCGTCGGCCGGCGTGCCCACCGCGATGAACTGGAACACGCCGTGTCCGACGCCGGCGGCGGCGTCCGTCGTAAAGCTGAGCCGGCCGGCCCGACGAGCCCGGTTGATCACGTCGTCGAGCCCCGGCTCGTAGATCGGGATCTCGCCGCGGTTCAGCCGCTCGACCTTCGCCTCGTCGATGTCGACGCAGACGACGTGGTTGCCCACGTCCGCGAGGCAAGCGCCCGTGACCAAACCGACGTAGCCCGAACCGAAAACCGTAACGCGCATCTCAAAGTTCCGAATGGGAGGACTGGGGCGCTAGGCTACTACACAACTCCTCGCTAATCAGGAGTCGGGACGGATACCAGGCGTCCTTACGGGCCGCGGCAACGTGCGCGCGAACGCCGCGGCCGCGCGCCCGCAGGGGGGTTGCGGGGAAGCGGCCGCGCCCGGAGAATAGGCTCCCGAGGCGGGCGATTAGCTCAGCGGGAGAGCGCTCCCTTCACACGGGAGAGGTCGCTGGTTCAATCCCAGCATCGCCCACCACCCGAGCACCTGCCCTCCCACCGGTCCGAAAGCGAACGCGCGCCGCGCGCGCCCGTCACTGCACCACCTTCGTCGCTTCGTTCGAGAAGTCGCTCTCGAGGCCGTTCGAATCGAGCGCCGTCACCGCGAAGTACCACCGCGCCGGCGTCAGGTTGTCCACGACGTAGCTCACGACGTTCTGCCCGACTTCGAGCGAGTGCGAGTAGTTGCGCGAGGCCTTTCCCCAGTAGATCCGGTAGCCTGCAAGGTCGACCGGGGACCCGTCCGTCTTCTCGGTCGGGGGCGTCCACGTCAGCGTCGCCGTGCCGTTCGCCGTGTACACGACCGTGATCGTGAACGGCGGCAGGCTGGTCGTCGCGGCGCCATCGGTGACGCTGATCCGAATGCCCGCGTAGGCCCCGCCGTCCTGCTCACGCGGCACCCCGGTGAGCCGGCCGGTCTGCCGGTCGAACGACGCCCACGCCGGCAGATTCTCTACCGAGAAGGTCAGCACGTCCCCGTCGGCATCGGCCGCGGTCGGCATGAAGTCGACCGCGTCGCCGACGAGGACCTGAGACGGCGGATTCCCGCTGATCGTCGGCGCCGAGTTCCCGGGCGAATTGGCCTCGCTCTGGCCGCCTCCGTCATCCCCGCCGCAAGCGGCGAGGCCTCCCGTCAGGACGAGAATCACGAATGATCGGCGCGCGCTCCGTGCGCCGAGGTGTTTCCACTTCACTCCTGGCAACCCCGCTGTCATAGGACAATCCCCGTAGACCGGTAGCTTTGCGTGTTCGCCTTTCGGTCGAACTTGCTCTTTTCAGGTGCTGAAATTCCGCGGATCGTATCGATGCCGCAGGTGTCCTGTTGTTTGGATCCTCCCTTCCGATGATCCAGCGTCCTGACGTTAGCAGACTAGCTCGTGGCGCTACTCCTGACTGGTAAGAGCTCCGCCAGCTCCCGCACGAGCTGTGCCCAACCCTCGGCCTGGTCCCGCGCGTACTCGAGCCACTCCGTGCCCCCCGCGGTCAGCGCACGCTTGCGGACACGCTCACGATCCTTGTCCGCCCGCATCCGCGCGCGGGCGACCGGCGTGAGCTCCGAAGGCAGGAGATGATCGTACGGCTTTCCGGCCAGATAGAGCTCGATGACCGCTTCGAAAATCGCCTTGCTGAGCCCGTGCTGCTCGGCGATGCCCAGCAGCCGGCGCTGCATCTCGGGGTCGTCCCCGAAGCGCGCAACGGGCTTGTGCAGGAGCACCGGCAAAATCTCGGAACGTTCCGAGGATCGGACGTTGCGCGCGATATACGCGTAGTCTTCCCACGTGCGGGCGGACTTGCCGAACAGCCGGCTCGCCGTGGTGTAAACGTGGTCTCCGTACTTGTGATCCCCGAACGCCAGCCAGTCGGCAACCACCCATTCCCACGCATAGTCCATCTGCTGGAGGAGCTTGCCGAACTCGTACCACGTTCGCTGATCGACCCACTCTTCGATTTCGACGCCGACAGCATGTAACTTAAACCCTTGGAGGATCGGCCTGTTACGTGCTTGGCGGCTCTTCGTTGAACCTTGAATGACAGTGAGGGTGCCTCGTTCGACGCTCATTATAACGCCCCCTGGTGGTGACGCTTCCAGGCTTGTAATGTCTTAAGTCAAAGAAGCTGTCAGGGGGAATTGTAGCGAGCATGCTCGGCAAGGGTGGGGAACCAGTTCACGAGTGAGCCCGAAAGCGGGCTGCGCTATGGAGAGGCGCAGAAGGCGAACGTGGAAGGACTCGCCCTGCAAACGAAAAGTGCCGGTCCTTCGCGCTACACGCGTGAGGACCCGGTCTTCTTCAATGCGTCGACGACTCGCTTGACGTCCTGCGCCGCCTCGTGGCGCATCACCAGAACGGCGTCGGCCGTCTCGACGACGACGCATCCGTCGAGCCCCACCAGCGCGACGAGACGATCGGCCGCGGACACGTAGCAGTTGCGGCAGCCCTCGACGATCACATCGCCGCGCAGGACGTTGCCGTCGGCGTCCTTCTCGAGGATGTCGTGCAGCGCAGGCCATGACCCGACGTCGCTCCAGCCCGCATCGAGCGGCACGACGGCGGCGGAGCGCGTTTTCTCCATGACCGCGTAGTCAATCGAATCGGACGGAGAGGCAAGAAATGCCCGACCGAGGCGCGTGAAGTCGCCGTCGACGACGGCCTCGTCCGCCGCCCGCTCGCATGCGGACGCGATGTCCGGCGCATGGCTCCGGAGCTCCTCGAGATAGCGGCGCGCCGAGAACAGGAACATGCCGCTGTTCCACAGGTACTCGCCCGACTTTACATAATGCTCGGCCGTTGGAAGATCGGGCTTCTCGACGAACTGGTCCAGCCGGTACCAGGCCGCCGCCTCCTCCCCGCGCGCGCCCTTGCGGATATAGCCGTAGCCCGTCTCGGGCCGGCTCGGCACGATGCCGAAGGTGACGAGATATCCCTTCGACGCGGCGTCCACGCCGACACGCACGGCCTGCAGGAACGCCTGGGTGTCCTCGATGAAGTGGTCTGCCGGCAGCACGAGGAGCAGCGGGTCGGCGGCCTCGACGCTGCTCGAGCCGGAGGACGCCGACGCGGCCTCGGCGTCCGCTCCGGAAGCGACGTCCTCGTCGGACCTGATCGTCAGCCACGCGGCGACGGCGATCGCCGGCGCGGTGTTGCGTCCCTCGGGCTCGAGGATGATCCGGGCGGCCGCACCGACTTCCCTCATCTGCTCGCCGACGAGGAATCGGTGGCTTTCGTTGCAGACGATGATCGGCGGTCGAACGAGGTCACGCAGCTCCGTCGTCCGGAGATAGGTCTCCTGCAGCATCGTCCGCTCGCCGACGAGCGGCAGAAACTGCTTCGGACGCTCCTGCCGGGATAACGGCCAGAGCCGCGTCCCAGAGCCGCCCGAAAGGATGACGGGGATCACCACCGGCACTACGCTGCCTCCTGCTCTTCCAGATTGCTCCAGGAGAGCTTACCCCGGCAGTCGTGCCTCTGCCCACGCCGGTCACCGCGGCACTCAGCGAAGCGTGCCAATGCTTCGCGCCCGCCGGCACGAAGAGTCGATGACCGGTGCGCGCGGCGCCGACGGCGAGCGCTGCGCGCCCTGCCCCTCTAGCACTGAGCCAGGCCATCGCAGCCTCCTTTCCGCGGGAACGCCTCGCAGCGCCTCGATGGCGCATCGCTCGTCCATGTCATCAGCGCGGTCATGTCCTCCAGCAGCACTAAACGTGCCAGGGCGGCCCGGCGTCCCGCCGGTCCGACCCTCCGAGCGGCGCGCGCACGCGCAATGCGTTGATGCTCGACGACTCTTGGTCACGCACGCGCCGCTCGAGCGCAGTTAACAGAAGCTTGCCGACGAACGGGCGGCGCGTAACCGTCAAGGATTCCGACAGTCGCACGGGACGCAGTGTGCGCCGCGTCAATGTCCGCGCTCGAGCCCTACGCTCTAATCTCGGCCGTCACGGGACCCCTCGAACCAGAACGTTGCGCTCCCGCTACTCGCTCCTTTGGATCGACCTCACGGTTTCGGTGCACGACTCCGAGACCCTGGAGGCGTTCGAAAGCTTCTTCCGCGTCCATCGCGTCTCCGCGCTCGCGTCCATCGACAGCGAGATCGCACGGCTCAAACCCGATGCCCTCTGCTTCGACTACGACTACCCGACGAAGCAAAGCCTGCAGGCGCTGCAGGAGACGAAGAGCAAGCACCGCTCGTTGCCGATCCTGATGCTGACCGTCCAGCATTCGGAGTCTCTCGCGGTGTGGGCCTTTCGCTCTCGCGTCTGGGACTACCTGGTCAAACCGCTTTCGAAGTCCGACGTCGACCGTTGCCTCACGTGCTTCGCCGAGATGATGAGCTATCGCGACCAATCGCGTCGTCGCGCCGCGATGCCCGTCTCGACGATACCGCTCGAGAACAGAGTCTCCGCCCGTGCGAGTCAGGAGCCTCTCGGTCTCAGTCGTGCGTTGCAGTACGTCGAGCGAAACTATCGCGGCAAGATCTCGAGCGCGAAGGCGGCTGCTCTTTGCGGTCTCACGACGTTCCAGTTCAGTCGCCTCTTCAAGGAAGCGTACGGACTGACGTTTCAGGAGTACGTCATCCGCTTTCGACTGCGCGAAGCCGGCCGCCTTCTGAAGAACCCGAATGCGCAGGTCGCGGAAGTCGCCTATCTCGTAGGCTTCAACGACCCTTCGTACTTCACGAAGGTGTTCAGGCGCTACACCGGCATCTCCCCTTCGCAATTCGCCGCAGTATCGTCCGACGCCGAGCTCGATCCCGAGCGCTTGCTCGAAGTCTTGAACGGAGATTGACCGTCACTGCACGGAAAGCTAATTTCTCCAACAAAGAAATTCTCGAGAACAAAAATAACGGCGAACAAATGTCTCCGTTAACAGACATTAACGCCGAAAAATGTCTCGCAGCGCCGACACTTCGACCACTCACTCACGCCTTGCTACAACTTGCGAGACCAGAACGACTGCAACGGGCAAACCGTTCGTGAGGTCGGAGCGCGAAGCTTTCTGAAAAAGACTGCGCGGTAGCCGGGCAAGCAAACAGCTGAGACAAACGACTCGGCAGCACCGGCGACACGAGGCGAAAACTTTGCGTATCCATTCCGAGCTCCCGAGTCGGTTGCTCTTCAACGATCACAGGGAGACCAGTGGATGAACATGGGGAAACGCTTCGGCAGTCTCGCGTCACTAATGTGCTGCATGGCCGTCCTCGCGGGTTGCGGCGGCGACGACGGTCCCAGAAACAGATGGGAAGATTGGTTCAAGGGCCGCGGCCCCACGAGAGGTAACGACATCCCCAACCAACCGCAGCCTCAACCGGATCAACCCGATCAACCGGACCCGCAACCTGACCCGCAGCCGGACCCCGAGCCCGAGCCGCAGCCGGACCCCGAGCCCGAACCGGATCCTGAGTCGGGCGCCAACACCGCGCCGACGCTTTCGGGCACCCCGCAGGCGTCCGTCGTCGCGGGATCGGCTTATCGCTTCGCGCCGACCGCCGAAGACGTCGACGGCGACGTGCTCACGTTCCAAGTCGAGAACTTGCCGAGCTGGGCGAATTTCGACCAGTCCACCGGCGAGCTGTCCGGCACGCCGAGCGATAACGACGTCGGAACGTACTCGAACATCGTGATCGGAGTGACGGACGGCGAAGCCAGCGCGCAGCTGCCGGCCTTCTCGATCACGGTCGAAGCGATCGGCCTCGGCACGGCGACGTTGACGTGGACCGCGCCGACGACCCGCACCGACGGCAGCCCGCTGACCGATCTCGCGGGTTACAAGGTGTACTGGGGACAGGAGTCGGGGAACTACACGGAATCGGCCGAGATCGACAATCCGGCCGTGACGACCTACGTCGTCGAAAACCTCGGTCCGGGCACGCACTACTTCGTGACGACGGCCGTCACGGAAGACGGCCTCGAGAGCGAGTACTCGAACGAGGCGTCGAAGACGATCGAGTAGCGGAGGCTGAACGGAGCAGCGGAGGCTGACCCACGGAGGCGGCGAGCGGCGGCGGCCGCGGGACTTACCCGCGGCCTTCCCCGCCCGCCTTCACTTCCTGCTGCTCGATGTATCGAATAGCCCGCTCGATCCGCTCGACCGCCCGCTCGCGGCCGACGAGCACGAGCGTCACGCCGATCCCCGGCGACGCCGCCTGCCCCGTGACCGCGACGCGCAGCGGCTGCGCGACCTTGCCGAGCTTCAACCCGAGCCCCTCGGCCACGCCCTTCACGGCCTCCTCGATCGCGTTCTCCGACCACTCGCCCACTTTGGCGAGCGCCTCCTTCAGGGCGACCAGCACGTCGCGCGCCGCCGCCGTCAGATGCGTCCGCGCCGCCTTCTCGTCGAACGCCTCGAACTCCTCGTAGTAGCAATGCGCGCGCTCGGCCATCTCGACGATCGTCTGGCTCCGCTCGCGCAGCGCCTCGATCGTGAGCTCGAGCGGCGGCCCGTTGCGCGGATCGAGCCCCTGCCGCCGCAGCTGCTCCTCGAGCAACGGCGCGATCTGCTCGACCGGCGTCCTCATCAGGTGCTGCTGATTCACCCAGAGCAGCTTCATCGGATCGAAGCTCGCCGCCGAGCGGCTCACCCGGTCGAGATCGAAATACCGGATCAGCTCGTCGATCGTGAAGATCTCCTGGTCGCCGTAGGACCAGCCGAGCCGTGCGATGTAGTTCAGCATCGCCTGCGGCAGAAAACCCATCTCCCGATACTCGAGCACGTTGACCGCGCCGTGCCGTTTCGAGAGCTTCGTCCCGTCCGGCCCGTGGATCATCGGCAAATGCGCGTACGCGGGCGGCGTCTCGCCGAGCGCGCGAAAGATGTTGATCTGCCGCGGCGTGTTGTTGACGTGATCGTCGCCGCGGATCACGTGCGTGATGCGCATGTCCGCGTCGTCGACGACGACCGTGAAGTTGTACGTCGGCGTGCCGTCGGAGCGGGCGATCACGAGATCGTCGAGCTCGGCGTTCGCGAACACGATGCGGCCCTTCACGAGATCGTCGACAACGACCTCGCCGTCGAGCGGATTCTTGAAGCGCACGACGGGCGGCACGTCCGGCCGGTAGCGGTCCCCCGCGCGGCAGCGGCCGTCGTAGCGCGGCTTCTCGCCGTGCGCCTGCGCCGCGGCGCGCATCGCCTCGATCTCCTCCTTCGTGCAGTAGCAGCGATACGCCGTGCCCTCGGCGAGCATGCGCTCGATGACCTCGGCATAGCGAGGGAAGCGTTGCGTCTGGTAGACCGGCGGCTCGTCGGAGTCGATGCCGAGCCACGCGAGCCCGTCGAGGATCGCGTCGACCGCGGCCTGCGTCGAGCGCTCGCGGTCCGTGTCCTCGATCCGGAGGATGTACTCGCCTCCATGGTGGCGAGCGTAGAGCCACGCGTAGAGCGCGGTGCGGACGCTGCCGATGTGGAGGTAGCCGGTCGGGCTCGGAGCGAAACGGGTGCGGACTTTCACGGGATGGCGCCGTCTGTCGGATCAGGTGAAACGCGCTATTGTAGAGGGCGCGCGAGGTCGGAGCGACCGGTGCCGCCGCCCGGCTCGGAACGGACGCGTGAGCGTCGGAAGGCGGGCTACCCCCGCCGGCGCAGGCTCTCCGCGACGCGCTCCGCCGTCCGGCCGTCCCAGAGCGCGATCCGCGTCTCGACGACGCCGCGCTCCATCGCCGCCGCGACCTCCGCGGCGAGCGCGTCGGCCTTGATCAGCCGATTCGTGCCCTCGGTCACGGTCACCGGCCGCTCGGTGTTCTCGCGCAACGTCAGGCATGGAATCCCGAGGTAGCTCGTCTCCTCCTGCACGCCGCCCGAGTCGGTCACGACGAGCCGGCTGTCGACGACGAGGCTCATGAACTCGACGTACGAGAGCGGCTCCATCAGGCGGATGCCGTCGCTCGCGGCGAGCCGCGCGCCGAGACCGAACTCGTCGAGCCGCCGCCGCGTGCGCGGATGCACCGGGAACGCGAGCGGCAGCTTCCGCGCGACCTCGACGAGCCGCTCGACGATCGACTCGAGCTTCTCGCGCCGATCGACGTTCGACGGCCGATGCAACGTCACGACGCCGTAGCCGCGGCGCTCGAGGCCGAGCTTCGCCGGCATCCCCGCCGCCAGGATCTTCGGCTTCAACAGCTCGAACGAGTCGATCATGATGTTGCCGACCCGCTCGATCTTCTCCGGCGGCACGCCGGCCGCGAGCAGATGCGCGTCGCCGTCGGGCGACGGCGTCCACAGGAGATCCGCGACCGCGTCGGTCACGATGCGATTGATCTCCTCGGGCATTGTCCGATCGCCGCTCCGCAGCCCCGCCTCGAGGTGCGCGACGGGGATCAAGAGCTTCGCGCCGACGAGCGCGCACGCGAGCGTCGAGTTCACGTCGCCGACGACCACGATCCAGTCCGGCCGCTCGGCGAGACACGTCTTCTCGTACTCGATCATCACGCGCCCGGTCTGCTCGGCGTGGCTGCCGCTGCCGACGCCGAGGTTCACGTGCGGGCTCGGCAGGCCGAGGTCGGCGAAGAACGCGTCCGACATGTTCGCGTCGTAGTGCTGGCCCGTATGCACGATGCGCGGCCGACACCAGCCCTGCCGCGCGAGCACGTGGTAGAGCGGCGCAATCTTCATGAAGTTCGGGCGTGCGGCGGCGATGAGGTCGACTTTCATGGCGACGTCCAATCCGGGGCCGGCGGCGGGCTTGCCGCATATCCTACAGGCATTGGGCGCCCGCGCCCGTGCGACGATCACGAAGCACACGGGCATCGCCCCCGCACGGACGCAAACGCCGACGCCTTGAAGCCCCTGTTCCGAGTTGATGTATCATCGCGCGCTGGACCGCGAACCGCCGAGCCGCCGATCGCCGATGTTCCCGCGCCTTCTACCTCTCGCCGCGCTTCTCGTCCCCGCATCCGTGCTGCATGCACGCGGCGCGAGCCCGTACATCGTCGTGAACCAGTCGCCCGAGATCGAGCGCGCGATCGAGCGCGTGCTGATCCTCGCGGACGATCCGGTGCTGACGCGGCCGATCCCCGCCGCCCGCGTGCTCGACGCGCTGCCCAGGGCGTGCGAGATCGACACGCCCGTCTGCGAGCAGGTGCGCCGTTACCTGCGCGGCTTGATGAAAAGGGCCGGCATCGCGCACCTCTCGGCCTCCGCGGCGGCGACCTCCGGCGATTCGTTTCGACCGGATCGCGACACGGGCGAGCCTTCCGACCCGATGCCGCTGCCGAACCGCCACGGAATGCCGTTCGACAGCTCGTACGAGGTCTCGGCGCAGCTCTACTGGCAGCGCAACGAGTTGCTGCTCGTGCAGGGCGGGTTCATCGCGTACGAGGACGAGGTCGTACCGACCGGCTCGATGGTCAGCTTCGGCGTCGAGTACGCGCAGGTCGACGTCGGCTGGCGCGATCACTGGCTGTCGCCGATGACCGACAGCGCGATGCTGCTGTCGACCCAGGCGCAGACGCTGCCGTCGATCACGCTGTCGAACTACACACCGCTGACCCCATGGAACCTGCGCTATCAGGTCTTCTTCGCGAAGCTCAGCGAGTCGGACGAGATCCGCTTCGAGGACGGCTTCACGACCGGCGAGCCGCGCCTCGCGGGTCTGCACCTCTCGATCAGTCCGATTCCCGGCTGGACGCTCGGCGTCAACCGCCTGATGCAGTACGGCGGCGGGGAGCGCGGCCAGGATTCGCTGTCGGACCTTTTCGACGCGCTGTTCCACCCCTCCGTCTACGACAACACGGGCACCGTCAGCGACTTCGGCAACCAGGTCGCGTCGATCACGTCGAGCTTCACGATGCCGACCGCGCTGCCGTTCGCGGTCTACTTCGAGTACGCGGGCGAGGATACGTCGACCAACAGCGACGCCCGGCTCGGCAACGTCGGGCTCTCGGCCGGTCTGCGCTTCCCGCGCATCGGGCGGTGGAACCTCGACCTCACGTTCGAGGCGAGCGAGTGGCAGAACGGCTGGTATGTGCACCATATATATAGAGACGGCCTGACGAACGAGGGCAACGTCATCGGCCACTGGGGCGCGGACTGGCGCGTCGCGCAGGACGGCGTCGGCGGGCAGAGCTTCATGACGCGCATCGGCTGGCCGCTCGCGTCGGGGGGGCAGATCGAGGTCGCGTACCGCACGCTCGACAACGAGGACTACTCCGCTCAAGACTACGAGCGCGCGCACCTGCTCGAAGCACGCTACAGCCGGCGCTGGCGCGATGACTTCTTCGTCGGCGCCGCCCTCCATGCGGGCCGCGACGTCTTCGGCGAGTCCTTCTCGCGCGTCGGCGCGTTCCTGCGCTTCTAGGAGGACTTGCAACCGTGAGCATCGAATTCGGCCCGCTCCGCGCGCTTCGCGTCCTTCCGGCGGCGGCTCTCGCGGTCGCCCTGCTCGGCAGCGCTTCCGTCCGCGCGGACGTGTTCGTCGACGTCGGCGCTCAGTCCTCGAGGGTCGAGGCGAAGATTGCCCTTCAGGACGAGAAGGTCGACACGACCGAATCCGGCCTGCACGTCGGCGTCGGCGCCTCGCGCGCGTTCGGCGAGCGCAGCGAGATCGGCGTGCGACTCGAGCTCGACAACCTCGGCTCCGATCTGCTGATCGGCATCCGCGCGCTCGATTACCGCCGTCACATCAGCGACCGGATCGCGATCGGCGGCTTCATCGGCGCGGCGCGGCTCGACCTCGCGACCCCGGCCTACGGGTACTACCTCGGCGGCGGCGTGTACTTCAAGGAGCTCGTCTCGACCTGGGATCTCGGCATCGACCTGCGCTTCGGCGACAAGGTCGCGCGAGACAACGTGCTGCCGACGGATCCGCAGGGCGGCAGCCCGGA
>DASVCR010000114.1:0-94949 GCA_036381515.1 Gammaproteobacteria bacterium | reverse complement strand
ATCGGGCCGCCTGCTCATGCCTGCTAACCTCGGTTACCGAGAGCAACGATAGCCGCCCTCCTCTCGGTAAGCAAGAGGAGCGGCGCGTGCACGGCAGCGGCGGCCTTCTCAATTCCCCGTGCAGGCCCGGTTCGATCGCATCGGCGGTAAGCTCCGGCTCCTCTTGCGGGACCGACGGAGCCGCTCAAGGCTCGAGATGCACGGCGACGCCGACGTCCCCCTCGCTCCTCAGCACGTTGATGCTGACGTCCCGGATGTGCCGCCGCAGCATCAGGTCGACCCGTCCGGCCCCGACGCGCAGGTTCTCGAGCCGGATCCACGGCAGGAACTTCGGCAGCATCGGCTGCGAGAAGCGGATCTGGGGCTTCTCCTGGTGAAACGAGATGCCGAGGCACGCCTGCAGCAGCATGAAGACCGCGCCGCTCGCCCATGCCTGCGGAAGGCACGCCACCGGATATCGCGTCGGTCCCTGTCCCCGGCGCCGCCGAAAGCCGCAGAAGAGCTCCGGCAGCCGGCGCTCGTCGAGCGCGAGCGTCGCCTCGAACAGCGCGTGCAGCAGCCGCACGGCTTGGCGGCGAAAGCCGTAGCGCGCAAAGCCCGCGCCGATGAGCGCGGTGTCGTGCGGCCACACGGAGCCGTTGTGATACGACATCGGGTTGAAGCGGACCTCGCGGCGCGACAGCGTCCGCACGCCCCAGCCCGTGAAGCAGTGTTTCGCCATCAGCATCGCGGCCGTGCGCCGCGCGCGCTCGGGCGTCGCGATCCCCGTATAGAGCGCATGCCCCGCGTTCGACGCGCGCGTCTTGCACGGGCGCTTCTCGCCGTCGAGCGCGATCGCATACGTGCCGAGATCTTCGCACCAGAAGCTCTCGTTGAAGCGCTCGCGGAGGGTCTCGGCCTCGGCGAGGAGCTTCCCGGCGAGCGCGACCTTGCCCAGAGCCCGCGCGAGCCTCGCGGCTCGCCGCTTCGCATCGTAGACGTAGCCCTGGACCTCGCAAAGCGCGATCGCCCCCTGCGCGAGCGTGCCGTCGGCGTGCGAAACGCTGTCGAACGAGTCCTTCCAGCCCTGATTCGCAAGGCCGCGGGACGTCTTCCGGCAGTATTCGACGAACCCGTCGCCGTCCTGATCGCCGTACTCGTCGATCCACGCGAGCGCACGCTCGATGTGCGGCCAGAGCGTGCGCAAATGCTCGACGTCACGCGTCTGGTCGAAATACCGGGCCGCGAGCATCACGAACAGCGGCGTCGCGTCGATCGTGCCGTAGTAGAGCCCGAACGGCACCTCCTGCCGCGCCGCCATCTCGCCGCGCCGTACCTCGTGCACGATCTTACCGGGCTCCGCGTCACGCTCGGGATCGAGCGAGTCGGCCTGCTTCGCCGCGAGCACGTCCAGGACGCCGCGGGCGATGCTCGGATTGACCCAAAGCGTCTGCAGGCCGGTGATCAGCCCGTCTCGGCCGAAGATCGTGCTGTACCACGGCACGCCCGCGTACGGATAGATGCCGTCGTCCGTGCGCGTGATCAGCATGCGCAGATCGGCGAGAGAACGGCAGAGCCAGTCGTTGAACTGCGGGTTCCCGGTCTCGATGCGGCATTCGTCGCGGGCGATCGACTCGAGCGACCGGCGGTTCTGCCGCTCGGCCTCGTCGAAGGACGCGCGCGGCTCGAGCTTCGCGGGCCCGATCTCGCACGAGATCGTGAGGACGAGCGTCGCCTCGGCGCCGGGGCTCAACGTGATGTCGAAGCACATCCTGTCGGCCGCGATCGCCGACGGCTTGAGCGTCGAGTGGAGCCGCGTGCGACGTATCACGCCGTCGAGGCCTTCGTACGCGAGCGCGACCTCCTGCTCGCCGATCTCGGCCGGCAGCACCCGCCCCCGGCGCGCTCGCGCGAGCCCCCGCACCTCGAAGATGTCGGCGTAGTCCGCGGCGAACTCGATCGCGATCGGCAGGCGCACCTCGTCCTGTCCGAAGTTCGTCACGCGAATCTGCTGGAAGCACTGCCGCTCCCAGAGGAGCGTGCCGCGAAACACGTGAATCTCGCCGCTCGGCGTGACGACCCGCTCGCCGTCGCGCAGATCGACGTTCGAGAGGTCCACCGCGAAAATCGCGGTGTCGTGCGTGACGCCCGAGTTCAGCAGCAGCGGCCGCCGCCCGCCGATCGAGAGCTCGAGCCGCGACAGGAAGCGCGTGTCTCTGTAGTAGAGCCCGTGGCCGCCGTGGCCGAACGGATGGATGTCGCCGAGCCGATCGAAGACGGCGAACGCGTCGCCCTGTTTCAGTACACGTTTGCGATCGTCGACGCGCGACGACGTCGCGTGGATGTAGTACTCGTCGTCGACGTAGACGAGCTCACGCGACGCGCTCATCTCTCGCTCTGCCGACGGTAGCCGCTTCTCTCGTCGCGCGGCCCGTAGCCGCTTCGATCACGTGATTGTAGAGGGCAAGGTAGTCGGCCGTCATGCGCTCGGCCGAGAATCGGCGCTCGAAGACGTCCCGGCAACGGCGCCGATCGAGCGATGGCGCGCGATCCACCGCGCGAACCGCCTCGTCCTGATCGTGCACGATGAATCCGGTGACTCCGTGCTCGAGCACCTCGGGGACCGAGCCCCGCGCATACGCGATCGTCGGCGTGCCGCACGCGAGCGCCTCGATCATCACGAGACCGAACGGCTCCGGCCAGTCGATCGGGAACAAGAGCGCACGGGCATTGCCGAGGAAATCGCCCTTCTCCGCCTCGCCGATCTCGCCGACGTACTCGACCCACGGGCTGTCGAGCATCGGGCGGATCACGTCGTCGAAATACTCCCGGTCGGCCGCATCCACCTTCGCGGCCATCAGGAGCTTCACGCCTGCCCGCTCCGCGATGCGGATCGCGCGGTCCGGCCGCTTCTCCGGCGAGATGCGTCCGCAGAACGCGAGATAGCCTTCCGGCCGCTCGCGGTACGAGTACAGGTTGCTCGGGAGCCCATGGTGCACGGTGCCGAGCCAGTTCAGATGCGGCAGCGGTGCGCGCTGCGCATCGGAGATCGAGACGACCGGCATCTCGACGTACTCGTCGTACAGATACGCGAGATCCGGAATGTCCAGGCGCCCGTGCAGCGTCGTCAGATTCGGCTCGCGATAGCGGCGCGTCAGCGGGAAGTGCAGGTAGTCGATGTGGAAATGCACGATGTCGAATTCGGCGACCCTCGAGAACACGCGCTCGAGCAGCACGATGTGCCGGGCGAGCGGATCGCGGCAATCGGGGTCGAGGCGCGTCGCGGAGCGTCCGATCGGCACGTGCTCGGCGAGCGTCCTCGAGTCGCCGCTCGCAAAGAGCGTCACCTCGTGCCCTTGCCGAACCAGCTCGTCGGTCAAATAGGCGACGACGCGTTCGGTGCCTCCGTACAGTCTGGGGGGTACGCACTCATAGAGCGGGGCGACTTGTGCGATACGCACGGCGCTCGACCTCTGATCGTTGCGGCATCGAGGGCCTGCGGCCTCGCGCGACCGCTCGGTTTTCGTAGGACATGACTCCTCCTTGATACCCCCCGAAGAAGCGACAGCAATTTGTATGCCACGCCGGTCGAGAGGTTCTACGCCGCGGGCCGGGGCTCTATACTCGGGCCACCGAGGAGGATCGACCCCATGAACTCAAAACAGATTCTGCACCGCGCAACGACCGCGCGGCTCCGCCGGCTTGCGCTCGCGCCGATCGCCGCCGCCGCGCTTGCGGGCGCGGCGCTCGCGCAGCAGGACGTGCCGTTCCGCGGCAATATCCCGGTGGCGCCGGAAGGCCTCGCGAACATGCCGCTGCCGGACGGGCCGCTCGTGTTCCCGACCGGCGAAGACATGGACATCCGCGTCGTCGTCGTCACGAAGGCGCTCGAGTTCCCGTACGCGATCGAGTTCCTGCCGGACGGCACGATGCTCGTGACCGAGCGCGTCGGGCGGCTGCGCGTGATCCGCGACGGCAAGCTGCAGGAGGAGCCGGTGCCCGGAGGCCCGCCGTCGTTCCACGCGGGCGTATCGGGCCTCCCCGGCGCGATCCACGGCTACATGAACATCGCGCTGCACCCGGACTTCGAGACGAACCGCTGGATCTACCTGAGCTACACGAAGCCGCTGCCGGACGAGCGCACGACGGTCGCGGTCGGCCGCGGCGTCTGGGACGGGCATGCGCTGAACGACTTCGAGGACGTTTTCGTCGCGTCGTCGGGCGCCCAGGGACCGACGCCGTTCGTGTTCGGGCACGACGGCATGCTGTACATCGCGACGAGCGGCGGCGACGCGCAGGATCCGATGAATGACGGCGGCAAGGTGCTGCGCCTTCGCGACGACGGGAGCGTCCCGGACGACAATCCGTTCGTCGGCCGGGAGGGCTACCTGCCCGAGATCTACACGCTCGGTCATCGGAACTCGCTCGGCCTGACCGTGCATCCTGCGAGCGGCGAGATCTGGCAGACCGAGAACGGCCCGAACGGCGGCGACGAGGTCAACGTGATCCGCGCCGGCCGCAACTACGGCTGGCCGCTCGTCAGCCTCGGCCGCACCTATCCGGGCCCGTGGCAGGCGCGCGACGCCGGTCCGACGCACGCGGGCTACGAGCCGCCGGTCGTCTACTGGACGCCGGCGATCGCGATCTCCGGCATCACGTTCTACACCGGCGACGCGCTGCCGAAGTGGAAGGGCGACCTGTTCGTCGGCGGCTTGCGCTACGGCGAGATTCCGGGCACCGGCCGGCTCGACCGCGTCCTGCTGAATCGGAACATGGAGGAGCTGCGCCGCGAGAGCCTGCTCGTCGAGCTGCGCCAGCGCATCCGCGACGTCGCGCAGGGACCGGACGGCCTGCTCTACGTCGTGACCGACGAGGACGAAGGCGCGGTGCTGCGCATCGAGCCGGCGAAATGACGTCAGCGCCGCGGTGTGTCGGCAGCGGCGCCCCCGCGGCGCGGTGATGCCGATGCGGCTCTATTGCGGCACGAGCGGCTTCTCGTTCAAGGAGTGGAAGGGGCCGTTCTATCCGGCCGGGCTCAAGGCCGACGAGATGCTGTCGTACTACGCGTCGCGCCTCTCGGCCGTCGAGATCAACAACACGTTCTATCGCCTGCCGAGCCGCGCGCTGCTCGAGCGCTGGCGGGACCAGGTCCCGGAAGACTTCCGCTTCGCCGTCAAGACGAGCCGCCGCATCACGCACGTCAAGCGGCTCGAGGACTGTGCCGACGAGGCCGAGCGGTTCTTCGATGCGGTCGACGCGCTGGGCGAGCGCCTCGGCTGCGTGCTCGTGCAGCTTCCGCCGCACTTCCGGATCGACGTCGAGCGGCTCGCGCGCTTCCTCGAGCTCGTGCCGGAGCGCGTGCCCGCCGCGTTCGAGTTCCGGCACGACTCGTGGCGCGACCCGGCCGTCCACGACGTGCTCGCGTCGCGAGGCGCCGCGTGGGTCACGGTCGACGACGAGGACGCCGAGCCCGGCTCGCTGCCGCGCACGGCGAGCTTCACGTACCTGCGGCTCCGCGCGCCCGGCTACGCGCCCCCGTCGCTCGAGCGCTGGCTCGACGCGTGCTCGGGCTTCGAGCGCGCGTTCGTGTTCTTCAAGCACGAGGACGAGGCGGCGGGCCCGAAGCTCGCCGAGCAGATGCAGCGGATGCAGGCCAGCGACAGGGAGCGCTGACGCCCTGCTCCGTTGCGCGCTCGTCCGTTACGCGCTCGCCGCCTGACGGCCGCGCTTCTTCTTCGGGGTCTTCTTCGCCGACGACGTTTTCGACTCGCGGTCGGCCGGCGCGCGCAGGCTCGCCTTCAGCGCCTCCATCAGATCGATGATCTTGTGCTCGGCCTCGGGCGCCGCGGCGGCGGTCGAGATGTCCTCGCCCTCGACCTTGCGGTTGATCAGCTCGAGCATCCGGTCGCGCACCTCGTCGCGATATCGGGTCGGCTCGAACTTCTCGCCCGCGCCCTGCGCGATCAGCGCCTTCGCGAGCTCGAGCTCCGCGTCGCGCAGCTCGACCGTCTCGAGCGGCACCTCGGCGAACGAGCGGATCTCGTCGGCGAAATGAAGCTGCTCGAGCAGGAGCCCTTCGCCGATCGGCCTGATCGCGACGACGTGCATGCGGCCGCGTGCCGCATAACGGCCGATCGCGATGCGATTCGTGTCCGCGAGCGCCTGCGAAAGCAGCCGATACGCCCGCGCGCCGCCCTTGTCGGGACCCAAGTAGTAGGCCTTGTCGAAGTAGATGCGGTCGACGCTGTCGTCCGGCAGGAACTCGTCGATGTCGATCGAATGCGTGCTCGCCGCCTCGAGCGCCTTGAGCTCCTCCTGCGTGAAGAGCACGTACTGGTCCTTCGCGAACTCGTAGCCTTTGACGATCTCCTCTTTCGGGACGATCTCGCCGGTCCGCGCCGAGACGAGCTGCTGCTTCACGCGCGAGCCGTCGCGCCGGTCGATCTGGTTGAAGCGGATCGCGACCGACGTCTCGGCCGCGGAATAGAGCTTCACCGGGATCGAAACCAGTCCGAATGCAATCGTCGCGGATCCGAGGGCTCGCGCAGGCATTCGCGGATCATATATGCTCCGACAGATGGTCGCAACAAAAACCGACAGTGGATTAGCGACTTACCGGGAGAAGCGAAAGCCCGGCTCAACTCCGGAACCGTTCGGGGCCACGAAGCCGCCCGCGTCGCGCTTCGTCGTGCAGCTTCACGCGGCCCGCGCACGCCACTACGACTTCCGCCTCGAGCACGGCGGCGTGCTGCTGTCCTGGGCGGTACCGAAGGGCCCGTCGCTCGACCCGGCGGACAAGCGCCTCGCCGTCCGCGTCGAGGACCACCCCGTCGACTACGTCGACTTCGAGGGCGTGATCCCGGAGGGCAACTACGGCGCCGGCGCCGTGATCGTCTGGGACCGCGGCCGCTTCGAGCCGGCGAACGACTTCGACGCGGGCCTCGAGTCCGGGAAGCTCCTGTTCGACCTGTACGGCTACAAGCTCCGCGGCCGCTGGACGCTCGTGAAGACGAAGCGCGGCGCGAACGACTGGCTGCTGATCAAGGAGCGCGACGGGCACGTGCGGCACGGCGACGCAGCACGCCTGCCGGAGGACTCCGTGTTGTCCGGCCGTACCGTCGAGCACGTCGCGAGCGGTGTCGACGATACGCAGACGCTCGCCGACGCCTGCCGCGAGGCCGGCGCGAGGCCGGCCAAGGTCCGCATCACGGACGTGCGGCCGATGCTCGCGACGCCCGGGAAGCCGTTCAGCGATCCCCGCTGGGTCTTCGAGATCAAGTACGACGGGTACCGTCTCCTCGCCGGCAAGGAAGCGGGGCGCGTGCGCCTCCTGTCGCGGAGCGGGCGCGACCTGACCGACGTTTTCCCGGACGTCGCCGAGGCCGTCGCCGCTCTGCCCTGCGATCCGCTCCTGATCGACGGCGAGGTCGTCGTGCACGGGCCGGACGGGCTGCCGAGCTTCGCCGTGCTGCAGCAGCGCGGCCTGCTCACGCGCCGGGCCGACATCGCCCGCGCCGCCGTCCGCCTGCCGGCGACGCTCTACGCGTTTGATCTGCCGCTCGCGGCCGGTCACGACCTCCGGCCGCTGCCGCTCGTCGAGCGCAAGCGCCTGCTCGCGCGCGTGCTGCCGAGCGTCGGAGCGATCCGCTTCTCCGAGCACATCCCAACCGACGGCGAGCGCATGTTCGCCGAGGTCGGCAGGCTCGGCGTCGAGGGCATCGTCGGCAAGCGCGCGGACTCGCCGTACGTCGGCCGGCGCTCCGCCGACTGGATCAAGGTCAGCACCCGGACCCGCGACGACTTCGCGGTCGTCGGCTTCCTGCCGCCGAGGTCCGGCGGACAGCCGTTCGGCGCGCTGCTGCTCGCGCAGCGTGCCGCGGACGGCTGGCGCTACGCGGGCCGCGTCGGCAGCGGCTTCTCGGCGCGGGACTTCGCGGCCCTCGGTCCGAAGCTCGCGGCGGCGGCGCCCGCGCCGCCGCCGGCCGGAGCCGACGACGAGTCGCGCGACGCACGCTGGCTCGAGCCCTGCGCCGTCGTCGAGGTGCGCTTCAAGTCCCGCGGCGCGGGCGGCCGGCTGCGCCAGCCGGTGTTCCTCACGCTGCGCGACGACAAGGCTCCGGAAGACTGCCACGCCCCGGCCGACGACGAGCCGCCCGCCGCCGCGCTCGACGCACCGGAGGCGCCGACGGACGAGCGGCCGCGGCGGACGGTCAAGGTCACGAACCGCGACAAGCTCTTCTGGGCCGAGGACGGCTACACGAAGGGAGATCTCGTCGACTACTACGTCGCGATGGCACCGTTCCTGCTGCCGTATCTCGCGAATCGGCCGCTCGTGCTGACCCGCTATCCGGACGGCATCGACGGCAAGTCCTTCTTCCAGAAAGACGCGCCGGGGTTCGTGCCGGACTGGCTGCGCCTCGAGACGTTGTGGAGCGAAGGCTCCGAGCGCGATATCCGCTACTTCATCGTCGAGGACGACGCGGGGCTCGCGTACGTCGCCAACATGGCGTCGATCCCGCTGCACGTCTGGTCGAGCCGGATCGGCAGCCTCGAGCGGCCCGACTGGTGCATCCTCGACCTCGACCCGAAGGGCGCGCCGTTCGAGCACGTCGTGCGCGTCGCGCGCGAGATCCGCGCGCTCTGCGACGAGATCGGCCTGCCGAGCTACCCGAAGACGAGCGGATCGACCGGGCTGCACGTGCTGATCCCGCTCGGTGCCCGGTATACGCACGAGCAGAGCCGCTCGATGGCGGAGCTCCTTGCCCGCTGGGTCGTGCGTAGGCTCCCCGATATCGCGACGATCCGACGGCAGGTGCAGGCGCGAGACGGCAAGGTCTACATCGACTACCTGCAGAACGGGCACGGGCGGCTGCTCGTCGCGCCTTACAGCGCGCGCCCGGTCCGTGGCGCGACGGTCTCGATGCCGCTACGCTGGGAGCAGGTGACGTCGCGGCTCGACATGCGGCGCTACACGATCAAGACGGCCCCGAGGCTGATCGCGAAGCAGAAGGAAGATCCGCTCGCCGGCGTGCTGCGCGAAGCCGCGGATCTGCCCGCCGCGCTCGATCGCCTCGCACGACTCTTGAGCGCACGCTGATGCCTCACTTGATGGAGAGCGCGAAGACCGCCCGCGCGAAGTGCCGCGGATGCGATCGGCGGATCGAGAAGGGTGACATCCGCTTCGGCGAGCGCGTGCCGAACGTGTTCGGCGACGGGGAGACGACGTTGTGGTTCCATCTGCGGTGCGCCGCATACAAGCGCCCGGAGCCGTTCCTCGAGACGCTGCCCGGGCACGACATCGACGATGCGGAGGCGCTCGCGGCGGCCGCGCGCGCCGGCATCGAGCATCGCCGGCTGCCGCGCCTCCACGGCGCCGAGCGGGCGCCGACGGGCCGCGCGCGCTGCCGCTCCTGCCGGCAGACGATCGAGCGCGGCTCGTGGCGGCTCTCGCTCGTGTACTTCGAGGAGTACCGATTCGAGCCTTCGGGATTCATCCATGCCGGCTGCGCGTCCGAGTACTTCGGCACGGCGGACGTGATCGAGCGCGTCCGCTATTTCTGCCCCGACCTGAGCGAGCAGGAGCTCGAATCGCTGCGGATCGCGTGCAGCGAAAAGCGACATGGAGGTCCCGATGATTGATGCACGGAGAGGCCTTGCGGGCGCGCTGCTCGCGGCGGGCCTCGCGCTCGCGGCGGTGACCGCGGCGCTCGCCGATTCCGACAGCCCGCCCGAGCGCGCGCTCGCCGACTACGTTGCCGAGCCCGATCCGAGCTACTCGTGGCGCGTCCACGCGCGCTACACGGTTCCGGGCGCCGAGATCGTCGAGCTCAGGCTGACCTCCCAGACGTGGCGCGGCATCGAGTGGAAGCACCGTCTCCATCTCGTGAAGCCGGACACGCTCGAGGCCGGCGAGCAGCAGGGCTTCCTGTTCATCGGCGGCGGCCGCTGGCGCGAAAGCTACGACACGCAGATCGAGACGGAGCTGCCCGACGATGCCGCGATCTTCATCGAGCTCGCCCGCCGTCTCGGCACCGTCGTCGCGGTGGTCGGCCAGGTCCCGTTCCAGCCGATGTTCGGGTTGCGCGAGGACGAGCTGGTCGCGCATACGTTCGTCGAGTACCTCGAGTCCGGCGACGCCGAGTGGCCGCTGCTGCTGCCGATGGTGAAGGCGGCCGTCAGGGCGATGGACGCGACGCAGGCGTTCGCGCGCGACGCGTGGCAGGTCGACCTCGCGCGCTTCACGGTCGCGGGCGGCTCGAAGCGCGGCTGGACGACGTGGCTCACGGGCGCCGTCGACGAGCGTGCCGCGACGCTCGTGCCGCTCGTCATCGACGCGCTGAACCTCGCGGAGCACATGCCGCACCAGCGTGCCGCGTGGGGCGCGCCGTCCGAGCAGATCGCGCCGTATACGCGCCGCGGGCTCGACGACGTGTTCGAGAGCGACAGGGGCGCGCCGCTCCGCCGCATCGTGGACCCATACAGCTACCGGCAGGCGCTGACGCAGCCGAAGCTGATCGTGCTCGGCACGAACGACGAGTACTTCCCGCTCGACTCGCTGAACCTCTACTGGGAGGACCTGCCCGCGCCGAAGCACGTGCTCTATCTGCCGAACCAGGGGCACGACGCGAACGACTTCGCGCGGCTGATCCCGGCGATCGCGGCCGCGCATCGGCACGGCGCGTCGGGCACGCCGCTGCCTGAGCTCGAATGGCAGCTCTCGCGCGGCCACGGCGCCGCGCGGCTTTGCGTGCGCGCGGAGCCTGAGCCGATCGCCGTCACGCTCTGGTCCGCCGTCAGCGAGGACACGGACTTTCGCGACGAGCGCTTTGCGCCGCGCGAGGCCGAGCGCGACGGCGACCGGTTCGTCGCTTCGATCGAGCCGCCGGCGGAGGGTTTTACGGCCGTGTTCGCCGAGGCGCTGTTCGACGCGGAGACCGGCCCGTACATGCTGTCGACGAACGTGCAGCTCCTCGACTCCTCCGGCGAGCCGCCGTTCGACGAGACCGCGCTCGACGGACACTCCGGAGTGTGCCCGGCAGGCTGACGTCGCGGTGTGCCCCGCATCGGGCATCGCGGTGTGCCCCGCATGCCGACGTCGCGGTGTGCGCGGCAGGCCGACGTCGCGGTGTGCGCGGCACGCCGACGTCGCGGCCCCGCGCCGCGCTTCGCGGCCGGCTCGGCATGGCATGCGCCTTGCAGAAGCCCCTCGTCCGCCGCAGCAGAGAAGAGGTGATGAAGGAGCCGATCCGGCTCGCCCTCCTCGCACTCGCACCGGGCGTGCTCGTGCCGGACCTCGGTGTTGCGCAGGACGACGGTCTGGCGCAGGAAGACATCGACGTCGCCGTGCTCGATCCGCGCGCACGCAGCCTCTCCGCGGAAGAGCTCGAGACGTTCGCCGACATCTTCGTCGAGATCGAGGAAATCTCGACGAGCCACGAAACGGAGCTCGCGAGCGTCGAGAGCGAGCAGGAAGCCGAGCTGCTGCGCGCGCGCATGGAGCGCGAGAGGCAAGAGACGATCGAGCGGCACGGCTGGACCGAGGCGAAGTACGACGAGGTCACCGAGATCGTCGACGCGAGCCCGCCCCTCCTCGCGCGCGTGCTCGCGCTGATCGGCGATCGGCCGTAACTCGCGACGCCTGCGCGCCGGCCGCGCCCCGCTTACATCTGCTCGACCGTGCCGATTCCGAGGAGCCCGAGCCCGGTTCGCAGCGTGCGCGCCGTGACGTCGGCAAGACGGAGCCTGCTGCCGCGCAGCCGCTCGTCAGGCGCGGACAGCACGGGGCAGCGCTCGTAGAAGCGGTGGAAGGCCGACGCGAGCTCGTAGAGATAGTTGCACAGCCTGTGCGGCTCGAGCGAGTCGCCGACGGCGCGGACGACCTGCGGGAACTTGAGGAGCTCGAGCACGAGCGCACGCTCCGCGTCCTCGCCGACGACGATCTCGGCCGCGGCGTCCGCGTCGATGCCGTCCTCGCGGGCCTTGCGGAACATCGAGCGGATCCGCACGTACGCGTTCTGCAGATACGGTGCCGTGTTGCCGTCGAGCGCGAGCATCCGGTCCCAGTCGAACACGTAGTCGCGGATGCGCTCGCTCGCGAGGTCGGCGTACTTCAGTGCGCCGACGCCGACGACGTGCGCGATCCGGCGCTTCTCGTCCTCGGGCCGATCCGGGCTCTTCGCGTGCACGATCGCGTAGGCGCGCTCCTCGGCCTCGTCGATCACCTCGCCGAGCCGGACGACGCCGCCGGACCGCGTCTTGAACGGCTTGCGGTCCGGACCGAGGATCGTGCCGAACGGCACGTGGTCGAGGCGGACGGACTCGTCCGCCCAGCCGGCCTGGCGCAGCGTCTGGAAGATCATCGCGAAGTGCTGCGCCTGCCGCGCGTCCGTGACGTAGACGATCCACTGCGCGCCGAGCACGCGCAGGCGATAGCGCGCGGCGGCGAGATCCGTCGTCGCGTAGAGATAGCCCCCGTCGCGCTTGCGCACGATCATCGGGAGCGGCTCGCCGTCTCGCCCCTTGAAGCCCTCGGGATACACGACGAGCGCGCCTTCGCTTTCCTCGAGGAGCCCGGCCTGGTCGAGCTCTTCGATGACCGAGTCCAGATCGTCGTTGTACGCGCTCTCGCCGCGGTACTCGAGCAGCGTGCGATCGATGTCGAGGCGCTCGTAGAGCGCATCGAAGTGGCGCTTCGACAGCGCGACGAGCTCGCGCCACGCGGCGAGCGTCGCTTCGTCGCCTTGCTGCAGCGCGACGACGCGCAGGCGCGCTCGCTCGGCGAACTCCGGATCCTCGTCGAATCGCCGCTTCGCGTCCTGGTAGAACGCGTTCAGGTCCGCGATCTCGCGGCGCTCTATGCCGCCCGTCTCGGTCAGGTGCTGGATCAGCATGCCGAACTGCGTGCCCCAGTCGCCGAGATGGTTCTGGCCGAGCACGTCGTGCCCGATGAAGCGCAGCACGCGCGCGAGCGCGTCGCCGATGCACGTCGAGCGAATGTGCCCGACGTGCATTTCCTTTGCGACGTTCGGGCCGGAGTAATCGACGACGACCTTCTTCGGCGCGTCCGTCTTCGGCATGCCGAGCCGCTCGTCGGCGTGGATCGCGGCGACGCGCTCGGCGAGCGCCTCCGCGGCGACGGTCACGTTGACGAAGCCCGGACCCGCGACCTCGACGCGCTCGAACAGGTCGTGCGCGTCGAGCGCGGCGACGATTCGCTCGGCGACGTCGCGCGGCTTCTCCTTCAACGCCTTTGCGAGGCTCATCGCGACGTTCGCCTGATAGTCGCCGAAGCGCGGATCCGTCGACGGGCGCACGAGCGGATCCGTGTCGCGGTGCGCGTCGCCGAACGCCTTCACGAGCGCCGCCCGGAACCGCTCCTCGATCGCCGTCTGAAGATCCGTCATGCTCGATCCCTCGTCGTTGCCGGGCGGCGCGGTCCGTCGCGCCTGCCGCGGAAATCATGCTGTGCCGGCGCGGCGACGCCGCCGCGCGGCTCCCCGCACGCCCGGAAGCACGTCATGCCCAGTTCCGCGACCGCTCGACGGCCTTCCGCCAGCACGCGCAGAGCCGGGCGCGCTCGGGCTCGGGCATCCGCGGCAGCCAGCGCTCGCCGGCCCGAAAGTTATTGCGCAGCTCGTCGACGTCCGGCCAATAGCCGACCGCGAGGCCCGCGGCGTACGCGGCGCCGAGGGCCGTCGTCTCGAGAATCCCGGCCCGCGTGACCGGGACGCCGAGGATGTCGGCCTGGAACTGCATCAGCAGGCCGTTCTCGACCATGCCGCCGTCGACGCGCAGCGTCGTGAGCGCCAAGCCAGCGTCCTGCTTCATCGCGTCGACGACCTCTCGCGTCTGATACGCCGTCGCTTCGAGCGCGGCGCGCGCGATGTGGCCGCGATTCGAATAGCGCGTGAGGCCGACGATCGCGCCGCGCGCGCTCGGATCCCAGTGCGGCGCGAAGAGCCCCGAGAACGCGGGCACGAAGTATACGTCACCGTTGTCGTCGACGCTCCGGGCGAGCGCCTCGACGTCGCGGCTCCGCTCGATCAGGCCGAGATTGTCCCGCAGCCACTGCACGACGGAGCCCGCGACCGCGATCGACCCCTCGAGGGCGTACGCGGCACGCTCGGCGCCGAAGCGATACGCGACCGTGGTGATCAGGCCGGCCTTGGACGGCACCGGCTCCGCGCCCGTGTTCATCAGCAGGAAGCAGCCCGTGCCGTAGGTGTTCTTCGCGTCGCCCGCCTCGAAGCACGTCTGCCCGACGAGCGCCGCCTGCTGATCGCCGAGGATCCCGGCGAGCGGGACGCCGGCAAGCGGCGACGGTCCCGCGATCCGCGCGTAGACGTCGCTCGACGACACGATCCGCGGCAACACCGCCCGCGGAATCTCGAACGCGGCGAGCAGCTCGTCGTCCCAGTCGAGCGTCGCGAGGTCCATGAGCTGCGTGCGGCTCGCGTTCGTCACGTCGGTGACGTGAAGCCCGCCGCGAGCGCCTCCGGTCAGGTTCCACGCGATCCACGAATCCATCGTGCCGGCGAGCACGGCGCCCGCCTCCGCGCGCTCCCGTGCGCCCGGGACGTGTCGGAGCAGCCAACCGAGCTTCAGCGCGCTAAAGTACGTCGCGAGCGGCAGGCCCGTCTTCGCGCGAAAGCGGTCCTGTCCGCCCTCCTCGGCGAGGCGCCTGACGTCGTCGGCGACGCGCGTGTCCTGCCAGACGATCGCGTTCGCGAGCGGCGCGCCGGTCCGCGCGTCCCACAGCACGGTCGTCTCGCGCTGGTTCGTGATGCCGACCGCGGCGACGTCCGCGGCGGTCGCGGAGGCCTCGGCGAGCGCGCGCGCGATCACTTCCTCCGTGTTGCGCCAGATCTCGGCCGCATCGTGCTCCACCCAGCCCGGCCTCGGGCAGATCTGCGCGTGCTCCTTGCGCGCGACGGCGACGATGTCGCCCGTCCGGTCGAACAGGATGAAGCGGCTGCTCGTCGTGCCCTGGTCGATGGCGCCGATGTAGCGCGACATATGCTCGTTCCTCCGCGCCGTTCAGGCGTCGCTTCGCGGAAATCGGGGTCAGAGCCCGTTTTGGCGTCGGAGTGTGTCAGACACCATTTTCCGACGGAAAATGGTGTCTGACACGAGAAAAAAATTGGGGTCAGAGCCCTTTTGTCACTGACGCACTCGAATCCAGATCTTTCGGAAAAAGGGCTCTGACCCCAATTTTTCTTTCAGTCGCGGAGGCGGAACGCGAAGAGCGCGCTGCCGGCCGCGATCGTCACGTACTGCCGGCCGTTCACCGCATACGTCATCGGACCCGCGTTGATCTGTCCGCCGAGCGACTGCTTCCACAGGAGCTCGCCGGTCCGCGCGTCGAGCGCAAGGAAGTAGCCCTCGCGCCCGCCGCCGAACACGAGGTCGCCCGCCGTCGACAGCACGCCGGCCCACGTGATGTCGGCCATGCGGTACTCCCAGACCGGGTCGAGCGTGCTCGGGTCGTACGCGCGAATCACGCCGTAGGCCTCGTTCTCGTTGTTGAAGAACGGCTCGAGGTTGACCTGCCCCATCGCCGTCTGCCGGCGGTTCACGCCGTTCGCCTGCGGGAACTGTCCCTCGATGCCGACGATCGACGAGTTCTCCCAATGGGACACGTAGTAGAGCCCGGTCTTCGGGCTGAACGACGGCGGCTGCCAGTTGATCGCGCCATGGACGTGCGGCTGGAACACCTTCGGCTCCCGCGTTACCTCCATGCCCGGCTTGCGCAGCAGGCGGCCGTTCTCGTCGAAGCCGGCCCACCAGTTGTGCACGACGTACGGCTTGCCGTGCAGGAGCTCGCCGGTCACGCGATCGAGCACGTACATGATCCCGTTGCGGTTCGCCCACAGCATTACCTTGCGCGGCTCCCCGCGCCATTCGATGTCGGCGAGGACGGGCACCTGCGTCGAGTCGTAATCGAGCTCGTCGTGCGGCGTGAACTGATACCACCACCCGAGCTCGCCGGTGTCGACGTCGAGCGCGACGACCGCGTCGCTGTAGAGGTTGTCGCCGAGCCGGGTGCTGCCGTCCCAGTCGGGCGCCGGATTGCCGGTGCCCCAGAACGCAAGGTTCGTCTCGGGATCGTAGGCGCCCGCGTTCCACACGGCCGCGCCGCCGGTCATCCACGAATCGCCGAGCCACGTGTCGTTGCCCGGCTCGCCAGGCCCCGGGATCGTATAGAAACGCCAGACCTCCTCGCCGGTCTTCGCGTCGAACGCGGCGATGAAGGCGCGGATGCCCATGTCGCCGCCCGCCGTGCCGACGATCACCTTGTCCTTGATGACGTTCGGCGACATCGTGATCGAGTAGCGGTCGGCCGCCTCGGCGACCTTCGTCTTCCACACCAGCGTCCCGCTCTTCGCATCGATCGCAAGCAGATACGCGTCGATCGTGCCCATGTAGAGCGTGTCGCCGAGGATCGCGAGCCCGCGGTTCACGCGTCCGCAGCAGAGCCGCGCGTCGGGCGACGGCTCGTGGTGGTACGTCCAGAACACGCGGCCCGTCTCGGCGTCGAGCGCGACGACGTCGTTCGGCGCCTGCACCGTGTAGAGCACGCCGTCGACGACGAGCGCCGTCGCCTCGAACTTCTCGAGCGAGCGCGCCTGCCAGATCCACGCGATCTCGAGATTCGCGACGTTCCCGGTATCGATCTGGTCGAGCGGGCTGTAACGCTGGTTCGACAGCGTCCGCGAGTAGCTCAGCCAGTTGTGCGGCTCGGCATCGGCGTTCAGGATCCGCTCGAACGTCACTTCGGCCGACAGCGGGACGGACGCGAAGACCCCCGCCGCGAGAACGATCGTCTTGTGCAGAGAAGTGAAGGCTCTCATTGCGTCGCTCCGCCGGTAAGGCTCGCAAGGTAGCTCACGAGATCGGCGATCTCCTGAGGGCTCAGCTCGTCCTCATAGGACGGCATCGGTGACTCGGCGAAGCCGTGCTCGGCGAGCTCGGCCTTGTCGAACGATCGCAGCCGCTCCTCCGGATCCATGATCTGCACCGAGAACGTATCGTGATTCAGCAGACGGCCCGTGATCGGCTCGCCGCCCTTCGGCGTGACCGTGTAGAAGCGGTTCTGCGGCAGCACCTCCGCCTGCGGATCGAGCAGCGAGCGCTCGAGCTCGGCGGCGCGGCGCACCGAGCCGATCGCGGAAAGGTCGGGGCCGAGCCGCGAGCCGCGCCCGGCCACCTGATGGCAGTCGAGGCACCTGCCCTTCCCTTCGAACAGCGCCTGACCGCGGATCGGGTCGCCCTCGAGCGCGGTCCGAGCGCTCGGCATCGAGCGCAGATACGCGACGATCTCCCGCGCCTGCTCCTCGGACATGTTCGGGGTCGGGGGCATCGGCGTGTTCGGGATGCCGTTGAAGATGATCTGGACGATATCGTCGTCCGTCAGCGGGCGGCGGAAGACGCCGCGACCGAAATTGATGCCGGCGATCAGATCGCCGTCCGGACCATGACAGTTTGCGCACACCGCCTGATAGGCCCGTGCGCCGTCTTCGACGTCGTATGCCGTTTGATGCTGAGCGAATACGAAAGGACCGGCAGCGAGCGAGCCGGCCGCGAACGCCGCGCAAGCCACGAGCTTCGCGTTGACGTTGCGACGTCCGTCCCCCGTTCCCGACCGATCGATCCGCGCCTTGTGTTCTGACCTCTTCTCGGGGCGGCCTTGCACACGCGTTCCCCCTCGTCGTGGGATGCCGGCATACTAACCGTCGGCGCGACGGCCAGGCAACGATGCGGCCGCCGGCGAACGGCCGCGCGAGCGCCCGTCGGGAAAACCCGTCCCGCTCAGCCGGTCTCGCCTTCGAGCGCCTCGGCCGTCTCGAGCCACTCCTCCTCGGCCTTCTCGAGCAGGCGCCTCCGCTCTGCCTGCTCCTTCGCGAGCTCCGCGACCCGGGCGGCGTTCCCGTTCGAGTAGATCGACCGGTCGGCGAGGTCCTGCTCGATCTGCGCGAGCCGGCGGCGATGCGCGTCGATCTCGTGCTCGAGGCGGCGGAGTCGATCACGATAGGGCTTCTCGCGCGCGCGCCGGTCCGCGGCCTCGCGGCGCCGCTCGCGTTCGGACGCCGCGTTTCGCGCCACGCGCCCCTCGCTCCGTTCCGGCAGCCCATTGCGCTCCGCGCGTGCGGCACCGCCGCCGTCCGCAAGCGACGCGAGCCACCGCGCGTAGTCGTCGAGATCGCCGTCGAACGGTGCGACGTGCCCTTCCGCGACCCGCCACAGCTCGTCGCACGTCGAGCGGATCAGGTGCCGGTCGTGCGACACGGTGACGACGGCGCCGTCGAAAGACTGCAGCGCGACCTCGAGCGCGTGGCGCATCTCGAGGTCGAGGTGATTCGTCGGCTCGTCGAGAAGCAGCAGGTTCGGCGTGCGATACACGATCAGCGCGAGCGCGAGCCGGGCGCGCTCGCCGCCGGAGAACTGCCGCACCGGCTCGAACACGCGGTCGCCGCGAAACGCGAAGCCGCCGAGGAAGTTCCGCGCGTCCTGCTCGCCGAGCTTCGGATCGATCGCCACGAGATGCTCGATCGGCGACGCGCCGAGATCGAGCGCGTCGATCTGGTGCTGAGCGAAGTAGCCGACCGCGAGATGAGGGCTCCGGAGCACTTCGCCTTCGAGCGCGTCGAGCTCGCCGGCGAGGAGCTTGATCAGCGTCGACTTGCCGGCGCCGTTCGGGCCGAGGAGCCCGATCCGCTGCCCCGGCGAAATGCCGAGGTCGATCGCGCGGAGCACGGGTCGGCCGTCGTAGCCGACGGCGGCCTTGTCGAGGCGGATCAGCGGGTCGGGCAGCCGCTCCGGCCTCCGGAACTCGAAGTCGAAGCCCGCGTCCGCGTGGACCGGCGCGATCTTCGGCATCCGCTCGATCATCTTGAGCCGCGACTGCGCCTGCCGCGCCTTGCTCGCCTTCGCGCGAAAGCGGTCGACGAAGCTCTTGAGGTGCGCGATCCTGCGCTGCTGCGCCTCGTACTCCGCCGCCTGCGCCGCGAGCTGCGCGGCGCGCTGCGTCTCGAAGCTCGAGTAGCTGCCCGAGTAGAGCTTCGCCTCGCCGCCGGCGATATGGAGCGTGTGCGTCGTCGTCGCGTCGAGGAAGTCGCGGTCGTGCGAGATCACGAGCAGCGTGCCGCGGTAGCTTGCGAGCGTGCGCTCGAGCCACAGCACGGCGTCGAGGTCGAGGTGGTTCGTCGGCTCATCCAGCATGAGCAGATCGGAGCGCTGCATCAGCGCGCGCGCGAGATTGAGCCGCATCCGCCAGCCGCCGGAGAAGTCCGCGACCGCGCGGCTCTGCGCGTCGCTCGAGAAGCCGAGACCGTAGAGCATCGAGCCCGCACGTGCGCGCGCGGCATAGCCGTCGATCTCCGCGAGCCGCTCGTGCGCGCGTGCGATGCCCGCCGCGTCGCCGGTCGCCTCCGCGCGCGCGAGCGCGCGCTCGACCTCGCGCAGCTCCGCGTCGCCGTCGAGCACGTAGTCGAGCGCCGACTGCTGCACGGCGGGCGTTTCCTGCGCGACCGACGCGATCGACGCGCCGCGCGGAATGAGCACGTCGCCTTCGTCCGGCGCGAGCTCGCCGAGCAACAGCGCGAACAGGCTCGACTTGCCCGTGCCGTTCCGCCCGACGACGCCGACGCGCCAGCCGGGATTCACGGCGAGCGTGAGCCCGCGGATCAGCACGCGCGGGCCGCGGCGCAGCGTAATGTTGCTCAGGGTCAGCATGAGGGCGCGCAGTATCGCATGTTCGATCCGGACCGATCGATCGGGCCGCTGCGCGATCCGCTGCGCGATCAGGCCCGTATCCGGACTAGAATCGACGCGCGAACCGCTCGGGGAGGAAGATCGATGACCGTATCGAAACGCTCGGACCGCCGGAGCACATTGGCCGCCGCGCTCGGCGGGCTCGCCGTCCCGCTTTTCGCGCATGCGCAGACGCCGCCCGTCGCCGCGTGCGACGTCGCGACGTTCGCCGCCCTCGATCTGCCGCGCACGCGGTTCCTGTCCGCGGCGGCCGTGCATGACGACGAGCTCGCGCCGCCGCACTGCGTCGTCCGCGGCGCCGTGAACGAGCGCACCGGGCAGGACGGCAAGCCCTATGCGATCGGCTTCGAGATGCGGCTCCCGGACGACTGGAACGGCCGCTATTTCCATCAGCTGAACGGCGGCAACGACGGCGCGATCGTGCCGGCCTACGGCAACCTGCAAGGGAACCAGCCGGACAACGCGCTCTCGCGCGGCTACGCGGTCCTGAGCACGGACTCTGGGCACGACGGCCAGGCGAACCCCGACGCGGGTCTCGTCGGCGGCAACGTCTTCGGCTTCGATCACCAGGCGCGGCTCGACTACGGCTACGCGGCGAACGTCACGCTGACGCCGATCGCGAAGGACGTCGTCGAGGCGTACTACGGCCGTCGCCCCGAGTTCTCGTACATGGTCGGCTGCTCGAACGGCGGACGTCACGCGCTCGTCGGCGCGACGCGGCTCGCGGACGAGTTCGACGGCTTCCTCGCGGGCGCGCCCGGCCACGACTTGCCGAAGGCTGCGCTGCAGCACGCGTGGGACGTGCAGAGCTTCGAGCGCGTGACCGGCGACCTCGGCACCGCGTTCTCGCGCGACGACATGCGCGTCGTCGCCGCCGGCGTGCTCGAGCAGTGCGATGCGCTCGACGGCGTCGCCGACGGCATCGTCGGCGCGCTCGCCGCGTGCCAGCAAACCTTCGAGCTCGCGCGGCTCGCCTGCTCCGACGCGAAGCAGGACGGCTGCCTCGACGCGGCGCGGATCGACGCACTCGAGCGCGCGTTCGCGGGCCCGTCGACGGGCGACGGGACGCCGCTCTACGTCCCGTGGTGGTACGACGCCGGCCTCGCATCCGACAACTGGCGCACTTGGAAGCTCGAAAGCGCGATCCCGGGATTCGACGGCCTGCCGCTGATCGCGACGCTCGGCGCGGGCTCGCTCGCACAGATCTTCACGACGCCGCCGACGCGTCTCGACGGCACGGCCGCGGGCCTCGTCGAGTACCTCCGGACGTTCGACTTCGACCGTGACGCGGCGAAGATCTTCGCGACGACGGAGGATTATCCCGTCTCCGCGATGGATTTCATGGCCCCGACCGACTGGCGCGAGCCGAAGCTCGCGGAGCTGCAGCGCGCGGGCGGCAAGGTCATCGTCTTCCACGGCGGGAGCGACGGCGCGTTCTCGATCGCGTCGACGATCGACTGGTACGAGCGGCTCGCGGCGAACAACGGCGGCGACGTCGGCGACTTCGCCCGCTTCTACGCCGTGCCCGGCATGGGGCATTGCAGCGGCGGCCCGGCGACCGATCGCTTCGACCTCTTCAGTGTGCTCGTCGACTGGGTCGAGCGCGATCGGCCTCCGGGGACCGTCGTCGCGACGGCACGCGCCGACAACCCGGAGCTGCCGGCCGACTGGAGCCCGGATCGCTCGCGTCCGCTCTGCGAGTGGCCGAAGGTCGCGCGCTACACGGGCAGAGGCGACGTCGAATCGGCGGCGAGCTTCGTCTGCGAGTGACGCGGCGACGCGTCACTCCTCGACCGAGAACGCGAGCAGCACGTTGCCGGGACGGCCGACGAATCCCGCGTCGCCCGACAGCACGTAGAGCATCCCGCCCGCGACGACCGGCCCCGGACCGTCGAACGACGCGCCGGTCGCGGCGACGCCGTTGACCGTCTCGAAGCTGCGGTTCGCGTCGAACGTCCAGATGACCTCGCCCGTCTCGCCGTCGTACGCGCGCAAGCCGCCGTCGGCCGAGCCCGAGAAGACGGCGCCGGGCACGGCCGTGACCGCGGCGGCCTGCGTCGCGCTGCAGCGCGGCCCCGGCGGCGAGCAGAGAAGCGGCTGCGGCGGCGTGTACCAGATCCGCTCGCCGGTCCTGATGTCGATCGCGTGGATGCCGCCGGTCTCCTCGTTGTTGTAGCCTCCGACGGCGACGTACATGCGGTCGCCTTCGACGGCGCTGCCCCAGACGCCGCCGACCGGCCCGCCCGGCCCCGCGCGATAGCTCCACAGCGTCTTCCCTTCGTTGTCCGGATCGAGCCCCCAGACCATGCCGGACTTCTGCGGGATCACGATGACGTCCTTGCCCTCCGACGTCGTCGTCAGGATCGGCGACGCGGAGAAGTCGAGATCCGGTCCCTGCTCCGTCGGGCAGTTCGGGTTCGCGTCGGCGTTCTCGTCGCAGCCCAAGAGCCAGACGTCGCGCGTGAATTGATTCGTCCAGCGGATCTCGCCGGTCTCGAGATCGAACGCGACGACGGCGTCCGTCGTCGGCGGCGTCGCGCCGTCGTCGGCGTACGCGGGCCCCGTGCCCGAATAAATGAGGCCGCGCTTCGCGTCGATCGTCGGCGCGTTCCAGATCCCGACCCCGGCCGGCCCCCAGAGCGGCTGGCCGGCGCTGCTCGTCCCGCGGCGCTTCGGCTCCGGGATCGTGTAGGTCTTCCAGACGATCTCGCCGGTCGCCGCATCGACGGCCGTGAGGCTGCCGCGAAACGTGCAGCACGCGTACTCCGGGCTCGCGCCGGACATCGCCTCGTTGATGCCCGTCATCGGCACGTAGAGCCTGCCTTCGTACAGCGTCAGCGCGCCGGTGCCGCGCAGCCTGGGATGGTCCTCGACGCGGGTGCGCCAGATCTCTTCCCCAGTATCCGCGTCGAGCGCGTACACGTAGCCCTGCGAGTCGACGAAGTAGACGGCGAACCCCTCACGGCCGTCGGCGAACCGATGCGGGCCGACGGACGTCGCGCTGCGGAGCCCCGCCACCGGAAAGAACTGCCAATGCGTGCAGCCGGTCTTCGCGTCGAGCGCGTAGACGGCGCCGGCCTGCGAGCCGACGAACAGGCGTCCGCCGAGCACGGACGGCTGCCCGCGCGGCTGCTGCTCCTGCGGCAGGCCGTAGGCCCATGCGAGCTTCAGCTTCGGGATGTCGTCGACCGTGATGCCGCCGGCCTCCTCGGGCTGAAAGCGCGTGTTCGTGACCGTCGGCCCCCAGCCGATCCAGCGGTGCGGGCTCGAATCGCGCAGCGGCGGCGTCGACTCGCAATGAAACTCGCTGACGTAGAGCGGCGAGCTCGCCGAGCTCTGCGCGGCGGCGGCGCCGGCGACACAGAGTCCCGCGAGGACCAGAACCGAACGAAACATGTGCGACTCTCCAGGCTTCATTGCGCGAGCACGTCGAGGATACAGGCCCCGACGTCGTAAAGCTCGTCCACGGATCGCTTGTCTCATTGCAGCAGGCATGGCTCCCCAGTCCGGGCCGACGAGGCCTTTCGTTTCGGCCCCGAGCTTCGTTCTCGTATCGGGATTGCAGCGCGAGCGGCGGTGCCGCTGCGGGCGATTCTCCCACAGGAGCCGCTACATTTCGACGTTGAGCACGACGCTCGCGTCGACGCCCGCCATCGTGACGGTGAAGCGATTGATGCGCGGCCTGAACTCCTTGCGGAGGCTCTCGAGGTTCACGCGGCCGGTGAGCTCGTGGCACGGCTCGCCGCGCCGGCTCGAGATGATCGCGACGAGGATCGGCCGGACCGTCGCGTCGTTGACGCTCGTGATCGATGCCTCGCGCGTGAACTCTCTGTTGCAGAGCGAAAGCACGAGCGGCAGCGTGCCCTCGCGCTGATCGATCTCGTCGTACACGATGTCGACCGTGAGATCGGGCGGATCGCCGAGGCGCAACGTCGGCAGCGCATCGTCCGGCAGCGTGATGCGGGTGTCCGCGGGGATCGACGCATCGAACACCGTTCCCACGTCGAGCACGGCCCGTTGCCCAGGCAGGAAAGCCGCGGGCCAAAGCAGCTCGCCGAAGACGACCGTCCCGCGCGGGATGATCAGCTCGGCCGAGAACGCCGCCGAAGCGAAGGCGATGCAGCCGATTGCGAGAGCAGCGAAATGTTTCATGGTCGAGTCCGTCCCGCCGGATCTTAGCGGCCGGTCGCCGGCGTGTCCCCGCTCGGGACGGTCTTCCGTCCGGGAACGCTTGCTGCCGGGTGGGCGCGTTGCTAGCATCGGTTCGGCAACCTGAACTCGGGGGAGACGGGCAGCCATGAGCAAATGGCCTATTCGGTTGGTTGCGTTCTGCGGGTTCGTCATGGTCGGCGCCGAGGTCGAAGCGCACCACGCCGTGGCGAGCATCTACGACCTCAACAAGGAGGTGGTTCTCGAAGGTCAGCTGAAGAAGCTGAACTTCCGGAACCCGCACTCGAACCTCGAGCTCACCGTCCGGAACCCAGACGGCACGACGACGGATTGGGTGTTGACGACCGCGTCGCTTCAGGTGCTGACCCGGGCAGGCGTCAGCCGGGACTCGATCGAGCCGGGCCAGACGCTGAAGATCACGATCCTTCCGGCGAGAAACGGGAACCCCTCGGGATTCATCCGGCGTCTCGAGCTCGCCGACCGCGATATCGACCTCGAGATCGATTGACGCCGGATCCGCCCGGCGAGCTGGGGGACGTATGTCCATTCGACGAACCGTTGCGATGTGTGCGGTCGCGGCCGGCGCCGCGACGTGCGGTGCCCTGCCGGCCGGCGCTCAAGGCTTCGGCGGCCAGCAGCAGCTCTATACGCCCGACCCGGGTGCGCGGGACTTGAAGGCGGTCCTGTTCAACTGGACGTGGCACATGGGCATGCTGCGCGGCCAGGCCGAGCCCGAGCTCGTCGGCACGCTCGAGTACCGCGCAGAGGGCACGATCCAGGTGGACGGGCAGCCGTGCACGCTGACCCAATACCGGATCAGCGCGAACTATCAGACGCCGGGCTATCGCACGCAGATCGAGTGTACGCTGCCGAACGGGGAGACGTACTCGAACATCGAGACGATGAGCGGCGAATACGCGTGGGACGAGGACATCCCCGGCGCGGAGATCATCCCCGGCGAAGGCAAGGCAACGCCCCGGCCGGCGGCGCTCGAGGAGCGGCGCATCAGGCTCTGGGCGAGCCCGCACGGCGCGGCCAAGGCCGCGATCGCGGCCGCGGCCGGCGTGCCGCTGTCCGAGTCCTTCGCGCAGAATCCGGCCGTCCTGCTCGACCGACAGGCCGCGGCAGGCGTGCAAGGGACGGCGACGCTGTCGTGGCAAGGGGACCGCGCCGTCGTGACCTACCCGGTCCCCGGGGTCCCGGGAGCGACGGCGACGGCGACGCTCGATCCGACGTTCCTGCCAGAGCGCGTCGTCGTGACGCACGGTGCGGACACGTTCGAATTCCTCTACGGCGACTTCCGCGACTTCAACAATCCGCTGCACCGGATCGAGGCGCTCTATGCCGGCACGATCGTCGAGCGGCGCAACGGCGAGGTCGTCCGCGACCTGAAGACCGCGGTGACGGAGATCGGACAGGTCTACGTCGTCGTGCCCGTGCCGGACAGCGTACGCGCGGCCGCCTCGGCGACGGCGCCGACGGCCGAAGCGCGCCTCGCCGGCCGACTCGACACGCGCGCGTCGCAGGCCGACACGCCGCGGCTGCCGAACGGGAAGCCGGATCTGACGGGATCCTGGCGAACGGTCGCCGGCGGCCTCAGAGGCGTGCCCGGCGGCATGTTCCGGCGCTGCACGCCGTTCCAGGACAACTGCATGGAGTGGACGAACCAGAGCGCGGACTGGGTGTTCATGGCGCCGCCGCGGCTCGACAACAACAAGCCGCTCTACAAGCCCGAGCACTGGGACCGGGTCCAGGAGCTCGACATGTGGACGAACAAATACGACCCGGTAATGACCTGCCTGCCGCTCGGCATCCCGCGGCACGGCCCGCCGGCGCGGATCTTCCACACCGAGAACGACATCACGATGTTCTACCGGGGCGGCGTCGACGGCGGCGGCGGATACCCGGACTTCCGGATGATCGTGCTCGACGGCGCGCCGCACGACGACGACGACCGGTACGCGTACTCCTACATGGGGCGCACCGTCGGCCGCTGGGAAGGCGATACGCTCGTCCTCGACTCGATCGGCTTCACCGACGAGACGTGGCTCGGACGCGGAGGCTACTTCCATTCGACCGAGATGCGCGTCATCGAGCGGTTCACGCGGACCGGCGACGAGATGCTCTACGAAGTGACGGTCGAGGATCCGGAAGTGCTCGTCGAGCCGTGGGTCATGCCTCCGCGGGTCCTGCAGCTCTCGGAGCGCCCGACGATCATCGCCGAGCGCGGAAGCTGCACGGACACCGAGCTCGCCGAGGTCAGCACGCAGATCCGGCACTAGGAGCCAGTCTCCGCACGAACGAAAAGGGCCCGGCGTTGCGGGCCCTTTTCATTTTTCTCGCGCCTTTCGTCAGTTGTACTCGGTCGGATCGTAGTTCGGCGAGCAGACCTCGACGATGCAGATCGACTCGAGCGTGCGGCCCGGCGGCGGCGGTTCGAGCCCCGCCTCCTTCATGAGCTGTCGCAGCACCTCCGCCGTCTCCGGCTGCGGGATCGCGGACTGGACGCCGACGCGGACGAGGCCGTCGGCGTAATCGATCGGCAGCCACGTGTGCGCGGCGAGCTCCGGGCTGCCGCGGTTGTCGGTATTGCCGAAGTCGCGAATGTCCATCCGGGCGCCGGCCGCGACGAGGACCTTGACGACCTCGGTCGCGCCCTTGTGCGCCGCGCCGTGCAGCGCGACGCGCCCCGTGTCGGCCTGGTAGTTCGGGTCGATACCGAGCTCGAGCAGCAGCTTCACGGCTTCGACGGTCTGCTCCGGCGACCACTCGAACGTGATCCCTTCGACCCAGCCGATGCCGGCGGCCACGGCGAGCGGCGTCACGCCGAGCTCCGTGTAGATGTGCGGATCGGCGCCGTACTCGAGCAGGAGACGCATCAGCTCGACGTCGCCGGACTGGGACGCGCGCAGGAACGCGGTCGCGCCGTTCTCGTCGAGCCACTGGTTCGTGAAGACCGTTCGGGTCTCCGTGCTCTCCGTGATCCGCGCGTTCGGATCGGCGCCGGCCTCGAGGAGCAGCTTGATGTACTCGAGGTGGTCCATGTCGGGCGTGCGCGTCGGATAGTCGCCGCCCTCGAGATTCCGGTTGTCGGTCGCGAGGTACAGCGGCGTCCAGCCGCCCTTGTTCGCGAGGTTGACGTCGGCGCCGTTCTCGATCAGAAACTTGCCGAGCTGGTAGTTGCGGTTCTGCGTCGCCGCGAGCAGCGGGCTCCAGCCGTAGCGCGTGACCTGATTGACGTCCGCACCCGCTTCGAGCAGCGCTCGCGCCGCGTCGAGGTGACCTGCGCGGGCCGCGTACACGAGCGCGGTCAGCTCGCCGCCGTCGGGCTCGCGCTGCTGCTGGCGTCGAAAGCCGCCGCCCCCGCCGTCTCCGCCACCGCCCGCAGCGGCACCCGCTGCGGTGTCGGTGACGGTCGCGAAGCCGAGCGCGCCCCGCTGCACCCTGCTGCAGATGTCGTGGGCCGTGAGCTGATCGACCCACTCGCGGAGGGAGACCCACACGCGCTCGCTGCTTTGTCTGACCAGATTGCGCAGCGCGGTCACGTCCGGATTCGGGTCCTCGCACAGGATCGACATGACCTGGCGCCTGACCGCATCCCGCGGGTCCTCAGCATGGCCGAGCGCCGCCGTGCGCCCGTCGCGAAATACCGGAGCGGAGCGCGCCGAGACGTCCGCGCCGTGCTCGACGAGCACGGCAATGACGTCGGCGTGCCCCTGGTCCGCCGCCTGCATCAGGGCCGTCGTCCCGCGCTGCTCCTCGTGGGCGTTCGGATCCGCGCCGTGCTCGAGCAGCACGCGAACGGCGTCGACGCTGCCCGATCGTGCGGCCAGCATCAGCGGCCTGCGTCCGAGCGGGAGCGCCTCGTCGGCCTCGGCGCCGCTCGCGAGCAGGGCCGCGAGGATCTCGGCGTCGCCCCGGCTCGCGGCGAGCCACATCGGCGTCGACCCATTGCGGTTCGCGGCGGACGGGTTCGCGCCCGCCTCGAGCAGCAGGCGCACGAGCTCCGCATCGCCGTGGTACGCCGCCCAATGCAGCGCCGTGGCGCCGTCCGCCTGCGGCGCGTTCACGTCGAGGCCGCTCTCGATCAGGCGCTGCACCGCCGCGCGATCGCCCTGCATCGCGGCATCCGCGACCTCGGACGCGGCAGCCGCGAAGTCGGCGGTCGCGAGCAGCAGCGCCAGTGCGACGGCTGCCGTTCGCAGCGTGCGGCGACTTCCGTCAAAGCTTCGTCGATTCATTCCGTTCCCACTTCGGCGCAGTCGCTGCGCTCTCGGCGTGCTAGATGTTCTCGAGCCTTCCGGTGCTGTCGCCGAAGCTCTCCCGGTGGATGTCGAACTGGTCGAGGAGGCTCAACAGCAGGTTCCCGGTGGGCACGGTCCTCGACGGATACGCGATGTGACGATTCCCCTGCATCCTGCCGTGGTTCGCGCCGACGATCACGTGCGGCACGTCGTAGTGCAGATGCTGGTTCGGATTGCCCATGTTGCTGCCGTAAAGGACAAGCGAGTGGTCGAGCAGCGTGCCGTCCCCCTCCTCCGTGTTCGCGAGCTTGTCGACGAAGTACGCGAGCATCTTTACGTGGTACTGGTTGATCTTCGCGAACTCCGCGATCGTCGCCGGGTCCTCGCCGTGGTGCGAGCCGCCGTGGAAGCCCATCGTCGGCGCCTCGCTCTCCGGATAGCGGCGTCCCGTCAGATCTCGCGCGAAGAGCATCGTGCCGACGCGCGTGACGTCGGCCTGCCACGCGAGCGCGAGCAGGTCGAACATCAGCTTAATGTGCTGATCGAACGACTGCGGAATGCCGGGCGGCACCTCGATGTCCTCGGGCGCCGTCTGCGTCGCATCCGCCGCGATCGCGAGCCGCCGCTCGATCTCCCTGACGTTCTCCGTGAAGCTGTCGAGTCGCGCGCGGTCCGGGACGCTGATCTCCTGGCGCAGCTTGCCGATCTTGTCGTTGACCGAATCGAGAATGCTCTGGTTGCGGGCCCGGCGCGCCGCGCGCTGCTCGGGCGTGCTGCCGCTGCCGAACATGCGCTCGAACACGACCTGCGGGTTCAGCTCCATCGGCAGCGGCGTCGTCGGCGACGCCCACGCGATCGTGTTCGTGTACACGCAGCTGTAGCCTTCGCCGCAGTTGCTCGAGCCCGAGCCGGGGTCCTCGACCGACATTTCGACCGACGGCAGCAGCGTCTCGCGGCCGATCTTTTGCGCGATGACCTGGTCGATCGTGTGACCGGCGCGCACGTCGGCGCCGGCGGTCTTCTTAGGCTTCTCCGCGCACAGGAACGCCGCCGCGACCCAGTGGTCCGCGCCCGTCTCTCCCGGAGGCGGCTCGGACGACGTCGCGTGCAGCCCGGACAGGATCGTCACGTACTTCCGGTACGGCTCGAGGGGCCTGTAGATGAAAGGAAACGCATGATCGCCCAGGGAGCCTACCTTGTCCGGGACCCAATGGCCCGGTGCGGCGCCGTGCGGAACGAAGCCCGCGAAGAAGCGGCGCGGCGGCACCGCGGTGGTCTGCGCGAAGGCCGTCGCGGCCGGGATCATCGCATCGAGCAGGGGCAGCCCAAGTGCCACGCCCGCGCCTCGCAGCAGCGTCCGTCGCGAAATGTGCTTCTTCGTAATAAACATGGCTCACTCCCCACTCTCAGCAGTTTTCATGTTCATCGTGAAGGCCGGGCTCTCGATGACCCCCATCAAGAGCGACGAAAACCGGTAGTCGTCCTCCGCCGCCTCGCGCGTGATCGATCGAACGAGCGGCATGTCCTCGTACTCGACGCCGCGGCCGATCGCATAGGTCAGGAGCTTCTCGACGACGCCCTGCGCGAACAGATCCGCGTTGCGCACGACGAGCTCCCGCAGGCTCGCGATGCCTTCGAGCGGCGTGCCGTCGTTCGTGACCCCGGTCGGGTCGATCGGGTTGCCCGCGTCCTTGGTGCGCCACTGACCCACCGCGTCGAAATGCTCCATCGCGAGCCCCAGCGGCTCGAAGATCACGTGGCAGGAGGCGCAGTTCGGGTTCGCGCGGTGCGCTTCGAGCCGCGCCCGCAGCGTCTTCGGCGCTTCACCCTCCGGCTGCGTCAGATTGGTCTCGACGCCCGGCGGCGGATCCGGCGGGCTGACGTTCAGGAACGTCTCGAGGAACCACTTGCCGCGCTTCACCGGCGACGTGCGCGCGCCCTCGGACGTGACGGTGAGCAACGCGCCCTTGCCGAGCAGCCCGCGCCGCACGTCGAGCTCCGGCCCGAGCTGCACGCGCCGGAACTGCGAGCCGTAGACGTCGGGAATACCGTAGTGCCTCGCGAGCCGCTCGTTGACGAACGTGTAATC
Source organism: Gammaproteobacteria bacterium (assembly GCA_036381515.1). GTDB lineage: Bacteria > Pseudomonadota > Gammaproteobacteria > Steroidobacterales > Rariloculaceae > ZC4RG20. The sequence continues at coordinate 64,697 of DASVCR010000114.1, read as the reverse complement.
GGCGGTGAGCAGGTCGACGATGCTGCGGTCTTCCTGGATGATGCTCGCGAAGAAGAGCTCGATCTCGCGACGGAAGGCGTCGCGCAGCGTGCTGTCGAAGTCCGGAAAGAGCTCGACGACCGGCTCGCTCGCCTGTATGCCGCGCACGTTGAGCCACTGACCCGTGAAGTTCTCGACGAACGCCTGCCCGCGCGGATCGGCGATCATCCGCTTCACCTGCTGCTCGAGCACGTCGCGTCTATGCAGCTGGTTCTCGGCGCCGAGACGGATCAGCTCCTCGTCGGGGATGCTGCTCCACAGGAAGAACGACAGCCGCGACGCGAGCTCGAGGTCGCTGATCCGGTAAGGCGTCCCCGGAGGAACGTCCTCCGGCTCGATCTCCGCGCGGTAGATGAACTCCGGATCCGCGAGGATGCGCTGCACGACGGCCTCGATGCCGTAATCGAACTTCCCGCCCTCGGCCCGCCCGGCCGCGAAGAACGCCATCATCGTGTCGATGTCGTCCTCGGTCGCCGGACGCCGGAACGCCTTCGTGACGAGCGTCGTCGCGATCTGCCGCGCGCACTTCGTTTCTTCGTCGGCGTGCTGCGGGTAGCACTCGAAAATCTTCTCCCGGCTCGGCGTGCTCGCGGCAGGGGCGCCGTTGAACGGCCCCTCGATGAACACCTGGCCGACGTGCGGATAGAAGGTGTATCCGGAGATCGACCCCGGCGAGTTCATCGTGCGCACGAACGACTTGTTGAGCCCGGTATCGGGCAGGTCGCTCGTCGCGAGGAACGTCACGCCGACCTTGTGGAAGCCGCCCTTGATCGGGATCGGCGGGGTCCGGCCGCCGTTGCCTTCCTGGTTGCCGATCTCCGTGTCCCAGTCGTACAGGTACACGCGCTCGCCGTCGACCGTGACCTCGAGCTTCTCGCCGCTGACGTTGCCGAGCACGCGCGTGAAGTAGCCGGTCATGCCCTTGACCGTGAAGACATACTCTCCGTCGGCCGGAAACTCGTGCTCGATGAGCATGCCGCCGCGGGTACCGAACGGCAGCCCCTCGACATGCTCGTTCTGCGACGTGTCGTGCGGCGCGTCGAACACGGCGAGCGTCGGCGCCGTCTCGGTGCCGATCGCGAGGCGGCTGATCCTGCCGGCGGCGGACAGGTACGCCTCCATCAGCGCGGGCGATACCGTGAGCGTGCCGGCCATGTTGTCGAAGCCGTGGCTCGAATCGTCCGGCGGCAGGAACTCGGTCGCGTCGACGTGCAGGCCGAGGAGATCGCGGATCGCGTTCGTGTACTCCGTGCGATTCAGCCGGTGCAGTCCCGGGGGCGGCAGATGCAGCTCGGCATGCGCATCGATCTCGTGCTCGAGATATGCGACGAGCTCGCTGCGCGTTTCGCGGTCGAGCTTCGGGCCGTCCGCCGGCGGCATCAGGCCGGCCCGCAGCTTGCGGATGACCTTCTCCCACGTCTCGGCATCTTCTGCGACGGCGTCGAGACTGAGCGCCTCGAGGTTCAGGTCTCCGACCCGCTCGGCGGCGTTATGACAGTCGAGACACTTGGAGGACACGACGGCCTCCTGCCGCTCGCTGTCGTTGCCGACCATCCCGCACCCTGCAACGAACGTCGCGGCCAGCAAGGCCGCTCCGAGCCGTCCTTCGTTCACGAGCTCATCCCTTCTGCCTTGTCGCTTCGAAAACAACGGCGACACCTCCCCACGGCACAGCCCGCCGGACCCTAAGGACCGGATACATAAAATTATATTCCGAATCGGAGGATAGTACTTCCGCCCGCCCTTTTGCCAGCGTGCGATCTTAGCTTTCCTGTAGCACGAGCGATACGTCGTTCCGCGCCCCGGAAGAGCCCCCCGCCGCGTCGCCGCGGCCTCGGTGCACCAACTGCACGCGGCACGCGGGCCGCGTTGTGCGTAAGCGGTGCAGGCGGGGTCGTTCCGTCCTCTCCGAAAGTCCATCCGGGAAGAGTAAATAGACCCCGAAAATCCATTAGTTAGCGGCAGAGGTTCGATCGACGGGAAGGCTGGCACACGCGTTGCACTCCCCTCCCCAGAGCTCGACGACGACGCTCCCCGAGACCAAGGCCGGTCTCCGGTCCGACGCGCCGCTTCCGGCGCGACTCGGCAACTCCCCTAACACAGAATCCGGCACTTCACGGAGGGATGAAATGACGTGCTTCAAGCCGACGTTAACGCGGCTCGCAGCCCGCGCCGCCGTCGCGACCGCCCTCGGGCTCTCGACTCACGCCCGGGCGGCCGAATCGAGCTACGAGATGATTGCCTACATCGAAAGTCCGAGCGGCATGCTCGTCGCGGCCGGCGAGTACGCGCGGGCGATCGACCTCGCGACGAAACGACTGCGCGGCGGGCCCGAGGACCTGCTCGTCGAGCATACGAGTCTCTGCGTCGCGTATACCGCCACGCACGACTACGCGAACGCGCGCTCGAGCTGCGACGCGGCGCTCGTGCTCGCGCGCGAGGTCGATGCGCGCAGTGCGCCGAGGGCCTTTCACGCGGGCTCCGAGACGGCGAAGGCGATGACGAACCGGGGTGTCCTGAAGGCACTGATCGGCGACGTCCCCGGCGCCTACGACGATTTCACGGGGGCCATGGCGATGTCCCGCGCGCTCGACGCGCCGGAGCGCAATCTCGCGCGAATCGACGACGCGAAGACGGATCGTCTGGCGATGACGGAAGCACGCTGAGCGCGTAAAGGAGGTGATCGAAGGCGAGCATCGGCGGCGCCAGGGGCTCAACCTCCCCCGGCCCCTGGCGCGCCGCGGCGTCGCTCAGACGAGCTCGATGCCCGCGCGGCGCTCGACGGCCGGGCTGCGCTGCCACGGGAAGAGCGCTCGAAGTCGCTCGTCCCGCAGCCACAACGCGGCCCACAGGAAGACACCGACGTACACGCCGAACAGCGTATGCGTGAGCAACGGGCTCCCCGCTCGAAGGTGACTCGCGATCGCACCGCCCAAGAGGCCCGTCATCAGGACCGCGCCGAGCAGCCCGGTCCTCGGCACCACGAACAGGACGAGACACGCAAGCTCGATGACGCCGAGCAGGAACAGGTATCGCGTCGGCCAATCGATCTCCGCGAGCGCGTCGACGGCGGCCGCCGCGCCGATGAACTTCGGCGCGACGGACGCGGGCAGCAGAAACAACAGAAGGATCGCGGTCATTATCCATCCGGCTTTCGTCATGATCGGGCTCCTGATCGTCTCGAGGCGTGCCCCTTCGGCACTCGCCAGCTAGTCGATCGGGACGCCGCGAATTCGACGCCGCGTCTCGCCTGCTGCCCGCGCGTGCCGCCGAGCCGGCGGTCCGCAGGATGCGGCTTCGTCGCAGTCGCGCCCGATCATTTCGGCGCGGCGTGCCCCGGGGCCGCGACCTCGCCGTGGCCGTCGTTGTTCTCGACGCACGTGCGCTCGTACGCCTCGATGATCCGCTCGCCGCCCGGATGGTTCGCGAAGAACGTCGGGTTGTGCCAGCCGTCCTGCGGCGAGTCCTCCGTGTACTTCTTGGCAGGAATCGTCACGGTCCACGGCCGCGTGTAGACGGTCGGATCGGTATACACGGCCTGATACGTGTAGCGCTTCCCGTCGTTGGCGAAGATGTACCGTTCCTCGATGTGGACGTTCTCGCTCGCGAACTCTCCGGTCCTCGCGAGCCGGGCCTTGCCGTTGTTGTTCGTGACGTCGACGATCAGCGTGTTGCCCTCCCATCGGCCGCGCGAGTCCGCGTTCCAGAGCTTGATGTTCTCGGGCAGATGCAGCTTGCCGTCGAGATGGATGATCCGCGTCCCCGAATCGAAGACGAACAGCACGTATCCCGGGTACTGACGGATCTCGTAGCCGTGCCACATCAACGACTTCGTCGGTCCCGCCGGCGCGCAGCGCGCGAGCGGCTCGACGTATTGCTCCTTCGTCGGATCGAACAGGTGCGCGAGGAGATCCTGCTGGATCGCGCGCGCCCACGGCTGGAACGGCACCTGTCCGTCCGGCGGATCGGTCACGCGGCTCGGCGCGCGCTGCTCGGCGGGACGCTCCGCGCCGATCGCCGCCGCACCGCCGCCGCGCGGGCGCGCGACGTCGCCCGGTATCCCGCCCTGAGGGTCCGTGAGATTGTTGTGGTTTCCGATCGTGTTCGACCAGTGCCCCTGCACGTCCGGCTGCCCGTCCGGAAGCCGCGGGCCGGTCCACTCGCCGGGCTCGACGACGAAGACCTCGGTCTCCCAGCGGCTCTGCGCCGGCGCGGCCGCCGGCAGGAGCACGAGTCCCGCCGCGATGAGCCGGCCGATCCTCGCTCCGCCTGTCCGTGTCTCGTTCATGCGCATCCTCCGCGTCATTCCCCGTTCCGCTCGTCCGCCGGGAACGGGTAGTACTCGTCGTACTCGAGCGTGTAGCAGTAGTTCTCGATCAGCTGGAAGTTCTTCTCGCGGTGCCGATACAGGATCACGCCGAGCTCCCACGGGCGCGTAAAGACCTTCGGGTCGTCGATCGTCGCGCGATACTCGATCGTGTTCGCGTCGAGATACGTCCACCGCTCGACGACGCGCATCGCGTCGCTGTGGAAGTTCCCCGCGCGATCGAGCCAGGTCTTGTCGTTGAAGTCGACGACGTCGACGACGAGCGTGTCGCCTTCCCAGTGTCCCCGTGAATCGCCGAGCCAGAACCCGAACGGCCCTTTGGGATGCAGCGTGCCGTTCGTATGGATCGTGCGCACCGCGCCGAACTGCGTGACGATCGTCAGGTCGCGCGGCCGCTGGAAGATCTGGAACGGCGCCGGGTAGTACACGGCGCGCGGCACGCCGAGCGTGTAGCAGTTGAGCCGCGTGTGATCCGCGGTCGCGCGCGCGGCGAAGTTGCGGTCGCGCTGCTCGCGCGCCCACGGCTGATAAGGAAGGTAGTGACCGACGACGACGCCCGCACCCGGCGGCGCGTCCTCGCGCCCCGCGTGCGGCTCGAGATCGTAGTCGGCGCCGCTCATGCTCTCCCATATCCCGGAGAAGTCGGGCTTGCCGTCGGCCGTGCGCGGGATGTCCGCGGCCGGGTCGTCGCCCGCGGCGTCGGCGGCCGCGCCGAGCGCCGCGAGCGCGACGAAGAGCAGCCGGAGCGCACCCGCCGAATCGACGGAACGTGCGGAGCGCGGCCGCCCGATGATCGAAGCGTCGCTCATGACCGCCCTCAGCTCTCGTCGTCCGCCGCGTAGAAGTCCCGGCCGTCCGCAAACGTGACCGTCGACGCGTTCGCGACCGGCTTGCCGCTCTTCGCGCGGTACCCCTTGACGACGACCTCGACGCCGACCGGAAAGTCGGTCTTGCGCAAGCCGCGCCGCAGGAGCGCGTGCGGAGAGCCGAACTCGACGGCCCACGGCGTCACGGTGCCGTCGGCGTTCGCGACGTCGACGTACAGCCAGCTGTGCGGGTTCGTCCATTCGAGCTTCGTCACGACGCCCTTGAGCTCGACGGGCTGATCGATGTCGAACTCGGCGGAGAACGCGTGATGCGCGCTCGCGGAGACGGTGCCGAGCAGCAGCGCCGCCGCGGCGGCGGCGATCGCCGTGCGACGTGCTCGTCGATGAAACGAGTGATCGATGTTCATACCCACCTCGGATGGTTGCTTCGAGATCGCGAATCGAGATTCCGTGCGACGGGGACGGCGTCGTTGCCGTCCGCCGCTCGCGCGAGCGACATCACGTTACGCAACGCGCGGTGAGCAATCGGTCTTTTCTCGGTTCCGGTTGCACCGCGCCGCGGCCGCTCGGAGTCACAATGCGGTCGCCTACGCGCGCCGGCGCTGCGGATGCCACGCGTCGCGGCGCTGCTGGACGATCCTCGCCGCGAGCGCCTCCGCGTGATCGCGAAGCTCGGGCACGGACGTCGTCTCCCAGGCGACCGGCCGGCAGCCCGGACCGAGCATGTACAGGCCCGGCACGAGACCGCCCTTGCCGATCACGGCTCCGCTCGCCGACGTGACGTAGCCGAGCCCTAGCCGATCGCCGCGGAGCAGGCCGCGCTCGACGAGCCGCCGCTCGAGCGGCGGACGGGACGTCGGGTGGTAGGAAGGTCCCGTGCAGTTGACGACCCAGTCGTAGCGCTCGGTCCTCGGCACGCTCTCCTTCCGCAGCGCCTGCGTCACGTCGATGCCCGCGTCGTTCGCGCAGGCCTCGACGACGCGCCCCGCGCGAATCTCGAGTCGGCCTTGTTCGATCAGCCGTGCGATCGTCCGGGCAGGCTCGGGCGCGATCCGGTGGCGATGCACCTCCCAGAACGGGCGGAGCCTCCGGACGAAACGCGCGCGCGCGTCGTCCGGGAGCGCCCGCCAGATCTCGGGCACGTCGGACCGAAGCACGTCGAGCACGGCCTGCCAGCCGATGCCGTCCCGCGCGGCCTCTTCGACCGCCGCTCTGATCACGCGCGCGAGCTTGCGCAGATCCGCGCCCCGCACCGCCGCCGCGAGACGCTGACGCTGCGCCGCCGGCAGCACGTCGACGCGCGCGTCGTGCGGGCGCGGCAGAAGACCGTTCCGCGACAGCGCATGGATCGGCCCGCGATGCCCTCCGCGAAGCAGCGTCAGCACGGCGTCGACCATCGTCAGTCCGGTGCCGAGGATCAGCACTCGGTCGTCGGGCCCGACGCCGGCAGTGAGGTTCTTCTGCCACGGGTCCCGCAGGTAGCGCGGCGTCCAGCGGTTCAAACCTTCGCTCAGCGGATCGGCGGGACGCGGGTGACCGAGGGCGAGCACGACGCTTTGCGCGAGCAGCCGGCTGCCGTTGTCGAGCTCGACGACGAAGCCGTCGCCGAGCGGCGCGACGTCGACGGCCCGCGTACGCGTGTGCGCGCGAAACACCTGACCGTACCGCCCCGCCTCGTCCAGCGCATCGAGGAGCGTCTGCTCGACGTAGTCGCCGTAGCGGCGGCGGGACACGAACTCCGCCCCGGTGGCCGGCTCGCCGTTCCGACGAAGCCACGCGACGAAGTGGCCGGGATCGTCCGGCAGCATGCTCATCTGGCTCGCACGCGTGTTCAGCACGTGCTCGTCGAGCGACGCGTCGTACGCGATGCCCCTGCCGAGCCGCTCGCGCGCTTCGATCAGCGAGATCTCGAGCCGAGAGTCGCCGAGCCTGAGCAGATGCACGGCGAGCGCGGTGCCGCTGAACCCGCCGCCGATGATCGCGATGTGATGGCGCCTCCGCATGTGCCCTTCCTCGTTGCAGCCTACGAGGCCAGGCACCGTAGCCGCCGCGCAGTTATCGCGTCAGTTCCGCCGAGGTACCAATCTCGTTTCAGTCGCGATGCCGATCGCGGCCGCCGCCGCGCCGTCCGTCGCCGTCGACGACCGCGGGATGTCACCGCTCCGTTACCGCGCGGCGACTGACTCCGTCACTCCGACGCGGCTACGCTGCCGCGGGTCGCCGGTCGTCGGCGGGCGGGACGAGTCCTTCGGAGCTCACTTGATCGGAGCAGCGTCGAGTCGCGAACGAGCGCACGCCGTGCTGCTGCTCGTGCTGTCCGTCGTTGCCGCGCCGGCATCCGTTGCCCAGCCGGCATCCGCTTCCCAACCCCCATCCGTGGCCGAACCGGCCTCCCGCGATGAGGCGAGCCCGCGGCGAGGCCTTTCATGGTCCGGTCTGCATCGCGCGCGCTACGCGCGCCTGTGGAACCAGTACCGGCCGGGCCTTCGCGGCGACGACCAGGTGCTCGAGCTCCGCACGGCGCTGCGCGCGACGTACGACGCCGGGCGCGTCACGCTCGTCGGCGACGTGCAGGATGCGCGTGCGTATCTGACCGACGAGCAGAGCGGCGTCTCGAGCGCGATCGTGAACACGCTCGAGATCGTGCAGGCGTACGCCGCGATCGGCAGGGCGGACGGCGAGCACGGCACGCGCGTGCAGGCCGGACGCTTTCTGCTCGAGCTCGGCAGCGGCCGGCTGATCGCGGCCGAGCAGTACCGGAACGTCGCGCGCTCGTTCCTCGGCGTGCTGGCCGAGACCGTATCGCCGACGCGTGGCAGGCTGCTCGCTTTCGCGGCGCTGCCGACGGTCACGCTCCCCGACGACCGGCACGCATTGCTCGCGAACGACCACGCTTCGGACGACGCGGACGCCGATCTGGCGATGCTCGGAGCGCTGTGGGACGTGCCGTGGACCGGCGCTTCGCTCGATGCGGAGCTCTACGTCTACGCGCTCGACGAGCACGACGACCCGACGGAGCGCGAGACGCCGGACCGGCGGCTGACGACGGCGGGCCTCCGGATCGAGCGGCGCACGGCACCCGGCCGCTGGGATTTCGAGGTCGAGCTGATCCGACAAACCGGCTCGCGGCATGCGTCGGCCGAGCCTTCCGACGAACGCGCTCTCGACGTCGACGCACGCTTCGCGCATCTCGAGGTCGGCTTCGCGTTCATCGGCCGCGCGTCGCCGCGGCTCTCCGGCGAGTACGAATACGGTAGCGGAGACTCCGATCCGACGGACGATCGCTGGGAGCGCTTCGACGCGCTCTACGGCCACCGCCGCGTCGACCTCGCGCCGACCGGCATCTACACGGCGCTCGGCCGCGAGAACATCGCGACGCTGGGGGTACGCGCGTCATGGGCATTCGGCGACCGCGCAGACGCGTTCGTCGCGTATCGCACCGTCCGCCTCGCGGAAGCCGCGGACGCGTTCGCCAGCACCGGGGTCCGCGACCCGACGGGCCGTTCCGGACGCGACGCCGGCGTGCAGCTCGACGTGCGCTACCGCCGCTGGCTGCGGCCGGGCGCGCTGCGCGTCGAGGTCGGCGCGACGTTCCTCGGGAACGGGCCGTTCCTGCGCGCCGCACCGAACGCGACGCGACAGGGCGACCCGACGTACTTCTATACCGACCTGACGTACACGTTCGGCGCACGGTGACGCCGGCCGTCCGCCGCGGGACGAGGCATGCGCCGGCGACGGCAAAGCCCGGCACGCCGCCGAACGCCACCCAAGGGCCCGATTCGCCCCTTTGGCTACAGCTCCCGGATCCGGATGTTGCGGAACTTGACCGTGCCCGTGCCGTGCTGCAACGCGATCGCACCGGCGGCGAGCTTCGAATCCTCGACGTCGACCATCTGCCGCCCGTTCAGCGTGACCTTGAGGCGGTTGCCGACCGCGCTGATCAGGTAGCGGTTCCACTGCCCGCCCGTATAGACGAACTCGGCGGGCTCCGCGACGTTCATGATTGCGCCGGTCCGATAGGTCTGGTCCGGGCGCGTATCGAAGATGTTGACCTCGTAGCAGGACGCCTCGTCGACGGCCGCGGGATCGGCACAGCGAATGAACACGCCGCTGTTCGCCTCCGTGTTGACCCAGAACTCGAGCTCGAGCTCGAAGTCGGAGAAGCTGCGGTCGCTGACGAGGAAGCTGACCTCGGTGTTCTCGTCGGCGACGATCGCGCCGTCCTCGACGCGCCAGTTCGCGTCGCCGAGCTGGCTCCAGCCCGACAAGTCGGTGCGATTGAAAAGCGTGAGCCAGCCGTCCGCGTCCGGCTGCGGCTCGCTGCTGCCGCCGCAACCGCCGAGCAGCGCGAGCGAGACGAAGGCCGCGAGCGAACGGGCGCGACCGAGCATTCGGGTCGTGGTGTGCATAGAGATCATCCTCCCCTGGGACAATGGTATCGATCTTTCCCGACTGTATCATGTGTAATATTGGCAAAGACCACCTCGGGGGGAGGAACCATGCGGCCCGTCATCCGGATTCCTGCGGTCCTCGTCGGCGCCGTCGCCGCGCCGCTTGCGCTGGCCCACCACGGCTTCGGAACGTTCGTGATCGACGTCGACATCGAGATCAGCGGCACGGTCACCGGGCTCGATTTCGTGAACCCGCATTCGTGGCTGTACCTCGACGTCGTCGACGAGAACGGCGAAACCGTCGCGATGCGCTGCGAGATGCGCTCCGCGAACACGCTGCGCCGCTCGGGCTGGACGCCTGACCTCTTCCCGGTCGGCAAGAAGATCACGATCACCGGGTCCCCCGACCGCGACGATCCGTATTCGTGCTACGTCAGCACCGTGATCTTCGAGGACGGGTCGAGCCTCGACCGCTACGGGCAGATCAAGGCGCCCGCGCAGATCGGCCAGGGCGAGCGGCCGCTCCGGCTCGCGAACGGCCAGCCGAACCTCTCGGGCGACTGGGCGCAGGAGCAGCGCGTGATGACGGATCCGCGCGGCCAGCGCGGCACGCTCGTGCCGCTCAGCGAAGCCGAGAAGTACGCGGACGATCCCGAGGCCGCGGGCGTCATCGCCGGCGCGCGCGGCACCGAGCAGGCCGCGATCCGCGCCGAGGCGCTGCGCCTCGTCCGCGAGGGCGCCTTCGAGAGCGCGGCCGAAGCCGAGGCCGCGATCCGCGCGGGGAATGCGCCCGGCGGCGGTGCGCGCGGCGGCGGCTTCGCGGGCTTCGGCGCGAACAACCTGACCGACGCCGGCCGTGCGGCACTCGAGGCGCTCGAGGTCGGCGATCGTTACGCGATGTCCTGCGTGTTCACGAGCATCGCGACGGAATGGGGCGGCGACTCCGGCGAGGTCGTCAACCGGATCACGCAGCGCGGCGACACGATCACGATCCAATACGGCCGGCTCGGCGTCGAGCGGACGGTCCACATGAACATGACCGAGCACCCGGCCGACATCGCGCCGAGCCGGACCGGTCACTCGATCGGGCGCTGGGAAGGCGACACGCTGGTCGTCGACACGGTCGGATTCGAGGCGGGGCTGTTCAACGCCCGCACGCCGCACAGCGATCAGCTGCACGTCGTCGAGGAGTTCTCGTTCGATCCGGAGGCGCGGCAGCTCCGGCGAAGCTACACGGCAAACGACCCGCTCTACTGGACGGAGCCCTTCACCGGGTCGAGCGCGACGAACGTTTCCGAGGTCCCGTACTTCACGGAGACCTGCAAGGACCTGACGATCGACGAGAGCGTCGAGCTCGGCCCGCGCGCCTGACGATGCTGCGGCGCGCGGCAAGCCCTTCGATGCGCTTGCCTCTGCCCGGTCTCGAAGGCAAGACCGCGATCGTCACGGGGCACACTCGCGGCATCGGCCGCGCCGTGCACGATGTTCTGACCGAGAACGGCTGCAGCGTGCACGGGCTCGACCTTCCCGAGCACGACCTCCGCAGGCTCGATCGGATCGCGGGCTGGGTCGACGCCGTCGCGGCGAAGACGGGGCGCATCGACGTGCTCGTGAACAACGCCGGCGTCACGAACATCGGCGACATCCTCGAGACGCCGCTGTCCGAGGTCGAGGACGTCCTGACCGTGAACTTCAAGGCGCCGTTCATGCTGATCAAGGCCGTGCTGCCGTACATGCTGCGCCAGCGCTCGGGGTCGATCGTGAACAACGCGAGCGATCAGGCGCTGATCGGCAAGCGTTACAGCGCCGTCTACGGGGCCAGCAAGGCGGCGCTCGCGCAGCTGACGAAGAGCGCCGCGCTCGACTGGGGGCCGCACGGCATACGGTTCAACTGCGTCGCGCCCGGCAGCACCGACACCCCGATGCTGCGGCGCGTGCTCGGCGAGCTGCACGAGCGGTATCCGGACGCATACCCGCACGACAGCGAGAGCCTGTACCGGGAGTCGATCCCGCTGAAGCGCTTCGCCGCGCCGGAGGAGATCGCGTGGGTCGTCGCGTTCCTCGCGTCGGACGCGTCGTCGTTCCTGACGGGTGCGGTGATTCCGATCGACGGCGGCTTCACGGCACAATGAAATCGGCGTTCGTGACCGGCGGATCCCGCGGCATCGGCCTTGCCGTCGTCGAGCGTTTCAAAGCGGCCGGCTGGCGCGTCGCGGCGTGCGCACGGTCCGCGGATCACCTCGAGCGATGTCCTGCCGACGTCAGGCTCGCGTGCGACGTGACCGACCCGCAGGCGGTGAAGGACGCGATCGCGACCGTCGTGCGCGAGCTCGACGCGATCGACGTCCTCGTGAACTGCGCGGGGCTCGCGGGCTCGAATCCGCTCGGCGCCGAGGACGACGACACGCTCTGGCACCGCGTGATCGACGTGAACCTGAACGGCACGTACTACGTCACGAAGCACGCGTTCCCGCACATGCGCGACGGCGGGCGCATCGTCAACTTCGGCTCGATCCTCTCGCACAAGGGCGTCGCCGATCAGACGGCGTACGCGGCCGCAAAGCACGGCGTGCTCGGCTTCACGCGCGCGTTCGCCCGTCACGCGGCCGCGCGGCGCGTGACCGTGAACGTCGTATGCCCCGGCTGGGTCCGCACGGACATGGCACGCGGCCGCTGGGCGCAGCTCGATATCGACGAGGAGCGCGCCGCGGCCGAAGCGCCGCTCGGCCGCATCGTCGAGCCGCACGAGGTCGCGTCGCTCGTCTACTTTCTCGCGTCCGACGAGGCCGCCGCGATCACCGGTCAGGCCTTCACGATCGACGGCGGCGTGCTCGCGTGAGCCGTGTCCGCGACGGCGATCGTCGGGCACGTCAGCCGCAGGACGGCGGCCGCGGCACGCGGCAGACCCGAGATCCGGACGTCGCGGCCGGCGCCGAGGACGTCCGTGAGCACGTCCTTCCTGACGGCGACCCATCCGCCCGACGTTCCGTAGCTGACGAGGAAATGTCCCTCCTGCCGATCGCGCAGCAGCCTCGGCTCGTCGTACGGTCGGGCCTTCCCGGCCGCGACGACGCGCGCGTCGGACGCGCCGACGTAGTCCGCCGGAAGCTCCGGAACGGCCGCTCCCGCCGAGTCCGTGTCGTCGGGCGCGATCACGAGGCGGCCGGTCCGCGCGACGCCCTCGCCTGAAGCGCGCGCGCGGAGCGCCGCCTCGATGCGCTCGAACATCTCGTCGGCGAACCGCTGCGGATACGCGTGCTGCCTTTGCACTTCCGGGTCGACGTGCGGCAGCTGCCGCCAGCCGTTGACCCACGCGAGCTTGTCGGCACCGCCCGCGGTGAAGACATCCTCGAGCCCGAGGTGCGCGACCGGATCGCGCGTGATCGTCTTGAACGCGATGTGCTCGGTCAGATTGGACGGCGTCCCGTAGAACACGCCGTACGGCGAATAGGCGCCGTCGACCGGCCGGAAGCCGAGACAGTCGTCGTAGAGCGCCCGCGACAGGCGATCGATCAGCGCGGCGTATTGCGCAAGCAGCCCGACGTGCCGGCGCCCCATCGCCGTGTGCTCCGCGTCGTCGGGACCCGCCGCGACGAACAGGTGCTCGATCATGCTGTACGCGCCGAGCAGATCGATGCGCAGGACGAACAGCTCCGGGTCCACGGAGATGCCCTGGCAGATCGCATCGGCGAGCGCGAGCCTCGTGCGGTCGTCGCCCGTCTCTCGCGCGTCCTCGTACGCTTCGAGCAGCGGCACGAGATTCTGAATCAGCAGCGCGAAGTCGAGCGCATTCGACGTGCGGGTACGCCGGACGACGCTCTCGTGATCGATCGGCACGCGGTCCTGCACGCAATAGTGGCGGATCTGCGAGCGCAGGTGACCGCCGATCATCAGCACGTGCGCCTTCTGGACCTCGAGCCGGTCCCCGTCGGGCAGCGTCGACGCGACGCGCTCCGCGACATCGAAATAGCCGAAGAGCTCGTCGGTCGTCGGGCTCTGCGCCAACGGAATCAGCCAGCGCGCATCGCGCACGAGCACGGGCCGATCCGCGGGCGTCGTGCGGGCGAGCTCGTCGAGCAGCGCCTGGAGCACGGAGAGCCGCCGGCTCACGTCGTCCGGGCCGGCATCCCATACGCGCATGCCGAGCAGCTCGAGACCGCGCAGCAGATGGACGTCGAACAGCGTATGCGCGTACCGGACGCGGCCGTTGCGGCCGGGCCAGCGCGTCTGCTGCCAGCAATAGAACGCGCGCCGCGCCATCTCGGCCGGATGGATCAGGTCGTTGTGGAGCTCCGGCACGTGCCGCGGCCGAAAGCCGCTCGCCCAGTGCGCCTCCTCGAGCTCGCCTCTGAGACGCGCCTTGTCGGTCCCGATCGCCGCGGGCGAGAAGAAGCAGGCGTCGAGCTCGCGAGACAGGAGCGCCAGGTCCTCGAGGTATCGGCTCGGCTTCCGCTGCGCGTTCAGCACGTCCTGGATACGCTCGACGATCTCGTCGCGGTGCGCGAGAAAGAGCCGCAGCAGCTCGACGTGGGCGTCGAACGAAGGATGGCCGGCGTTTTCCGCTGTCACGGTGCGTCCTCCGCGCCCGTCACGCGTGCGCGAGCGACAGCCCGCCGCACCAGAGCAGCGCGGCGAAGACCGCCGACAGGATCAGGCGGTACCAGCCGAACAGCGCGAGGCCGTGCCGTGTGAGATACGACACGAGCCACTTCACCGCCACCGCGGCCGACAGCGTCGCGGCGACGAGACCGACGATCACCGGCGGCCAGCCGCCGAGGAGCACGAGCGGATCGGACTCGCCGAGGAAGAGCTGCGCCGTCTTGTAGACGCACGCGCCGCCGAGCGTCGGCAGGCCGAGCAGGAAGCTGTACTCGGCGGCATGCCGCGGCCTCAAGCCCACGGCCATGCCGCCGACGATCGTCATCATCGAGCGGCTCGTGCCGGGCCACATCGCGACGCACTGCAAGAGCCCGACGATCAGCGCGCGGCGCCAGGTCATGTGCTCGATATCGACGAAGCTCGTCGCGTCCGGGTGCTCGCTGTCGCGCGCCGCATGGAAGACCCGCCGCTGCCACGGACCGATCAGCAGCATCAGCAGGCCGCCGACGAACAGAGCGCCGATCACGGGTCCGGCGGAGAACAGGTATCGGTCGATCAGGTCGTCGAGCAGCACGCCGAGCACGGCCGCCGGCAGGAACGAGATGCCGAGGTTGATCGCGAGCCTCCGACCGACGGCATCCCGCCCGGCGATCCCGCGCGCCATCTGTGCGACGCGGTGCCGGTACAGCCCGAGCACCGCGAGGATCGCGCCGCCCTGAATCACGATGACGAACGCGTTCACGGCCTGCCGCGTAGCCTCGGGCTCGTTCAAGCCGAGCAGCGCGGCCGTCAGGATCAGGTGACCCGTCGAGCTGATCGGCAAATACTCGGTGATCCCCTCGACGACGCCGAGGAGCAGCGCTTCCCATGAGCTCACTCTCGAATGCCTCCGGCTGCTCGTCTCACTCCGTGACGGGCTCGAGCCTTCCCGCGGGGACCGCCGCGGACGGCACGGGCGCCCGCACGCGCTCGGAGCCCGCGCCCGTCAACGCGCGGACCTCGAGCTCGTCGAACGCCGCCTCCGCCGACGGCTCCCGGGCGCTGATCGTGCCGAGCCAGCCGAGCAGGAAGCCGCACGGGATCGAGACGATGCCGGGGTTGCTCAACGGGAACCAGGCCCAGTCACCGCCCGGGAACAGCGCATTCGGCGCCCCGGAGACGACGGGCGAGAAGAATACCAGCGCGACGCACGTGATCAGCCCGCCGTAGATGCTCCACGTCGAGCCGCGCGTGTTGAAGCGCCGCCAGAACAGGTTGTACACGATCGACGGCAGGTTGGCCGACGCCGCGACCGCGAACGCGAGCGCGACGAGGAACGCGATGTTCAGCCGCTGCGCCGGGATCGCGAGCGCGATCGCGACGCCGCCGATCGCGAACGCGGCGACGCGCGCCGCGCGCACCTCCGACTTCTCGGTCGCCGCACCGCGCTTGATCACGTTCGCGTAGAGATCGTGCGCGACCGACGACGCCGACGTCAGCGTCAAACCGGCCACGACCGCGAGAATCGTCGCGAACGCGACGGCCGAGATCAGCGCGAGCAGCACGGCACCGCCCGTCGACCCCGAACCTCCACCGATTGCCTCCGCGAGCAGCGGCGAAGCGAGGTTGCCGCCGCTCTGCGCGACGGCGCTCCCAAGGCCCGTATCGACCAGCGCCGCGGCGCCGAAGCCGAGCACGAGCGTCATCAGATAGAACGAGCCGATCAGTCCGATCGCCCACAGCACCGACTTACGCGCGTCGCGCCCCGTCGGCACCGTATAGAAGCGGATCAGGATGTGGGGGAGCCCCGCCGTGCCGAGCACGAGGCCGAGCCCGAGGCTCAGGAAATCGATCTGGCTCGTCAGCGTCGCGCCGTAGCGGAGCCCCGGCTGCAGCAGCGCGTCGCCCTTCCCCGTGTTCGCCGCGGCCTCCGCGAGCAGGCTCGAGAAGTCGAAGCCGAATCTCATGAGAACGAGGAACGTGATCAGCACGGTGCCCGTCATCAGCATCACGGCCTTGATGATCTGCACCCACGTCGTCCCCTTCATCCCGCCGACCGTGACGTAGAAGATCATCAGGAGCCCGACGCAGACGATCACGAGGTTCTCGAGCGCGCCGTCGTCGACGCCGAGCAGCAGCGCGACGAGCGAGCCCGCGCCGACCATCTGCGCGAGCAGATAGAAGATCGACACGACGACCGTCGAGATGGCCGCCGCCGTTCTCACCGGGCGCTGTCTCATCCGGTACGCGAGCTGATCGGCCATCGTGTAGCGGCCGGAATTGCGCACGAGCTCCGCGACGAGCAGCAGCGCGACGAGCCACGCGACGAGGAAGCCGATCGAGTACAGAAAGCCGTCGTAGCCGAAGAGCGCGATCGCGCCGGAGATGCCGAGAAACGACGCCGCGGACATGTAGTCGCCGCCGATCGCGAGGCCGTTCTGGAACGCGCTGAACGATCGCCCGCCGGCGTAGTAGTCGTTCGCGCCCGACGTCTGCCGGCTCGCCCAGACCGTGACCGCGACGGTCGCCGCGACGACCGCGAGGAACAGCGTCGTCGTGAGGAGCTGCGGCGTCATCGGCCGGTCTCCTCGTCGTAGCGACGCTCGAGCCGGCGCGCGATCGGATCGAGCTCGCGATCCGCGTGCCGCGCGTAGAGCCACGCGATCGCGAAGGTCGACACGAATTGCAGCAGACCGAGGACCAGGGCGACGTTGACGTTGCCGAGCACCTCGATGCTCATGAAGCCCTTCGCCCAGCTCGACAGCACGACGTAGAGGAGGTACCAGCCGAGAAACACGGCCGTCGCCGGAAAGGCGAACGCGCGATAGCGCCGGCGCAGCGTCTGAAACTCGGCGCTCGCGTGCAGCGAGCGGTACAGCTCCCCGTCCGGGTCCGCGCGTCCGCGACCTCCGCCGTCTTCTTCTCGTGATTCGTCCATGCGCGGACCTGCCTCCCCCGACCATAGGCTCCGCAGCGATCGCCGCCCGAAGCCGATTTACATGAAAGGCAGGCCGGCGTCAAAGACAAATCGGCGATGCGCGGCGGAGGGCCGCCGCGCATCGCACCGCCGTCAGTAGCTCACGCGCACACCGGCGGTGAATCGCCGACCGATCGTGTCGTATAGGATCGAGTTCGGCCCGGGCACGCCCGCACGGCCGAGCTGCCCGAACGTGTCCGGCGGCGCCCGGTCGAACACGTTGTTCGCGGTGAAGAAGACCTGCCAAGGCGCCGCGCCGTCCCGGCCGCTGAACCGGAACGTCAGGTCCGTGTAGAAGACCGAGCTGACCGTGTTGTCGTCGACGTCGACGCCTTCTTCGAAGTTCCTGTTCAGGATGCCGTCGCCGATGTACCGCCCCTGCAGGAACAGCGACCACGGCCCGCGCGAGTAGGTCAGGCTGGTCGTGACCTTGTCCTCCGGCAGGCTGAGGCCGATGTCGCCGGCCCGCTCGTCGCGCGGACTGCCCGGGGTCAGCACGGAGTTCTCGTTCAGCCGTGTCGCGAACAGACGCCAGCCGAGCGTGCCTCCTCCGAGCTCGATGCCGGTCAGGTTGAACTCCGCGTCGACGCCGTTGATCCTCTGGTTCGACAGGTTGATGAACAGGTTGTCGACTCGGACGATCTGATTGGCCGCGTCGCGGATGACGAACTCGCAGAGCGACGACGTGCCGCCGGACTCGGCGCACGTGTCGACGATCGTCTGGAAGCCGAGCTGTCCGATTGCGCCGTCGAGGTCGATGTCGTACCAGTCGAGCGTCACCGAGAAGCGGTCGAGCGGCTCGAAGACGAAGCCGATCGTGTTCGTCGTGGCGGTCTCGAGGCCGACGTTCGGGTTACCGCCTGAGAACGACGCGGTGCTGATCGTGTCGTTGTTGTTCAGCGGATCGCGCACATTCACGCCGCCTCGCTGCTGCTCGAAGCGCTCGCGAAGCGTCGGCGCGCGCACGTCCTGCGAGCGCGTGGCTCGGATCCGGAAGCGCTCCGTGGCCTGGAACGACACGCTGGTCTTCCACGCCGGCTCGTCGCCGCTGCCGGTATAGCTCGCGAAGCGGTACGCCTCGTCGAGGTTCAGCCTGCCGTCGAACAGCGGGATGTGGAACTCGACGAACGCCTCGCGCACGCTGTATCCGCCGAGGACGTCGCGCTGGCTCGAGAACAGCACCGTGCTCGAGTTCGCATCGCCGGCGAAGCCGGCCGGCACGTGCCTCAGGCCGGGAATGCCCCGCGGATCGGTCTCGGGAAGGACGCCGCGCAGATCGGGCGTCAGGAAACCGAGATCGCTCAAGCGCACGTTATCGACTGTGCACGGAAACTCGTCGCACGGGTCGGGCGTGCGCACGCGCAGGTTCTGCTGCCGCCACGACAGACCGAAAGCGGCCGAGATCGGGCCGAGCACGCCGGAGCCGCTCGTGAGGTCGCCGGTCAACGTGACCTCCGCCACCTTCTCGGTGGTCCTGCCGCGCGCGACCTTGCCGTCGTCCGTCACGTACCGGGCCGCCTCCGGCGTCACCGCATCGAGACCGCCGATCAGGTTGATCGGCACGCACTTGTCGAAGACGCCCGGATTGGCCAGCGTCACCCGGCACACCGGGTTGCCGTCCGGGCCGGTCACGGCGTCCATCGCGAAGAACAGGCGATCCACCCGCATGCCGCCGGGCACGATCGTTTCCTGCTTGTTCTGTGCGTATTGCACGTAGGTGTCGAGCGTCCAGCCGCCCGCGAGGAAACTGTCCGAGAGGCTGTGGCTGAACCCGGTCGTCACCTGCACGTAACGGTTCTTGCCCTGCAGGCGCGCGCCCGAGAACGGATTGCCCGGCAGATTCGGCGTAAAGATGCCGAAGCCGACCGACTCGAGGCCCTCCTCCTCCATCGTCTGCCGGATCTCCTCGGGGAGGAACGGGTTGTCGACGAACAGCCTGCCCTGCCACGGTCCGAGCAGCGCCACGGTCTGCCAGTTCGGGTCCGTGAAGTTGTTGGCGAGGAGCGTCTCCGCGAAGAACGTGTTGCGCTCGTTCAGATCGAGGTCGTAATGCGCGAACAGGCTCGTCCGGTCGGCCGGCGTATCGACCTGCGTGTCCGAGTCGACGCCGTACTCGAGCGTCGGACGGGCCTGGCAGTTGCAGCCGCCGCTCAGGCGGCCGACGCCGCTGAACGGCAGCGGCCGGAACTGACCCGAGCCGTCCGGCAGAAACTCCACGTGGTCGAGCGATGATCCCGGCTCGAGAATGATGCCACCGGCGGTGTAGTTCGTCGGGCTTACGAACCGTCGCGTCAGGAAGGTCGGTCCGTTCGGATCGGGATTCGTGACCAGCGCCTTCAGGTCGTAGAAGTCACTGCGGTCCTGCAGCGAGCCGAAGCCCTCGATGCCGTCGGTCTCGAAGTATTCGGCCGACGCGATGATGTGGCCGCGCTGTCCGACGTCCGTGCCGTACGCGATGCCGACGCGATAGTTGTCGCCGTCGCCGTACGTCGTCGTCCCGACCTGCGCCGAGTACTTGACGCCGGCGAAGTCGGTATCGAGCAGGAAGTTCACGACGCCCGACACCGCATCGGCGCCGTACGCCGCGGACGCGCCGCCGGTGACCGCCTCGACGCTGCGCACGAGCGTCTCCGGTATGATGCCGATGTCGACCGTGCCGAACTTGTTCGCCGGGCCGACTCGGCGCCCGTCGAGCAGCACCAGCGTCCGCTCCGCACCGGCGCCCCGCAGGTTCACGTTGCTGCCGCCGGACGCGACCGAGCCGCCGACCGCCTGCTGCGTCGTGATCGTGTTGTAGAACTGCGGCAGTTGCTTCAGCGCGTCGATGAACGTGCCGGGCGCCATCGATTGCAGGTCTTCGACGCCGACGGCCGTCACCGGCGTCGGCGTGTTCGCGCCGGACGTCGCGATGCGCGAGCCGGTGACCATGATCTCCTCGACCGGGCCGACGTCCTGCGCGAGCGCCGTGCCGCCGATCAGCGCGGACGCGACGGCGGCAGCGCACGCGCGGACGCGCGGTAAGCGCCGCGGTGAACGGTCGTATGGGCCATTACTGATACGAGGCGGCGTGCGCCAACAGATTCGATCGTTCATGTCTGTCTCCCCCTTCGGTTCTTCAAGCAACAGCGCCCCGTCTCCGCAGACGCGGCGACGGTATATGTCGCTGACGGTTCTCCCCCCTGCAGCCGCGCGTGCTCCCTTCGCGCGCGGCTCTCGAAACCCGATCGTATCGAGCGCACCGGACGGTCAGGACGCCGGCAGCGGATCGCCCGCAGGCCGGCTGACGCTCCGGCGATCATTGGTTCTCCCCACCTGCGCCGGCACGGTTGCCAGTCGTATTGTTACTACGGCGCCATGACGGCCGCAAGCCAGCAGTGACAAGCACGAGCGCGATCAGTTGCGCGCAGGACACGCGAGGTCGACGGACACCGCTCGGCGCCCCGTCGCCGTCGGGGCGCCCAAGCTCTTATATACTCGGGCGAAAACTCCAAGGGGGACCGCCTGATCATGTTCCGATCGCGCTCGCGGAGCGCCGTGCCGGCGCTCGGTGCTTTGCTGTCCGTCACCGTGACTCCGGCAGCCGAGGCGCAGCAGCCCGCTCCCGCACCGGCCTTCGCCGCCGCCGAGCTCGTTGCGCTGCCGTCCCGCAACTGGGTCACGAACGGCGGCAACATCTACAACCAGCGCTACTCGACGCTCGCGCAGATCAATCGCAGCAACGTCAAGGATCTCAAGGCCGTCCGGCGCATCAGTCTCGGCGGCTCGGGAACGGGGCCGGGCTACTCGCACCAGGCCCAGGCGCTGTTCTACGAAGGCGTGCTGTACGTCGTGACGGGCGACAACGACGTGTTCGCCGTCGACGTCGAGACCGGCAAGTTCCTGTGGACGTACAGGGGCAACGTCGACTTCGAGAAAACGGTGGTCTGCTGCGGCCGGCTGAGCCGCGGCGTCGGCATGGGCGACGGCAAGATCTTCGTCGGCCGGCTCGACGGCCGTCTCGTCGCGCTCGACCAGCGCACCGGCGACGTGGTCTGGGAGATGCTCGCGGCGGACCCGGCGGAAGGCTACGGCATCACGGCCGCGCCGCTCTACTACGACGGCAAGGTCATCATCGGATTCACGGGCGGCGAGTACGCGGTTCGCGGCCGCATCAGCGCGTACGACGCGCGCACGGGCGAGCAGGTCTGGAACTTCTACACGATTCCGGGCCCCGGCGAGATCGGGCACGCGACGTGGCCGCAGGACAACGACGCGTGGAAGTACGGCGGCGCACCCGTTTGGCAGACGCCGAGCGTCGATCCCGAGCTCGGCATGCTCTACTTCTCGACCGGCAACGCGGGTCCCGATCTGAACGGCGCGATCCGTCCCGGCGACAACCTGTTCACCGCGTCGGTCGTCGCGCTCGACGTCGACACCGGAGAGTACCGCTGGCACTTCCAGCTCGTGCGCCACGACATCTGGGACTACGACGCGCCGAACCCGACGATCCTGTTCGATGCCGAGTTCGACGGGATCCCGCGCAAGGGCATCGCCGCCGTGTCGAAGGCCGGCTACCTCTACATTCTCGACCGCACGAGCGGCGTACCGCTGACGCCGGTCGTCGAGACGCCCGTGCCGCAGGACCGCATCCAGGCGACGGCCGCGACGCAGCCGATTCCGCAGGGCGACCCGGTGGTCCGGCACGAGATCGACGTCGTCGGCGAGCACTTCGAAGGCATCCTGCGCAACGCCGGCCGGACGTTCACGCCGTTCAACAACGACGTCGAGGCGATCTGGCGCCCGTTCTCCGGGGTCACGTGGCACCCGAGCTCGTACAACGTCGAGAACAATCTGATGTACATCTGCGCCGGCGACGGCCCCGGGCGCGGCCGCGGCGGCGACCCGAACGCGACGATCGGCCCGGAGCCCGGCGACGATTCGCGCCGCTACGTGCAGGGCACCTTCGGCAGCGCGCGGGACATCGGCACCGATATCCGCAACACGCTCGTCGCGATGAACGTGACGAACCACAAGGTCGCGTGGCGCCGCCTCCTCGACAACCGCTGCGCCGGCACGATCACGACGGCGGGCGGCCTGATCTTCGCCGGCCGCTTCAACGGCGAGCTGACCGCGCTCGACAGCGACACCGGCCAGCGCCTCTGGTCGTTCCAGACCGACGGCGGCTTCACGACGACGGTGACGACGTTCGAGCACGAGGGCGTGCAGTACCTCGCCGGGATCGCCGGCGGCGGCGTGACCGGCGGCCGCCTGAACGACGGCCTCTGGCTCTTCTCGCTCGAAGGCACGATCGAGTCGCTGCCGCCGGGCTCGGGCGACCCGCTGCCCGAGGGCGAGTCGAACGCTCCGGAGGCGGAAGCGCACGACTTAGCCGACCCGCTCGCGTTCCTCGCGGGCTTCGATCTCGGCCGCACGGCCGACCTCGCGCGCGGCGCCGAGATCTACCGCACCGTCTGCATCGCCTGCCATGGCCCGAACGGCGAAGGCACGCAGCTCGGCAAGCCGTTCACGCGGGATCTCGCGCTCGTCGACATCATCGCGACGGCGCGCGAAGGCATCGCCGGCACCGCGATGCCGCCGTTCGGCGGCACGTACAGCCTCGAGGAGCTTCACGACGTCGCGAGCTACATCGAGCGCGAGGTGCTGCCGCGGCGCTGAGATCGAGGCGCGGCCGCCCGCGCTCGGCGCCCGTGCGACGAGCGATGCGCCTCAGTGCTGCGAGCGCCTCGGACGGGCGGCTAGCCGAGACCCTCGTTCGACCGATAGGCCGTGCGCGCCTTCTCGACGAGCGGCGCCGGCATGACCGTAGCGCGGATCCTGAACGGCACGTGCTCCTCGACCTGCACCTTCGCCGACGGCACGTCCTCGCCCCAGACGAGCGTCACCTCGGTGCCGGGCTCGGCGAGCTCGGCGTCGATCGTGCCCAAGGACAGGATCCGGCGCACGTTGGCGGAGTAGCCGGTCCACGTCGACAGGCCGACGATCTTGCCGTTCGCCTCGATGCGGTCGGCATGGAACGTATCGTAGAGCGACATCGGCAGGTTGATGAACTTCGCGCCCGGCGCGTCGTGGAACATCGAGCCGTACGCAGCAGCGGTGTCGTCGCCGTTCCACACGAACGTGACCTTCCTGCGCCGCTCTGCGGTGCCGTCCGCTTGCATCCGCTCGAGCGCCTCGCGGCCGATGAAGTCGTGATCGAAGCCGATGAGACGGCCGTAGTCGAGCTCGTACGGCGTGAAGTAGTAGTCCTCGATGTTCTCGGAGTAGAAACTGCCGCCGAGCGGCGCCGTCGTCTCGTACGCGTTCTGCGTCAGCCACTCGCGATAGGGCCTGAGCTTCTCGCCGGTATAGATCGCGGGCAGCGGGCGCGGCAGCCAGCCGGACTCGAGCGCATTCGTGTGGTAGGCCCGGCCGCCGACCTGGACGAGGCCGTGCTTGCGTCCGGCCTCGAGCAGCGCCGAGTGCACGGCGTCGTGGTCCGCCCACGGTCCCCAGATCTCGAAGCCGGGCTCTCCGGCCATGCCATGGCGGAGCGCGCGGACTTCCTTGCCCGCGATGCGCAGACGCGTCATATGGAAGAAGCGGACCTTCGGCGGCTCCTGGCCGGTCGCCGCGCGGATCACGTCCATCGCACCCGGGCCCTGGATCTGGTAGCGGTACAGGACGGGATCGCCCTTCCTGTAGAACGAATTGTCGTCCCGCCACACCTGAACGTCGTAGCCCCCGGTGACCGCGTGGTAGTGCAGCCAGTTGATCGACGGCGGAATGCCGACCGCGTGATACTCGTCGTCGTCGAGGTGGAACAGGATGTTGTCGCCGATCACGTAGCCGTCGTGATTGACCGCGACGAACTGCTTGGCCATGTCGACCGGGAAGTGTCGGAAGCTGTTGATGCCGAGCGCGCTGATCAGCTTCAGCGCGTCGCGGCCCTTGATGTTCAGGTCCGCCATGTGGTGCGACTGGTCATAGAGGACCGCGGTGCGGCGCCACGCAAGCTGCTCGTCGCGCCAGTTCGTGAACTCGGGCACGACGCGCGGCACGATCGCCGGCGGCATCGTCGAGTTCCACAAGAGCTTCACGGGGCTGCCGGCTTGCCGGATCGCTTCTTCCAGGTTCTTCGCCATGTCGTCCAGTCCGCTACCTGTCCTGCGACTATCCAGTCGATGAACGACGATTCTACGTCCGGCGGTCGAAGGACGCGAACCGCCTCTCGCCGGTCGTGCTTGCGGCTCGATGCCTCCCGATCGAGGCGCCCCCTTGCGGCGTCGTCGCGATGCCGTACCATCGACGAGCGTTCCCGATGAGCCCGTCAATGCGTAGCGCTGCTTTATATCGATCGTTCGCCGCCGTGCTCGTCTTCGGCCCCGTCGCCCCGGCAACCGCGCAGCACGCGTTCGAGGCGGAGGATCCGGCGAGCCTCTACGCGTCCGCGTGCGCGGAGTGTCACGGCGAGAACGGCGACGCGGTCGACGGGATCGATCTCGGCCGCGGCCGGTTCCGTCGCCCGCTGACCGACCACGAGCTCGCGGACATCATCATGAACGGGATCCCGAACACCGAGATGGGCCCTGCGGACCTCGACGAGGACGAGATCGAGGATCTCGTGCTGTTCCTCCGAGACAACGCGCGGCCGCGCGACGAGCCGAGGCTCGCCGGCGACGCCGAGCGCGGCAAGGCCCTGTTCGAAGGCAAGGGCCGGTGCACGGACTGCCATCGCATCGACGGCCGCGGCGGCCGCATCGGCCCGGACCTGAGCCGGATCGGCCGGTTTCGCCGCGCGGGCGATCTGATGGCGTCCATCCTCGACCCGGCCGTCGAGGTGCAGGCGCACAATCGGTTCTACCGGGTCGTCACGCGCTCCGGCGAAGAGGTCACCGGCCGGCTGCTGAACCACGACACCTTCACCGTGCAGCTCCTCGATCTCGACGAGCAGCTCCGCTCGTTCGAGAAGGCCGACCTGCGCGAGCACGGCTTCGTCGACGCGTCGATGCCGTCGTACCGGGGCAAGCTCACCGAGCAGGAAATCGCCGATCTCGTCGCCTATCTCGTATCGCGGAGGGGAACATGAGCTCGCAATCGCTCTCGCGCGGCGCCACCGCGGCGGTCATCGGCCGCGCGGTATTGCCGATCGCGGTGCTGGTCCTGCTTTCGGTGTCGGCCGACGCGGAGCTTTCGAACCGGGACGCGCGCGTGATCGTCGGCCATTACCACCTGAACGTCACGAGCATCGACGAGCACGAGCGGTTCTGGGTCGATACGCTCGGCGGCAAGGCAGTTGAGCTCGGGTCGTCCGGGGTCGAGGTCATCGAGTTTCCGGACATCTACCTGTTCCTGCACGAGCAGCCGCCGACGGGCCCGACGCGCGGCACGTCGTTCGACCATATCGGCTTCGCCGTGCCGGACGTCGCGGAGGTCGCCGCGCGGGCCGTCGCGAACGGCTACGAGCGCACCGTCGGCCGCGAGCCCGGACCGGGCCAGACCGCGAGCCCGCCCACGGCCGGGAACTACGGGCGCTTCGAGTACCTGCTCGGCCCGGACGGCGTGAAGATCGAGC
Organism: Gammaproteobacteria bacterium; assembly: GCA_036381515.1. GTDB lineage: Bacteria > Pseudomonadota > Gammaproteobacteria > Steroidobacterales > Rariloculaceae > ZC4RG20. The sequence continues at coordinate 39,007 of DASVCR010000114.1, read as the reverse complement.
TCGTGACGAACATGGACGCCGACGCGCCGCCGATCAAGCATCACCATGTGCACTTCGTGAACGAGGCGTTCGTCGAGATGCAGCAGTGGTACATGAAGGCGTTCGATGCGACGCTGCGCCCCGGGCAGACCGACTACTTCATCGGCGCCGACCTGCCGGGCGTCGGCTACATGCTGAATTTCTTCTCCTGGCTACCGGAGGAAGAGCTCGTGCCGACGCGAGGCCGCGCCGTCGATCACGTCGGCTTCGAGGTCAGAGACCTCGAGCGCTTCTGCGAGGAGCTCGCCGCGAAGGGCATCGAGCTCGCGGAGCCCTATCACATCGACGACGCGCACGGCGGCATCGCCGTCGCGAGGCTCGTCGACCCTTACGGCGTGACCATCGAGCTCACGGAAGGTCTGCGCAGGGCCGAGTGACGACGTCCGGGCGCCGAGTGACGGGGTCCGGTCGACGAGCGACGCGCCCTGCGCCCGATCGAGCGACGCGGCCTGCGCCCGATCGAGCGGCCCGGCTCAGAAGTCGTAGCTGAGCGTCACGCCGTAGCGCCGCGGCGGCAGGTACGTCACGCCGATGACCCGAGCCGTCGCGAGCGCAAACGTGCTGCTCGCGCGTGTGACGTCGCTCGCGTTCTTCACCCACAGCTCCGCCGTCAGCCGCTCGTCGGGCGCGGTGAACAGCACGCCCCAGTCGACCATCGTGTACGACTCGGCCCCCTCGAGCAGCCGCGCGAACTCCGTGAAGTACGTGTCGTCGCGATAGAACGCGTCGGCGAAGAACATCAGCGAGCCGCCCGCGATGTCGACCGGGAGGTCGTACTCGACGTGCAGGTTCGCGGACCACTTGGGCGAGTTCCGCGTCGGATTGCCCGCGAGCTGGACCTCGGGCTCGTTCGGGTTGAAGCCGGTCGGATCTTCCGGGAATCCCGGCGGGCCCGGCGTCTGCACGTTGCGGGGATTCAGCGGATCGGACGTCAGGAAGTCGTCGTACTGCGAATCGAGATAGGCGACCGACGCGTTGAGGCTGAACCGATCGGTGATCCGCCCGAACAGCTCGATCTCCGCGCCTTCGGCCGACGTCTGCGCGGCGTTCTCGAAGATCGTGCTGAATCCGGCCGGACCGCCGCTGATCGTCTTGTTGATCTGCTGACCCTCGAGCTCGTACGCGAACGCCGCGATGTTCAGCGCGAGATTGCCGTCGAGCAGCGTCGTCTTGAAGCCCGCCTCGATGTTCTCGACCGTCTCGGGGTCGACGATGATCGTGCTGCCGGCGGCATTCTCTCCCGCGCCGGCCTTGAATCCCTCGGCGGCCGTCACGTAGAAGAGCGAGCCTCCGTCCCCGCCCGGCCGCCACTCGATCCCGAACGTCGGCGTGAAGTCCTCGAACGTGCGCGACACCGAGGTGCCTTCGGTCGTCGTGATCAGGATCGGCCCGAGTCCGTTGCGCGCGACGACGAACGACGGATTCGCGGACGTGCGCTTCTCGTCGTTGTAGCGGCCGCCGACCTTCAGCGACAGGCTGTCGGTCAAACCGATGACGGCCTGCCCGAACAGCGCCCAGACCTCGGTGCCGAGGTCGGACTCGAGGCACACCCGCTTCGGCGGCAACACGTCGACGCCCGCGAGGCCGCCGCCTGCATGCTTCGCCGTATCGCACATGTCGAGCGGGAACTCCGGACCGATCGGAAACTCGGGGACGAACTGCCCGTCGATCGACAGCCCCGTCGGGCCGATCGGCGGGAACCGGCCGCTCGCGGGATCCGCCATCGTGTCGAGGATATGCGGCTGCCCGAGGAGCGGCGTCAGCCCGACGGTGTCGACCGGCGCCTGGTCCTCGTTGAAGAGGAAGAGGCCGAACACGGCGTTCACGCGGTCGGTGTCGTAGTTGATCTGAAACTCCGTGCTCCTCTGCCTGTCCTCGACGTCGCGCCGCTGCACGCTCGTGTTGAAGCCGTTCGTCGCGAGGCTGCTGACGACGGCCGACAGATCGAGGTCCTGCTGGATGAACCCGTCGAACTCGCGGTAGTTCGTGATGTTCCGGAACGTCAGCCGGTCGCCGAGCTGCCAGTCGACGGTCGACGTCACGGACCACGTGTCCGTTACGCTCTCCGGATCGAACTCGGACGCGAGGTCGCGCGGCTCCGCGGCATATCCGCCGCCGCCGGGCGATGCGAGCCGCGGCACGCCGGGGTAGCTCTCCGCGCGAAACTTCAGCGCTCTCGACGCATCCCGCTGCGTATAGATCTCGCCGGTCAGGAGCCACGACAGCGCATCCGACGCGAGGAACTGGAGGTGCGCGCGGGCCATCTGCCTGTTCAGGTCGTCGACGTCGCGGCCGGTCACCGGGTTCACGCCGAAGCCCGAGCGCGAGTCGCTCCTCACGGCCACCCGGCCGAGCACGCGATCGGTGAGCGGGCCGCCGGCCGCGGCCTCGAGGTCGAGCTGATCGAAGTTTCCGAGGGTCGCGCGCACGTAGCCCTCGAATTCCGTCGTCGGCTTTCGCGTGATCAGGTTGACCGACCCGCCGACGGCATTGCGGCCATAGAGCGTGCCTTGCGGCCCGCGCAGCACCTCGACGCGCTCGAGGTCGAACATCGACGTGAGCTGTGCCTCCGCGCGCGAGATCACCGCGCCGTCGACGTGCATCGCGACCCCGGTCTCGCTGCCCGTCGTCGACGTATTCGCACCGACGCCGCGGATGAAGAGCTTCGCCATGTTGAAGTCGTTGCCGAGCGTGATGCTCGGCACGATCATCTGCAGGTCTTCGAGCGTTTCGATGCGCTGCGAGTCGAGCCGCCCGGCGTCGACGGCGGTCACCGCCGCACCGACCTCCTGCAGCGCCTGCTCGCGCCGTTGGGCGGTGACGATGACTTCCTCGATCTGCGCGAACGCCGACGTGTGGCACAGCGCCGCAACGACGGCGGCGGATCCGAGAGACGTACGAGACGGAGCTGCGGCGGCACGCATCGTAGGCCCTCCGTTCGGTCGCCTGCACGGCGAGGGGAACGGCGAACGGCATGCAGGATGCGTACCAGTCGCGAGATCGCAACGAATCGACCGAAGCCCGGACGGGCTCGGCGTGACTCGGTATTCGTCACACCGCCTGCTGCACCGGCCGTACGGCACCTGGCGCACGCAGCAGCACGTGCAGAGCCACCATCACGAGCGTCGACACGACCGCCGGCAATGCGAAAACGACGAACACCTGCTGCGTGGACCAGTCGAGGTCGAGCAGCCGCCCGCCGATCAGCGGGCCGACGATCGCGCCGAGGCGGCCGATGCCGAGTCCCCAGCCGATCCCCGTCGAGCGCATCGACGTCGGATAGTACGTCGCCGCGAGCGCGTTCAAGCCGGGCTGCCCGCCGATCACGCACCAGCCGGCGACGAAGACGACGAAGGTCACGAGCGGCGCGAACGACAGCACGGCCGAGCTGCCGATCAGCGCGATCGACGCCGCCGCGACCGCGAACGTCAGCGTCAGCATCGGCGTGAACCCCTTTCTCGAGATCAGCCATGCAAGGCCGAACGTTCCGATCGTGCCGCCGAGCTGCATCGCGCCGCCGATCAGCGCCGACGACGACGAAGCGAATCCGCTGCGGGTCAGAATCGTCGGCAGCAGGCCCGCGAGGAAATAGAGATTCAGCAGGTTCGTGAAGTTGACCGCCCAGTAGAGCAACGTGACGCCCGCGCGCCCGTCGCGGAGAAGGTCGAAGACCGGCACGCCGCCCCGGCTCTCCTCGGCCGCGACGAGCTCGGTCGCGGGCCCGATGCGCACGCCGGGCTCGACGCGCGCGAGCCAGCGCGCGGCCTCGGCGAGCCGCCGGCGCACGACGAGGAACTGCAGCGACTCCGGCAGCCAGAAGATCATCAGCACGCCGATGACGAGCGGAATCGCGCCGCCGAAGTAAAACACGGAGCGCCAGCCGAACTGCGGCATCAGCCAGGCCGCGACGAGCCCGCCGAGCGCCGCACCGGCGGTGAACCCGACCGTGATCGTCATGATCAGCGTGATGCGGCGGCGCGCCGGGCTGTATTCGCCGATCAGCGCGGTCGCGTTCGGAATGATCGAGCCCATGCCGACCCCGGCGACGAAGCGCAGCACGAGGAGCTCGGTCGTGCTGTCCGCCCGCGCGGTGAGGAGCGCCATCACCGAATAGAAGAGCGTGCCGAAGATCAGCACGGGCCGGCGGCCGATACGGTCCGCAAGCACGGTGAAGAACAGCGCGCCAACCAGCAGACCGACGTTCGCCGCGGCGAGGATCAGGCCGAGCTCGCCGCCGGACATGCCGAGCTCCGGAATGACCTCCGGCGCGACGTAGCCCATCGCCTGCACGTCGAAGCCGTCCATGATCAGCGACATCGCGCAGAGCGCGAACAGCATCCACTGAAAGCGGCCGATCGGCCGCCGATCGATCACATCGGCGACGTCGACCCTCGACGCTTCTGACATCCGCCCTCCCCCGGGGGCCGTGGTGCGGCGATCGTAACATCGAACCCTCGGGCGCGGCAGATTTCTTCCCGGCTCCGTGTATGATCTTGTGCTCGGAAGACCTCGAGGAGATCAGCGCGATGCCCCTGCCGCTCCGTCTGCATCACCATGCGTGGGTCACGAAGGACCAGGAAGCGAATCGCCGGTTTTTCGAGGATCTGCTCGGCATGCCGCTCGTCGCGACCTGGTGCGAGCGCACGTACAACCCGGAGGCCGGTCGAGAGCTCGAGTACTGCCACACGTTCTACGCGCTCGCCGACGGGGGCGCGCTCGCGTTCTTCCAGTTCGCCGACCCCGAAGACTACGAACGGTTTCGTGCGCGGGAGCCGCGGGAGGCCCGTTTTCCGCATATCGCGCTCAAGGTCGATCGCGAGCACTTCGACGAGACGGAACGGAGGCTCAAGGCCGCTGGCGTTCGTTATCGCGTGACCGACCACGGCTACTGCCGCTCGCTCTACGTGGCGACGCCGGACGACCTGAAGCTCGAGCTCACGCTCGATCCGCCCGATGCCGATGAGATCGCGGCGAGGCGCCGCGCCGATGCGCACCGCGAGCTCGCCCGCTGGCTCGCGGGCGATCGCACGCCGAACAACACCGAGCACACGAGCACGTTCGAATGATCGAGACGACGGTCGTCGGCAGCTATCCGCAGCCGGACTGGCTGATCGACCGCTCGCGCCTCGCCGGCAGGGTGCCGCGCGTGCGCGACCAGGCGCTCTGGCGCGTCGCGCCGGACCGGCTCGAAGCCGCTCAGGACGAGGCGGCGCTGCTCGCGATCCGCGACATGGAGCGCGCCGGCGTCGACGTGATCACCGACGGCGAGGTCCGGCGCGAGAGCTACTCGAACCGCTTCGCGACGGCGCTCGAAGGCATCGACCTCGAGCGTCCCGGCTCGATCGTGAACCGGCTCGGCAAGCGCTCGGTCGTGCCGCGAATCGTCGGCCCGGTGCATCGCCCGCGGCCCGTGCTCGTCCGCGACGTCGAGTTCCTGCGCGCTGCGACGTCGCGCCGGATCCGGGTCACGCTGCCGGGACCGTTCACGCTCGCTCAGCAGGCGGACGACGAGCACTATCGGGACGACGAGGCGCTCGCGATCGCGTTCGCCGAAGCCGTCAACGCCGAGGCGAAGGACGTCGAGGCCGCGGGCGCCGACGTCATTCAGCTCGACGAGCCGTGGCTCGAGTCGCGCGTCGAGGCCGCGCGGCGCTATGCCGTCCGCGCGATCAACCGCGCGCTCGAAGGGCTCGAGGCGACGACCGCCGTCCACGTCTGCTTCGGCTACGCCGCGCTCGTTTCGCACAAGCCCGGCCGCTATGCGTTCCTGACGCCGCTCGCCGACACGGCGGCGACGCAGATCTCGATCGAAGCGGCGCAGCCGCGCCTCGACGTCGGCGTGCTCGCCGAGCTCGCGAACAAGACGGTCGTGCTCGGCGTGCTCGATCTCGGCAGCGCCGGCGTCGAGCCGGCGGAAACGGTCGCGGACAGGATCCGCGCCGCGCTGCGGCACCTTCCGCCGTCGCGGCTCGTCGCGGCGCCGGATTGCGGCATGAAGTACCTCGAGCGCGACGTTGCGTTCGGAAAGCTTTGCGCGCTCGTCGAAGGCGCGCGCCTGGTGCGCCGAGAGCTCGGTATCGACACGTGACGCGGTCACAGCCCCTTAGAAAGGAGGTCCGCCGGTGAGATCGAACCTCTTCGTCGTGCTTGCCTTCTGCACGCCCTCCGCCTTCGCGCATCACGGCTTCGGCACCTTCGACATGACGAAGGAGATCGAGATTACCGGCACGATCAGCGACGTCGCGTTCGTGAATCCCCACTCGTGGCTCTATCTCGACGTGACCGGCGCCGACGGCGAGCGCGTCGCGATGCGTTGCGAGATGCGCTCGGCGACGACGCTGCGGCGCTCGGGCTGGACGCCCGCGATGTTCGCGGTGGGCGAAGAGGTCACGATCAAGGGCGCGCCCGACCGCAACGATCCCGGAGCCTGTTACGTCAGCACGCTCGTCTTCGCCGACGGCAGCTCGATCGACCGCTACGGCCAGCGCATACCGCCGGTCGCGGTGCCGTCGACGCCGCGTACGGCGCGCCTGCCGAACGGCGACCCGAACATCGCGGGTCTTTGGGCCGCCGAGCAGCTCGTCATGGCCGACCCGCGCGGCGTGCACGGTGCGCTCGTGCCGCTCAGCGAAGCGCAGGCCGCCGCCGAAGAGGCCGAGACCTCGGCATCGCCGGGCCGCCGTCCCGACGAGTCGCTGTTCTCACCCGAGGCCGCTTCCCGGCTCTTCACCGGCCGCGTGCCGCTGACCGAGGCCGGCCAGGCGGCCGCCGCGGCCGCCGCTGCGGCGCCGAATCCCGCGATGCGCTGCGAGCCGATCAGCATCGTCATGGACTGGAGCTACGACAGCCCGGTCAACCGCATCACGCAGGACGAGAAGACGATCCGCCTCGAGTACGGCAAGTTCGGCTACGCGCGGACGATTCATCTCGACCAGGCCGATCATCCCGACGATCCCGAGCCGAGCCTCACCGGTCATTCGATCGGGCGCTGGGAGAACGACGTGCTGATCGTGCACACGGTCGGCGTGCGCGCGGGGCCGCTCACGCGCGGCCTGGTCCACAGCGAGGCCCTCGAGCTTACCGAGCGCTTCTCGCTCGATGTCGAATCGATGGCGCTCAGGCGCGAGTTCGTCGCCGTCGACCCGCTCTACTTCGTCGAGCCGTACACCGGCTCCGATGTCGTTTACCCGTCGAACGTTCCGTATCAGACCGACGCTTGCGACGACCGCTCGCTGCGCTGAACCGTCATGCTCCGTTCACCGATTGATCCGCCGTATCGAGTCGCACGATGAACATCACACGTCTTTCGTGGCCGCGTGCCTGCGCGGTCGTGCTGCCGGCCTTCGCGCTCTGCGTCGCCCACGTGAGCCGCGCCCAGCCCGCCGCGCGTCCGCCGCAGTACGAAGTGGACCCGACGTGGCCGACCCTGCCGAACGACTGGGTGCTCGGCGAGGTGACGTCGGTCTCGGTCGACCGCAACGACAACGTCTGGGTGCTGCATGTGCCGCAATCGATTCCCGCGGAGCAGCGGGCGAACGCCGCGCCGCCGGTGCTCCAGTTCGATCAGGAGGGGAACCTCCTGCGGAGCTGGGGCGGACCGGACGAAGGCACGCCGTGGCTCGGACGCGAGCACGGCATCTTCGTCGACGCGAACGACTTCGTGTGGCTCGGCGGCCGCGCCGGCTGGCCCCGGCCCACGACGCCCGGCGTCAGCGACGACATGATCATGAAGTTCACGATGGACGGCGAGCTCGTGATGCAGATCGGCGAGAGCGGCCGAAGCACCGGTAACCTCGACACCGAGAACGTGCATCAGGCCACCGACGCCTTCGTCGACACCGACGCGAAGGAGATCTACGTCGCCGACGGCTACGGCAACAAGCGCGTCATCGTGTTCGACTCGGAGACCGGCGCGTTCAAGCGCATGTGGGGCGCGTTCGGCAACCCGCCGCCGCCGACGTTCGCGCCGAACGTGCCGACCCCGCAGCCGCAGACGACGCCCGAGGGTCCGCCCGAGTTCGGCTTACCCCACGCGATCAAGGTCTCGAACGACGGCGTCGTCTACGTCGCCGATCGGATCAACAACCGCATCCAGCTGTTCACGCCCGACGGCGAGTTCCTGCGACAGGTCCGCGTGACGAACGAAGGAAGCGACGTCGTCCCGGTGCCGGCGGGCTTCGCGTTCTCGCCGGATCCGGCCCAGGCGCTCCTTCACGTCGTCGACTCGGGGGCGATGCGAGTCGTGATCTTCGATCGACAGTCGATGACGCAAATCGGCGTCGTCGGCTCGAAGGGCACGAGCGCCGGCGAGCTCGACATCGTCCATCACATCGCCGTCGATTCGAGAGGGAATCTCTACACGGCGGAGATCGTCAACAACCGCCGGGTGCAGAAGTTCGTGCGGGTACAGACGGAGTAAGGGCTTCCCTCGCGGCGTGCCCCTGCGAAGGCCGCCGCGAGAACACGTATTCAGCTACTCGGATGCCTGCCGACGCCGGGCGCTTGCGCCGAGGCTCGCGGTCGCCCTTGTGTGCCGGCACCCGCAGTAATGAACACTGCGGTCGCACGACCGGCTACATCGGCGGTATGCCAGACGCCGGGCGGATTGATCGCATACTCCCCGGGCCGCAGCGTCGTGCGCACTTCCTTACCGTCGATCTCCTGCACGAGCGTGATCTCGCCCTCGGTGCAGATCACGACCTCATGGCCGTTCGGGTGCACCTCCCAGCTGTCCCAGGGCGCGTCGAAGGAGAACATCGACACGAGCCGGCCTTCGAGCCCGTCGCTCGCGTGACGCTGCATGTACTGCTCGTACCACTCGAGCCCGGTGAACTCGGGCTCGCTGACGGCGGTCGCGCCGACGCCCAAGTGTATCGGATGGCGGGCGAGATTGTGGCTCATGGAGCAATCTCCTCGTGATGCGGTTGCCGGTATTGTCTCACCCCGTTCACGGCTTCGCATTTGGACCAACGCCCAGGGTTTCCTCGTCTCGCCCCTTCGAGCGACTCGATCAAAGCCAGCCCTGCGCTGGCACCGTCCCCATCGAATTGCAACACGAGCGCCGAGCGCCATAGCCATACAACGTCGATTTCTCTGATGAGCGGGATGAATCTCTGCGACGGGCGGACGACACCCGGACCGGTCAGCGCTGGACCGTCCTCGGTCGGCGGCGAGCCGGGCGCCGGCATCCAGCGCGGAACCGCGCTTCCGCGGAGACATTTGTGGAACGATTTTCATTTGAGAAATCCCTCTGCGGAGGCGTGACCGTCCCGCTTCGTCGGGGTTGCTTGGAGCTGGGCTGGGGTTCCTTGGGGCGGGCAGAGTAATCCGCGCGGCGCGGGATCGGGGATCGAGAGCCGCGTGACTTCGCGATCCTCACGAGCGCGCACGGTTCGAGCCCGATGTCACTCGTTGCGCAAAGCGATGAGCGGGTCGACGCGCGCGGCGCGTCGGGCCGGTATCCATATCGCGACGAATGCGACGGCGAGCAGCGAGAGGGCCGCTGCGCCGAGCGTCGCAGGATCCGCCGCATCGACGCCAAAGAGCAGGCCCCGCAGCAGCCGTGTCAGCACCAGCGCCGCGGCGAGCCCGATCCCGAGCCCGATCAGCACGGGGACGAGCGCCTGACGCAGGACGAGCGCGAGCACGCCGCGCGGGTCGCCCCCGAGCACCGAGCGGATACCGATCTCGTCGGTCCGCTGCCGCACCGTGAAGGTGACGACCCCGTAGATGCCGATCGCCGCGAGCGTCAAGGCGAGTCCCGCGAAGACGCTCAGCAGAACCGTGTAAAAGCGCGGCTGCGCGACCGAGATGCCCACGACGTCGATCATGCTGCTCCACTCGGGCGCCGGCACACGGGGATCGACCTCGCGAATCACGCCGAGCACGCTCGACGCGAGTCCGGCCTCGGCCTCGGCGCGTATCACGAACGCGCCGAGCCGACCCACGCTACCCGTAAGCTGAGCGCGCGGCACGTAGACGGTCGGGCTCGGGCTCGTCCCGAGGCCGAGCTCCTGCATATCCGCGACGACGCCGACGATCTCGCGCACCGGGTCGTCGAAGCCCGGCAGCCGCTCTACGCCGCCGATCGCACCGATCTCCACCCGCTCACCGAGCGGATTTGCGTCGCCGAAGGCCGCGCGCGCAAATGCGTCGTTGACGATCACTACGGGCGCAGCCTGTGCCGCTTCGTCGTCGGCGACGAATCTGCGGCCGCGCGTCATCGGCACGCGCAATGCATCGAAGTACTCGGACGAGATCGCGCGGTACTGAACGCTGCCGGACGCCTCGGGCCGTCCGACCACGCTGATCGGCATGTTGATCTGCCCGCGCAGCGGGACGAGCGAGGTCACCGCCGCCGAGGTCACACCCGGCAGCGCCCGGATCCGTTCCAACGCCTGCCGCTCGAAGCTCCACACCTGCGCCGGCGTATAGCCATCCGGTGTGCGCGGGAACTGCGCGACGTAGACGCCGTCGGGCTCGAATCCCGGATCCGCTCGGGTGAGCTCAGCGAAGCTCGCGATCAGGAGCCCCGCGCCGGCGAGCAGCACGACCGCCACGGCAACCTCACCTGCGGCGATCGACGACAGCACACGGCGGCCGGCGCGCCCGCGCGTGCTTCTCGCGCCCGCGTCGCGCAACTCGCGGTTCAAATCGCCGCGCCCGACCTGCAGCGCCGCCGCCGAGCCGAACAGCACGCCCGACAGTACCGCGATGCCGAGCGTGAAGCCGAGCACGCGTGCGTCGAGCCCGATCTCGTCCGCCCGCGGCAGGTCGCCCGGCGCGAGCGCGAGCATGAGGTCGAGCGTCCATTGCCCGACCAACAGCCCAACGCCGGCTGCGATGAGCGCGAGCAGCAGACTCTCCGTCAGCAGCTGACGTGCGAGACGCCCGCGGCCGGCTCCGATCGCGGCCCGGATCGCGAGCTCGCGCTGCCGTGCAGCGGATCTCGCGAGCAGCAGGCTTGCGACGTTCGCACACGCGATCAACAGCACGAACGTGACGGTCCCAAGCAGCAGCCAGAGCGCCGCGGCGATGTTCCCGACGTGCACGGCCGTGAAGTCCGTGAAGCGGAGGCCGGGCACGTTCTCGCCGAGCACCTCCGGGTGATCCTCGCGGAGTCGGGCCGAGACGGCTGCGAGCTCGGCCAACGCAGCCTCCCGCGATACGCCCGCACGTAACCGAGCCCGGCCGCGGTGCACGTGGCTGAGATTGCGGATGTCCGGGTCGAGCCGATACGGCACGACGAAGTCGGTAGACGCGGGCGCTTCCGGAAAGCGAAAGTCCGCGGGCATCACGCCGACGATCGTATGCGCCTCGCCGCCGAGCCGGATCGTCCGGCCGAGCACGCCCGGGTCCGCGCCGAACCGCGCCCGCCACAGCGCGTCGCTGATCACGACGACGGGCGCGGCGCCGGGCACGTCCTCGTCGGCGCTGAACGCGCGGCCGAGCGCCGGCTGAATCCCGTTCACGTCGAAGAAGCCGGCGGACGCTCTGAGACCTCGCGCCTCCTCCGGAACGTCGCCCTCCCCGATCTCCGTCGCCCACGGCTCGTGCAACGCCATCGCCTCGAACACGGTCGTGTTGCGGCGATAGTAGTCATACTTGAAGCCGTTGAGCGCCGGGCTTTGTCCATACGGCGGCGGCAGCTCGCGCACGAGGTAGACGACGCGTTCCGGCTCCGGATACGGCAGCGGCCGCAGCATGACGCCGTCGACGACGCTGAACACGGCGGTGTTCACGCCAACGCCGAGCGCGAGCGTCACGACCGCGGCGAAGGTGAACCCCGGATGCTTGACGAGCGTCCGGCTCGCCAGGCGCAGATCGTGAAGCAGGGTGTCCATCGTGGCCACGACTCTTTATTCTTCGCGGGTTCGCCTTGGGCGTCTGCGGCCCATCGATTCGAAGGGCTCAGCAACAAGCATGCCCTGCTTTCGCGCGTGCACAACCCTCTGATACGTTTGGCGTCGCGGGCTCTGACGGGCGTCGGTCCGAGCGAGTGTGTCCCGGATCCGAACGCTGTGTCCCATGTGCGGGATCGTTGACGCCTCCTTACATATCGTCGAGCCTGACAGACGACGCCTGGCTCACGGGATCTTCTAAGCCTGGCTCACGGGATCTTCAAAAACGCTTCAGCGGAGGCGTTTACGAAGCAATTCTCATTTGAGAAATCCCTCCGCGGAGGGCCGTTTCGCCGAGCATGTTCGAGCGCTCCGCTCCCGAACAATGGAAGGCGGCTCGGGAGCAGCGCGGCACAAGGGCGGGAAGCGCCGTCCCGGAACCGAAATCCGTGTCCCGCCATCGACACGCCCTACCCTCGTCCCAGCTTCGCTCCGCGCCGACAGGCATACGACGCATCGATCCGACACGAGCGCTGCGGGAAGAGTAAACGAGCGGCCTGCCGGGATTACGCCGACGCCGACGCTTGCGACAGGGACACCCGTTTCGCCCGCGCGCCCTCCGCCGTCTCCGGCCCCGTCGGCTCGAGCTTCAAGAGCATCAGCACGCCGGCGGCGAGCAGCGAGCCGAAGCCCATCACGAGCGCCACCGTCGGCAGCCCGACGCCGCCGTCGAACAGGAACCCCGCAATGATCGGGCCGAGCACGGATCCGCCGCGACCGACGCCGATGCTGACGCCCGTGCCCGTCGCACGCACGTGCGTCGGGAATGCCTTCGCGAAAATCGCATACATGCCGACGATCGCGCCGTTCGTGAAGAAGCCGGCGAAGGCACACAACATAGACAGGCGCGCGAGATCCTCCGGCGAGCGCCCGAAGACCGCGACGAGGACCGTCGACAGCAGCATCGCGCCGATCGTCAGCGCCTTCACGTTGAAACGCTGCGTCAGAATGCCGAGCACCGCGCCGCCGATCGCGCCGCCGACGTTCGCCCACACCAGCACGCCGGCTGCGGACGATGCCGCGAACCCCATGTCCGCGACGATCTTCGGCACCCACTTCAGGACGAAGTAGAACGTCATGATGTGGAAGAAGTAGGCCGCGGCGACGATCACCGTCGTGCCGAGCAACCCCGGTGCGAGGATGTCCGAGATGCTGCGTTGACGAGCGTCGGACGAAAGCTCGGGCAACGCCTGAATCGCCGCGTGGCGCATCCTTGCGAGCGTACGGTTGATCCGCTCGAGCGCGCCGTCGGGCTGCTTCCGCGCGAGCCAATGCACGGACTCCGGCACGAAGAGGAACACGATCGGAATGAACAACGCCGTCGCCGCCGCGCCGAAGTAGAACACCGACCGCCACCCGTACTGGCCGAGGAGATCCGCGGCGATCGAGCCGCCGACCACGGCTCCGATCGGATAACCGATCGCCATCAGCGAGACGCAGAGATCGCGTCGCCTGCGGTTCGAGAATTCGGCCGCGACGGCGGCGGTCGCCGCGAGCATGCCGCCGATACCGATCCCGGTCACGATCCGCCAAAAGGACAGGTCGACGACGCCGCGGGTCGTCGTCACCATGAGCATGCCGACCGCCATCAGCACGAGGCAGCCGAGCATCGTTCCGCGACGTCCTATCTTGTCCGCGACGCCGCCGAGGAGCACCGAGCCGAGCGACATGCCGATCAGCTCCATCGACAGCACGAAGCCGAGCGCGGCCGGATCGATGCCCCATTCGGCGGCGATGCCGGGCGACGCGAAGCTGATCGACAGCACGTCGAATCCATCTAGCGCGTTCAACGCGATCGTAATTCCGACGGCGATGATCTGCAGCCGGCTCATCGGGCTGCCGGCGAGCGTTTCGCGCGGATCGTTGCTCATGGAACTCCCCCTTGCGCGCGAGGATCAGGGCTTCTCGCAGACGACTGTCGACAGCTCCTCGCCCTCGCCTTCATGCTGGATACAGATCGGGCGCAGGTATTCCTCCTCGAAAATCATACCGGAGAAGTTGTCTTCGCGCGGGTTCTCCTCGCAGTCGAACTCGAGCGGCTGCTGACCGTTCACCCACGCCCATTCGCGCGCCACCGTCACGGGCTCGGTGAATATCGCCGGATCTTCGAGCGTCGTCTCGACATGGAGCGTCAGACCGTCCGCGCTCTTCATGATCCGTTGCGTCATGTGCATCGCCGCCGAATGCACGACCTCGTTGTTCAGCACGCCGCGCCCGTTGTAGCCAATCGTGTCGACCACCAGAGTGTTACCGTCCCATCGCGCGATGGAATGTCCGCCATAGCTCGGCTCGAGGTCCTCGGGATGCTCATCCGCGAAGTACACCTGGCGGATGTCGCGGATCTCGTCCATCACGATGAAGACGATCTTCTCCGAGTTCTGCAGCACGTACACCGGAGCGATCGGCCCGATCGCCTGGTTCACGCCGGTCGGCCGGCACATCACGTGCGGCGTCGCTAGCTGCGTGCCCTGGGCCGCCATCCGGCGTGCGTACTCGGCGCGCGCCTTCGCGGCCTCGGTGAACGGCAAGTCTCCGGCGATGATGAACGGAAGGAACGAGCCCCGCGCCGGCCGGCTGCGCCACAGTCCGCTGAAGTCGCGCGGGTCCGTCGACGGCTCGTAACCGGGGATCGGGGGCGCTGCGCTCATCTCGAAGCCGCCGCCCTGCGCCTCGGCCTCTGCGGCAACGAACGCGAGCGCGCTAACGAGAGCGCATGCGGAGTGTCGCAAGATCAGAAACGCACGCGAATCCATCATATCGGCGGCAGCCCCTGCTTGATCCGGTCGAGACAGACGTCCTCCTTGAGACGTGCACCGTGCTGGCGCTTGTAGACGACCTTCGTCTCCCAGGGCGCGCTGAACGTCAGCGGATCATCGAATCGCATGTGGATCTCGAGCGTGTCCGCGTCGATCAGCCGCAGCGTCTCCGTCATCACGAGATCGTCGCTGTGCGGCAGGCCGGCGTGATCCATGATCGTTTCCTTCATCAGACCGGTCGTCTCGATGAGGAGCGAACCGTCGTCCTGCCATGCGCCGCTCGCGGTGCCGAGCGACGTCGGGTAATAGGGCTCGAGCTTCGTGCCGCTCATGTCGACGAGCCGCACCCAGCGGTTCCACTCGAAGAAGAAGCCGATCTGGCGCTTGTCGACCATGATCTCGAACGGATGGTTCGCGATCAGGAGCCGCGGCAGCCCGACGCCGGCGCACCATGTCGCGCGATCGAAGTACGTGTCGCCGTTCGCTCGGCGGCGCTGATGCTCCTCGTAAAGCGCCGTCGCCTCGGGCAACAGAGGCGGCACCTCGCCGTCGAGCGTTCGCAGTGCCGGGGTTTCCTCCGCGATCAGCCAGATTCCGTTGAACGCCTCGCGCGAGAGCTCCTCTCCGTTCGTCGCGCCCGCGGCGCACGTCAGCACCAGGCCGTGCAGCAGGCTCAGCCTGAATCGCATCGCGCCCTCCTTCAATTTCGTGCCAGCAGCGGCGGCGGAGGCACGTCCGCCGGATCCTCGATCGGAGGACCGGAGTAGATCCGAGGCGCGATACCGGGCAGAACCTCGCCGGAAGGCAGGTAGATGTACATCAGCGTGCCGCGCGGGTTGCCGTTCTTCGACGGGCAATACACGACCGTGACCTCGTCTCCCGGCACGATGCTGTCCTTACCCCAGCCCAGCCGGATGTTGAAGACCGGGGCGCCGAGCTCGAAGCCGAACTCGATCGTCTCGCCGTTCTCCGCGGGCACGAGCACCTGCACCCACGAATGCGGGTTCGTCCATTGGAGCTCCTTGACCTTGCCGGTCACGGCATAAGCGAGCGTGTAGTCGAACTCGACGATCGAGTGATGCGCCTCCGCTC
Source organism: Gammaproteobacteria bacterium (assembly GCA_036381515.1). Classification (GTDB taxonomy): domain Bacteria; phylum Pseudomonadota; class Gammaproteobacteria; order Steroidobacterales; family Rariloculaceae; genus ZC4RG20. Next base: position 23,220 of record DASVCR010000114.1, on the reverse strand, counting down.
GCGGGAGAAAGCCAGTGAGCGTCAGCAATAGAGCGGTCGGCAGTCCCTTTTTCTTCATTGATTCCCCCTCATGCGGCCGCCGAGAGCGCGCGTCGCGCGGGTCGAGCGAATTAGAGCATCTACCGCGGACGCGGACTAATCCGTGTTCGCGATGGTTGGCATCGGTCGTAATTATGCGACAGCCGCGCGTTCGCGTTGCACAATCGCCGTCCGTTGCACGCACGGGCCGGTCTTGAGCGAACACGAAAACCGAAGCATGCTGACGAACACGAGAACGACGTACGGCAGCGTCGCGAAGTTCCTGCACTGGTCGATGGCCGCATGGATCGTGACGGCGTACGGCGTCATCATCTGGCTGACGTGGGACCACACCGGAGGGCTGATTCCGGGGCTGAATTTCCACAAGGTCATCGGCTTCACGATTCTCCTGCCGTTCGTGATCCGCGTCGCCTGGCGTCTATTCGATCCTCCGCCGCCGCTTCCGGCAAGCATGCCCCGCTGGCAGGTGTGGCTCTCCCGGCTCAGCCACTCCCTGCTCCATTTCCTGATCGTCGCGATGCCGGTGACGGGGTATCTCGGCAATTTCGGCGGCGTCGATTATGGACTCTTTCGGATTCCGCCGTTCGTCCGAACGGAGCTCGCGGCCTGGATCTTCGAAACGTTCGACATCACGATCGAGCAGTGGGATGTCTTCTTCGACACGTTCCACTACCGGATCGTCGGCCCGTACGTGTTCCCGACCGTCGTGCTCTTGCACGCCGGCGCGGCACTCTACCACCACGTCGTGCGGAAGGACGACGTGCTGCGCCGCATGCTGCCCGGCTCGAGTCAGCGCGGTTCCCACGCCGAAGCCGCAGCCATGAACGCGAGCGTTTCGGCATCGAGCGCGGAATTGTCTCCCGGCGGGAAGTAGCTGAGCTTCACGACGACCGTTCTGGTCGTCGGGTCGATGTAGACGTACTGCCCTTGGAGACCAATGGCCGCGTACGCATCGCTGCCGGCGATCGTCCACCACTGCAGCCCATAGCCTCCGCGCCGGGCGTCCTCGCCGCCGGCGGGCCGCGTGGACTCGCGAACCCATTCCTCCGAAACGATCCGCCTGCCGTTCGCGACGCCGCCGTCGAGCATCATCTGGCCGAAGCGGCCGAAATCGCGGAGGGTCGCATTGAAGCCCGCGCCGCTGAACTCGCGACCGACACCGGGCGGCCCGTCCATGATGTAGAACGCGTCGGCCTCGGCACCGAGCGGCTCCCAGAGGCATCGCGCCGTATAGGCCGCGACGGAGCCACCGGAGACGCGCTCGACGAGCCAGCCGAGCACCGCAGTGTCGATCGTCTTGTACTGGAAGCGCTCGCCCGGCTCGTAAATCCGCGGCAACGTGCGTGCGACGTCGGCAAAGCGCGCCGTGTTCCGGACGAGCGCGGCGATATGGTTGCTCGCCGCGACGCCGGGATTCTCGAAGTCGTAGCGCTCCTCGTAGTCGACGCCCGACCGCATCTGCATGATGTGCCGGATCGAGACGCCATCGTAGCCGCCGCCCGCGAGCTCCGGTAAATAGCGCGTGATCGGCACGTCGAGCGACTCGATCAGTCCGTCCTCGAGCGCGCAGCCGATCAGGACCGAGGTCACCGACTTCGTGGCCGACCAGCCGATGAATCGCGACCGCTCGTTGCCGTTGTTGCGGTAAATCTCGCTGACGATCCGCCCGTCCTTGATGATCAAGAGCGCGTTCGTGTACGTGCGCTCGAGAAATTCCTCGGCCGGGCGCGTCACGCCTTGCCATGCGTACGAGAAGTCGAGCGCGTGGTCGCTTCGCGGCAGCCTCCACACGTCGCCGCTCCGCGGCACGGTGCGCGTCGTAAAAAGGCTGTCCATGCTGCGGAACGTGAGCGCATTCACGTCGCGGTCGAGCATGCGCCACCGCAGGATCTGCACTGCGACCGGCACGTCCGACGGGGGACCTCCCTGGAGCGGCGGCGGCAGCGTTTGCCCGGCGCCGGAAGGCAACGAAAACAGGGCCGCAGCGATCCATGCCGCGGCGCGAGAGCGTGCCAGCTTCATCGTCCGGGGCAGCTAATCGAGCGTCTTCGCGACGCGGAAGCCCAGGTAATTCCGGCCTCGGGTCGTGGCCGGATACGGCGCACCGCGCCGCGCCGAACGCTGCATGTAGGGGTTACTGAGGAACGTGCCGCTCCGAAAGACGCGGTTGACGCAGTTGCCGTCGCGGTTCGCGGAGCCGTCCCTCGGCGCGTGAGCGCGATCGGGCTCGTAGCAATCCTCGACCCACTCGAAGATGTTCCCGTGCATGTCGTAGAGCCCGAACGCGTTCGGCGGAAACGACTTCACCGGCGACGTCTCGTCGAGCCAGACGTCGCGCCCTTCCGCCTTGCCGCCGAGACGCCCCTCGACGTCCGAGCCGAAGTTGCCGTAATCGTGATCGAGGTCGTCGCCCCACGGGAACCTCGTCGTCGAGCCGGCCCGCGCCGCGTACTCCCATTCCGCTTCGGACGGCAACCGGTACGCATCGTCCTCGCCGGCTTTCCAGTTGAGCCAGCCGACGAATGCCTGCGCGTCGTACCAGCTGACGCCGACGACCGGCCGCGTGCCGCGTCCTCGGTCCTGATGGTTGGGGTTCCGTTCGCCGTTCGGCAGCGTCGCGAGGGCCGTCTCGACCGCGATGCCGTCGCACCAGCGGTCGCGCACACACGCTTCCCATTGGTTCCACGTCACCGGCGTCGTCGACATCGCGAATGGCCGCTCGAACGCGATCTCCTGCCGCACCTCGTTGTCACGCCGCATCGGATCGTCCGGCGGCGAGCCCATCACGAACGTGCCGGCCGGCAGCACGATCATCTCCGGGCAATTGCGACACTCCTGGAAGGTCTGCCCCGGCGTCCACGTCTGGCTCTGCGGCGCCGGGTTCGAGGCTGGGGCCGACTGCGCGAAGAGAGGGCCTCCTGCGGCAAGCGCGAGCGCGAACCCGACCACACGAACGCTGTCTCGAACCGTCATTGTCGACCTCCGATGTTCAGTCGCGCCCCTGGCGCGATTCGATCGCGAGCCCGCAGGCCGGGTCTCGATCGTACGTATAGACGTGATAACGTCCACCTCGGGGTCGCGAACCCACCTGACGAAGAACGCAGCCGGCGTTTGCGAGGTCGAGACTTGCGACCCGTGACGAAATAGAATGAAGCGTCGAATACTACAACACACCAACTGGGGGAAGGGAACACGCGTGACATATCCCTTCCCGTTCAGCGAATATTCGTCATGGGAGCACGTTCACCTGCTCCCGTTTGTTCGAGCAGACGCCATCGCGCTCTTGGGGGGAACGCATGCAGACAGCCACTCCGCCGTCCGAAGCCTCGCTCAACGGCATCCTGACCACTATCGGCGCGACGATCGGCCTCGCGCTCGGTCCAAGCGTGATCGCGAACCTGACCGTTACGGCCTACATCACGCCGATCGAGCAGGAGTTCGGCTGGCTGCGGTCCGACGTATCGTTCGCGTTCTCGCTCGTGGCTTACATGATCGTCGTGATGTCGCCGCTGCAGGGCATGCTCGTCGACCGATTCGGTCCGCGGCGCGTCGTGCTGACGTCGATCCCGCTGTTCGCGCTGAGCCTCGCGGCCATTTACCTCACCCCGAACAACATCTACGTCTATTACCTGCTGTGGGCACTCGTGCCGATCGCCGGGCTGGGCCTCTGGCCCCTCGGCTACCTGCAGGCCGTCACGCCGTGGTTCGACCGGAAGCTGGGTCTCGCGCTCGGCTGCGCGAACGCCGGCATCGGCGTCGGCAGCACGTTCCTGCCGATGCTCGTGATCGGTCCGATGATCGCCGCGTACGGATGGCGCGAGGCGATCGTCGCGGTCGCGGCGCTCGTGCTGTTCGTGAGCTGGCCCCTCGTCGCTTACTGCCTGCGTGAGCCTTCCGTCGCCGACCGCGCCGCACGCAAGCTTTCGGCCGCCGGTCGAGCGTTCGGTCTCGAGTTCCGGGAAGCGACGCGCGAGCCGACATTCTGGATGCTGAACCTCGGGTTCTTCCTGCTCGGCGTCACGGCGACGAGCCTCGTGACGCAGCAGGTCCCGCTGCTGCGCGACGCGGGGTGGACCGCCGAGGAGACGACGCGCCTCCAGACCGTTTTCGGCTTCGGCCTCTTGTTCGCGCGCGTGGCGGTGGGTTTCGTCATCGATCACATTTTCGCGCCGCGCGTCATGACGACGGTGTTGATCGGCGGTGCCATCGCATGCCTGCTCTATGCACTCTATCCGCAATTCGGATACGTGAGCGCACTGCTGATCGGTTTCCTGCTCGGCGCGGAATTCGACGTGCTCGCGTTCTTGATCAAGCGCTACTACGGCCTGAAGGCGTACGGGCGCGTGTACGGCGTGATCTTCGGCGTGTTCTACCTCGGATCGGCCGTCGGCATCTGGGGCTTGCCGAAGCTGCGCGAGCTCTCGGCGGATCTCTCCTACGACAACGGGCTCTACGCGGCCGCGTCGATCCTGCTCGCATCGGCCGTGCTGATGAGCCTGATGCCCAAATACCGCTATGCGGCCGGCCACACGGAGGAGGAGGAGCGCGCCGCACCGCCCGCTGCCGCCGCGCAAGAGGTCTGATCGCGCCGACAAACGTCCTTTGTGACGGCGCCTTCGCTCGCGGTCCGGATGTCCGGCCGCGAGCGCCCGCTCGTGCGGAGCCTGCCGACGATCGAGGGGTAGCGATACGCCCTCGGCTGTCACGCGTTCAGTCTCGCTCGAGCCATTCGACGATCTCCGCCGTGTGCTCGCCGAGCCTCGGCGGGGGACCAGGAGCCTCGTCGTTGCCCGCGCTTCCGAGTATCCCGGTGCCCACCACTGCGACGTGCTCGTTCCCCGGCAGCCCTGGCACCGTCAGCGGCACGCGCAGCTTCCGATCCTCGAGGCCCGGCAGGTCGACGGCCTCGTCGACGCTTCGCACCAGCCCGCAGGGGATGCCTGCCGCGCTGAGCTCCGCCTCCCACGTGGCCGCATCGCGGGTCGCGAGCACTTCCGCGAGCTCCGTCTGCATCGCCTTCGCGTTCGCCCGCCGGCGTTCCGGATCGGCGAAGCGGGGATCGGCGAGCCAGCGCTCGCGCCCGAGCACGCGCGCGAGGAGCTCGAACTGGCGCTGCTGCACGACGCCGAGCGAAACGTATCGGCCGTCGCCGGCCTCGAACACGGCCGATGTCGGCTGCCCGCTGTAGCCGGTATTCCCTGTCCGCTCGAGCGCGCGGCCCGTGACGAGATACGGCACAACCGCGGACGTCATGAACGCGACCGTCGCGTCGAACATCGCGATATCGAGGTACTCGCCCTCCCCGGTCCGCTCGCGGCGAAACAGCGCCGCGAGGATCGCGAGCGCGGCCGTCTGGCCCGTCAACGTATCGACGACCGGAAACCCGACACGCATCGGCGGTCCGTTTGGGTCGCCGCCGAGACTCATCATGCCGCTCGTCGCCTGCACGATGTTGTCGATCGCCGGCCAGTCGCGCCGCGGCCCGAACTGGCCGTAACCCGACACCGAGCAGTAAACGATGTCGGGCCGCAACGACTTCACGTCCGCATAGCCGAGCCCGAGCCGCTGCATCACGCCGGGTCTGAAGTTCTCGACGAGCACGTCGGAACGCTCGATCAGGCGCCGGGCGCGGCGGAGGTCCTCCGGCGCCTTCAAGTCGAGCACGACGGACTTCTTGCCCGCATTGACCGCGATGAACGCCGGCGCCATCCCGTCGTAGCTCCGGTCGGCTCCGTAGTAGCGCATCGCGTCGCCGTCCGGCGATTCGATCTTGATCACCTCGGCGCCGAGGAGGCGCAGCAGATGCGTCGCGTACGGTCCCGCCATCACGTGGCTGAAATCCGCGACGCGGATGCCGTCGAGCACGCGCATCACGCGCCGTCCCCCGCGCAGCTCACGCTGCCGTCCGGACCGATGCTCGCTCGCGCGGCGGCAAGCACCGATGTCCCGTCGATGCCGTAACGCGTCAGCGCCGCGGCGTTACGCTCCGCCTCGAGCGCGTAGAGCGCGTCGAAACGTGCCTGGTCGTCCGCGCTGATCTCGACCTCGACGACACCCTGCTCGAGCGCATACTGCCGGCCCTCCTCGAGCGCGCGTCTGTTCTCTTCCGCGAGCGCCGCCTCCCAGATCGGAATCGACGCCTCGAGCACGTTGCGATCAGCGGGCGAGAGCGCGAGCCAGCGTCTCGTTCCGATTGCCCTTGCCGGATACGCGCCGCGCGGGACGGCAAGCCGCGTGTAGTAGGTCGCGACCTCCGCGAGGTGGAGCGCGCGAAACGTGTCGGTCGGCGCCACGACGCCGTCAATGATGCCCTTCGCGAGGGCCGCATACACTTCCCCCATCGGCATGTTGACCGGGTCCGCGCCGAGATCGCGCATCACGTTCATCAGCTCGCCCGGCACGCGAATCCGAAGGCCCCTCAAGTCGTCGAGCGACGTCACGGGCCGCTCGCGCGTCACGAGACCCGGGAGGCTCCCGCCCTGCACGGCCAGTATCTTCAATCCCTCGAGCTCGCGCGCGAACTGCCGATGGGTGCCCGCGAGGCAGTAGTAGAGCGCGACCTGTTGCTCGATCTCACGCACGCCGCTGTAGAAGCCCGACTGCGCGCGAATCAGATGCGCGCCGCCCGCGACGTAGATCGGTGTGATCAAACCGATGTCGACGACGCCGTGCCGAAGCTCGATCATCGAGTGCTCGGACGACAAGAGTGCGCCGGACCAGATCGGCCGGATGCGGAGCCGGCCGTTCGATCGAGTCTCGACGAACTCGATCCAGCGCCGATCCGCGCGGCTGAAGGGATGTGTCGGGCCGTACGGTGTCGCGTACACGAGCTCGGTCACCGCGTTTGCGTCGGCATCCGCGACGACGGCTTCGCCCGTGCCGCCGCGAGCGCAGCCGGCGACGAGCAGCACGACGGCCAGCACCAACCTCATGGCGCGACCTCACGACGCAGGAAACTCTCGACGGTCTCGACCGCCGCGTCGCGGTCCCACGCGCTCGCATCGACCATGTCCGCGGAGAGCCGGAGCGTCGGCACGCCTGCCGCACGCAACGCCTCGCTCGCGAGCAACGTGCCGGACTGCGACAACCGATTGTCCGGCGGAACGAGCACGACCGCGGCATCGATGCCGCAGCGGGCCGCTTCACTGACGAGCCATTCGGTCATCCAAGGCGGCAGATGCAGCACCTCGTTCATCGAGCAGATCCGGCTCGCGAGCGCCTCGAGCGGCCGTCCTCGCACGTCGCGCGGGTACTGCGCACCCGCGAACGGCAGGTACATCGACCACACGAATACGGCGCCCATACGCTCCTCGAGCGCGTCGTAGAACGACGTGTCGTGCCAGAGGCCTGCACCGATCCACATGAGCCTGATCCGCTCGGCGGATGGGTCCGCGTTGCCCGCGCGCACGCGTTCGCGCACCTCGTCACGGAACCGGCGCGCGTGCGCGACGGCCCAGTCCGAGCCGCGATGCCATTGCGAGATCATCGTGTTCGTCATCTGATCGTTGAGCGTGATCGGGCACGGCCGGGCCGTGCCGACGAGCGCGGCGGTCTCCGCGAGCAGGTCCTCCTGCTCGTTGATGCGCTCCATCAGCCGAGCGAGCTTTTCGATGTCGAACACTCGTCCGGTCTTCCGCTCGAGCAGCACGATCAGCTCGCGGATCTCGGCCGCGAGGAGCTCGACGCGCCGCCCGTCGTAAACCTCCTCCCAGCGCGTCCGCGAATGCCGATACCACTCGGGGATCGTATCGACCCAGGCCGGCGCCTCCATCGGGAAGAACTCGCTGCCGAGCGCTTCTGCCCACGCCGAGAAGACGTGCTGGACGCACTCGCACGTGAGCCGCGCGACGAGCACGGTCGGACGCGGCAGCCCGCCCCATGGCGCCGACTCGGGATCGGCAGCGAGCGTGCAAGCCAGTCCGAGCGAGCAGTAGCTGCAGCGGTTCGGCGGGAACCCGAGATCGTCGAGCACGCCGAAATACCGCTCCGACAGGCGTTTCGCGGAGATGTACGCGGACCACCACTGATTCGAGACGACCGGGATGTCCATCGCGTGAAAGATCTCGTGCGGCGTGTCGGCCTGCGCGACGGCGAAAGGCTCGCCGTGCTCGACGACGCGCGTGCGAAGCTCGGCGCCGAACGCCTTCTGGTAGGCCTTCGCCGCGGCCGTGCACGCGAGCGGCGACCGCCGAGGCGTATTCACGCTCACTGAAACACTCCCAGCGCCTCGAGCGCGTCGAAGCGCTCCGCGTCGATGCCCGCGATGGTCCCCACGATCTCGAGCGTGTGCTCGCCGATCGACGGAGCCCTGAAAGGCGTCACGACGTCCCGCGAGAACGAGATCGGGGTCCGCATATGGCCGAAGCGGCCGAGCTTCGCGTGCGGCAGATCGACGAGCGCGCCGCGCCGCCGAAGCGTCTCGTCGCGCTCGACGAGATCCTCGACGTCCTGCACGACGCCGGCCGCGATGCCTTCGCGCTGCAGCAGCTCGACGATCTCGACGTCGTCGCGCTCGCGCGTCCAGTCCGCGATCGGCCGCCCGCCCGTGAGGCGCTCGAGCCGCTCGACGTCCGCGTCGTCGAACGCGCTGATCGCGACCCAGCGATCCTCGCCGCGCGCGGGGAAGACGTCCTGCAGCCGCGCGGCCGGGTCCGCGTTGCCCATGCGACGCGGCGTTTCGCCGCGCTGCGCCGCTTCGATCGCATCGGCCATCTGCTGGACGCAGATCTCGTACATCGACGCATCGATGTGGCAGCCGGCGCCGCCGCGCACGCGGTGGCCGAGCGCAGCGATCACGCAGGCCGCGATCACGTACGGCACGATCACATCGCCGTACGGTACCGCGCCCGGCACGATCGGGTCGCGGTCCGGCCAGCCGGTGAGGAACGTCCGGCCCGACAGCGCCGCGCCGGTGCCGTCGATGCCCCACTCCCGCGCGAGCGGCCCGGTCTGCCCGAAGACGCTGCCCGACGCCATGACGAGGCCCGGGTGCGCGCGAGAGAGCGTCGCATAACCGAGCCCCAGCTTTTCCATCGTGCCCGGCGAGAAGTTCTCGACGACCGCATCGGCCCAGCCGAGCAACGGCTCGATGATTTCGCGCGACTCCGGTCGCTTCAGATCGAGCGACAGGCTCCGCTTCGACGTGTTCAAGTGCGCGAACCACGGCTTGTCATCGAGATCCGCGGGGCGGGATACCGAGACCTGAACGTCGAGCCGCGAAAGGCACGGCCGGCTCCGGCTCTCGACCTTGATCACGTCCGCGCCGAGATCGCCGAGGATCTTCGTCGAGATCGAGCCGACGAGGGCCCAAGAGAAGTCGAGGATGCGCATGCCGGCGAGCGGTCCGCCTCGGGCGCCGCCGATCGTATCGGTGTCTCGACCACGGCGGCGCTCGGCGCCTCCCATCGGCAGCACCGAATCCGCCGGCGGCCCGGCGAATCGCACGAAGCGTGACGGCCGCTTGATGCCGTCGTGCTCCTCCCAGAAGTCCCTTGCGGCGAGATGCGGATCGTGCGGCACGTCGCCCGGCTCCTCGACGACGCACGCGTTGATGCCGCGGCGCCTTCCTTCCGTGCGGATCTCGGCGCGCGTGCGCGTCCGAAAGAATGCGTCGATCGCGCGTTCCCACGTCGCACGCGTCTCGGCGTCGAGCGCCGACCGGTCGTAGCGCAGCCAGTCGACGCCGCGGAGCGGGTTCGGTAGCCCGACCTCGTCGATCCACCTCGACAGCGCCTCGTTCGCGGGCGCGCCGAAGCGCCCGGTCATCAGGCTGTGGAAGCACCACCCGTCGGCGAGGCGCCAGAGGCAGCGCACCGTCGCGCGGCCGTAGTTCAGCGCATGGCCGACGCGGTGGATCTTGCGCCGGTCGAACTGCCACGTGAGCACCGCGTTCACGGTGCGGCTGAACGCGACCTCCTGGATCGATACGTCGACGTGCTGGCCGAGGCCGGAGCCGAGCCGCGAATACCACGCGGCCATCGCGCCCGCCGCGGCGACCATCTCCGCGTGGAACGTGCACGCATCGAGCGCTTCCTTCACCGGCGGCCGGTCAGGCTCGCCCGTCAACCGGAGCGTGCCGCCCATCGCCGAGGCGACGAGCTCGCCGCCGCGCCAGCGGGCGCGGTCGCCGCCGCTGCCGAACGGCGTGACCGAGACGTGCACGAGCGCGGGGTTCCACGCCTCGAGCCGCGCGCGCGTGATGCCTCGATCGGCGAGGCGCTCGAGGCCCGATGCATCGACGAGGAAGTCCGCGTGCGCGATATGCTCGGCATCGACCGGCACGTCGCGAATCGTCGCACCGAGCGTTTCGAGCAGCCGGCACAGCGGGCGTGATGCCATCCCGTCCACCGCGATGACCGCAGTGCCTTCAAGCGGTCGCACTTTCGCACCTCCCTATGAACTCCGCGATCCGCTCGGCGGCATCGTCGTCGGCCTGCCAACGTCGAGCCGCGAGCAGCAGCACAGGCACGCCCGCCGCCTCCAGCGCGCGTCGCTGCACGGGCGCGGTCCACGCGAGCGCCTCGTCCTCCCGCGTGAGCCAGATCACGACGCCCGTCGCCCGCGCCGCACGTGCGCGATCGACGATCCACGCGCCGCGGTGGACGAATGCGCGCGGCGCGATCGACGCCGCACGGACGTGCTTCGCGAGCGCCCGGACCGGTTCGTCGCAAAGATCCGTCGAGCCGTGCGTCGACGCCAAGCCGAGCTCCGGACCGAGACGGCCGAGCGCGAGCGGATGCGCCTCGCCGACGATGCTCGCGCCGGCCGCCTCCGCGGCGTCGTGCAGCCGCTCGTCCGGCGGCATGCTGCCGGCGAGCAGCAGCCTCGTCGCCGCAGGCTCCGCATCGGGCAGACGCAGCGAATCGATCCATTCGCACGGGTCCGTCCAAACGGCCGCTCTGCCGAGCCGCTCGTATAGTGGGCCGTTCCCGCGGCGAGAGCGCTCGAGCAGCGCGATGCGCCGACGAAGCGCGTTCGCCCGCTCGATCGCGACCGGCAGCGCAGCGTTGTCGACGTCGAGCGTCCGCATCAGGTCGAGCAGCGCCGCCTCGGAATGCGCGAGGCTCGACTCCCGCGGGATCAGCGCGATATCGAAAATCTCGGGCTTTGGACCGCGCAGCCTGCCGCTCCGCCTGAGCTCTCTCACGTAGTAATAGAGCCGCTGGCTCGCGTCGTCGGTGCGCGAGAAGACGACCGTCTCGAGCGCATCGAAAGCGCCGTCGTGCCATTGCTCGAGGATCGAGCGAGACCAATAGGGGAAGCTCGACTCGAGCCAGCGGTCCGCCCACGGCGTCGCGAGATCCGCGCGCCACGGCAGATGACCGAACGGCCGGCCGCTCGCGATCAACACCTCGATCGGGATATCCGGACCGACGAATCCGATGCCGCACGACGCCGCGCGGCACGCCGCGAGCGGATCGCGCAAGCGAGTGTCGATCTCCGGGACTGGAGCGTCGTTCATCGGCCTAGCCACGTCGGTAAACCCAAAGCAATGACGGGGAACACGATCAGGAGCGTCAGATGCACGAGATCGGCCGCGAGAAACGGCAGCACGCCTTTGAAGATCCGGCCGAGCGACACGTCGGGCACGACGCCCTGTATCACGTAGAGGTTCATGCCGATCGGCGGGTGGATGAACCCGATCTCCATCGCGCGTACCAGGAAGATGCCGAACCAGATCGCGGAGAGCCCCATGTCTGTCACGAGCGGAAGGAGTATCGGCGTCGTCAGCAGCATCAACGCGAGACCGTCGAGCACCGAGCCGATCAGCAACAGAAAGACGGCGACGAGCAGCATCGTCGCGACCGGCCCGAGATCGAGGTCGACGATCGCGCTGCCGATCGCGTCCGCGAGACCGGTGACGCCGATGAACGCGGCGAAGATCAGCGCGCCGATCACGACGAGATAGATCAAGCCGCTCGTGCGGAGCGTGTCCTCGAGCGCACGGCGAAGCGTCGCCCGATCGAGCTTGCCGCGTTTCATGCAGATCAGGAGCGCCCCGGCGGCGCCGACCGCCGCCGCCTCCGATGCCGTGATCCACCCGAGCACGATCCCGCCGATCACGACGACGACGAGCAGGCCGATGTCGACGACCCGCCGCAGCGCCGCGATTCGCTCCGCCCACGTCGCGCGCGGCGTCGGCGGCGCGAGCGAAGGGCGTGAGCCGACGAGCAGCGCGATGACGACGAAGTAGCAGAGCATCTGCGTGAGCCCCGGCACGATCGCGGCCGTGAACAGCGTGCCGATCGACTGCTCGGCAATGATCCCGAACACGATCAGCGCGCCCGACGGCGGGATCATCTGCCCGAGCGTGCCGCCCGCGGCGATAGTGCCGGTCGCAAGCGCGTCCGAGTAGCCGCGAGTGCGCATCTCGGGCACCGCGACGAGCCCCATCGTCGCGGTCGTCGCGAGGCTCGAGCCGTTGATCGAGCCGAAGCCCGCGCAGCCCGCGACCGACGCGATCGCGAGACCGCCGCGTCGGTGACCGAAGAGCCGTGCCGCGAGACCGAAGAAGTCGCCGCTCGCGCCGGCCGTGAAGCAGAGATGCGCCATCAGCATGAAGAGCGGCAGCGTGCCGAGCTCGTAGCGCGTCATCGTCTCGAACACGAGCACGCCGGACTTGATCAGTGCAGGCTCGAGCCCGAGCGTCACGATGAGGCCGCCGAGCCCGGCGATGCCGAGCGCGATGCCGATCGGCATGCCGCTGATCAGCAAAGCCAGCAGCACGACGACGCCGACGAGGCCGACGCTCGGCTGGCCGATCATTTCGTGCTCCGCCGCGTCACCGCGACGAGCGACAGCACGAGCAGCACGCCGAGCGTGCAGGCGGCCGCGATCCGGAGCGGCTTGTACGGGATCCTGAGCAGCTCGCTCTCCTCGTAGCCGTTCCACAGATCGGCCGCGATCCAGACCGTGCCGGCCAGCAGTGCAGCGAAGAGGAGCGCGGCGACCAGCGCGTGCACGCGAGCGACTCGTTGTCGCCAGTATTCCGGCAGCCGCGCGAGCAGCAGATTCACGCGCGCATGCGCGCCGTCGAGCGTCGCGATGATCAGCCCGCCGCCCGCCGCGAACAGCACGACGGCCTCGACGATCTCGATCGAGCCAAGCAGCGGGAAGCGAATCTGTCGGCCGATCATCGCGAGCGAATCGACCGCGACGGCGCTGAGCAGCGCCCCTCCGGCGATCCAGACGAGCAGATCTCTGAGCCGCTTCATGTCATGCCCACATCCAGAGCAGAGAGGACACGCGCCGCCACGTCGATGCGAATAGACCCGCTTCGGCCGTGATCCGCTCGAGGTACGCGATCACGGCGTCCGCTCGCTCGTCGTCGACACAAACCGGCCGTCCGGGCGGCTCGACCCAGAGCGGCACGACGCCGCACGACAACCGGCCGTCCGCATGCGCGATCACGACGCCGAGCGCACCGTGCACGGCGTCCGGATGAAACGGCGCGAGCGTATAACGCGGATCGGGCTCGAAGCCGAACAGCTTACGACGGCGCTCGACCCACGCGGCGCGTGCCGGATGATCCTGTCCCGGCGAGAGCGCGTGCGTGACGACGCATGCGTTGCCGAGGCCATGGAACACCGGACGGCCGTCGCGCAACTCGATGCCGCGAAGCAAATGCGCATGATGGCCGACGACGATGTCGGCGCCGGCGTCGACCGCCGCCGCAGCGAGCGGCCGCTCGTACGGCGCGAGCACCGCCGGCGTGTGCACGATCCCTTTGTGCAGAGCGACGATCACGAGATCCGCGCTCCTCCTCGCGTCGGCCACTTCATCGGCGAGCCGCTCGAGCGCGTCGCCCGTCACGTCGACGAGCGGCGCGGCCGGCGCAACCGGGCTCCCGTCCGCCGTCGCAATGCGCAGGTAGTTGCAGCCGGCCTGCTCCGCCGAGGCCCAAGCGGCCTCGGGCCCGACGCAGTTGTAGCTCAGCAAGGCGAGCCGCCGACCGCCGCGCTCGAGCCATGCCGGCCGACGTGCGTCGTCGAGCGTTGCGCCCGCGCCGGTATGCACGATCCCGAGCGCGTCGAGCCGCCCGATCGTATCGTCGATCCCGTCCGGGCCCCGGTCGGCGATGTGATTGCCGGCGAGCGTGAGGGCCGCGAAGCCGCATCGGGCGAGCGCATCGAGATGCTCCGGCGGTGCGGGGGCGGCCGGCACGTCGCCTCGGAGCTCGGTGCCGCGGCGCGTATGCGGCACCTCGAGGTGACCGATCGCGACGTCGGCCCTGCGCACGACGGGCGCGATGCCGGAGAGCCAGTGGTCCGGGTCCTCGGCGTCGAGCACGAGGTCGCCCGCGAGAACGATCACGAGGTCGCCGGGCTCCCTTAGCCCTTCGGCCGGATCGAGCAACACGCGGCACCCCGTCAGTAGACGGCGAGCGGCAACTCGACGCGCGAGCCGCTCGGGCCGCCCACGACGAGCGCGATATTCGGCGGCGGCTCGCTCCGAATGTCGTCGAGGTTCCGTTGCCGCGGATCCGCCCCGGTCACGACGAGACGCAGCCGATATCCCGCCTCGATGACCTCGGACGTGGGCGTCAGCGCAAACTCGAGCTCCGCTTCTTGGCCCGGCGAGAGCGGCGCGTGATCGGCCTCGAGACCGGTATGCCACGGCAGGCCGAGCGTGTCGTATGGCGCGTCGCCGGTCTTTCGGTACGCCGCGCCGAGCCGGCCGAGCGCGATCACCGACGCCGTGCCGTCGGGCGCGAGCTTCTCGAGATACGCGAACACGATCGGCTCGGGCCGATCGGACGTGATCGTCAAGCGCACGACCGGATAGCCGATCAGCGTGTAGTCACGCGACAGCGGCTCCGACGTGAAGCTCGAGCCCCGGCCGTGCTGCGACTCGACCCAGAACGCGAAGTACTCGCCGGTGCCGACGTCGTAGTCGACCTGAAACGCGGGACGGGCGTCTTCCGCCGCCGACGTCTGCAGCACGAGGACGCCGCCGTCACGCTCGGCGAGGTACCACGTCTCGGTCGGTGCGCGAACGCCGGGCCAGCGATCGTCGCGGCGCCACTCTTGCCCGGCGGGAGCGCCGTCGAGCCACCACGTCACGCGCGGTGCCGGCTCGCTCGGCGGCTCGCCGCGCAGGTGCTCGTCGAAGAAGCGGAGCAGCTCCGCCGTGAAATCGAAATCGGGCGGCGGCGCGCAGTGCGTGCCCGGGCCGAGCAGCAGGCGGCTGCCGAGATTCTCGGCCGCGAGGATCATCTGCGCGGTCGGCTCGTCGCGCCAGTTGCCGAAGAAGTACGTCGCGATGCCGGATTCGCGCAGCGCGTCGAGATACGTGTAGGGCCCGACCTCTTCCCAAAAACGATTGCCCGTCAGCGGCGACACGCTGTCGCGAAACGGCATGCCGTACCAGAGCGGCGCCATCGGCGTATTGCGCGCGTGCTCCGCGACCGCGGCGCGCAACAGGCTGCCGTCGCGATCCTCGTCGAGCGGGACGCTCATGAGGTCGTCGGAGAGCGGCTCGTCCGGACGCGTATTGAACTGCGCGGTGACGCCGCCCTTCCGGACGAAGGCGAACTTGTCGAGGTCCGTCGCCCCCGCGAAGATCGCGCGGAGCGGCGGCGGCGCAGTCGTCGCGACGTGCACGGCGCTGCCGCCGAGATACGAGCAGCCGTACATGCCGACCCGGCCGTTCGACCACGGCTGCTTCGCGAGCCACTCGACGAGGTCGTGCCCGTCGAGCGCCTCGGTTCGGTCCTGAAAGCCTCGCCGCGCGCCGAACGATGCGCCTTTGCCGCGGACGTCCGCGACCGCGAGAACATATCCCGCATCGAGCAGCGCGCGGTCGGCGGCACCGGCAACGCTCGGCCCGACGATGCGGCCGTTCGCGGCGCGATAGCGTGCGCGGTACGGCGTGAACGCGAAGATCACGGGCTGCGGCGAGTCGAGCAGCACGCCGTTCTCGGCGGGCCGCAGGATGTGCATCGCGAGGCGCGTACCGTCGCGCACCGGCACGTAGACCGACTCGCGGAACGGACCGCTCGGCGGCGGCAACTGCTTCTGCTCGACGGTCCAGCGCTCGTCCGCGCACAGGCGGCAAGCCTCGCCCGCGAAGTCCCAGCTCGCGTCGGCGTCGCCCTTGAGCTGCCAGTCGAGCCAACGGGTGCTGACGCGCGCCCATTCGCCGCCGTTCGGCGCGGAGAACGTGCCTCCGTGGCCGACCGGCAGCGCGCCGAAGAACACCGGCACGTGATCGATCTTCGCGACGTCGTCGAGCGCGTTCTCGTGCGCGATGTCGGCGGGGCCGCCGGTCAGATACAGCACCGGCGCGTGCAGACGAGGCAGCTGCGACTTGTCGATCGCGACGCGGCTCCGCCCGCTGCCGGGGACGATGTAGATGCCGCTGTTGAGCACCAGCGTCGTATCGACGCGCGGATCGTCGGACACCGCGAGCGCCTGCAGCCCGCCGCAGCTGTGACCGCCGACCGCGATGCGCGACACGTCGATGCGCCGCTCGAAGTCGCCGCCTGCCCGCGCCGTCTCGCGCTCGGCCCACTCGATGGCCTCGAGCATCTGCGACGCCTCCGTCGCATCGCGCGACCCGTCGGCCGGTGCCGGCGGACCGCCGCCCGGCACGCCGAGCGCGACGACGACGTAGCCGTGCGACGCGATCTCGCGCAGGTACGCGGCGTGCGCGAGCCCGTTGTTGCTGCAGCCGCCGTTGCCCCAGACGTAGAGCGGCAACGGCTCGGTCGGCCAGTCGACCGGCCGATAGACGGTATGACCCGGCAACTCCGGACGGTGCTCTGCCGTCGCCGGGAACGGGCCGCTCCCGGACGGCTCGCCGATGACCTCGGCGAAGGCCGGCCCGGCCAACGTCGCGAGCAGCGCCGCGAGCGCCGACGCCGAGCTAGTCGAGCGACGCACCACGGCTCAGCGCAGCGAACGCGAGTCGATCTGCCAGTTCGGATCGCGGCAGATCCCGCAGTCGTCGCCGACGAAGTAGCCCTTACCCGCCGCGCTCGAGTCGCCGAGAAGCTGCCACTTGAGCCATGCGACGGCGGCGACGCCGAACGGACCGCCGTTGTCCTGGTTGTACGTGCCGCCGTGTCCCACCGACGGATAGACGCCGTAGAAGACCGGCACGTGCTCGGGCAGGTCCTCGAAGTCGCGCTTGCCGTTCGCGTAAGCGATATCCGATTCGCCGCCGGTGACGATGATGACCGAGCCGTGTATTCCGTTGTAGAGCGCCTCGTCCGGCTCGAACAATCCGCTGTTCCAGATGCCGACCGTCGCGACGCGGGGATCGCTCGATGCGCCGTACGACATCAGCCCGCCGCACGACATGCCCATCGCCGCGACGCCGTCGGCGTTCACCTTATCGTAGAAGCGGCTCGCGGGATTCGCGGCCTCTTTCTCGAGCCACTCGATCGCCGCAATCAACGCGGTGCCGTTGACCATCGCGTTGCCGGCGCCCGGCCCGGGCCGTCCCGGCCCGCCGGCGCCTGCGCCTCCCGGACGCGGCCCGCCCGCACGCGCACCGGCGGGAGGAGGCCCGCCCGCGCCGCGCGCGGCGGGACCGTTCGGACCGCCGGCTCCGGCGCCGCGCGGGCCCGGCGGGCCGTCGGCGATCACGACAAAGCCGTGCGACGCGATCTCCGACAAAAATTCCGGGAACATCAGGCCGTTCTTCGCGCAGCCGCCTTCGCCCCAGACGAGCACCGGGTGACGCTCCATCGTGAGCTCGGCCGGCCGATAGATCGTGTGCGTCGGCAGCCCGGGATCGTGCTCGACGACGACGGCGTATGGACCGGTCGGGGGATTGCCGACCTGCTCGAGATCGACGACGGTCAGCTCGGTGATCGGCGCCGATGTGTCTTGTGCGAGCACCGACATCGACGATACGGCGGCACAGCCTGCGAGCAGAAGCGACCGCACGCGTCTCGCCGCGGCGGATTCAGAATATTCTCGTCTCATGTTTTCTCCCCCTCCGAGGCTTGCTCGGAAGTCTAGCCTTCGGGGAGAACACGAGCTAAGACTTTGTGCCCGTCAGCGTAAGACGTGGGACGTCTAACAGCTCGACGTCCGATTAGAGCCAGCCGAAGCCGCGCGCCATCGTGCCGAACATTCCGGCAGCAAGCGCGATGTAGAGCACTAGCGCCCAGATCTTCGCGGACGTGATCTCGTCCTTCAGGCTGTCTATCTTCGCCGACAACGTGTGGTTGACGTGGTCCACCATCGTGTCCAACGTGCGGAGGTCGGTTTTCACCTCTGCGACGTCCGACGGATGTGAGCAACATCCGACTCGAGCCTTGCTATTCGCGCTTCCATTCCCCGCCTCTGCGTCGACCGTGGACACCGGCGTTCCCTGCAAGACCACCTCCCTCGTGGAATTGCAACACGATCGCCGAGCTACGCACAACGTCGATTTCTGCCGGCAAGCGTGATGAATCGTGTCACCGCTGGCGAAATAGGCGGCCCGTCTAACGTCGCGCTGTCGACACGGAGGGGCAACTCAGCGACCACTGCCAACCGGCGCTTCCGCGGAAGCGTTTATTGACGATTCTCATTCGAGAAACGCCTCCGCGGAGGCGCGGCGCGCCGCTCGGCCGCATGCTTTGCTCACGGCGTGAGCACGACGGTCACGCGCCGCGACCGCCAGTCGTCGACACCGTCCGCCTCGGGCTCGCCGTCGAGCCAGTCGACCTCCACGTCGGCGGAAAGACCCGCTCCGCGCAGCAGCCCCGCGACCTCCTCGGCTCTTCGCCGGCCGACCCCTTCCGATTCACGGAGCAGCGTGCCGTCGCTCAAGAGATGAGCGCCGCGAACGCCCGTAATGCGTACCCGACGCGCCGGCAGCTCGCGAGCAATCCTGAGGATCGACGTGAGATCGGACGGGTGCCGGAAGGAGATCCCTTTGTCGAAGTCGAAGTAGATGTCGACGGTTTGCGGTCCTTCCAATCGAGGCGGCGGCGCCGGTCGCGCGCCGGGATTCGGCGCAAAGGCGAGACGCCCGCTGCTCGGTCCCGGCGGACGCGGATTGAAATCGATCGTGTAGCGCTCGTCGGCCGGCAGCATCGTGTTGCAGTTCGCGTCGATCTCGGGCATCACCGAGAGCCGCACCGGCTCGAGCACGATTCCGCCGCAGATCGGCGCCTTATCCGAGACGACGCCTTCGACGAGCACCTTGTGCCCGAGCATCGGCGGCTGCACCTCCGCGCTGACGTCGGTCTGGATCGTCAGGTAGTAGAGGTCCCCTTCGTACTCGCTGAGCCAGCACGGCACCGAGCGCGTGTCACGCACGATCGGGCAGCTGACGAAGCTCAAGCGCTCGCCGGGCGGCGGCGCAGCCGAAGCCGCGGATGACGCGATGACGGCGAATGCGGTGATGACGTACAGCGCGCGCATCAGAGCACACTCAGGAAGTTCACGAGATCGACGCGCTCCTGCTCGGTGAGGCGAATGTTGAAGCGTCGATCGTAGAAATCGACGAGCTCGCGCAGATTCGCGGCGGAGCCGTTCGAGAAGTACGGCGCACGCGCCGCGAGCCCGCGGAACTGCTGGATCACGATCGCGCCGACGTCCTCGCACTTGCCGGAGATCAGCGCGCGGCCGGGGTCCTGCGTGTAGATCACGCGGCCGAGGAACGGATGCGGCGGCAGATCGTCCCGGCACGTGATCTTGAAGAGCGGCATCTCCGGCAGCTTCTCGGCCCACGGGCTCTCGGGCGGCTCGAGCGCCCACGGATGATTCGTCGTGCCGACGTCCATCCAGCCGTTCGCCGTATCCATCGCCGTCATGTGCATGCCGTGGCACGTCGCGCACGTGCGCTTGATCGGATTGCCGAGCCCGACCGTGTTGATGTGCATCGCGTCGCGGATCCAGAACGTGCGGAAGAAGAACACGTCGTGGCCGCGCTGCACGGATTCACGGAACGCGTTCCGCTCCCGCTCGGCGTCATCGTTGCCTTCCGGCAGATCCGCCCACTTGTTCTCCATCGGGATCACGTAGCGCGTCGTGTTGTTGCCGAGCACGCCGTCCTGGCCCCGCTCCATCGCGCGCGGCCCCAAGCCCGACGGACCGTCCGGCTCGTCGAGCCTCCCCGCGCCGTTCGAGAACGCCTGCGCCGCGTAGAGCTGCAGCTCGAAGTCGCGGATCCGCTCGAGCTGCTCCGTCGTCAACGGCTTCGCGACCTCCATGTGCGTGCGCGCGGCCGATTGCGCCTGCGTCTTCAGCGTCGGCTCGCGCGCATCGGCCATCATGTTCATGTTGACCGGCCGTCCGGTGTCGGGGTCGACCGCGGCGAGCATCCCCGTCTTGCCGATGAACGGCGAGACGCCGAAACCGGACGACGCGACATAGCGCAGGTTCGCCGCCGGGCGCGGCCGCCGATAGACCGAGATTTCGCGCCGCTCGCCCTCGATACCGTAGACGGGATCCGTGTTGCAGCCGGTCGGGTCGCGCACGACCTCGATCGTGAACTCGGGCTCGATCGGCTGCCCGTCCGCACCGATCGGCGGCCACGGCAGCGCGATTCGAAACAGGCCTCGCTCGAGCAGCAGCGAGTGCGACGCCGGATCGCCCGGCGGGAGATTCGGGCAATTCATGCCGTCGATCGGCGCGAAGATCGGATCCTTGCCGTTCGTGGCCTCCCAGATCTGCCGGATGGTCGCGACCGACAGCGACATGCCGTCGGCCGGCTGATGGCACGAGACGCACGCGCGCCCGTTCGTTCCGAGCGGCTCGAAGAACGGATGTCCGGCCGTCTCGACGGGTCCGTTCGCATTCACGATGCCGAGCCGCCCATATTCGTTCTCGTACTCGACGTACGCGGGCAGGACACGGCCGTCCCCGGGCGCCCACCACCACTGCCGCAGCGTGTCGGCGCTCCTCGGCGACGTCTGTGCCATCAGTGCCGTGGCCGTGCAGGAAGACAAGAGCAGAAAGAGCTTGATCGATCGATTCATCGTCTACCGTGTCGTCGTCACCGTGTCGCGGGCCGGCGAGCCGCGCTCCTCTCGCGCGCTTGGTGCCGTCATCGCGCAGACACGGCGTCGAAGAACTCGAAGATCGCGGGCAGAACCATCGGCACCATGCTGCCGTGGTCGCCGTCGACCTCGAGATACTCGAAATCGAAATCGCCGTCCCGCATGAACTCTGCGAGCGCGCGGCTGCCTGCGAGCGACGGTGTCGCACCCGTCCCCTCGGTCATCAGGATCGGAAGATCGCGGATCACATCGAATGGATAGGTCTCTGCATCGATGAACGGCCCGGACATCGGCGCGACGGCGCGCCAACGCTCCGGATACCGGGCCGCGAGATGCCACGCGCCGCCGCTGCCCATCGAATGGCCGGCGAGAAAGGTGCGGCCCCGATCCGCGCCGTAGGCCTCGGTCACGATCTCGAGCACCGTGATCACGTCGAGCTCGCTGAACGCGAGCTCGCGCCGGCGCTCGGGCGTGACCGCCGCGCGTTGCGCGGCCGCCGCCTCGGACTGCCCGAATACGGCCGGCAGCCGCAGCGGATTGCCGTACGCGCCGAGGCGCGTGTAGCCGAGCGGCGACACGACGATGTAGCCGTGCTTCTCCGCGAGGCGCCGGAGCAGGCCGTCGCCCATGTCGAGGTAGCTGTTCTCGTCGGCACCGGCACCGTGCAGGAACAGCAGGATCGGCAACGCGCTCTCGTGATCCCACGTCGTCGGCACATAGAAACGGTACGGCAACGTTTCCCCGGTCGGCGGGAAGACGTATTCGGTGTGCTGGTCGCCGACCGGCAATGACGCCTTCTGCGCTTCGGCAACGCCGCTCGAGACGGCAACGAAGACGAGCAACGCCGAAACGGCGGCAACGAATCGACGCGATGCGTGGCGCTCTGCCATCCTCCCCCCTTGCTTCGCAGAGCAGTGTAGCGGCCGCGCACGGCCCCGGCTAAGACTTCATCTGCCGCGCGGTTATTTCTCCCACGTCTAACCGCTCCTGCGGCCGGAAGCTCCGGCGAACGAGGCCGACGAACTCTCGCACGAGCCGTGACGGGTTTTCGCGCTTCACGGCGAGAACGATCGATACCGTCGGGACCGGATCACAGTCGAGCGGCCTGAACGTGACGCCCGGCGGCAGCAGCGCCTGCAGCGAGTCCGGCAGCAGCGCGAAGCCGAGCCCCTCCTGCACGAGCTTCAGGTGCCCCAGCACGTTGTCCGCGCTCGATACGGCGTGCATCCGAATACGCGCCTCCCGATAGAGCGATGCGGCCGCGTCGTGCAGCGCCGGCGACATCGATCGCTCCATCGCAATGCACGGCAGATCGTCGAGCGCCTCGACCGGAATCTTCTTCCGGTGTGCGAGCGGATGGTGCGACGGCAGGACGATCACGATTCGCTCGCGCAGCACCTCGATCACGTCGAGCCCGGCTGGATCCTCGGGAGGACGCATGAACGCGACATCGAGCGCACCCGTCCTGAGCCCGGACAGCGGTTCGACGGCGTACTTGCTGTGCAGGATCAGTCTGAGCTCGGGCAGATGCTCGGCGATCAGCGGCCGCAGTGCCGGCAGGATCCTGACGTCGGCAGACGGAAACGTGCCGACCGACAGATCCCCGGCGCGCCCCTCGGCCGCCTGCCGCGCGAGCCGGCTCGCGTGCTCGACGCGCGCGAGAATGTCCTTCGCCTGCTGCAGGAACACCCGGCCGGCGTTCGTCACGGCGACGCGATGGCGATTGCGATCGAGCAGCGTGACGCCGAGCTCGTTCTCGAGGTTTCGGATCTGCTGGCTCAGCGAAGGTTGCGCGGTGCGCAGCCGCGCCGCGGCGCGCGTGAAGCTCAGCTCTTCCGCGACGGCCACGAAATAGCGGAGATGCCTGAGCTCCACGTCCGTGGGGCCTCGATTCACTCGGTGCTCTCGTAGAACGTCAACGCGACGCCGCCCTGCCCGACGCTCGGATTCGAGCTCAAGAATCGTCCTTCGTTCAGAAACGCGTACGGGCCGTCGACGCGCGTTTCGAACGACGGCGCGAGCGAGCCGAACGTGCCGCCATTCCGCACGATGATGATTTCGCCGTCATCCGTTTGCCAAAGGTAGTGAGCGTCGATCTCGGCGGGCGGCGTGAGGTTCTGATAGTCGGCGCCGCCCATCAGCACCTTGCCGCTGATCCGGCCCCTGACCTCCCCGCCGGTGATCGGGATGATGTTGCGGGGGCCTCGCTTGCTCTCGCCGACGCGCTGGCTCGGTCC
>DASVCR010000113.1:0-17926 GCA_036381515.1 Gammaproteobacteria bacterium | reverse complement strand
GACCCGGTGCGAGTTCGGATACTCGACCGGTATCGTGAGCGTCCGGCCGTCGAGCGTTCGATACTCCGTGTAGCGTGCCGCGTGATCGAGCATCGCGAACGCGACGACGACGCCGCGCTCCTCGTCGACGATCGGATAGCGTCGCGCGCGGACCCGGTCGACGGGCTTGTAGTAGCCGATCTCGAACTGCGCTCGGCAGCCCTGGGCCGGCACGTTCTCGCCGTGCGTCATGTCGACGCCGTTGCTGATGCGCGTGCAGTCGTCCGCAAACTCGCCGAGCAGCTGGCCGTCGTTGAGCTGCATCGTGTCGTAGTAGCCCTCGACGAGCGCGATCATCCGCTCGCGCGGCCGGCGCTCGGCCGCCGGCAGCGGCGTGGAGAACGTGTCGTCGACCTCGTAGCCGGCCGTCGGCGCGAAGTGCGCGGGCGTGCCCTCGCGTGCGACGACCGTCTCGACCTCGGCGATCTTGCCGTCCTCGACGGCGAGCCGCATCGCGTAGTAGGCCGGCTGCCCGTGCTCCTCGACGATGCCGACCCAGAGCACGTTGCCGGTCGCGGGGTCCGCGAGCCTGAACGGATCGTCGTCGACCTTCGTCACGGTGCCCCAGACGCCGTCGCCCATCATGAGCCCGACGTCGTTCTCGGTGAAGCGCACGCGTTCCGCCCACGGCAGCGCGACGAAGCGCTTGTCGACGAGCGCAGCCATGAAGCGGTCGGCGAGGTCGATCAGGCAGGCGCGATCGCAGCCGGCGCGCGCGGCGGTCGGCGCCGCGGCGGTGCCCGGCGACGACGACTGTGCGGCCGCGGGCGACGCGGCGACGAGGACGGCGATGGCCGCCGCGGTCGCGCCCGAGCGGAAGACGATTTTTGCGGCGCGAAAGGGAGTGTTACGCATCACGTCGAGCCTCCTCATCGCGTCTGAAAATCGAGGTTCGGCCGCGCGAACGGAGAATGCATGAAATACGGCACGTACGTGAACACGGCATGGATGCGGTGGATCTTGCCGTCCTTGATCTTGAACGCCTCGATCAGCGAGATCGAGTTCGGCCACTTCAGCACCGTGCGCATCTCGCGGCCGTCGGTCAGCGTGTAGCGGTCGAACGTGTTCGCGTGGTCGAAGAAGCCGGTCGCGACGATGACCTGCCGCTCCTCGTCGATCAGCGGAAAGCGGCGCTCGCGGATGCGCTTGTTGATTCGATAGATGCCGAGCCTCAGCTGCTGCTCGCAGCCCTGAGCGATCGAGCCGGCCGAGCCGGAGCCGCTGCCGCCGCTCGTCGTGCGGATGCCGTTCTCGACACGGCCGCAGTCCTCGTGGAACGGCGTGAAGATCGTGCCGTCGTTCAGCTCGACGGTGCTGAAATAGCCGTCGGCGATCGCGACGAGTCGCTCGCGCGACACCCGCTCCTCGGGCGGCTCGATCTCGGAGAAGGCCGGGTCGTAGTAAAGCTCCGTCGGGTCGCCGAACGGCTTCGGCATGTCCGGCAGCCGGTTCACGATCGTCTCGACCTCGGTAATCTGCCGGTCCTCGACCTTGATGCGGAGCGCGAGATACGCGGGATTGCCGTGCTCCTCGACGATGCCGAACCAGACCGCATTGCCGGTCTGCTCGTCGGCGATCGTCATCGAGTCCTCCCAGACCGCGTTGATCGTGCCCCAGAGCCCGTCGTTGCCGAGCGGCATCTCGACGTCGTTCTCGGTGAAGCGCACGCGCGGCGAGAACGGGGCGCGCGTCGTGTCGCGGTGCACGAGCGCGTCGAGGTAGCGCTCGGTGATGTCGACGAGGCACGCGTGATCGCAGTCGACCTGGATGACCGCGCTCGGCTGCCCGGGGGCCTGCGCGGCGGCCGTGCCGGCCGCGAGAAGACCGATTACGCCGGCCGCGCGAAAAAGGGTGTCTGACACGTTTTTCCCGGTCATGGCATCGGCACCGCGTAGAGCATGAAGGGGCCGGGCTGCTGGCCTCGCAGCTCGGGGTTCGTCAGGTAGCCGATCTGGCTTTCGATGACGTAGGCCGTGTCGCCGACGACGGTCGCGCCCGGCGTCGACGTGAACTCGTCGCTCAGCACGTCGAGCGTCGCGGTATCGCCTTCGATCGTCACGATGCTGACGCGGCCGATGTTGCCCTCGGCCTGCAGGAAGCGGTTGCCTTCGATGTGCCGGAAGCCGTCCGGCCCGCCGAGCTCGTGTGACACGTCGAGCTTCGTGACCCCGTCCATCTGCCCGCGGCGATCGGTCTCGATGCGGAGGATCTCGTTCGTGCGCACGTTGTTGACGTAGAGCGTGCCGTCCGCGGCGAACGCGATGCCGTCGACGCCGACGAGCGCCGCGTTCTCGCCGAAGAGCTCGAGCGAATCGGCACCGGGGGCGAGCCTGAAGATGCGGCCGTTCGGCGTATCCGTCGCGAGCACGCTGCCGTCCGGCGCGACCGCGATGTCGTTGCACGCGGACGCGGGCGGCGGGAACGGATAGACGCCTTTCTGCTCGCCGCTTTCGAGGTCGAATGCCATCAGGCTGCTCGTGCCCTGCGAGCGCTCGGGACCGAAGAAGTTCGGCACGGAGCAGAGCCAGAGCGTATTGCTCGCTTCGTCGGCGAAGACGCCGAGGATCGTCAGGATGCCGTTCTCCTCGCTTGCCTGGATCCACGGCATCGCGACGGACTCGCCCGGCGCGGCGCGATAGACGTTGCCCTTGATGCTGCCCGCGTAGACGGTGCCGTCCGACGTCGACGTGACGCTCTCGGGGAACACGTCGGTGTCGCCGATCCGGATGCCGGGGGCCGTGGACTGCGAAAGGACCGGCAACGCGCCGAGCGCGAGCGCGGCGAAGACCGCGGCCCGCGGCTTCGTCGTACCGGCGCGTCGTCCGCCCGTCGGCGTGCGCGAGATCTGCATCATCGTTTGCATTCGTTCGGGCTCCGTGTTGTCGTTGGCGGGGCTTGACGTGTGCTCCGCGGACGGCCGTCAGTTCGGCGCAGCCTGCGCGTCGGCGTCCTGCTGCTGCGCTTCGTACGCGTCCCACGCGAGATCGATCAGGTACGCATGGATCGCGTCGGCCTGCTGCTCGTTCAGCACGTCGTCCCATTGCGGCATGCCGCGATAGCGGCGCGCGCCGTACAGCACGATCGCGTTGAACTGCGCGTGCGTCTCGGCGGTCATGCGCCTCAGGTCGGGGGTCAGGCCGTAGTCGACGTTTGCGTGGCAGATCGCGCAGCTCCGCGCGAACAGCGCCGCGCCTTCGCGCACCGTCTGGGCAGAGGTCGGACGCGGCACCGGCGGCTCCGGAATCGGGCCGACCGCTTCGACGGGCGGGGGCAGCGGGACCGGGCCGCCGTCGAGCTTGAACGCGATGATCCGGTTCGCATTGCCGTAGCGGATGACGGCACTCGTCTCGTGCGGCGCGAACCATCCGCCGCCGCCCCAGCCGGCCATCACCGCGATGTACTGCACGCCGTCGATCGAGTACGTCATCGGCGCGGCCATGATCGACGTGCCGACCTCGAGGTCGAGCAGGAGCTCGCCGGTGTCCGCGTGGAACGCGCGGAGGTGACCGGTATCCGTGCCCTGGAACACGAGGCCGCCCGCGGTCGCGAGCACGCCGCCGCGATCCCACCAGCCGACGCCCTCCTGCTCCCAGCGCACCTCGCCGGTCTTCGGGTCGAAAGCCTTCAGCACCGCACGCGACGTGTGCTTGCCGGCGGCCTGCACCTCGCGCAGCTTCTCGCCCAGCGGTCCCGGCACGTTCGCCGGATCCTGCAGCAGCATGTCGCCGAACAGCGTGCTGTTGCCGGAGTTCGCCTGCTTCGGCCGATAGACGTGCCCGTCGGTCGGGTCGTACGTGATCGCGCCGCCTTCGATTGCAGGGATGTAGACGAGCCCGTTCCTCGGGTTGTACGCCATCGGGTTCCAGCTGTGTCCGCCCATGCCCGAAGGCTCGACGTAGACGGGCCCGTCCTTGTAGTCGACCTCGTCGCTGATCGCGGGACGGCCGGTCTCGAGGTCGACGTGCGTCGCCCAGTTGACCGGCACGTACGGATCCGCCGACAGGAGCTCGCCGGTCGCGCGGTCGAGGATGTAGAAGAAGCCCGCCTTCGGCGCCTGCATCAGCACCTTGCGGACCTCGCCGTCGATCTCGAGGTCCGCGAGGATCATCGGCTGCGTCGCCGTGTAGTCCCAGCTCTCGCGCGGGACCTGCTGGTAGTACCACGCGAGCCGGCCGGTATCCGGATCGATCGCGAGGATCGACGCGAGGAACAGGTTGTCGCCGCCCGACGGGCTCCGCTCGTACCAGTTGAACAGCGCCGCGTTGCCGGTGCCGACGTAGAGCAGGTTCAGCTCCGGATCGTAGGCCATGCCGTTCCACGCGGTGCCGCCGCCGCCGACGTCCCAGCGGCTCTCCGGATCCCACGTCTTCGCGGCCATCTCCATCTCGGGATGCTCGTAGCCGTTCGCCGGATCGCCGGGGACGATGAAGAAGCGCCACCTGAGCTCGCCGGTCTTCCGATCGTACGCCGAGATGTAGCCGCGCGCGTCGTAGTCCGCGCCGGCGTTGCCGATCACGACGACGTCGCCCGCGACCTCCGGCGCGCCGCTCACGGTGTACGCGCGGTCCTTGTAAATCAGCGTATCGACTTGCCAGACGACGTTGCCGGTCTCGGCGTCGAGCCCGAACAGGCGCCCGTCGAGCGAGCCGACGTACACCATGCCGTCGAAGACCGCAACGCCGCGATTGACCTCGTCGCAGCAGGTATAGCGGTTGACCTGCCCGTCGCTCTGCGGATCGAACTTCCAGATCTCTTCGCCCGTCGCGGCGTCGAGCGCATACACGCGCCCCGTCGTGCCGGACGTGTAGAGCACGCCGTCGACGACGATCGGCGTCGCCTCGAGCCCGCGGCTCGTGCCGAGCGCGTAGTCCCAGGCGAAGCCGAGCCGGCCGACGGTGTCGACGTTGATCTGATCGAGCGCAGAGTAGTGGCTCTTGCCGAAGTCGCGCCCCGACGTCATCCATTGACCGGGCTCGCCGTCGGCCGCGAGCAGGCGCTCCCACGTGACGTTGCCGTACGATCTCGCGGCCTGCGACGGCGCGTCCGCCGCGTCGCCCCGTGCTTCCCCGGCGGTAGGCGTTTCGTTGCTGCATGCGCCGAGAAGCGCGAGCGGGAGCCAAAGCGATACGGTCAGACGGCGGTGAGCGGGCATGCTGAGCCTCGGCGCGGATTCGATTTGTCGTTCTCGTGGGCTGCCGCGTGACGCGGCAGCCGACCGCCGATTGTACACTGCCCCGTATGCGCCGCACGCCGCAGGAGCGGCGGGCTCGCGGTCTCTGCTTGCTCGAATGCGGCCGCGTCGTGCATCGAGATCGCGAGGACATGGGGCTCCGAGGACTGCGACGATTGCGAGCGCCGTCGGAAGACGTTAGGCGAGCGTCGGGCGTGAGCCGATGGTCAGGTTGTCTTGACAACTTACCCTCGTCCGCCTTACCGTGCGTCGGTGATCCCGCTCAACCCCCGATCTCCGATTCCTCTTTATCGGCAGCTCGCGGACGCGCTGCGCGAAGGCATTCGCCGGGGCGAGTATCCGGCGGGCTCGAGAATTCCGTCGGAGCACGAGCTCGCGGCGCGGTTCGGGATCGGTCGTCCGACCGTGCGCCAGGCGACGGAGCTCTTGATCCGGCAGCACCTTCTCACGCGTCGCCGCGGCGCGGGCACGTTCGTCTGCGACCCGCCGCGCGAGGTCGATCTGTTCTCGCTCGCCGGCACCAGCGCGGCGTTCGAGGAGAAGGGACTGGACGTGAAGACCCGGTATCTCGCGCCGCTCGAGCTGCGCCAGGTGCCTGCGGCGCCCGGCAATCCGTTCGGCGGCCGGCAGGCATACTCGCTGTCGCGCGTGCACCGGGTGGGCTCCGAGCCGATCCTGCTCGAGGACATCTACCTCGACGCGGACGTCTTCCGCGGGATCGACCGGTTCGACCTGCGCAGCGGCTCGCTGTCGCGGATCGTCGCCGAGCACTACTATCTGCGGCCGGAGCGCGTGCACCAGAGCTTCCGCATCCGCACGCTGAAGGGGCCGCCGGCGCGCGCGCTGCAGGTCACGCCGGCGGCGCCGGTCCTGCACGTGCGGCGCAGGCTGCACTTTCCTCGCGCGGGGAGCGCGGTGTACGCGGAGCTCTACTGCCGCACGGATCGCTTCGAGTTCTCGCAGACGTTCTCCCGAAGTTTCGACTCGCCTGGGGCGCAGGACGGCCCCGAAGGAGCTCTCGATGGTGAATGAGCGCGGATACTACGGCCGGTTCGGCGGAATGTACGTCCCCGAGATCCTCGTGGCGACGTTCGAGCAGCTGATCGAGGCGTTCGACGATGCGCGGCGCGATCCCGCGTTCTGGCAGGAATACGTGGACCTGATGAGCACGTATTCGTGTCGGCCGACTCCGCTGACGTTCGCCGAGAACCTGACGCGTCACTTCGGCGGCGCGCGCATCTACATCAAGCGCGAGGACCTGAACCATACGGGCGCTCACAAGGCGAACAACGTCATGGGTCAGGGTTTGCTCGTGCGGCGCATGGGGAAGCGGCGCGTGATCGCGGAGACCGGCGCCGGCCAGCACGGCGTCGCCACCGCGACGATGGCCGCGAGGTTCGGGCTCGAGTGCACGATCTACATGGGCGAGGTCGACGTCGAGCGCCAGCGTCCGAACGTGTTCTGGATGGAGCGGCTCGGCGCGACGGTCGTGCCGGTCGCGACCGGCACCCGGATCCTGAAGGACGCGATCAACGAAGCCTTCCGCGACTGGGCCGCGAACATGGATACGACGCACTACGTGCTCGGCACGGCGTGCGGGCCGCATCCGTTCCCCGAGCTCGTCGCGTACTTTCAGTCCATCATCGGCATCGAGGCGCGCGCGCAGATCCTCGAGCGCGAGCAGAAGCTGCCGGCCCGGGTGTATGCGTGCGTGGGCGGAGGCTCGAACGCGATGGGCATCTTCCAGGGCTTCATGGACGACCCCGTCGAGCTCGTCGGCGTCGAAGCGGGCGGGGAGGGCATCGACAGCGGGCGTCATGCCGCGCGGCTCGCCTCGGGCGATGGGCGCATCGGCGTCGCACAAGGCTACAAGACGTTCTTCCTGCAGGACGCCGACGGCCAGATGCGCGAGACGCACAGCGTCGCGGCGGGCCTCGACTACGTCGGCGTCTCGCCGATCCTGGCGTCGCTCGCGGAGAAGGGCCGCGTGCGCTTCGAGGCCGCGGTAGACGCGGAGGTCGTGGAGGCGCTGTCGCTGACGGTGCGCAAGGAAGGGCTGATCCCCGCGCTCGAGTCCGCGCACGCGTTCGCGGGTGCCTTCCGCGAGGTCGGCCGGATGGCCCGCGACGACGTCGTGATCATCAACCAGTCCGGGCGCGGCGACAAGGACATCTTCACGATCGCGGACGCGTTCGACGACCCGCGCTGGAGAGCATTCATCAAGCGGAAGGCGGCCGAATACGATGCTTGAGCAGTACATTCGCAAGCGGCGCGAAGATCGCGACATCCTGCTGATGACGCACATCGTGCTCGGCTACCCGAGCTTCGCGGAGTGTCGGGACGTGATCGCGTCAATGGTCGACGCGGGCGTCGAGCTGATGGAGCTCCAGATTCCGTTCTCGGAGCCGATGGCGGACGGGCCGGTGATCCTGCGCGCGAACCAGGAGGCGCTCGCGCGCGGCGCGCGCGTCGATGCGTGTCTCGACTTCGCGGAGCGGATGGCCTCGGAGTTCGAGATTCCGTTCCTGTTCATGACCTACTACAACGTGCCGCTGCAGCACGGCATCGAGCGCTTTGCCGATCGCATGCGGGCAGGCGGCATCGTCGGCTCGATCGTGCCCGATCTGCCGCCGGAAGAGGCGGGACCGTATCTCGACGCGCTCGCCGGTCGGGGGCTCGCGCCGATCTTCATCTTCTCGCCCAACACGTCCGATGCGCGGTTGCGCTATCTCGCGGAGCACGCGCGCGGCTTCGTCTACTGTGTCGCGCGCAAGGGCGTCACCGGCGCCCGGACGGAGTTCACGGAGTCGCTCGAGCGATACCTCGCGCGCTGCCGCGCCGCCACGTCGCTGCCGCTCGCCGTGGGCTTCGGGGTACGCGAGAAGAGCGACGTCGACTTCCTGCGCGGCAAGGCGGACATCGCGGTCGTCGGCTCCGAGACGCTGCGCGTCCTGGACGAGCACGGCGTCGGCGCGGTGGGTCGCTTCATCCGCTCGCTGCGTTGACGGCGCGCGGACGCACGAAGCGGCCGGCTTGTAATACGATGGCGAGCGGCCTCCGGGAAATAACGAACATGAAGAATTATGCCGAAGTGACTGTTTCAGCTAGTGAAAATTCCGGACTGCGCGGCGCCGGGAACGGCCGGGCCGGGGACCCGGAGCTGCGGAGGCCGGGCACGTCGAAGCGGCTCCCGGCGGTCGGTGCGCTCGTCGCGTCATGGGCGTTGCTCCTTGTCGCGATGCCCGGCGCGCAAGCACAGCCGGTGACCGCCGAGCGCCTCCGGACGGCCGGAGAGAACCCCGGCGAATGGCTGATGGACGGGCGCACGTACAGCGCGCAGCGCTTCAGCCCGCTGGACCAGATCAACGAGCACACCGTGAAGGATCTCGGCCTCGCGTGGTACTACGACCTCGACACGCTGCGCGGCGTCGAGGCGACGCCGCTGATGATCGACGGCGTGCTCTACAACATCAGCGCGTGGAACGTCACGTACGCGCACGACGCGAAGACGGGCGAGCTCCTGTGGAAGTTCGACCCCGAGGTGCCGAGGCAGTGGGGCCGGTACGCGTGCTGCGAGCCGGTCTCGCGCGGGCTCGCCGCGTGGCAGGACTCGATCATCATCGCGACGCTCGACGGCCGCCTGATCTCGCTCGACGCGAGGACCGGTGAGCCGCGCTGGTCCGTCGAGACGTTCGGCGACGAGTGGCCGTACTCGATCACCGGCGCGCCGCGCGTCTTCGACGGCAAGGTCGTCGTCGGCAACGGCGGCGCCGACCTCGGCGTGCGCGGGTTCGTCAGCGCGTACGACGCGGACGACGGCACGCTCCTCTGGAAGTTCTATCTCGTGCCCGGCAACCCGGCGGACGGCTTCGAGAACGCTGCGATGGAAATGGCGGCGAAGACGTGGAGCGGAGAGTGGTGGAAGCTCGGGGGCGGCGGCACGGCGTGGGACTCGATCGCGTACGATCCCGAGCTCGATCTCGTCTTCGTCGGCACCGGCAACGGCTCGCCGCTCGTCCGTCAGCACAGAAGCCCCGGCGGCGGCGACAACCTGTTCCTGTGCTCGATCGTCGCGCTCGACGCCGACACCGGCGAGTACCGCTGGCATTACCAGGAGGTGCCGGGCGAGGAGTGGGACTACACGTGCACGCAGTCGATCGTGCAGGCGGAGCTCACGATCGACGGACGCGAGCGCAAGGTGCTGCTGCACGCGCCGAAGAACGGCTTCTTTTACGTGATCGACCGCGCGACCGGCGAGCTGATCTCGGCCGAGGAGTACGTGCCGGTCACGTGGGCGAGCCACATCGATCTCGAGACGGGAAGGCCGGTCGAGAACCCGATGGCGCGCTACGGCACCGAGCCCGTGCTCGTCGCGCCCGGACCCGGCGGCGGGCACAACTGGTTCCCGATGGCGTTCAATCCGGAGACCGGGCTCGCGTACTTCCCGACGTACGAGCACTGGATGGTTTACGCGCGCGACGACGCGTTCGAGCCCGTGAAGTTCCGGTCGAACTCGGGCTGGGGCGGCTATAGCGGCGCGGCGTTGCAGAAGCGGCTCGAGCTGCAGCGGCTGATCCCGGACCTCGAGCGCACGTGGCTCACCGCATGGGATCCGGTCCGCCAGCGGGCCGCATGGAAGGTGCCGCTGCCGCGTCACGGCAACGGCGGCGTGCTGACGACCGCGGGCAATCTCGTCGTCGAGGGCACGACCAAGCAGACGTTGTCGATCTTTCGCGCGACGGACGGCGAGCTCTTGTGGGAGATGCCGGTGCAGAGCTCGCCGGTGGCGGGGCCGATCACGTATCTCGTCGACGGCGAGCAGTACATCGCCGTCAACGCAGGCTTCGGCGGCGGCGCCGCGCAGATCGAGCGCAGCACCGGCATCGCGCGGAATCGCGCCCCGGCGCGTCTCCTCGTGTTCAAGCTCGGCGGCACGGCGGAGCTGCCGCCGCTCGCGGACGCGCCGCCTCCGCCGAATCCTCCGCCTCTCCGCGCGAGCGAAGAGTCGGTGCAGCGCGGCGCGCGCGTCTACGCGCAGACGTGCGCGCAGTGCCACGGTCAGCTCGCGATCGGCGGCGTGAAGGACCTGCGCTTCATGAGCCCCGAGACGCACGCCGCGTTCCGCGACATCGTGCTCGAAGGCACGCTCGCCGAGCGCGGCATGGGCAGCTTCGCCGGCCTGCTATCCGAGCAGGACGTCGAGGACGTGCATGCGTACCTGATCGCGCGCGCGAACGAGGACTGGGGGCAGCAGTAGCCTCCCCGAAAATGTGTCAGACACCATTTTCCGCAGGAAAATGGTGTCTGACACAACCGACGTCAGCGCTTCAGCGTCGCCTCGAGCGTGATCTCGAGCCCGTTCCGCAGCAGATTCGACACCGGGCACTTCTTCTCGGCCTCGGCCGCGAGCCGCTTGAACTCGGCGTCGTCGAGGCCGGGCACGCGTCCCTGCGTCGCGAGATGCATCTTGCGGATCACGGTGCCGTCGAGCGTGATCGTCGCGCGCGTGGTGATCTCCTCGGGCTCGTGGCCCTGGCCGTCGAGATAGTTCGCGAAGGCCATGCTGTAGCACGCGGCGTGCGCGGCCGCGATCAGCTCCTCGGGATTCGTGCCGGGCGCGTTCTCGAAACGGGTCGCGAACGAGAACGGGACGTCGCGCAGCACGTCGCTCGTGCTCGCGATCGTGCCGCTTCCCTGCTTCAGCGTGCCGCGCCAGGTTCCGGTTGCGGTGCGTTCGATGGCCATGCCGACCTCCTTGAACGTTGCGTGAGTCGCCGAGCGTCGCGCGAAGCGGTCACTCCGATGCGTGCAGCTTCTCGAGCTGCGGGAACAGCGTTTCCTTGTAGAACGACAGGATCGGCAACGCGTCGGGGCGCACGTTCTCGCGTGCGGCGAAATGATCGATCAGCCGCTCGGAATCGTTCATGAAGCGGCCGGGCTCGATCTCGACCGTCGGGAACGTCGCCGGCTTGCCGAGACCTTCGCTCAAGCGCCTTTTCGTCGGCTCGAAGGACGGATCCTTCGGGTCCATGCGTATGATCTCGATGCGGTCGAGCAGCCCCGCCTCGGTCATGAACAGCAGGAACTTGAACGAGAACGGGCAGCCCTCCTTGATGTAAGCCTTTGCCTTGAAGTCGCCGCTCGCCATTGGTCTCTCCGCGTCAACGTGGCTCGTCGTGGGTGCGCGTGATCAGCGCCTCGTCATGCGACCATGTTGCCGCCGCCGATGCGGTGGGGCAAGGCGATGCGGTTCGCGAGACGCCGGCCCCGACACGTTCGACGCCTCGTTCGCCGGACAGCGCACGACGAAGGACCAGGCCACGGCACGCGATCGGGGCGATCGGGGCGGCGGGACGGCGAACGGAACGTCGCGGGCGACGCCCCGGGCGGCGAGCCCGCCGTCGCGCGCACGCCTAGGACGCCTTCGCGAGCTCACTCTCCATGACGCTCTTGTACGCCGGCCGAGCCTGGCATCGCTCGAGCCACGCGCGGGTCGCCGGATACGCGTCGACCGGGCCGCCGACGAGCGTCCTGTACCAGACCACCGAGCCGACGATGACATCGGCCAGCGAGAAGCGCTCGCCGAGCACGTGAGGCGCGGCCGAGAGTCTCCCCTCGAGCACGCTCGACAGCGTGTGCAGGTCGTCGCGCGCGAGCTTCGCCTGGCCTTCGCTGCGCAGGCTCGCGTCGATCCGTTCGCTCGTCGCGAAGTTGAGCCGATTGACGACGCCGCCGTAGCTCACGTACGCCCACGTCGAC
This sequence comes from Gammaproteobacteria bacterium, assembly GCA_036381515.1. Classification (GTDB taxonomy): domain Bacteria; phylum Pseudomonadota; class Gammaproteobacteria; order Steroidobacterales; family Rariloculaceae; genus ZC4RG20. The sequence goes on along the minus strand of DASVCR010000113.1, from coordinate 5,937 downwards.
CACGACAGCGCCTCGAGCCGCGCCGGCGAGTCGGCTGCCGGCCACATGCCCTTCGCGACGCCGTAGCGGTCGCCGAGCCACGTCATGATCGCGAGCGCCTCGAACATCGGCGTGCCGTCGACGACGAGCGTCGGGACCTTGCCGTTCGGGTTCAGCTTCAGAAACTCGGGCTTCCGCTGATCGCCCGCGGCGAAATCGACATGAACCCGCGTGTGCGGGACCTCGAGCTCCGCGATCGCCCAGGACACGGGCGTCGCGCTCGACATCGGGGCGGCGTAGAAGACGATCGACATCGGGGCATCTCCTCGTGCTTGCGGCTCGTGCATGGCGGCGCCTCGACGCCGTCCATGCTCGTTACCTTACGACCGAACCCGGACAGTTTTCGTCCTCATTCCCTGTGGGTCGAGAGGGCGCAGCCTCCACGGCTACGCGCGCTTCGCCTCCGGCATCCGGGCCTCGGCCGCCCCCGCGTCCGCTTCGTCGACGTCGCACGCGAGGAAGCCGCCCGACTGGTGGCGCCACAGCGTCGCATACAACCCGCCCCGCGCGAGCAGCTCTTCGTGCGTGCCGCTCTCTACGATGCGGCCCTCGTCCATCACGACGAGCCGGTCCATCGCGGCGATCGTCGACAGGCGGTGCGCGATCGCGATCACCGTCTTGTCCTGCATCAGCGCATAGAGCTGCTCCTGGATCGCGGCCTCGACCTCCGAGTCGAGCGCCGACGTCGCCTCGTCGAGCACGAGGATCGGCGCGTTCTTCAGGAGCACGCGCGCGATCGCGATGCGCTGGCGCTGCCCGCCGGAGAGCTTGACGCCGCGCTCGCCGGCGTGCGCGTCGTAGCCCCTGCGCCCGTGCTTGTCGACGAGCTCGCAGATGAACTCGTGCGCGTGCGCGCGCTTCGCCGCTTCGACGATCTCGGCCTCCGTCGCGTCGGGCTTGCCGTAGCGGATGTTGTCGCGGATCGAGCGGTGCAGCAGCGACGTGTCCTGCGTGACCATGCCGATGTGACGGCGCAGCGACTCCTGCGTGACTTGGGAGATGTCCTGCCCGTCGATCAGGATCCGCCCCGCCTGCACGTCGTAGAAGCGGAGCAGCAGGTTGACGAGCGTCGACTTGCCGGCGCCGGAGCGTCCGACGAGGCCGACCTTCTCGCCGGGACGGATCTCGAGCGTCAGATCCTCGATCACGCCGGTCTCCGCCGCGTAGTCGAAGCTGACGTGCTCGAAGCGGATCTCGCCGCGCGTCACGACGAGCTCGCGCGCGTTCGGGCGATCGGTGACGGTGAGCGGCTGCGACAGCGTCTTGATGCCGTCCTGAACGGTGCCGATGTGCTCGAAGAGCTGCGCGATCTCCCAGAGGATCCAGTTCGACATCGAGCGGATGCGCATCACGAGCGCGATCGCGACCGCGATCGCGCCGAGCGTCGCCGCCGCGCGGTACCACGCCCAGACGGCGACCGCGCCGATGCCGACGAGGAGAAGCGCGTTCAGCGTCTGCAACGAGAACGTGAGGCCGGTGACGAGCCGCATCTGCCGGTACACCGTCGTCATGAACTCGCTCATCGCGCCGCGCGCGTACTCCTGCTCGCGGTCGGTATGCGCGAACAGCTTGATCGTCTGGATGTTCGTGTAGCTGTCGACGATCCGTCCGGTCATCGTCGCGCGTGCGTCGGACTGCGCCATCGAGACCTTGCGGAGCCTCGGAACGAAGTAGACGAGGAGGCCGACGTACCCTCCGAGCCACACGATCAGCGGCAGCGTCAACAGCAGGTCGGTCCGTCCGACGAGGACCAGCGTGCCGGTGAAGTACACGACGACGTACACCATCACGTCCATCAACGTCGTCACGGTCTCGCGCGTCGACAACGCCGTCTGCATGATCTTCTGCGAGATGCGGCCCGCGAGCTCGTCCTGGAAGAAGCGCAGGCTCTGCCGCAGCATGTGCCGGTGACCGAGCCAGCGCACGAGCATCGGATAGTTGCCGAAGATCGTCTGGTGGATGATCAGCGATTGCGCGAAGACGAGGACCGGCAAGCCGAGCGCGACGAGCAGCGCGATGCCGACGAGCTCGCGGCCGTTCTCCGCGAAGAACGTGCCGCGGTCTGCGTCCGCGAGGCGGTCGACGAGCGCGCCCATGTAGCCGAACAGCGCGATCTCGGCGGTCGAGACGAGCGCCGTCAGCACGGACATCAGCGCGAGCCACGGCAGCACGGGACGCGAGCAGTAGCGCAGGAACGGGAGAAGCCCCCGCGGCGGCGGACCCGGCTCCTCGGGCGGAAACGGATCGATCAGACTCTCGAAGAAACGAAACATCAGGTACTCCGTAGACTCGGAACGCGCGGCGGCGCGAGCGGGATCCGCTCGACGGAGGCGCCGGGCCTGGGCGGCCGGGACCGGCCGCAGAATGAGCCGCGCGCAAGGACTACCGACAGTTTACGATGGCGAGCGGCGTCGGCGTAACGAGGGTGCCGACGCCCTTGAAACGCAACGTGCTCTCGTGTACCGCGCTCGTCACGGCGGCCGCCGCTCGCGGAGGCGGGAAGCCTTGGGTCGAGGGGGCAGGCCGTTCCCGCGTCATTGTGCCGGTTCGCTCAGAAACGCTTCCGCGAAGCGGTCGACGTCGCCCCAATCCGTGTACTCGAAATCGCGCGACGTGTCGGTGTCGCCGCCTTCCTGACGCGCGATGTGCTTCATCAGCATGCGCTTCAGCCAGCCGTAGCGCGTGTACTTCAGCGCGCCGGCGAAGCTCGCGATGCGTGCGGGCGCCCAGCCCGCGCCTCGCGTGAACTCTTCCGCAAGCCGCAGCGGCTCGGCACGCTCGCGCGGATCCCGGCTCGCCGCGGCCAGCGACACCGAGAAGAACGCGCCGCGGCGCGCCGCGAGGGCGTCTCCGTGCCGCTCGATGAAGTCGCGCACCGCGCGCTGGTAGCGTCCCTCGTGCAGCGAGGCCCCGACGATGACGCAGTCGTGGGCTTCGACCTCGCCGTCCCGGACCTCGGGCGCGTGGCGGATCGTGACGTCGTGTCCGAGCCGGCGCGCGGCGTCGGCGACGTGATGCGCGATCTTCGCCGTTTGCCCTTCCGTCGTGCCGTAGACGATCAGCAGCTTCGTCATAGCGGGCGCTCGGTGCCCCGTTCGAGGAGCGCGACTGCAGCGCTTTCCGTGTCGATCCTACTCGATAGGGCGTGCGGGCCGAACAGCGGCCTCGAATGGGCGCGCGGAGGCGGTCGCTGCTCCGCAGCGCTCGTCGAGAAGTCGGGGAGGCGGGCGAGGCGGCTCTCGAGCCGCCGAAGACGCGGTGCGTCAGGAGCGGTTATAGGGATCGAATCCCTTGCCGGCGTCGGGCTCGTCGTGCTCGAGGGACTTTTCCTGAGTTGCCTTGCTCGTGGTCCGTCCGCCCGACGCCGGGCGCTTGTCATGACGCTCGGGCCAGTCGCGGTCACCGATCGACCGGAGCGTGCGCGTCGGCTCGAGCGCGAGATCCTCGTTCTCGAGCTGCTTCAGCAGCACGCTCGTGCTGTCGCCGGCGTCCGTGTTCCACTGCCAGACCGGATTGCCGCGGCTGTCGAACACGACGCGGCCGGGAGCGGACGGTTTCTCGCTCGGCGACGCTTCCGGCCGCTTCAACTTGCGCGTTCCCACTTGGTGTCACCTCGGCAAGGGATGGCTCGACGGAGCGTAGCGCGGCGGCGCCGGGAGCCGCCGTTACCGCGATCACAGATTCAGGGAAAAGATGTACCCGGGAATAGATGTATGTTCGACCTATGTCACGTCTTGACGTAACGCGTCCGTTCGCGCACGATGCGATGAGCTCGCCGCGCACGCGAGAAATCCTTAGATCATGCAGTGCCGCTGACCGTCGGCGTCAGGCGGTCCTGCCCGAGAAACGTCCGTCGTTTCGGTATCGGCCATGCACATTGACGATGTCAGCCGAAGCGTAAAGGACTGGTTGCGACGGGAAATCGGGGATGCAGACATTACCTTCGTCTCGCGCTTCGAGCCCCTCCGCGAGGACGCGGAGGCCGCCGGCCCACGGCCGCGCGTCGAGATCTGCTTCCGATCGATCGAGCATCGGAAGCCGGACCGCGGCTCCCTTCATCGAGACGACGTCTTCGCGCTGACGTACCGGCTCCGGGTCGTTGGTCCGGATCCGCTCGCGAACCAGCACGTCCTGAGCCGAATCTATTTCAGCGCCCGAGAAAACCCGGATCTCGAGGTCGAGGGCCTTGGCGCCGAGGAGGCCGGAGCGTCGCGGGCCGTGGAAGCGGAGCCCGCGTCGCTGTCGATCGTCGCGCGGCTCGTCCGGCCTCCGAAGGCGACCCCGGCGGCGATCGTCACGCAGCCGCTCGACGTGCGCTTGCGCGCGCTCGGGCGCATCGAAGGCAAAGTGGTCACGGAGGCGGGCACGCCGGTGATGCTGGCGCGGATCGATGCGCCCGATCTCGGCAAGAGCGTCGTCTCGGACACCGCCGGCCGCTTCGCGATCGTCGGCGTGCCGGCGGCCGGCACGGTGGCTCTGACCGTGACCGCGCGCAACAAATCGGTCGACGTGTCGGTCGACGTCGAGAGAGAGACCGAGCTCGTCGTCGTGGTCCCGAAGGAGAGCGAGCATGCCTGAGTACTTGAGCCCTGGGGTGTACGTGGAGGAAGTGGAATCGGGCTCGCGCCCGATCGAGGCGGTCGGCACCAGCACGGCGGGATTCGTCGGGCAGGCGCCCCGGCTCGATGCGCGCGTGAACGAAGCGGTGGCCGTCACGAGCTGGACCCAGTTCCGCAACATCTACGTCGGCGAGAAGGACAAGTCGACGCCGTTGGCGCAGGCGGTGCTCGGCTTCTTCCTGAACGGCGGCGCTCGCGCATACATCGTCAATACCGGCCAGGAGGACGTCATCGCGGGCGGCGGCAAGGGACTCGACGTGCTCGAGCGGATCGACGACGTCTCGCTGATCGCCGCGCCCGGCAAGATCGACGCGAAGTCCTACGATGCGCTGCTCACGTCCGCGGAGACGACCGGCGACCGGTTCGCGATCCTCGATTCGCCGCTGCGCGTCGCGGACATCAATCGCTTGACGCAGGTCGCGCGCGTGACCGACGCGCCGGCGGCCGACGGCGAAGGGAAGGGCGGCCTGCGTGCTCGTCAATCCGACCAGGGCTGCGGGGCGCAGTTCGCGTTCGGCATCGTCGCGCGCGACGCGCTCGATCCGACGAAGATCGTCGAGACGTATCCGTCGGGCTACGTCGCCGGCATCTTCGCGCGCACGGACTTCCGCCGCGGCGTGCACAAGGCTCCGGCGAACGAGACGGTGCGCGGCGCGCTCGACGTCACGCAGGCGATCACGAAGGCCGATCAGGCCGTGCTGAATCCCGCCGGCGTGAACGCGCTCAGGTTCTTCTCGCGCGAGGGCGTCAAGCTCTACGGCGCGCGCACGCTCGCGCCGTCTGCGAGCGAGAACCGTTACATCCCGGTGAAGCGGCTGATGATGCTGATCCGGCTGTCGATCGAGCGCGGCACGGGCTGGGTCGTGTTCGAGCCGAACGACCGGTTCCTGTGGGCGAAGATCAGGCGCGACGTCTCGGCGTTCCTGACGATCCTGTGGCGGCAGGGCGCGCTGATGGGCGCGACGCCCGAGGAGGCGTTCTTCGTGAAATGCGACGCCGAGACGAACCAGCCGGAGACGATCGACGCCGGGCAAGTCATCACCGTCATCGGCGTCGCGCCGGTGAAGCCTGCCGAGTTCGTGATTTTCCGCATCGGCCAGACGCCGACGGGCGCCTATCTCGAAGCGGCCTGATCGCAGCATCCGAGGAGACGAAGCGTGGCGGAGAAAGAGACTCAATCGGCGACGGTCGCAAGACTCGAGCCGCTTCGCGATTATCACTTCATCGTCGATCTCGGTGCCGGCGCACAGGTGCTCTTCACCGAGTGCTACGGGCTCGG
>DASVCR010000112.1:0-43985 GCA_036381515.1 Gammaproteobacteria bacterium | reverse complement strand
CGCTGGGGCCTCGAGATCCTGGCCGCACTGCCGTTCGATCACGACGTGACGCTGATCGCGGGCGGCGCCAAGGTCGCCGACGTGAAGCATCTGCCGCCGACGGTATCCGTCCAGCACCACTTCACTCCCGAGCGCCGCGTTCGGCCGTATCTCGGTGTCGGCCTGAACGCGACCGTCTTCTTCGACGAGGACACGACCGGCCCCCTCGCCGCAAACGACCTTTCGCTCGACACGTCGTTCGGCGCGGCGGCGCAGTTCGGCATCGACATCGATATCGGCGACAACCGCGTCCTCGGCTTCGATGCGAGGTGGATCGACATCGACAGCGACGCGAAGCTCTCGGGCGCCGCGTTGGGAACGGTCGAGATCGACCCGCTCGTGCTCGGCGTCACGTTCGGTTGGCGCGTCGGGGCGCGGTGAGGCCGCGCTTCGGGGTCTGAAGGGAATGCCGGGCCGCTGCGCGGCCCGGCGCGGACAAAGGCACGCCAACGACCGACGCACGACACGTCTTGCCGACATCCCGGCGCATAATCGATACAAATTCGCCGAGCGAATGACCTAGGCTAGGGTCCACTACGGTCCTTCAGGAGGCGCCGAATGTTCGCAGCAGACCGTGTCCGCGCTTGCGCTCTGGTCATGGCCGCGATGCTCGCCGCGTCGGGCTGCGGCACCGACGGCGGGGGCGGCGCACCCGATCCGATCGCCGCTCCGGGCCCCGATTCGCCCGGCGCGCTGACGGCGACCGACGAAGCCGTCGTCGATGCTTCGGTCGGCTTCGGTGTGGAGCTTGCCGCGCACACGGCCGCGGCGGATCCGCGCGCCAACGTCGTCCTCTCTCCGCTCGGCGCGTCGATGGCGCTCGGCATGACGATGAACGGCGCGGGCGGCGCGACGTTCGACGCGATGCGCTCGGCGCTGGGATTCGGCACATTGACGCCGGAAGAGATCAACGCAGCGTACCGCGACTTGATCGCGCGGCTCACCTCTCTCGACCCGAACGTGCGTCTCGAGATCGCGAACGCGGTGTGGACGAAGGAAGGCGTCACGTTCCACGATGCGTTCCTGCAAGCGGTCCGCGCCGCGTTCGGCGCGAGCACGGAGGCGCTCGATTTCGCCGACCCCGACGCCGTGGTCGAGATCAACGAATGGGTGGCCGAGCGCACCGACGGTCTCATCGACAGCATCGTCGATGCGCTCGATCCGTCGCTCGTGATGCTGCTCGCGAACGCGGTCTATTTCGAGGGCACGTGGACGACACAGTTCGACCCGGCGAACACCCGTCGAGCCGCGTTTCGGCGCGAGGACGGTTCAGAGACGGACGTCGACATGATGTCCTTAAGCAACGTCGAGGTCCTGCGCGGCCGAGGAGACTCCTACTCGGCCGTCGAGCTGCCGTACGGCGACGGAGCGTTCGCGATGGTGGTCGTGCTGCCGGACGAAGGCGTCGGCGCTCGCGACTGGCTCGCCGAGCTCGACGCGGACGAGTGGACAGCCGTCGTCGAAGGCTTGACGTCGGACCGGCTCAACCTGCTGTCGATACCGAAGTTCACGCTGACGTTCGACACGTATTTGAACGATGCGCTGAAGGCGCTCGGCATGACCCCGGCGTTCCGGCCGGGCGCCGATTTCACGCGGATGTCGCCGTCGGGCGATCAAATGTGCATCGACTTCGTGCGCCAGAAAACGCGCGTCGAGGTGGACGAGCGCGGGACGCGCGCGGCCGCGGCGACCGGAGTCGGCGTCGGGGTCGTTTCCTTCACGGGCTTCGTCGCCGATCGGCCGTTCGTCTTCGCTATCCGCGAGCGCTCGACCGGCGCGATCCTGTTCATCGGGCTCGTCGGCGACCCCGCCGCAGAGGACCCGGGACCGCAGCCGTTCGTCAGCGAATGCACGAGCACGGTGATGCCGCAGTGAGCGCAGGTCGGGCACGCCGTTCGGGTAGGTCTTCGATACGCCTCGGATGTGCAGCTCCGTCGATTTCTCCAAGTACTTTACGGCACAAAGAAAATGGACGAAGCGTCGGTTGCCGAATTCCCTGATTTACGTCTCGTTCACTCGAACCCGAAGAGCGGTGGGAACAGGAAGGCTACGACTGCAGCCCAGCCGGCGATGACGTAGAGATACGTCATCTGCCAGCTCCACAGCCGAGCGAAGGGTGTGCCGGCGCGTATGAAGCGGATGTAGAGGAAGGCCGACCCAGCCAGGTTCACGAGCAGCACGACGTTCATCCCGAGCGCGGCCAATCGGTTCGGCGTGAACCCGAAATCCGAGATGCGGGCGCCGATCGCCCAGAGGGCGAGGGCGTCCACGAGAAGCGCAGTCCCGACCAGCGCGAGCGGCAGGAAATCGAGCAACGTCGGCGGGGCGACGGGGTCTCGGGCCGAGATCGAATACAGCAGCAGCCCGAACACGACCACGAGCAACAGATCCACCGCGATCAGGATCTCGCGCTCGACGTCGATGCCCCGACCGGTGGCTGCCATCGTCGCGACGAAGGCGACGAGCACCAGCGTAAAGAGGGGGATGAAGATGCGGGCCAGCACGGGCGCCATGTTCTCTATGACGCTCTGCTTCGCTTCGACGAGCCACGTCGCGATCACGAGGGCGCCGACCGCGCCGCAGGGCAGAATCCAGTTTCCGACGAGAGGCTCGACGTCGAGGCCGATCGCACCGAACAGGGCGACCGTCAACCCCATGAGCACACCGCCGCCGAGCGCGATCAGGACGAAGTAGATGATCAGCTCGCCCGTGAAGCGGATGAAGTCCATTCGGCGCTCGTTCCCTCGCCAGCGTCCGCCGACGTAGGCCACACCGACCGAAAGCCAAAGGGTGATCGGCAGGTGCAGCGCGGTCAGTGCCAGCGTGTCGGCGACCTGCGTGCCGCCGGCCGGCGAGGGGAACGGAAACAGGTTCACGACGACGGCCGCGAGCGCGAAGGCCGCGGCCAACGTCAGCCGGCTCGATCTGGGGAGCGGTCTTTCGAGCGCGAAGTACGCGACGATGAACGGGAGCGTGAAGAAGCTGATGTTGAGCGGGTAGAACGCGCTGTCGTCGTCGAAGCCGATCCCGAAGAGCGCTGGAACCTTGATCGTTGCGGCGGCCGCCGCCGCGAGCAGGACGGCGGTCCACATTTCCCGCGTGCCGTAAGCGGCGGACGGCTCGACGTCACCCGACTCGCCGTCACCGGAAAGCATGAGCTGCTTCCACAGCCTTTCGGAATGCTCGCGAGCGAACTCTCGTGTCAGCGCATCGATCGCGCCCATCCGCCTGACGGCGACGAGGAACGCCTCGTCTTCCGAAAGCCCCTGCTCTCCGAGCGAAGCGATCTGCTCGCGGAGGTGATCCTCGAGCTCCGCCGCATCCGGGGCCGTGATCGCCCGGCTCCTGCGCAGGTGGGCCCGCCACGCGTCGATCTGCCTCTCGAGGGCGTCCGCCGCGGGGTCGACTGCGTCCTTCTCCATCGGCTCAACCCCGATTGGGGGCGGAAATAGGGCTTCCATCGCTCGCGCACTCCGAAATGACGGAGAAGATCTTTCGCAGCGTCTCGTCCACGGTCCGCCACTGGCGGCGCTCGTCGGCGAGCTGCTCCCTGCCTGCTTCCGTTATGCGGTAGTACTTCCGCCGCCGTCCGGATTCCGCCTTTTCCCACCGGGTTTCGACGAGGCCCGACCGCTCGAGCCGGTGGAGAACCGGATACAGCATCCCGTCGGTCCACTCGAGCTCGCCTCCGGACAGCTCCCGGACCCGCTTCAGGATCGCGTAGCCGTAGCTGTCGCCCTCGGCCAGGATCGCCAGGACCAAAGGCGTCGACGACGCGGCGACGAGGTCCTTGTTGATGCTCACCGGCGCCGGCACCTTCCGGGCGCGCTCATCGACGCGGCACCAGCGCGAGGACAATACATAGCGCTGTTATGCATAGCTCCGCAAGATATGACAAGCGGAGTTGGAAAGCAAGCGCCCGAACGGAAATCGGACGGCCCGACGTCGCCAGCGCCCATGCGGCAGTTCAACCGCACGCTCCATCTCGAGCGCCTGATGAAGCTCGTCGACCGGCTCGTCGAAGACGAAGAGCCTCTTCAAGATCGGGCGACGAAGGACGAGCTATTTCATCTCGAGGTACTGCTGGAGCCCATCCCAATCGCCGACTTGCACCTTGTAGGCGATATCCTGTCCGGCCGAATACACTCTTCCATACTCCGCGCCATAGTCACGCAAGAGGATGTCCTGAAGCGTCGGGCACGATGTCGATATTCGATCGTTACAACTGACCATCAGGAACTCTGGGTTCTCCGAGGTGCAGTCGTAACCCCGCTGGCACGCAGCCAGATGCCATGCGGGGCCTTGAAACCAAGGCTTCTTCGCTACCTCGACAGACCAAAATACATTGCCGACTGCCGCAATTGCCGCGGGCTCCTTAGAATCGATCGCTACACGAATATCCAGCAACATTTGCGCCTTGATTTGTCGTGCCGTCTCCTCATCGGCGTTCGAGAGACCGACCGTGGCGACGTGGCTTCGCTCCATGACTGCTAACGGATCCCCGGCGATCGCCGCGTCGAGCCAATATCTGTACTCCCCAAGAGCGGGCGGTATGGAATCTCGCGACAAAGACTCCGCGGAAAGGAACCGCTCACACCGCGCTATTCGTTGTCGCAGAATCGTGAGGAAATTTGCAGGAGCGAATGGAGCCCGGGAGATGGCTTGCTGGATATACTCTTCAACCCCAAGCCCCGAGCGCTGGATCGGGCCTATTTCCCTGTAGCACGTCCGAAGAGCTTGACCCAAGTAGTACTGGGCGCGGCTGTCTCCAGCGATGGCTGCTTCTGCCGCTCGAGCTGAAAAGGCGAATAGATCATCAGCCCGAATATATTCTTCGCGCCACGACGAGACTCGCTCGTCGGACGGCTCTTCTTTGGGGACAGCCGGCTCCTGTACCACGGCCTCACCTTGAGACGGCTGATCGACTTCATCGGCAGGCTCCGGGCGAACGGGAACGCTTCGCTCGAGCGAATGCGTCTCCGACGAGCGATCACTTTCGTCAACCAAGGAGGGTTGGTGCTTCGCCACGAGGAAAGCGACAGCTATCGCTGCCAAACCAGCACCCCCGATCCATCCTTCCAAACGCTTACCTCGCCGCACGAGTAACCGCTCCTCAACGCTACTCGCAATAGTCGCGACAACAGGGTCATTGCGCAAGCGCGCGCGACAGTGTCGCGTCATCCCGGAGTCGCGATCGCCGTTGCGAGCCTCACCGATCAGCTGCTCGCGCCGATCGGCGTGCTCCTCGCCGTGCTGGTGAGCGAAGTTGCGGTGATGCCGTACAAGATGTGGCGCAAGCCGCTGCTCGCGCCGGAAACGACGCCGGCAGCGGGGCCGTCTACATAGCCCACCGCGCGGGCGCGGAGCGTCGATTTATCGGCTCTTTGGCAGCACGCGCGGCCTTCCGGCGGTTCGGATGCTCCGTCACGGATCGGCCAGCGATGAAGATCGCCGGCCGCGGCGCGATGCTGTCGGCGTCAGAAGTGAGCGTACTTCCGATTGCACTCCTCGCGGTGCGCGTTGAGCTTCTGCGATGTCGCCGTCGCGGCCGCCGAGTACTCCTCCGGCGTCAGCCAGTCGAAGTGCCGGTTCGGGCGGGCCGGGTCGACCGGCTCCACGCGGTTCGCGCCCGCCGCGTGGGCCGCCCGCATCGCCGCGATGTCGGCATTGATGTCCGCGAGCTGCTCCGCCGTCCACGTCCCCGAATCGCGCTTGCGCTCGACGGCCACCGCCATCTCGCCCCAGAACGACATCTCGTTCATGCACGCGACGAGCGGCGTCATGCCGTCGGCGCAGCCGGCGCCGAGGGCGCCGCAGTTGCGGCGGCTCTGTCCTGCAGTCGCGGACTGGCGCAGCCCGCCGAACAACCCGCCGCGCCTTGTGGGCGCCGCCGGCGGGGACTGCTCGGGGGCGGGCGCAGCAGCCGCCGGCTGGGCGCCCGAGTCCGTCGATGCGCTCGCGCCCTCCCCGCACGGCACGGGCGCCGCGTTCTGCCGGGCATTGATGCCGAAGCGGTTGAGGAGCTGCCGACCGCCCCGCCTCAGCCCCTCCTGAACCGCCTGATTCGCGATCGCGGCGCCGACGCAGTCGGGGTTCTCGATCGCCGCTCCGGCGACCTCGGCGACGCTCGATTCGTCGGCGGCCGCCATATCGATCGCGATCAGGCAAACGGCCGTTCCAAGAGCCCACCACGGGCACCGATTCAACGTGCGCATCGTTCGATTCCTCCGCCTTGTCCGGTTCTCGAGGCCGGCGCTCGGCCTTTCCCCGGCGACATCGGAGGGCATTCTGGGCTCCGCCCGCCGGGAGCGAATCTCCCAATTGGGAGTGGCGGCGGAGGCGGCGAGGCGCGCGACGTGCGGCGCTGCCTTGGACTCATCGGAACCCGGCTGCTATCGTGCGCCCAATAAAAAGAACACTTCTCCGCGAGCCCCTTACCCCGGCGCCGATGACATTCCCCCGAACCGCTGCGCGGCTGATGCCGCTGATCGCCTGCCTCGTCCTCGCGCCCGGCCTCGCCGCGTCCGCGGACGAGCCGGTGAACCCCGCGGTCGCGGCGCTGCCGACGGTGATCGTCACGCCCGATTGGCGTCCGGCGGATGCGCAGACGGTTCCGAAGTCCATCGCGACCGTGTCGGGCGCGGACCTCGACGTCGCAGGCATCGACAACGCGATCGACCTGCAGTATCGGGTCCCCGGTTTCGTGTTCCGGACGAACTCGGTCCTCGGGCAGCCGTATCTGCGCGGCGTGGGCACGGAAATCATCTCGGCGGGCGCCGAGTCGAGCGTCGCGACGTTCATCGACGGCGCCTACATGCCGCGTGCCTACCACACGATCGTCGACTTCTTCGACGTCGACCGGGTCGAGGTCATCAAGGGCCCGCAAGCGGTGCATCTCGGCCGCAACGTCGTCGGCGGCGCCGTCAGCGTGCACACGCGGGATCCCGGCGAGACGGCCGGCGGCTACACGGAAGTCACGGTCGGCAGCTATGCCGAGCGGCGGGTTCGCGCGGCCGCGGACCTGCCCGTCGCGGGCGCACCGGTCGCGTTCAGGCTCGCCGCGTCCGGCGCGGTGCGCGACGGCTACGTCGACAACGTGTACCTCGGCGTCGACGAGAACGACGAAGACTACCGTGCGTGGCGCGCGAAGATGCGCTACGCGCCGAGCGATGCGCTCGACCTCGTGGTCAGCGCCGAGCGGCACAGCGAGGACAGCTCGCGCGCGCTCGGCTCGCAGCCGATCGTCGGGATCGGGGTGAACGGCGGCATCGCGAACGGCGGCGTCGTGCCGGCCGATCCTCGCAAAGTGACCGAGAACGTCGCGCCGAAGATCGACATCGTGTCCGAGCGCTACGGTGCGCGTCTCGTCTGGCAGCGCGAGCGCTTCGCGCTGCGCTCGACGACGACGTATCTCGACACCGTCGCGCATCTCGCGCTCGATCTCGACGGCACGAACGCGGATTCCGCCGCGAACTATCCGTCGGGCCGCTCGCGCTCGGTCACGCAGGAGCTTCGAATGACGTCCGCCGGCAGCGGGCCGCTCGATTGGACCGCCGGCGTCTTTCTGATCGACGAGGACGGCGCGCAGATTCTCGACACGCACCTGCCGATCAGCGGCACGCGAAGCTATCCGGACGCGGAGATCGACACCGAGTCTCACGCCCTCTTCGGCGAGGCCGGCTATCGCGTCGGCATGTGGCGCTTACGTGCCGGCGTGCGCTCGACCGAGGATACTCGCCGAATCGATCTCGTCCGGACCGTGACGAGCGCCGCCGGCATCGCGATCACGACGCAGCGCGACGAGCGCACGTGGCGCGCGGTGACGCCGGAGCTCGGCGTCGAGCTCACGCCGCGCGACGGCAGGCTCTACTACTTCACGCTCGCGCGCGGTCACAAGCCGGGCGGCTTCAATACGTCGACCGTGCAGCCGCCTTTCGACTCCGAGCGCCTGGACGCGGTAGAGGCGGGCGTCAAGGCGGCGCTCGCGAGCGGGCGGCTGCGGGTCAACGCGGCGCTGTTCCACTACGACTATCGCGACATGCAGCTCGACACGCCGCCGAGCGACGCGGCGCTCGGCACGTTCCCGATCGTGATCAATGCGGCCGAGGCGTCGCTGACGGGGCTCGACGTCGACGTCGCGCTTGCGCTCCGCGCGGGGTCGTTCGTCTCGCTCGGCGCGGTCTGGCTCGACGCCGTCTTCGACGACTTCGTCTCGATCGATCCGAACAATTCGGGCGTCGATCCGGATCGCGCGGGCAATCGGCTCCCGCAGGCGCCTCGTTTGTCCGCGAACGCGCGCTTCGAGCACGCGTGGCCGCTCGCGAACGGCGAGCTCGCGCTCGGTGTCGAGTATCGCCGCCAGTCGACGATGTCGTTCAGTCTGTACGACGATCCCGCGCTCGAGCAGCGGAGCTATGGGCTCCTTAGTGTCTCCGTCGCGTACACCGGACCGGGCGGGCGCTGGTACGCCGACGTCCACGCGCGCAATCTGACCGACGAGCTCTACGCCGAGACGATCCTGCGCCGCGACCCTGCGAGCGGCACGAAGCGCTTCTGGGGTGCGCCGCGGACGATCGGGCTGCGGCTCGGCTATCGCTGGTGACGCGAGGAGGAGAAGGATAAGGACCTTTCGGGTTTTCGCTCGCCGCTTCAGCGCACGGCGCGGGAGACGTCCGGTGCGGCGCCCGGCTCCGCGGAGCGCTCGAGCAGCACGAATGCCGCGGCCGCGACATACATGATCAGCGAGTAGACGGCCGCCGGCACGGCCATCGCCGGCGCCGCGAGCACGCCGGCCGCAATCGCGATGGACGTGCCGCCGCTCTGCATGCCGAGCTCGATCGTCAGCGCGCTGCGCGCGCCGCGCGACAGCCTCGCGATCGAGGCAGCGGCAAACGCGGACGCCATGCCGAGGACACAGAGCGTGAGCGCGGCGAGTCCCGACGACGCGAACATGCCCGGAAGCGTCGTTCTCTCCCGAAAGGCGAGCACCCCGATCAGGACGACGAGCAGCAGGACCGAAACCCGCGTGACGTATGGGCGCCAAGCCGCGGCGCCGGGAACGTAACGGCCGAGCGCCATGCCGGCGATCGTCGGCAACAGGATCGTCGTCACGATCGCTTCGGACGTTTCCGCGAACGAGATCTCGACCTCGAGCCGCTCGCCGGCGAACGCCTGGGCCGCGAGGCTGACGTACGCCGGCACCGTCGCGACGGGCACCACCTTGCTGACGGAGGTCAGCGCCACGGACAGCGCGACGTCGCCCCGCGCGAGATACGTGAACATCGTCGATGTCGACGCGGAGGGGCTCGCGGCGAGCAGAACGAGCCCGATCGCGAGCGCGGGCTCGAGACGAAACGCGGCCGCGACCGCGAACGCGAGCAGCGGGAAGACGACGAACATCCCGACGAAGCCGAGCACGGCCGCAAGCGGCGCGGCCGCCACGGCCCGAAAGTCCCCGGGACGCAGGCCCATGCCGACCGCGAGCATCATCAATGCGATGACGACCGGCAGCAGCAGGTCGATCGGGACGCCGGCTTCCAACGTTGACTTTTCGCGACTGCGCGCTTCTTAATATCGCGAAAGCGTATCGTTGCGGCGAACGAGACCGCAACGCCGCGGCGACAATAATTCATAAGCAGACCTGCCCGTGCGCTCGACGGACGACATCATCGATCTCGCCTATTGCGCTGCCGTCGACCCGAAGGTGTGGCCGCAAGCCGTGCGCTCGATGTCGCGCCGCTATGAGGCGATCGCGGCCGGTCTGTACGTCGCCGACTTCGCGGCGCGCCGCGCCGAGCTGATCTCCGTGCAGGGGATCGATCCGCCTTATGTGAAATGCTACGTCGACGACTATCTCTGCGAGAACCCGTGGTCGATCGATTCGATGCAGGCCGTCGGCCGAATCCGCACCGATACGTCGCTCGACGAGTATCACCGCCGGCCCGGCTACTACCGCTCCACGACGCTCTTCAACGAATGGATGAAGCCGCAAGACTTCGTCTATACGCTCGGAGTGAACCTGACCGCCGATCCGATCCGGCAGACGAAGCTGTTTCTGTATCGGCCGGAGTGCGCGGGGCCCTACACGGCCCGCGACGTCGCCCGCTTCCGCAGGCTGACGCGGCATCTGATCACGGCGGTAAAGGTCGCGGACCGCTTCGCAGCGGCGCGGCGGAAAGCTAACGAGCTGCGGCATGTGATCGACCGGCTGCGCTTCGGCGTCGTGCTGCTCGCCGACGACGGCTCCGTGCTCGAGGCCAACGCGTTCGCCGCGCGGCTCTTCGAGCGGCGCGAGGGGCTGACCGTCATCCAAGGGCAGCTCGTCGCGATGCACCGCTCGAGCGGCACGGCGCTGACCCGCGCGCTGCGCGCGGCGATCGACGTGCATCGCGGCGTCGACGCCGACGCTCCCGAGCCGTGCTATCTCGAGCGCAGCAACGGCGTGCAGCCGCTGTCGGCGCTGGCCCTGCCGTTGCCGAAAGGTCGCGAGCCCTTCGGCGTGCAACGCGCCGCCGTCGCGCTGCTCGTGACGGATCCGGTCGTCGACGTCGGCGTGCCGATCGAACGCTTGCGCCAAAGGTTTCGGCTGACGAGCTCCGAGGCGCGGCTCGCCGTCGCGCTGATGCGCGGACAGCGGCTACGCGATGCGGCCGAGCAGGCGGGCCTGACGTATGAGACCGCGCGCTGGTACCTGAAGTCGACGTTCCAGAAGACCGGCGCGACGCGACAGGCGGATCTCGTGCGCCTGCTGCTGTCGGAGCCGCAGCTCTTGCTGCCGAAATAGGCTCAGTCCGTCAACTCCGAGACAAACGCGGCGATGGCCTTCGCTTAGCATCGCGGCGAACGTCCCGACGCCTGGATCCAACTCTCGGTCCGACGGGAGTTCGCGGCTTCCGCGCGTCCGTCACGGAACCTGCAAGCGGACGTTGCCGGGCTGCCGGAGGCGGTGGGAATGCCGCGCGTTCTCGAGCCCGACCCAGTCCTTGATGCACGTCGGCAGGAAGTGGTATCGAGGATGTCGCGTGTAGACGGTGATCGCGCCGTCAACGTAATGGCCGACGTGAACCTGCACGTCGGTGGTGAACTGCTGCACGCAGACGATCGCCTCGTGCTCGCCGCCGGCATGCGGAGCATTGCCGCTCACGAGCAATGCGCTACCGTAGTATTCGACGCCGCCGTTGACGTCGAGCGCGAGCATCACGTCCTCCCAGTGCTCGCCGAGTACCGCACGGAGCTCCTCCGCGACGGCTTGCTCCGCGAAGAACGCATCGACTTCCCACGTGCCGACGTAGCGATCGATCAGCGCGTCGCTTGCGGCAGCGGCGTCCGCATCGGCGGCCGTCGGCGAGCATCCGGCCTGGAGGATTGCGAGCGATGCGGCGGCAGCGTTGAGATAGCGAGTCATGGTCGTCCTGCGCTACTTGGTCGAATGTGCGGCGTCTCTTCGCACGCCCCGCGTCCTTGCAGCACGCCTCACGGCGGGCATGAGCGCAGACGCCGGGTTGCGCTTCGGCGCTTCGGCTGCCCAGTCTGATCCGCTCGAACCGCTTCGATCACCTCCCAAATGGGGTGCTCGCGTGACATCGCGGGCCCGTTCTCGGCGATGCCGCCCTCCAATTGGGAGGTGCCGGTCGCACCGTCGTTCGCACAGACTTGCGCCGCTATGGCACCGAGATCTTGTCGGCCGGTTTGCCTCGTCGTCGACGACTTCCTCGACGACCCCGACGCGGTACGGCGTGTCGCGCTCGAGCAGCGCTTCGTGAAGATGCACGCCGCGGGGCTTCGCACGGTCGAGTCGTTTCTGCACCTCGCGCCGTACAAGCAGGCGTTCGAGCGGCTCCTCGGCTGTGCGCTGACCAACTTCGACGACAACGCCGCAAACGGCCGCTTCCAGCTCTGCTCGGCCTCCGATGCGATCCCGTATCACTCCGACAGCCAGTCGTACGCCGGCGTGCTGTTCTTGACGCCCAATGCGCCGCTCGATGCGGGCATCTCGTTCTTCCGCAGCCGGCGCAGCGGCATGCGGGGCCGCTGCGCCGATCCCGAGCTGATGGCGCAGACGTTTGGGCGCGGTGCGGAGTTCGACAGGAGCTGCTGGGAGGAGGTCGATCGGATCGCGAACCTCTACAACCGCCTCGTGCTCTTCGACGCGCACCTCGCGCACGGCGCGACCGCGTACTTCGGCACCGGCCTCGCGGACGGTCGGTTGTTCCAGAACTTCTTCTTCAATGTGGTGGCCGACGAGACGACGACCAGCCCGCGAGACGACGCGAGGCGCAGTGTACCTTGGCGCAGTCGCTCGAATATCAGTCCGCCCACGTGACATCGCCGTCGCGCTCGATGCCCCACGCGGCGAGCCAGACGGCGATCGCGTACGCCGCGAGCACCTCGCGGTCCGAGACCGGCTGCCACGCGGCGAGCGCCTCGGCGCGGCGAATGAGCCAGGCGGGGGACAGGCCGATCCGCGTGAGAACGCCGGCCACGCGCTCGAACGCGCCCGCGATCGGCTCGAGGTTGGCGGCGTATGCGCGCGTCCACACACCGTCGTAGGCGACCTTGCCGCGGCGCTCGACGACTTCCGCGGGCAGCCAGTCGCCGGCGGCGTCGGCGAGCACGCGCTTGCCCGGGCGGACACCTCGCGCACGACAGTGCCGCGACCACGCCTCGGCGGCGCGAAACATTGCGAGATCGGTGAACGGCGACCGCAGCACCGCGTCGAACGTCTCCTTGATCCACACGTCCTGGCGAGCGTCGTAGACGAACGTCGCCGCGCGGCGGTCGCGCGACGCGGACGCACGCTCGATCTCCTCCGCCGCCCGCCGCATCGTCCGCCATGCCGCGCTCGAGAACGGCCCCCGCGACGGGCGGCGCGGCGCGAACGACTCCGCCTCTGTCAAGTCGGTCGCGAAGAGCTGATCGCCGCCGTGACCGTTGTAGACGTGCGTCGCGCCGCGCTCGGCCGCGAGCTCGCCGACGATCTCCGCGTGGCGGATGCCGGTCACGAATACCGCGGGCTCGTCGAAACGCACGGACCGGATCGCGGGCGTGTACGGGAAGGTCGCCTCGCCGTCGATCACGGTGCGGGTCACGCCAAGCGAGCGTGCGACCGCCTGCTGCACGAGCTCCTCGAAGCGGAACTCGTAGTAAGGGAACGCCGCGGAGACGCCGTGCATGCGATGGCCGGGCCGGAGCGCCGCGGCGGCTGCGAGCGTGCTGTCGAAGCCGCCGGAAAGCTCGACGAGGGACGAGACGACTCGCCGCTGCGTCGCGCCGTAGGCCTCGAGCGCGGCGCGCACGGCACGTGCCGCCGTGTCGGCATCGACGTCGCCGGCGCCGCCGTGAAGGATCGGCATCTCGCGGGCGCTCGTGTCCGGCGCAAGGACGGTTGCCGCGCCTCGGCGAAAGCGCCGCCAGCCCGCGAGCGGCGTGTCGCACCACGCGTTCGGCTCGTACGAGGAGCACAGGTTGACGGCCGCGGCCGCCTTGACGAGCCCTGCGGCCGATAGCGTCGGCCGAGCGCCGATCGGCAGCGACGTCGAGACCTCGATCCGTGCCCCGTCTCGCCGCCAGTAGAGCGGGAACGTGCAGCAGCCGCCCCGCGCCGCGACGATCGAGCCGTTCGCGGCGTGGGCGATCACCGCGTCGGTCGGCTCGAGGTGCGATCCGAGCGTGTGCGCGTCGTGATCGGCCTGCCCGCTCGCGCCGTTACCGCGTCCCGGCCGCTCCCATCGAAGCGCGCGGGACCAGGCATCCACGCGCTCGTCGATCTCGTCGTCGTAAAGGGAGAGGTAGAACGCAGGGCGGCCGGCCCACGTGATTTCGCGGCAGCCGACGGCGGGCCGCAACGACAGGCGGAGCGCACCTGCGTCGACTCTTTCGAGCGGCGGCATCGCGGTCAAGGATCGAGCGAGATCACGACGAGCGGGCGGTACAGGTAATGCTCCGGCGCCGGCTCGTACGGCACGACGCCGCCGACCGCGCACCACGCGTGCATCTTGCGTGTCGGCGCGAGCACGCCGATTGCAATCCGGCATGCGGCGCGTGCCGACAGCGCGAGGTATGCGGTCAGCAACGCGCGCGGATAGCAGTCCGCGTGGCCGACGTCGCGTTCGACCGCGTGGATCGCGCGGGCGATCGCGTCGATGCGGTCGATGACCCCGTTCGCGCCCGGCCCACCCCGGCGCGATCGCCGCCGCGCGGCGGCCGCGGCGAGGCGGACCGCGTGTCCGAAAGGCAGCACCGATCGGCTCCGGTCGATGAGCCGGTAGGCCGCGCCCAGCGAGGCGGGCGCCGGAGGCGATGCTGCGCCGAAAAGACTCGCGGCATTGTGTGCGACCGTTGCGGCGGGATCTTCGAGGTCGCTGTCGAACGTCGACCGCCCGAGGCCGAGGACCTTGCGTAGCCGCGGATCGTCGGTCTCGCGTCGGCCGAGCAGATAGAGCCGCCCGGTTCCCGGGCCATAGAGCAGGCTGCGGCGATCGTCGACGAGGATCCGGGTCCAGCGCGCGTCGATCGCCACGACCCCGGGCTCGCTAGCTATAGGTTCCCGGATGGCACTGCTCGTTGTAGTGACCGCTGCCGCCGTTCACCGCGCGGGCACCGGCATAGTGCGCCGTGAGCGCTATCCAGATCGCACGTATCAGACTCATGAGACCTCCCGGTCGACCGATTGCGCCGGGGAGTATGGAGCGGGAGGCCGTTCGCGGGACCTCCCAAATGGGTGACGTTACGGAGGAGACCACGAGGGGCACTCACGGACACTCGCATTGAGCGTCCGCCCGGCGGCGGCCCGCGTCCGTCGAGTTTCGCCGTGCGAGATCGACTAACGAGGAGTCAATCGGGATGATCTTCGGCGGCTTCGCGCCGCTCACCGACTACGGCCGCCGAAGCGGGCCCGGATATGTCGACGGTTTCGTCATACCGGTGCCGGCGGCGAGCAAGGACGCTTGTCGCGAGCTTGCGACGCAACACGCAGAGCTGCTCCAGGAATTCGGTGCGACCCGTGTCGTCGACGCGGGGGGCGATGACGTTCCCAACGACAAGACGATTGACTACAAGGGCGCGGTCAAGGCGAACGGCGACGAAACGGTCGTGTTCTCGTGGACCGTCGTCACGGGCTCGGACGCCGTCGAACGGAAAGTAGTCACGGAACTCGCCGGTCTCGACCATCGCGAGCGTCAGGCGCGTGGGGTCGACACACGCGACAGCGAAGATGAGGTCTAGGGAAGTGGTGGGCCCGGTAGGACTCGAACCTACGACCAAGGGATTCACTCGCTCCGCCGTTTCCGGCGGGAGTGGACTATCTCTTCACCCGCGGCCGTGCGACGCGCGGCCGGTAGGGTGCGGGATGCTCGAGCCTGTCATTAAGAGCACTTTCGAGCCGCGCCGCGGCGCCGCTCGAGCTCTCAGGTAGTCTCTGCACCTTCCGGCGGTGTACCGCCGGCTCGGCTCAGGGTTGCCGGCGCGATCGCGCTACGGGTTCCCTGAATTCATCCCGTCCACTTCGCGGCTTTCGCCGCGAAGGCACCTTTCTCGATGAGTCCCCTGCTCTAACCAACTGAGCTACAGGCCCACACGGCCGCTAGTCTACCACCTCGGCCGAGCGGGTTGTTCGCGCCGAAAAGCGCCGTCAGAATGCCTCGATGGAGGAACATACCCGCCGGCAAGCGCTCGCCGTCGTGATCGATCGCCTCGAGGCGACGATGCGCGCGGCCGACACATGGGAGGACGAGCCGCCGCCCGAACGTCTGCTCGCGAGCACGCAGCCGTTCTGCTTCGATACGCTGACGTTCACGCAGTGGCTGCAGTGGCTGATGATCCCGCGAATGCGGTCGATCCTCGACAACCACGAGGAGTTGCCGCAGACGAGCGCGATCCTGCCGTACGCCGAGGAGTTCGTTTCCGAGCGCGGGCACGGGCGCGAGCTGCTGCGTCTGATCGAGCGGTTCGACGAGCTGATCTCGGCCTAAACGCCGCGCCCGGATCGCGGTGCCGGAAAGGCCGGGCGGCTTCCCCGAACGCGGCACGGGCGCTACCATCGGTTCGCCAACGGCCGCGAGCACTCGCGGCGTGATCAGCGAGCGAGTTCTATGGCCACGTACCGATTCGGATTCAGAAGCTTCTTCCTGCGTCTCGTTTTCTCCGCCGTCCTCGTGCTTCTGACGTTCAATCCGACGAAGTTCTCCTACCTGCACTGGGTGCAGCGCTCGTTCGTCGAGAGCCGGCTCGGGCCCGCGCATGCACTTGCCGGCGTGGTCGTCCTCGCGGGTTGGGTGATCCTGCTGCGCGCGGCGAACCGGTCGCTCGGCATGGGCGGCCTCTTGATCGGCGCGGCGTTCTTCGGGACGCTCGTCTGGTTCCTGATCAACCTCGGATGGCTGACGGTCGACGCGCGCAGCACGATCACGTGGATCGCGCTGCTCTGCCTGTCCGCGCTGATGGCAATCGGTCTCTCGTGGTCGCACGTGCGCCGGCGTCTGACCGGGCAGTTCGACGTGGACGACGTCGATGAAGCCTGACGCAAGGAAAAAAAGGGGCCAGGGCTTTCGACCTGGCCCCTTCGTTCGCTACCGGGGCAAAGGGCGAATCGGACCCCTGGGCGAAAAAGGGCTCTGACCCCATTTCCCGAGCTCGAACGAAAAGGGGTCGGAGCTTTCGGCTCCAACCCCTCGAGGCCACCGAAAAAGGCGTCTGACACCGTGGAGAAGGGTGTCTGACACCTCTTCTCGCTAGTCGTCGATCAGGAAGCTCCGCAGCTGGTCCGACCGCGACGGGTGACGGAGCTTGCGCAGCGCCTTCGCCTCGATCTGCCGGATCCGCTCGCGCGTGACGTCGAACTGCTTGCCGACTTCCTCGAGCGTGTGATCCGTGTTCATGTCGATGCCGAAGCGCATGCGCAGCACCTTCGCCTCGCGCGGCGTCAGGCCCGCGAGCACCGCGTGCGTCGTCTCCTTGAGGCCCTCCTCGGTCGCCGCGTCGATCGGCGACGGCGACGTCGTGTCCTCGATGAAGTCGCCGAGATGCGAATCCTCGTCGTCGCCGATCGGCGTCTCCATCGAGATCGGCTCCTTCGCGATCTTCAGCACCTTGCGGACCTTGTCCTCGGGCATCTCCATCCGCTGCGCGAGCTCTTCCGGCGTCGGCTCCCGGCCCATCTCCTGCAGCATCTGCCGCGAGATCCGGTTCAGCTTGTTGATCGTCTCGATCATGTGCACCGGAATGCGGATCGTCCTCGCCTGATCCGCGATCGAGCGCGTGATCGCCTGACGGATCCACCACGTCGCGTACGTCGAGAACTTGTAGCCGCGGCGGTATTCGAACTTGTCGACCGCCTTCATCAGGCCGATGTTGCCCTCCTGGATCAGATCCAGGAACTGCAGCCCGCGGTTCGTGTACTTCTTCGCGATCGAGATCACGAGGCGGAGGTTCGCCTCGACCATCTCCTTCTTCGCGCGGCGCGCCTGGGCCTCGCCGAGCGAAATCTGGCGATTGATCTCCTTGATCTCGGCGATCGACAGGTGCGTCTGCTGCTCGATCTTCTGCAGCCGCTTCTGCGCGCGCAGGATCTCGTCCTTCAGCTTCGCGAGCTGCGACGAATGCTTGCGCTTTGCACGGATATGCTTGTCGACCCACTCGAGGTTCGTCTCGTTCTTCGGAAAGCTCGCGATGAAGTCCTTGCGCGGCATGCCCGCATCGCGGACGCAGAGCGCCATGACCTGCCGCTCGTGCGTGCGGATCGCGTTCACCATGTCGCGAAGCTGCGCGATCATCTGATCGAAGACCTTCGGCGCGAGCTTGAGCTCCATGAAATCGGCCGTGAAGGCCTTCAGCGCCTTCTTCGTCGCGCTGTGGCGCACGCCGTGCTCGATGAGCGAGTCGACGTACTTCTTGTGCAGCTTCTTCAGCTTCTTCAGCCGTTTCGCGACTTCCTCGGGATCGGGACCGGTGTCCGTGGCGGCCTCCGTCGGCGCGTCCTCGTCGTCGTCGTCCGCGTCCGAGTCGTCGGTCTCATCGATCTCGGCCCGCGCGTTCGGCTCCGCGATCTCGGCGTTCGGATCGATGAAGCCGACGATCACGTCCTGCAGGCGCGCCTCGCCCCGCCCGACCTGCTCGTGCGCCTCGTACAGCAGATCGAAGGTCAGCGGAAACTGCGCGAGGGCCTGGCGGACCTGATCGAGGCCTTCCTCGATCCGCTTCGCGATCCGGATCTCGCCTTCGCGGGTCAGCAGCTCGACCGTGCCCATCTCGCGCATGTACATGCGCACGGGGTCGGTCGTCCGGCCGAACTCGGCGTCGACCGTCGCGAGCGCCGCGGCCGCCTCGTCCGCCGCGTCGTCGTCGGTGGAGACCGCCGAATCGGACAGGAGCAGCGACTCCGCGTCCGGCGCCTTCTCGAAGACCGTAATCCCCATGTCATTGATCATGTTTACGATATCCTCGATCTGCTCTGGATCGACGATATCGCTCGGCAGGTGGTCGTTGACCTCGCCGTATGTCAGGTAGCCCTGCTCTTTGCCCTTGGCAATCAAGAGCTTGAGCTGGGACTGCCGTTCGTCTTCCTGAGGATGGGAGGCGGTATCCATAGACACTGGTTTCCTCTCGTGATCGGGGCGGCTAAAAAACGGAGCACTATAGCGCGATCAGCGCGTCCAGGCCAACGCAGCTCTTAGCCTTTTGTGATAGCGGCTGCACAAATTAGTTCAAGTCGTGACGCAGGTTTAGCTCAAATCGTGACCCAGGTCCGCTCCGGTGCGAATGCTCCGGAGGGCTTCGGCGGTCCTTCGCTTCCGAACCTTCTCCGCGTGGTCTCGCACTATGCGCTCAAGACTGTCTTTCAACTCGGCCGCGGCTGCGGCATCGTCGTCGACCGGCGGCGGCAGCGCTGCGGCCAGCCGCCGGACGTGCTTCTCGTCGGGTTCGCCGCGGAAACGCTCGATCAGGCTCGCGGGCCTTAGATCGGGGTGCTCGCGGGCCAGTTCAAGCAGCTGGCGAAGCAGCGCGGCGCCGGGCTCGTCCACGTCGTCGAGCCCGGGGACGGGCTCCGCGATCGAGGCGGCCGCCGGGTAGTGCAGCAGTAGCGTGATCGTCTTGCCGATGAGCGTGGAGCCGCCGCGGCGCCGACGCTCTTCCGCCGGCCGCTTCGGGGTATCCGGCGCGGGCTTCGGGCCCTCGAGCAGAGCAGCGAACCGTGCCGGTTCGATCTTCGCGACGCGGGCAAGTTCCTCGATCAGCAGCTCCTTGTATATGCCGGCGGGCAGCCGGTCGAGCAGCGGCCGCGCGAGGGCGATCAGCCGCGAGCGGCCGTCGACCGCGGTCACGTCCGCGCGCGCGGCGAGCTCGTCGAGCATGAACGTCGACAGCGGCGCCGCGTCGGCGAGCAGGGCCCTGAAGCCGTCGGCGCCGCGGGCCCGCACGAGCGAATCCGGGTCTTCGCCCTCCGGCAGCAGCAGGAACTTGATCTCGACGTTGCCGCCCGCGAACGGCAGCACCGTCTCGAGGGCGCGCCACGCCGCGGCGCGGCCGGCCCGGTCGCCGTCGAAGCAGAAGACGATCCGCTCGGACAGGCGCGTGAGCCGCCGCAGATGGTCCGCGGTGGCCGACGTGCCGAGCGTCGCGACGGCGGTCTCGATGCCGAACTGCGCGAGGCTCGCGACGTCGAGGTAGCCCTCGACGACAAGGATCTCGGCGGGGCGGCCGGGGTTGCGCCTGAGCTCGTACAGGCCGTAGAGCTCGCGCCCCTTGTGGAAGACGGACGACTCCGGCGAGTTCAGGTACTTCGGCTCCCCGCTGCCGATCACGCGGCCGCCGAAGCCGATCACGTCGCCCTTGACGTTCCGGATCGGGAACATGATGCGGTCGCGGAACCGGTCGTACACCCGTCCCTGCTCGTTGCGGATCAGGAGCCCCGCGTCGATCAGCTTCTCCGTCCGGCGCTCGTCGCGGCCGAGCGCGCTCTTAACGGTGTCCCACGCGTCCGGCGCGTAGCCGAGACCGAAGCGCGCGGCGGTCGGGCCGTCGATGCCTCGCCCTCTCAGGTATTCGATGGCCTTCGGGCTCTCGCGGAGCAGCCGGCGATAGAGCTGATCGGCCTCGTGCAGCAGCGGGACCAGTCCCTCGTCGACGGGCGGCCGGTCGTCGTCCTCGACGGCCGGCATCGGAACTCCGACGATCTCGGCGAGCGCCTCGACCGCCTCCCGGAACGACAGGTTGTCGTACCGCATCAGGAAGCCGATCGCGGTCTCGTGTGCGCCGCAGCCGAAGCAGTGCACGAAGCCCTTGCTGGGAACGGCCCAGAACGAAGGCGTCTTCTCGTCATGGAACGGGCAGAGGCCCTTGTAGTCGCGGCCGGCCTTCTTCAGCGTGACGCGCGCACCGACGACGTCGACGATGTCCGCGCGGGCAATCAGCTCGTCGATGAACGCTTGCGGGATCCGGCTCATGCGAGCGCGGCCGGGACGCCTTTCACACGCCGAAGGCGCGGCTCATTCGTCGGCGAGCGCAGCGCGGACACGGGCGTTGACCTCTCGCATGTCGGCCCGGCCGGCGGCCTTCGTCTTCATCGCCGCCATGACCTTCCCGATGTCGTTCAAACCGCGTGCCCCGACTTCGTCGATCGTGTCCGAGATGAGCGTATCGAGCTCCTCGTCGCTCAGCGGCTCCGGCAGGTAGCTCTGCAGGATGGCGATCTCGGCTTCGTCCTTCTCGACCAGATCCTTCCGGCCGGCCTCCCGGTACTGCGCGAGGGAGTCCCGGGTCTGCTTGATCATGCGCTCGATGACGCCCTGCACGCCGATGTCGTCGAGGGTCTGCCGGGAGTCGACCTCACGCTGCTTGATGGCGGCGAGGGCGAGGCGCAACGCGGACAGGCGGACCTTGTCGCCCGAGCGCATCGCTGCCTTCATGTCCTCTTCTATGCGGCCCTTCAGAGACATAGGACCGAGACCGGATCAGCCTTTGGATTTGCTCTTGCGCTTCAGTATACGGCGGATCAGTACAGGCGTCGTCGCCGGGACAAGGTCCGTGCGTTGCGCTTCATGTGCCGCTTGATCGCTGCGGCCTTCTTGCGCTTCCGCTCCTGCGTCGGCTTCTCGTAGTACTCTCGTCGGCGCAGCTCTGTCAAAATACCGGCCTTTTCGCAGGCGCGCTTGAACCGGCGCAGCGCGGCATCGAAATGTTCGCTCTCTCTTACTCGGACGCTTGGCATCAAGTACTCGCGGTAGATAGGTGGTCGGCGACGCCTGTGTCGCCGTCTGAGCCGGCTATCGTACTCTCGGGCCGATCGACGTGTAAAGGGTGCCTCGAACGGCCATGCGCGTCCTCGGAATAGAGACGAGCTGCGACGAGACCGGGGTCGCGCTGTTCGAGACCGGCCGCGGGATCGTCGCGGAGGCGCTTGCGAGCCAGACGGCCGTGCACGCCCCGTTCGGCGGGGTCGTGCCGGAGCTCGCGTCCCGCGACCACATCGCGAAGCTCGGCTCGATGGTCCGGCACGTGCTCGTCGAGGCCGGGGTCGAGCCGACCGGGCTCGACGCGGTCGCGTACACGGCGGGCCCGGGCCTGATCGGCGCGCTGATGGTCGGCGGCGCGTTCGCCGCGTCGCTGGCGTACGGCCTCGGCATCCCGGCCGTGCCGGTCCACCACATGGAAGGGCACCTCCTCGCGAGCCGCCTCGAGGCCGATCCGCCCGAGTTCCCGTTCCTCGCGCTGCTCGTATCGGGCGGTCACACGCAGCTCGTCGAGGTCCGGGGGCTCGGCCGCTACCGGATCATCGGCGAGACGCTCGACGACGCGGCGGGCGAGGCGTTCGACAAGGTCGCGCGGCTTCTGTCGCTGCCGTACCCGGGCGGGCCCGAGCTCGCGGCGCTCGCGGAGTCCGGGGATCCCGGCCGCTTCACATTCCCGCGGCCGCTGCGCGGGCAGGGGCTCGACTTCAGCTTCAGCGGTCTCAAGACGGCCGTGCGGCTCGCGATCGACGCCGAGCGGGCGGGCGGCGGGCTGTCCGATCGCGTCCGCGCGGACATCGCGGCGGGCTTCCAGGCCGCGGTTGTCGAGACGCTGGTCGACAAGTGCCGCCGGGCGCTCGCATCGACCGGGCTCGAGCGGCTCGTCGTCGCGGGCGGCGTCGGCGCAAACCGGAGTCTCCGGGCCGCCCTCGACGCGCTCGGCCGCGACGAGGGCTTCGCGGTGTACTATCCGCGGCCCGCGCTTTGCACGGACAACGGCGCGATGATCGCGTATGCCGGCGCGTGCCGGGCCGCCGCGGCCACGGCTGCGGCCGCACCCGGTATCGTTGCCCGCCCGCGCTGGTCGCTCGAGGAGCTTGCGCCGCCCGCCCGGCCCGAGGCCGCGGCCGCCGCGGATTGAATCGACAGGAGGGGCCCGTTGGACACCGTGTTCGTGCGCGACCTGCGCGTCGAGACCGTCATCGGCATCTGGGAGTGGGAGCGCCGGATCAGGCAGGTCGTGAGCATCGACCTCGAGATGGCGGCAGACGTGCGCCGTGCGGCGGCCACCGACCGGATCGACGATGCGCTCAACTACAAGGACGTCGCGAAGCGCGTCGGCGCCTTCGTCTCGGGCTCTCAGTATCAGCTCGTCGAGACGCTGGCCGAAGCCGTCGCGCGGATCGTCGTGACGGAGTTCGGCGTCCCATGGGTCCGCGTGTCGATCGCGAAGCCGGGCGCGGTGCAGGGCTCGAAGGAGGTCGGGGTCGTGATCGAGCGCGTGACGGAGGATTATGGTTGAGGTCTATGTCGGCGTCGGCAGCAACATCGAGCCGGAGCGTCATCTGCGGCTCGCCGTCGCCGCGCTCGAGGCGCGCTTCGGGCGCATCCGCTGCTCGAGCGTCTACCGCAGCCCGTCGTTCGGCTTCTGCGGCGCCGACTTCCTGAACATGGTCTGCGCGTTCTCGACGGACCGCGGCCCGGACGACGTCGAGCGCGAGCTCTACGACATCGAGTACGAAGGCGGGCGCGTGCGCAGGGTCGAGCGCTATTCGTCCCGCACGCTCGACCTCGACCTGCTGCTGTTCGGCGAGGCCGTCGACGCGGCCCGGCGTCTACCGCGATCCGACGTGCTTCGCTATCCGTTCGTGCTCGCGCCGCTCGTCGAGCTCGACCCGGCGCTTCGCCATCCGCTGACCGGGGTTGCGCTCGCGGACGAATGGCGGGCGATGCAGCGCCGGGGCGCCGTCGCGCTCGAGCGCGTCGAAGCGAACGTCTCAGACACGTGTCTGACACTTCATAGCAACGGCACCTAGCTCCGGAGACGCGCCGCGTCAGGAAAAAGTGTCGGACACGTATCCGGGGTCAGAGCCCTTTGCCTCAGTCTTAGCGAGGTGCCGTCCGAACCGAGCTGTGGCGAGGTGCTCGCCGAGACTGAGGCAAAGGGCTCTGACCCCACGCCTACCGCGCCTACCACCCGATGCTGCGGCCGCCGTCGACCGCGAGGATCTGCCCGGTCACGTACGTCGCGTCGCGGACGAGATAGAGCACGGCCGACGCGATGTCCTCCGGCGAGCCGGTGCGCTTCAACGGCACCTGTTTCAGGATCGTCTGCTGCACGCTTTCCGTGACGCCGGATTCGGGCCACAGGATCGCGCCCGGCGCGACGCCGTTCACGCGGATCTCGGGGGCGAGGTCCTTCGCGAGCGACCGGGTCAGCATCGCGAGCCCCGCCTTCGCGGCGCCGTAGACGACGTAATGCCGCAGCGGCCGCTGCGCGTGGATGTCGACGATGTTGACGATCACGCCGCGCGCGGCCTTCAGATGCGGCAGCGCGGCCTGCGCAAGGAACAGCGGCGCCTTGAGGTTGCTGCCGATGAGGTCGTGCCACGCCTCTTCCGTCACGGTGCCGAGCGGCGTCGGGTAGAAGCTCGACGCGTTGTTGACGAGGATGTCGAGCCGTCCGGTGCGGCTCGTGACCTCCGCGACGACGCGCTCGACGGCGCCGATATCGCGGATGTCGCCGCCGACCGCGATCGCGGACGCCGCGCGCAAGGCGTTCAGCTCCGCGACGACGTGCTCCGCGTCCTCGGCCGACCGGAAGTAATGCACCGCGACGTTCGCGCCCGCCGCATGCAGCGTGCGCGCGATCGTCGCGCCGATCCGTTTGCCGGCGCCGGTCACGAGCGCCCAGCGCCCTTCGAGTGACGGTTGATCGATCTGCACGCTTCTTTCCGACCGGAACGAGTCGTGCGTAAGGGTACACTAAGCGGCTCGATGCATTCCTCTTCGACAGCCGCGCTGCCTCCCCCCGACCACCGAGCTCTCGAGCGGAGCCGGCGCCTCGCCGAGCGTATCCGCGCCGAGATCGATGCGGCCGGCGGCTTCATCGGCTTCGAGCGCTACATGCAGCTCGCGCTGAACGAGCCGGGGCTCGGGTATTACGCGTCGACCGACGAGAAGTTCGGCCCGGCCGGCGATTTCGTGACCGCGCCCGAGCTTTCGGACGCGCTCGCGCGCGCGATCGCGGCGACGCTCGCGCCGACGCTCGAGGCGCTCGACGACGCGGCCGTCCTCGAGCTCGGCGCCGGCAACGGCACGCTGGCGGCCCAGCTCCTCGACGCGCTCGCCGCGCTCGGTCTCGAGCGCGTCCGCTATCTGATCCTCGAGACGAGCGGCGCGCTGCGCGCGCGGCAGCAGGCCGTGCTCGGAAGCCGCGCGGGCGTGACGTGGCTCGACCGCCTCCCGGCCGAGCCGATCCGCGGCGCGATCGTCGGTAACGAGGTCGCGGACGCGCTGCCGATCGCGCGGTTCGTGAAGCGCGGCGCCGAGGCGGTCCCGCTCGGCGTCACGTACGGCGCCGACGGCTTCGCGTGGGCGGAAGGCCGACGCGATCCGGAGCTCGCCGCGGCCGTGCGCCGCATCGAGGAGCGGCTCGGCGAGCCGCTGCCCGAAGGCTACCGCTCGGAGCTCGCGCCGGCGCTGCCCGCGTGGATCGGCGCGCTCGGCGCCGTGCTCGATCGCGGCGCGCTGCTCCTCGTCGACTACGGCTACGTGCGCCGCGACTATTACCGCGCGGAGCGCGACGGCGGCACGTTGATCTGCCACTACCGCCACCGCGCGCACGACGATCCGTTCGTCTATCCCGGCCTGCAGGACCTGAGCGCCTGGGTCGACTGGAGCACGTGCGCGGACGCTGCGCGCGACGCCGGCCTCGACGTCGCCGGGTTCACGACGCAGGCGCAGTTCGTGATCGGCGCGCTCGGCCCGGCGCTCCTCGGCGAGCGCGAGCGGAGCGGCTCGCCGGCCGCGCTCGGCGCGCTGAAGACGCTGCTGATGCCCGGCGAGATGGGCGAGCGCTTCAAGGTCCTTCTCGCGACGAAGGGGATCGGTCTCGAGCTGCCGGGCCGCGATCTGCGCAGCCGTCTGTAGCTTCGCGGCCGTCTGTGGCTTCGCAGCCGTTTGTGACTCCACGGTCGTCCATGACGGCGCGCGGCCCGCGGGCCGCTACGACGACTGCGAGCGCCAGACGGCGCGGATCGCGTCGATGCGCCTTCGCCTGAGCTCTTCGCCGAGCGCCGCGCCCGCGTAGCCGTCCGCGACGAGCGCCGCGGGATCGACGGCCCGCGCGGCCGCGAGCGCCGCGCGGAACCGCGCCGCCGGCGGATACGGCCGGTCCTCGAGGCCCTTCCGGCCGCGTGCGTCCGCCTCGCACGCGACGAGGAACGCCTCGAAACGCTCCGGACGCCTGAACGCGTCGACCGTATCGAGCAGGCTCAACACGGTCGCCGGCCGCAGGTCGGCGGAACGGTGCACCACGCCGTGGTGACGCGCGACGTGCAGCGCGAGGTCACGGTACGCGCGCGGCACCGGCAGCCGCTCGCACAGCGCGTCGAGCAGCTCGACCGACCGCTCCTCGTGGCCGGAATGGCGCGGCAGCACGTCTTGCGGCGTCGTGCCCTTGCCGAGATCGTGGACGAGCAGCGCGAACGCGACGGTCGGGTCGCAGCCGGAAAGCTTCGCCGCCATCCGCATCGCCATCAGCACGTGCACGCCCGTGTCGATCTCCGGATGCCAGCGCTCGGGCTGCGGCACGCCGAAGAGGGCGTCGACCTCCGGGAACACCTTCGCGAGCGCGCCGCACTCGCGCAGCACCTCGATGTAGACGTCCGGCCGCGCCGTGCCGAGCGCGCGCGCCGTCTCCTTCCAGACGCGCTCCGGCTTGAGCGCGTCCACCTCGCCGCTCGCGGCCATGTCCCGCATCAATGCCATCGTCTCGTCGACGATACGGAAACCGAGCTCGTGGAGCTCCGCGGCGAACCGGGCCGCGCGCAGCACGCGGACCGGATCCTCGCGGAACGCGTCGGAGACGTGCCGGAGCCTCCGCGCGTTCAGGTCCTCGAGGCCGCCCCAGGGGTCGACGAGCCGGCCGTCCCGGTCCCGCGCCATCGCGTTGATCGTGAGATCCCGGCGCTCGAGGTCCTGCTCGACCGTGATCGACGGCGACGTGTCGAACGTGAAGCCGGTGTAGCCCGGCGCGACCTTCCGCTCCGTCCGCGCGAGCGCGTACTCCTCGCCGGTCTCGGGGTGCAGGAAGACCGGGAAGTCCTTGCCGACCTGCTTGAAGCCGAGCGCGGCCAGGTCCTCCGGCCGGGCCCCGACGACGAGCCAGTCCCGCTCGCGGACCGGCCGGCCGAGCAGAGCGTCGCGCACCGCTCCGCCCACTTCATAAATTTCCATAGTGGCCGATCATATCCCACACCCCCGGCGTGGTAAGGTTGCCCGCCATGCGCTGGCTGAGATGCATCGGGCTGATCGCGCTCGGCTCGATGCTGCAAAGTTGCGCGATGCCCTTCTACTGGCAGGCGATCGGCGGCCAGTTCGAGCTGCTGCGCAAGCGCACGCCGATCGAGGAGGTCCTCGCCGACCCGAACCTCGACGCGAGCGTCAAGGCGACGCTCGCGAAGGTGCCCGAGATTCGACGCTTCGCGGCGGAGGAGCTCTTGCTGCCGCGCAACGAGAGCTACACGACGTACGTCGATCTCGGCCGCCCGTACGTGGTCTTCAACGTCATCGCGACGGACGAGTTCTCCGTCAATCCGAAGCGCTGGTGCTATCCGTTCACCGGCTGCGTCGCGTACCGCGGCTTCTTCAACCGCGACGCCGCCGAGCGTTTCCGCGAGGCGCTCGAGCGCGACGGGCTCGATACCTATCTCGCCGGCGCGACCGCGTACTCGACGCTCGGCTATTTCGCGGATCCGATCCTGAGCACGATGATCGTCGGCGGCGAGATCGGCATCGCCTCGATCCTGTTCCACGAGCTCGCGCACCAGGTGATCTACATCAAGGACGACAGCTCGCTCAGCGAGGCCTTCGCGACGGCCGTCGAGGAGTACGGGACGGAGCTCTGGCTCGAGCGCAACGGGGACGAGGTCGCGCTCGAGCGATATCGGCGCAAGGTGCAGTTTCGGCTCGAGTTCGGCGCGCTCGTCTCGGCGCAGCAGGACCGGCTGCGCAAGATCTTCGCGCAGGATCTGCCCGCGGACGAGATGCGGGCGCAGAAGGCGCAGGCGTACGAGCTGATGCGCGAGGACTACGCGCGGCTCAAGGAGGTGTGGGGCGGCGCGACGGACTACGACCGATGGTTCGATCAGCCGCTGAACAACGCGGCGCTCGCGGCCGTCGCGACGTATCGCCGCTGGCTGCCGACGTTGAAGGCGAAGCTCCGCGAGGTCGGTCCGGCGCGCTTCTACGCCGAGATGCACGAGCTCGCGGAGATGTCCGCGATCAGCCGGGAGCTCGTGCTCGAGTCGTGGCGAGTCGAGCCCGATCGGTTCGCGGAGACGTGAGCCCCAGGGCCGCCCGGACGCGCGGCGCGCGCTACAGCGCGTGCGCGCGGAATTGGATCGACGGCGGGGCCGGCCGCCGCGGCGCGAGGTAGCGGGGCACGATCACGCTCATCGGTTGCGGCTCGATCCCGAACGCCGCGAAGCCGTTCTCGCTGCAGACGCCGGCGACGCTGAGCGACGCGAAGTTGTCGAGCGAGAACGGCTTGCCGGGCAGAAACTCGCCGACCCAGGCCTGCATCCGCCCGAGCGATTTCGGCAGCGGGACGACGAGGCGCCTTAGACCGAGCTGGCGCTGCACGAAACGCACGACCTCCTCGAGCGAGTAGATCTCCGGGCCGCAGAGCTCGTACGTGCGGCCGAACGTGCGGCTGTCCTCGAGCGCGGCCATGAACGCCTGCGCGACGTCGTTGACGTAGACCGGGGTCATCCGCGAGTCGGCGCACGCGAGCGGCAGGACGGGGAGACGCTTCAGCAGCTTCGCGAAGCGGTTCGTGAACGAGTCGCCGGGACCGAAGATCACCGACGGCTTGAAGATCGTGAAGCGCACGTCGCGCGCCTCGTTGCGGATCAGCTGCTCCGCCTGACCCTTCGTGCGCAGGTAGTGGCTCGGTCCGCGCTCCGCGTTCGCTTTGAGCGCGCTCATGTGCAGAAGGCGCGTCACGCCCGTCTCGCGGCACGCGCGGAGCAGCTTCGCGACCAGGTCGACGTGTGCCCGTCGGAAACCGCTGCCGTCACGTCCCCGCTCGTTCAGAATGCCGACGAGGTTGATGACCGCGTCCGCGCCCGAGACGAGCGCGGCGAGCGTCCGCTCGTCGTGCACGTTTGCGCCGATCAGCTCGACGCCGGGGAGCACGAGCAGGTCGCGGTGACGCTGGCGATTGCGGGTCGGGATCGTGATGCGGTAGCCCGCGCGGACCAGATGGGCGGCGAGCGTACGCCCGACGAAACCGGTTCCGCCGAGCAGACAGACGTTTCGAGATCGAGGCTTGACCGTCATGAGTCGAGAAAAGTCCTGCGGAAAAAGAACAAGAAGAAGCGGGAAGCGCGGCTCAGCGAGCGCCGATCACGATCGAAAGGCTGCGTCCGTCCCGCGCGACGTCGAGCACGAGCGAGTCGGCGTTCGCGGCGATCGCCCTGGCCTCGTCGAGGCCGGACACGGGCTGGTCATTGATGCGCGTGATGATGTCGCCGGAACGCAGCCCCCGGCGTGCGGCCGCGCTCGCCGCATCGAGCTGGACGACCAGAAGGCCGGCCGTCTCGGCGCCGCGCTGTGTCGGCTCGAGCTCGACGCCGTCGAGCAGGGATCTTTCGCCTGCCGCGTCGAGAGCGGTCAGGAGACGGGTGGTCTCCTCGGCATCGCCGAGCGTCGCTTCGAGCACCTGCGGCTTGCCGTCGCGGATGATGCCGATCCGCACGCGCTCGCCGGGCGGCCGAAGCCCGATCGCAGCGCGCAGCGAGCCGGCGTCGCGAACCGCTTCGTCGTCGATGCTGACGATCACGTCGTTGACGCGCAGACCGGCACGCTCCGCGGCGGTCCCGGGGCCGACGCTCGCGACCACGGCGCCGCGCGTCGTCGGAAGTCCCCGCGCCGACGCGACCTCGGGCGTGACGGGGTTGATCCGGACGCCGAGCCCGCCCCACCGGACCTTGCCGCCGTCGATGAGCTCGCCCATGACATAGCGGGCCATGTTCACCGGGATCGCGAAGCCGATGCCGATGTTGCCGCCGTTACGCGACAGGATCGCCGAGTTGATGCCGAGCAGCTCGCCGTTCAAACCGACCAGCGCGCCGCCCGAGTTGCCGGGATTGATCGACGCGTCGGTCTGGATGAAGTTCTCGTAGGCGTCCTGATCCGGACTGATGTTGCTTCGGCCGAGGCCGCTGACGATGCCGGACGTGACGGTATGCGACAGCCCGAACGGATTGCCGATCGCGACGACGAAATCGCCGACGCGCACGCGATCGGAATCGCCGAACTCGATCTGCGTGAGGTCGCGCGCGTCGATCTTGAGCACGGCAAGGTCGGATTTGACGTCCGAGCCTATCGGCTCCGCGACCATGCTTCGGCCGTCGAACAGCGTGACGGTGATGCGCTCGGCATTCGCGACGACGTGGTGGTTCGTCAGGATGTAGCCGCGCTCGGCATCGACGATGACGCCGGACCCCGAGCTCGTCACCTCGCGGTCGGACTCTTCGGGGAGGAACCGCCGGAACAGCGGATCTTCCTGATCGAACGGGAAGCCGATCCGGCCGCTGATCGAAATGTTCACGACGGCGGGCGACACGCGCTCGATCATCGGCGCGAGCGACGGCACCTGCTCGCTCGGCAGCTGAGCTACGGCCACGGTCGGCAACGCGGCGAGCGCCGGCAGGAACGCGCTGCGTGCGGCGAGGGCGACCGCGGCGAAACGGCGGGCTCGAGCGATCATAGGCATTACCGTCTTCGAATCGTTGTCGCGGACACGAAGCGTGCGCCGGCGAGCGGTCATTGTAATGGTGTCCGTTCGAAAAGGCGCAACGGGCGCCCGGTTGGCAAACGGTGGGCTTCCTGTGCATAGCCCGGGCACAGCCTGGGGACCAGCGGTACACAAGATATAGTGGCCAGCCGGCGGCGTCCGCCGGTTCGCTGCCACCGCCGTACGCCGCAGCGTATGCTCGCGTAAGTTATTGAATTTTAAGTGACATTCCTTCACGCAACGGAAGCTTCTCGAGCTTGACACGCGCCTCCACGAGGCCTACTCTAGCCGATAGCGACACTACATCTTGTGTCGAACTTCCGAAAGCAAGCGCTCGGGAGGACCGCCGCCGTGCGGTCCAGGGGAGGCTTTGCGCTGCAATTCGAGCGATTCGGCCCGGGGAGCCGGCTCGTTTTCGGAACGTCAGGGGAACGTCCACAGGGGAAAGGACAGGGGCACGAGGCGCACATGAGCATGGCATTCGACGTGAAGGCGACGCGGCTCGCCGACATTCCGCTTCAGCAGGCTTCGAGGGACATCTGGGACTCGAAGTACCGGCTGAAGACCAAGGCCGGCGAGCCGATCGATCGGGACATCGATGCGACGTACGAGCGCGTCGCGCGTGCGCTCGCGGCCGTCGAGGCGCCGGAGAAGCGCGACGAGTGGTACCGGCGCTTCGTCTGGGCGCTGCGCCGCGGCGCGATCCCCGCGGGCCGCATCACGTCGAACGCGGGCGCCGAGGCGCACAAGCCGGCGACGTCGACGATCAACTGCACGGTGTCGGGCACGATCCACGACTCGATGGACGACATCCTGCAGAAGGTTCACGAGGCGGGGCTGACGCTCAAAGCGGGCTGTGGCATCGGCTACGACTTTTCGACGCTCCGCCCGCGCGGCGCGTACGTCTCGGGCGCCGGCGCGTACACGTCCGGGCCGCTGTCCTTCATGGACATCTACGACAAGATGTGCTTCACGGTGTCGTCGGCGGGCGGCCGCCGCGGCGCGCAGATGGCGACGTTCGACGTCGGCCATCCCGACGTGCTCGATTTCATCCGCGCGAAGCGCGAGGACGGGCGCCTGCGCCAGTTCAACCTGTCGCTGCTGATCACGGACGCGTTCATCCAGGCGGTCAAGGAGAACCGGCCGTGGCCGCTTGCGTTTCCGATCAAGCCGGACGAGGCGGAGCAGGACGGCCTCGATCTGCGCGACTCCGAGAAGGTGATCTGGCGCGAGTGGCCGGTGAAGGAGGGCTACGTCGTCGACGAGCGCGGCCTCGTCGCGTGCCGCGTCTACAAGACGCTGCCTGCGCGCCGCCTGTGGGACATGATCATGTCGTCGACGTACGACTTCGCCGAGCCCGGCTTCGTGCTGATCGATCGCGTCAACGAGATGAACAACAACTGGTGGTGCGAGGAGATCCGCGCAACCAATCCGTGCGTCACCGCCGACACGTGGGTGCACACGAGCTTGGGGCCGCGTCAGGTCCATGAGCTCATTGGCCGGCCCTTCGCCGCCCGGCTGGACGGTCGCGATCATCCGACCGGGCCGGAGGGCTTTTTCTTCACTGCCCGCAAG
Organism: Gammaproteobacteria bacterium; assembly: GCA_036381515.1. Taxonomy (GTDB): domain Bacteria; phylum Pseudomonadota; class Gammaproteobacteria; order Steroidobacterales; family Rariloculaceae; genus ZC4RG20. Next base: position 12,125 of record DASVCR010000112.1, on the reverse strand, counting down.
CCGGTCGTGCGGATCGTGACGGCCGAGGGCTACACGCTGCGCCTGACCGCGGACCATCGGGTGCGTTGCGTCACACGGCTCACGCGCTGGACGAAGGAGACGGCGTGGCGCGAAGCGCGGCAGCTCGAGCCGGGTGATCGCATCGTGCTGAACGATCATCGCGCGGCACCGTCGTGGCCCGGCCGTTACGGCTTCGACGAGGGCTACCTGCTCGGTCTCCTGATCGGAGACGGCACGCTGATGGCGGACCGGGCGGTCCTTTCGGTCTGGATGCCGGCCGAGGCCGTCAATGACGGCGCGGCCGCAGGGGCCGGCGCGCGCGGCATGATGGATGCAGCGCTCGCGGCCGTCGCGAAGCTGCCGCAGCGGAGCGATTTCAGCGGTTGGCACGAGATTCGCGGCCGCGGCGAGTTCCGGCTGCCGATCGGTGCGCTGCACGATCTCGCGTCGGCTGTGGGCATGCGGCCGGACCGCAAGACGATCACCCCCGAGATCGAACGCACTTCGAGCGAGTGCCATCGCGGCGTGCTGCGCGGCCTCTTCGACGCGGACGGCTCCGTGCAGGGTACGCAGCAGAAGGGCGTCTCCATCCGGCTTGCGCAGTCCGATCTCGCGTTGCTCGAGGCCGTGCAGCGGATGCTCTTGCGGCTCGGCATCGCGAGCCGCATCTACAGGGATCGCCGCGCGGCCGGCGACGCCGCGCTTCCGGACGGCCTCGGCGGCACGAAGTCCTATCCGGTGCGCGCGCAACACGAGCTCGTGATCAGCGGCGAGAACCTGGTCGCGTTCCGCGATCTGGTCGGCTTCGCGGACACGAGCAAGGCGGCTCGCCTCGACCGCGCGCTCGCCGACTTCAAGCGCAGCCTGAACCGCGAACGCTACACGGCGACGGTCGTGAGCGTCGACGACGATGGCGTCGAGGACGTCTACGACGTCCAGGTGCCGGGCGTCAACGCGTTCGACGCCAACGGCCTGCACGCGCACAACTGCGGCGAGCAGCCTCTGCCGCCGTACGGCGCGTGCCTCCTGGGCTCGATCAACCTCACGAAGTTCGTCGTCGCGCCGTTCAGCCCGCACGCGTACTTCGACTGGGACGAGTTCCGTGAGGTCGTGAAGGTCTTCACGCGGATGCTCGACAACGTCGTCGAGGTGAACGGTCTGCCGCTCGAGAAGCAGCGCGAGGAGATCCTGCGCAAGCGCCGCCACGGCATGGGCTTCCTGGGGTTAGGCTCGACGATCACGTTGCTCGGCATGCGCTACGGCTCGCCCGAATCGGTCCAGTTCACCGAAAAGGTCTCCCGCGAGCTCGCGCTCGCCGGCTGGGAGACCGCGCTCGAGCTCTCACGCGAGAAGGGGCCCGCGCCGATCATGCTCGAGGAGTTCGAGGTCGACGAGCGCATGCTCGCGAAGCGGCCGGAGATGGCGGCCGACGGGTGGAAGGTCGGCGACAAGATTCCGGGCAGGGTGCTGCACGCGCGCTACAGCCGCTACATGCAGCGCGTGCGCGACGTCGCGCCGGAGCTCGTCGAGCAGCTCGAGCGGGAGGGCGCGCGATTCACGCATCACAGCTCAATCGCGCCGACGGGGACGATCTCGCTGTCCCTCGCGAACAACGCGAGCAACGGCATCGAGCCGTCGTTCGCGCATCACTACTTCCGGAACGTGATCCGCGAGGGCAAGAAGACGAAGGAGAAGATCGACGTCTTCTCGTTCGAGCTCCTCGCGTACCGCGAGCTCGTGAACCCGAAGGCGATGCCGGGCTCGAAGGATCCCGCCGAGAAGCTGCCGGATTACTTCGTCACGTCGGACGACATCACGCCTAAGGAGCACGTCGACATCCAGGCCGCGGCGCAGAAATGGATCGACTCGTCGATCTCGAAGACGGCCAATGTGCCGACCGACTACCCGTATGAGGACTTCAAGGACATTTACCTCTACGCGTACGAGCAGGGCTTGAAGGGCTGCACGACGTTCCGCTTCAACCCGGAGGCGTTCCAGGGCGTGCTCGTGAAGGAGAAGGACCTGAAGAGCACGACCTACCGCTTCACTCTGGACGACGGCTCGGTCGTCGAGGCGAAGGGCGACGAGCTGATCGAGTACGACGGCGAGGTGCACACCGCCGCGAACCTGTTCGACGCGCTGAAGGAAGGCTACTACGGCAAGTTCTAGGAGCAAGGTGTCAGACATCTTTCCCCGAAAAGGCCGTTCGACACGGTTTCACTTTTCGCCCGAGAGGCTGAGGCGATGACCATCAAGATCGACAGGAAGATTGTCAAGTACGCGGTGTCCCGCGACGGAGAGAAGCGCGAGGAGCAAGCGGAGCCCGAGCGCGAGCACTCGGACGCGAAAGTGATCCGGATGCACGAGAAGCTCGAGCGTCCGGAGGTGTTGATCGGCTCGACGTACAAGGTGAAGACGCCTGTCTCCGATCATGCGATGTACGTGACGATCAACGACATCGTGCTGAACGAAGGCACGCCGCACGAGCAGCGCCGGCCGTTCGAGATCTTCATCAACTCGAAGAACCTCGACCACTATCAGTGGATCGTCGCGCTGACCCGGATCATGTCTGCGGTGTTCCGCAAGGGCGGGGACGTCACCTTCCTCGTCGACGAGCTGAAGGCCGTGTTCGATCCCCGTGGCGGCTATTGGCAGCCGGGCGGAAAGTTCATGCCGTCGATCATCGCGGAGCTCGGGCACATCGTCGAGAGGCACCTGATTTCCATCGGCCTGCTGAAGCCGCCGGGGCCGGACCCCGAGCAGCAGAAGTTCCTCGAGCAGAAGCGCAAGGAGTTCGAGGCGCGCGGGGTGCAGCGGGATGCCTTCGCGGAGAACGCGTTTCCCGAGGGCGCCCAGCTCTGCACGAAGTGCAACACTGCGGCGGCAGTGATGCTGGACGGATGCATGACGTGTCTGAACTGCGGCTACTCGAAGTGTGGCTGAAGAGGGACGTGTGACGCGTGGGGCGCGGTCTTTGTGAGTGCCCGATAAAGGGAGATCGTAGTCCCAGAAGGTGAGACCAGTGCCCCCCCAAGCCGAGACTCCGTGGGTCCGTCAGTTCGATACCTTGCGTAATTTCGTGCTCGAAAAGCGAGACTTTCGTTTTCGACGTACGGGCAGCGTAGTCGGCCAGTCTCGACGAATTGGTTTGGCGCAGGGGCAGGTCACATTCGTGCTTCTGAAGTCCGTGTGAACTAGGCTTTCGCGGCCAGAAGAAGTCAGTCCCTATCCATTCAAGCCCGTCTTCCGCCGGCGGGCTTTTTGTTACTTGCACGGCCGCGGTGCAAGCGTCATCCGCTCGAAGGGCGAGCGCTTGTGAAGCGCGATCTCCGATGGCAGTCTCGGGCGCTGTCACCACTCCCCACGAAGATCGATGGACGCGCGCATACTCGCCGCTCTGGCCTATATAGAAAGGAACATAGGCGAGCAGATCAGTCTCGAATCAACCGCGCAACATGTCGGACTGAGCAAGTTTCACTTCCATAGGCTTTTTCAAGCCGAGGTGGGCCAACCGTTCTATGCGTACGTGAGGCGTGTCCGTATGCATGGGGCGGCGGCGCGCCTCAAATGGACGAGCCAGTCGATGCTCGACATTGCCGTGAGCTACGGCTATGGGAGCAATGCCGCGTTCACGCGGGCCTTCCGTTCCTACTGGGGCGTGTCGCCGATCCAGTATCGAACCAACAACGACGGCTGGTCTGCCGAGGAGTACTACGAGGGCGTCTCCCTTCAGACCCCTCTGCAGGTCCAGGTTCGCGAGATCGGGTCCTACCCCTGTGTGTTCCGGCGCTACACGGGGCCTTACAAATATGTGCAGGACCACTGGAGGGATTTTCTGGCACGCCTGCCCGAGGCACTGCGCGGTGACCAGAGCGGACAGTTCCTTGGACGCGTCTATGACGATCCGCGCATTACGCCCCCCGACGAGATTCGATATGACTGCTGCTATCTCTTCCCCGATGCGGAAGACGCCCGGCTGAAACTCGACGAGGTGCAGGAATGGCTGGTGATGTCCGACGCGGGCCTGTACGCCGTGGTAGATAACAATCATCGGCCCAGACCTCGTCCAGAGGTTTACGCCTTCGTTCTGGACGTATGGATGCCGAAGACCAGCTATCGCTACTCCGACGTCCCTGCGCTCGAGATATTCGCGACGTCGCCTGTCGAAGCCAACGACACCTGGGCGCCGGCATGCACGATGCTGGTCCCGTTGGAGTGACGCGGATCGAGAGTGCGGCATCGTCTCGACGACACGATAAACAAGAAGGCCGGCTGCCTTCTCCGGGCTCGACAGTGGGGCCGACAAGCCCGGAGAGAAGACCGTGTGGGGGATTCTCGTAAACGCGTGGGGGATTCTTGCAAAAGTGCCGGCGTTCCGTCGGCGCTGACCGGTGCCGACAGCAAGAACGATCAAATCCCAGGTAACGAGCATTGCTAAAAATTCGCGCGCCGGCACATTCTCGAGTTGTTAGCTCGTCACTAATCATCCGTGAGTAGAGCGCGGAAGCTCTTCGTGCCGGTTCGAGGAGGATTGAAAGGGCACGGGGCTCGCCCGTGTCTCCATGGCAGCGCCGCCGTATCCGCGCTGCTCTACGTACGACGTCCATGGCTGCGACGATACCGGTAACTACAACGTCGAGTTTGCCGATTTGCCGGCTGGGGAACGATCTTCCGGACAACGTGCTGAGCGACTGGAACCGAAACGGCGGGCGGGAAATTCGACTTTCAACGAGCATCACGCCGCTCGACCGGCATCGCCGTCGAGCGTGACGGCTTCGTAGACATTTCACCCCACTAACCTCGAGGAGTAGTTCATGAGCTTGCGCATCAACGACACCGCACCCGATTTCACGGCCGAAACCACCGAGGGGACGCTGCGTTTCCATGACTGGATCGGCGACGGCTGGGCAGTGTTGTTTTCCCATCCTAAGGATTTCACCCCGATCTGTACGACCGAGCTCGGCACGATGGCGGGGTTGAAGGGCGAGTTCGACAAGCGCAACGTCAAAATACTCGGAATATCGGTGGATCCGGTCGAAAGCCACCACAAGTGGAAGGACGACATCCGGACTGCGACGGGCCATGCCGTCAATTACCCGCTGATCGGGGACCATGATCTCAAGGTCGCCAAGCTCTACGACATGCTGCCTGCCGAGAGCGGGAACTCGTCCGAGGGACGCACGCCTGCCGACAACCAGACGGTGCGCTCCGTGTTCGTCATCGGCCCCGACAAGAAAATCAAGCTGATCCTGACCTACCCGATGACGACGGGGCGCAATTTCCAGGAGATCCTGCGCGCTATCGATTCCATCCAGCTCACTGCGAAATTCCCTGTCGCAACCCCCGCGGACTGGAAGCCCGGCGAGGACATCGTCATTGCCGGCTCGGTGTCCGACGAAGACGCGCGGACGCGGTTCGGCTCCTTCGAAAAGGTTCTCCCTTACCTCCGCAAGGCCAAGCAGCCATCGGCTTGAGCGATCGTTCGAAAGGATCACGCGGGAGTCACGCAACTGACCGCTGAGCGGATGGACTCGGGAGGGACGGCCTGCGCATGGACGAGTGCACGATGATGCGGCTTTTGCCGTGCTTCATGCTCGCGACGGCGAGCGGGACTGCCTTTGCGCAGTCCGTGATCGAGCGGAATCTCCCCGAGCAGGCGACGCCTCCCGAGACATCGCTCACGATCGACGAACCGGATTACGGTCAGGCCGACGCCGAGCCGTTCGGCGTCGACCTCGCGGGTGTGCGTCTCATCGGGCGAGACGAGGCGGTCGGCGCCGCGCAGCCCGGCATCTCGATCGGATCCGTCCCCTATGCGGCGGACGAGCCGATCCGGGAGGCGCTTTCTCCGTTTCTCGGCAAGCCGTTGAGCCGTGCCCTGATCGTCCGCATGCAATCGGCCCTTGCCGGCGTCTGGCGGGAAGCGGGCTATCCGTTCGTGTCGGTCACCGTGCCGCCGCAGGAAGTCACCTCCGGCGTCGTCACGCTGCGTGTCGTCGAATTCTCGGCCGGCGTCGTCAGCGTCGATGCGCCCGGCGCCGTGGAACGCAACCTTGCCGGCAGGATTCGCGTCGTGCCCGGCGGCAGGATCGACGCCCGTGAGCTCGGGGAAGATCTCGACTGGCTCAATCGCAATCCCTACCGCCTCGTCGAGGGCATCTTCGCACCGGGCGACGAGACCGGCGCCAGCGACCTCACGTTGAAGGTTACCCGGGACAAGTCGTACTCGGTTTACAACTCGTGGCTGAACAGCGGCAGCGAGGCGACCGGCCGCGACCGCTGGTCCCTCGGCGGCGGCGTCTGGCTGCCCGCGCTCCACGACCTGACGATCGCCTACCGTTTCACGCGTTCGGGCGAGGTCGGGAGCGATGGAAGCGTGCTCAGCCTCGATAAGGGCAAGAAGGGCTATCTGAGCCACGCCGCGCGCATCGACTTGCCGACGCTGCCGAGACAGTCGCTCTCGATCGCGCCCAACTTCGTCGAGACGAATCAGTTCCTGGGCAGCACGCCGTTCAGTTTCGAAAACAAAACGGTGGAGTTGCCGATCCTCTATTCCAGCGCCGTCTCCAACATTCTGCCTGGCAGTTACTGGGGCGACATCTATTTCGGCGTGGAGCCCAAATGGGCGAGACGTAAAACGTACTTCGCCGGAATCCACGTCGCCGAGGGAGAAGCGGAGCTCCTCAATTTCGTCCTCGGCTGGTCGCGGGATTTCAGCGGCAGCAACGGAAGAACGTCGATCGATGCCCGCATCAAGACGAGCGTGCACGGACCGATGAGCCACGATGGCGATGCGAGCTGGAGCGACTTCACGGGCGGTCGCGTAACGGACGCCTCGTACGTCTATGCCGGGATCGACGTCACGCGTCTGACGGTGCTGCCGCGCGGCTTCTCGTGGACGAGCAGGCTGTCGGGTCTGATCGCAGGTCAGCCGTTGCCCGATACGGAGCGGCTTGGGCTCGGCGGCTATTACGCCGTCCGCGGTTACGACATCGATGACGGTGCGGTCGACATCGGCCTCGTCTGGCGCAACGAGATCAGGGCGCCCACCCTGTCACCGTTGTCGCGTCGACGGGCCGGATGGGCAGATCGTCTTTCGCCGTTCGTCTTCGTGGATCTGGGGCACGGCTCGGACATCGACTCGAGAGATCATGCCACGGCCGTCAGCGGCGGAATCGGAGTCGACTACCAGATCGGTCGGACGCTCTTTGCCGGCTTCGCGGGTGCGATGGCGTTGAACGACGCGGGGAACACGCGCGACGGCGACTTGACGCTCGATGCCACCGTACGAGTGGCGTTCTGAGGAGCACTTTCTGACGGGACATCGAGAGCCGTGAAGCTGGCGTCATCGACGTCCGGTTAGGGATTGGGAACGCATCCGAACGACGGGATTTCGTCGAAAGGCAGGTATGGTCATGCGAAGGGACGGGCGGAAACCGGGGAATCACGTTGGGCGAGCAGGATCGGTGGCGACACCGGAAGCGTCCCGAACGCTCAGTCTCACCACGTCGCTGCTCGCGCTTTCGCCGGTGCTTGCCGTGTCACCGGCGCTGGCGCAGTCGTTGCCGTCGGGCGGCACCGTGACGGCGGGCAATGCAACCATCGAGACGTCGGGCTCGAGCCTGATCGTCAGCCAGTCGTCGCAGAACGCGATTATCGCGTGGGAGAGCTTCTCGGTCGGCAGCGGCGCGACGGCGCATTTCGAGAACGGAGCGGGTGCGACGCTCAACCGCGTCAGAGGGCGCTTGCCGAGCACGATCGACGGGCTGCTGACGGCGAGCGGGTCGGTGTACCTGGTCAACCCGGCCGGTGTGACGGTCGGCAGCGGCGGCGTGGTGCGGACGGGCGGCTCGTTCGTGGCGTCGACGCTGGACGTCACGGACGAGGATTTCCTCGACGGCGGGGCGCTGACGCTGACGGGCGGGAGCGCGGCCGCGGTGATCAACCTCGGCTCGATCGCCTCGGCGGGCGGGGACGTCGTGCTGACGGCGCGGCGAGTCGAGAACGCGGGCTCGATCGAAGCGCCGGCAGGCAGCGCGGGACTGCTTGCCGGTTATGAGGTCGAGCTGAGGGATATGTCGCTGGCGGACGGAAAGCTCGCCGTCCGGGTCGGCGGCAGCAACACGGAGGTCGTCAACGCGGGCACGCTTCGCGCGGCCGACGCGGAGCTGCGCGCGAACGGCGGCCATGTTCAGGCGCTCGCCGGTAATACTGAAGCCATCATCAAGGCGACGGGCGTCGAGAAGTCGGGCGGCCGCATCTTTCTGACGGCGGGCGAAGGTGGAACGGTCGAGGCGACGCAACGCATGCAGGCGCGGCGTGCCGCTACGCCGGAGGCACAGCCGGCAGTGGCGACCCTGCCGGAGGCGGGCTCGCTGCCGGCCGCCGGCCCCGACCTTGCCGGCGGCGAGGTTCACGTCTCCGGCGGCACGGTGACGCTTGCGGGCGCGATCGATGCGGCGGGCGCAGGAGACGCGGGCGGCACGATCACCGCGGTCGGCAAAGACCGGCTCGATGTCTTGTCCACCGCAGTGCTCGACGCATCGGGCAGCGATGGCGGCACGGTCCTGCTCGGCGGCGACTACCAGGGCGGCCAGGACGCATCGTCGCGCTATCTCGACCGTGCGATCGGCACCGCGGCGGCGACGGCGGTTGCAGACGGTGCGCTGATCCGCGCGGACGGCACGAAGGGCGCCGGCGGCAACGTGGTGATCTGGTCCGACGGGACGACGACGTTCGACGGCGAGGTGTCGGCGGTCGGTGTCACGGCGGGCGGCGACGCGGAAGTCTCGGGCAAGGCGCTGCTTGGCTTCACGGGCACGGTGGACCTGAGGGCGACGGCGGGCGAGGCGGGCACGCTGCTGCTCGACCCGTACAACGTGACGATTTCGACGGAGGCGGACGGGAGCACGACCGGGAACGACAGCGTCATCAACGTCTCGACGCTGACGAATGCCCTGCAGGCGGCGAGCGTCGTGGTCGGGACGGGGACGGGCGGCGCGCAGGACGGGAACATCACCGTCGATGCGGAGATCGCGTGGGGCGCCGGCACGCGCCTGACGCTCGATGCGGCGAACAACATCACGGTCAACGCGCCGATCCGGATGGAAGGCACGTTTGCGAGCCTGGTGCTGGATGCGAGCAACGGTGAGCTGACGATCAATGCGCCGATCGTCCAGGAGAGGAGCAACCAGCTGGTGAGCCTGCTGGCGAGCTCCCACACGTTGTACACGAACCCGTTTCTGAATCTTCACTTCGGAGAGGAGGGCGCGATCGAGTTCGGGAGAGCCGACCAGGGCGGGCGGCTTTCGATCAACGGCACGGAGTACACGCTCGTCTACTCGATGGAGCAGCTCGATGCGATCGACGGCGTGAACGGCGTGACGGGAGCGAACGTCGCGACGTACGGCCCGGGGCTCGGCGGCGCCTACGCGTTGGCAAGGGACCTCGATGCGGCCGGCACGACGTACACGCGGGCGTTGATCGGCACGAACGCGACGGAGGACGCGGGCAGTCGCTTTGCGGGCACGCTCGAGGGGCTCGGTCACGTGATCACGAACCTGACGATCGATGCACCGAGCCTGGACTACGTCGGTTTGATCGGTTACGCGAGCGACCTCACGGTGCGCAACATCGGGCTCGAGCGCGGCTCGGTCAGCGGAAATCAATACGTCGCCGGTATCGTCGGACGAATCAATGCGGGCACCATCCAGCAGACCTACTCGACCCTCGACGTGACCGCCAATGAGATCGCCGGCGGCCTCGTCGGAATCGTGGGGCATGTCGACGCGGATGCCGATCCGACGGCGTATGCGAGCATCGTGGCGTCCCATGCCACGGGCGACGTCACGGGCAGCAGAACCTTGGGCGGGCTTCTCGGCGGCGCGATTCTGCAAAGCATCATCGCGGATTCCTATGCCACTGGTGACGTGCGAGGAACCGACTACGTCGGAGGCCTCGCGGGCGCCGGCAGCCTCATTAGCCACTCCTACGCGACAGGTGACGTGCAAGCAACCGGCGCGCAAGTCGGAGGCCTCGCGGGGTTGGCCAAGCAGATTACGCACTCGTACGCGACCGGTGACGTAAGCGGAGCCGGATTCGTGGGCGGCCTGGTGGGGTTCGTGGATCTGGGGGGCGTAGAGGACTCTTATGCGACCGGGAAGGTGACTGGAAAAGGGGACGGCACCGGCGGCCTGGTAGGCGCGACGCTGCTGGGTCCGATCTCCCGGTCCTACGCGACGGGTGATGTCAGCGGGAGAGGAGTCGGGACCGGCGGACTCGTCGGTGAGTCGAATGGCGGCAGCGTCTCTCAGTCATACGCCACGGGTGACGTCGTTGGTGAAGGAGACATGACCGGCGGGTTGGTCGGAGCCATGCTGGGAGGTGGTATCTCGCAGTCCTATGCGACCGGCTCGGTGCATGGCGGCGGATCCGGGACCGGGGGGCTGGCCGGCGGTGCATCCTCCGTGTCGCAATCCTATGCGACAGGCGCGGTCTACGGCGATGACACGGTTGGCGGCCTCGTGGGCGCGCTGGGCGGCGGTGGAAGTATCTCCGAGTCCTATGCTACCGGGGCGGTTCACGGCAGCAGCACGGTGGGCGGGTTGGCCGGAGGTGTGCTGGCCGGCACCGTGACCGACTCCTATTGGGATACCTACACGACGGGACAGCCAGGAGCTTTCGGCGTGTTCCTGTCCGGTTCGGCCGACTCGGTCTCTGCGATCACGAGCGATCCGAGCCAGTCGGGCGCAGCGAACTACGCATACAAGCAGGGCGCCTACTCGGGCTTCACGTTCACCGCCACGCCCGGCGCAGGCGATTGGTACATGATCGAAGGTGAAACCCGTCCCTTCGGTGCGTGGGAATATTCGACCGACATCGTCAACGCCCATCAGCTTCAGCTGATGGCGATGGATCTCGGCGCCGACTATACACTGCTCGCCGACATCGACCTGGGCGCGGCGCTTGCCGGTGTCGACTACGGCACGGGCGGCGCAGCGGATATTCGCCGTCCGGGCATGTGGGGCGGTCGCGGCTTCATGCCGGTCGGCGGCAGCGTGAGCCTTGGGGTCCCCTTCAGCGGCACTTTCGACGGGCAAGGTCACGTCGTTTCCGGGCTGACCATCGACCGGTCGACGGATGACTTCGTGGGCCTTTTCGGACTCGCCGTTGATGCCGCGATCCGCGATGTCGGTCTGGTGGACGCGCGGATCCGAGGTCGTTTTGGAAGCGGCGCGCTCGTCGGTCGCATGGACCGCACCACCGTCACGCGGTCGTACGCTACAGGGATGGTCACAGGCACCGAGATGGTCGGCGGTCTGGTAGGCCAAGCCGACTTCTTCAGCACCATCACGCGGTCCTACTTTTCGGGCAGCGTTGCCGGAGGCGAATTCGTCGGCGGGCTGGCGGGCATGGTGGGCGAATCGAGTCAAGTCAGCCAGTCGTATACCACGGGTGCCGTGAGCGGGGTCAACCGCGTCGGCGGGCTTGTCGGGCTTTTGGGCTCCTCTTTCACGCCGCCCGAAGTGCGGCAGTCCTATTCCACCAGTGCGGTGAAAGGGACTTCGTTCGTCGGTGGTCTGGTCGGCGAGGTATCCATCGGGGTGATCGGAGAAGCCTACGCCTCCGGCGCCGTCGTAGGCGACGACTACGTAGGCGGGCTGATCGGGTCCCTGAGTGGCTTTGTCACCGATTCCTACTGGGATGTGGAGACGACTGGGCAATCGGAAGGAGCAGTTGTTGGAAGCGGCTCATTCTCTGCGACGGGTCTTACGACGCACGACCTGCAAGCGGCGTTGCCGACGGATTTCGACGCGAGCGTGTGGGGGATCGTGCCTTCGGTCTCGAACCCGTACCTGCGCTGGCGTTTCCCGAACGGTCCGACGGTGATCTCCGGCACGGCGCACGACATCGCCGGGGGCGTCGGGAGCCTCGAGGTCGGCGTTGCGGTGAATGGTACGCTCGCGGGCTCGATCTATACGGGCACGAACGGCTACTACAACGTCATGCTGGATCCGGTCGAGGCCGGCAGTGCGGTCGTGACGTGGCTGACGGGCACACGCCATGGCATGGGCACGACCACGAGCCGCGCCAATGCCGTCGCGGAGCTCGCGTCCAGCGTGCCG
>DASVCR010000111.1:0-25153 GCA_036381515.1 Gammaproteobacteria bacterium | reverse complement strand
CGATTTGCTGACGCGGCGCGAGATCGCCGTCGAGCCGCGGCCCGGCCGGCTCGTGATGTTCGAGTCCTGGCTGCCGCATGCCGTCCAGTGCAACAAGAGCGACCGTCTTCGAATCTCGATCGCGATGAATCTGCGGCAGGCAGAAGGCTCGCCGCCCCGCTGAGCTCTGCAGCCGGCCTAGAGAATCCACGGCGGCCGCGCTCTTTCTCTCCTGCACACGTGGCCGTCGCGCGACTCCGATCATTGCTTTACCGCTACTGCCTTATTGCCGGTCTGTTCCGACTCCCCCCAACTGCCACCGGCGATCGGTGCTGAAGCGACAATGCGCTCCGGACGTGCCTGACCAAGACCAAACTATAACGAAAACAATACCTTCTCCGATTTTTGCTAAAACCACCGCCCACCTGAAAGTGGGCCAGATGCAACAAGCATATTGATTTAGGGTATTCCGAGTGCTAGCTTCCGGCGTGACCGGACGACCAAGATCGTGGCCAAAACGAGACGGTAGCCGGGAACGATAAAGCCTTACAGGGGAGGATCTATGAAGGCACCAAGCGCTCTGGGGGGCGCGCGGCCGCGCGCGTGTCTATTATCGAGTGCCGTATCCGAGGCGCTGCGCAGCGCCAAAAGCTTCCGTCCGGCGGTGGTCGCGGCATCGGGCAGCGTGATCATCGCGTCCGCCTTCGCCGTCACACCGTTGGCTCTCGCGCAGGATCAAAGTCAGTCCGAGCCGCCGGTCGAGGAGATTACGGTCACCGGCTCGCGCATTCTCCGTCAGGATTACACGGCTAATAGCCCGATCACGACCGTCGACCAGGCCCAGTTCCAGGAGACGGCGACGATCGGCGTCGAGACGGTGCTCAATCAGCTGCCCCAGTTCGTGCCCGCGGTCACGCAGTTCACGACGGGAGACGTGCAGAACACCGCGACCAACACGGTCGGCGCATCGGTCGTCAGCCTGCGCGGCCTCGGCGCGAACCGCAACCTCGTGCTGATCGACGGTCGTCGCGCGACGCCGGTCAACGGCACGATGGTCGTCGACACGAACTCGATCCCCTCGTCCGCAATCGCCCGGGTCGAGGTCATCTCGGGCGGCGCGTCCGCCGTGTACGGCGCGGACGCGGTCGGCGGCGTCGTCAACTTCATCCTGAAGGACGACTTCGAGGGCGCGACTGTCGACGTGCAGTACGGCGACACGCAGCACGGCGGCAACCAGTCGTTCAACATCTCGACGTTGCTCGGCGCAAACGTCGGTGACGGCCGCGGCAACGTGATGGTCGGCCTCGAGTACGCGACTCGGACGAAGGTGCTGCAGGGCGAACGCGACTGGCGCGTCGAGGACAGGGCCCATCCGAACATCGCGGGCAACGCGTTCTTCGGCACCGAGACGTGGTTCACGAACCGGTTCGACGTGCCGAGCTTCGGACCCGGCGCCAACAACCCGAGCCAGGCCGTCGTCAACTCGCTCTTCCCGGACCGGCGCATCGACCCGGCGACGGGGCAGCAGGTCAACATTCCCGCTCTCGGCAACACGCCGTACTTCATCAACCGCACCCCGGACGGCACGGGAACCGTGTTCACCGGGCTGATGGGCAACACGCAGACGGCGCCCGGCGCGTACAAGTACGAGGGCAGCTTCGGCGGCTTCGACGAGAACGGCATCGAGTACGACCCGAACTTCCCGGGCCTGCCGTTCCGCAAGATTCAGCCCGACGGCCGAATCACCGAGAACACGTGGTATCAGTGGGCCTCGACGCCGCTCGACCGCTTCTCGTCGTTCGGAAGAGGCGTCTTCGACGTCGCCGAGAACACCCGCGTCATCGCGCAGGGCATGTTCACGAGGACGAGCACACAAACGAGCCTCGGCCTCACGTCCGACGCGGTCGGCTCGCACGGTGCCTTCGTGCCCTTCGGCAGCGAGATCTACGAGCCGTCGGTGATCCGCGACGAAAACGGCAACATCATCGGCACGAACCCCGCCTTCCTCCCGGGCGGCGCGTACGGGCTCGATTGCGAGGCCCCGCAGACGCCCGAGCGGCCGTACGCGGACGGCCTGCCGGGGTGCACGAACTCGGAGGCGTGGCCGGTGCCGCCGGAGGTCTGGGAGATCTTCAGCAGCCGCCCGCGGCCGAACGAGGTCATCCAGCTGAACCGGCCGCTCGACTTCGTGCGCAGCGCGCTCGGCAGGGCGCGCAGCAGCGACAACGAAACGACGACGTACCAGCTCACGCTCGGCCTCGAGGGCGAGTTGCCCAGCGGCAACCACTTCTGGGATGCGACGATCTCGACCGGCGCGACCGACAACGTGATCCGCCAGCGAGGAGTCGCGAAGCTCGAGACGTGGCGCGCCATCATCGGCTCGCCGAACTTCGGCTACAACTGGCGGCAGCAGGGTAATCCCACCGGCGGCGGCTTCCAGGCAGGTGTCGCGACCTGTACCACGGGTCTGCCCGTCGTCCGCAACTTCACGCCTTCGGATGACTGCATCACGGCGCTCACCACGACCCTGCACAACTCGCAGACCATCGAGCAGAACGTGTTCGAGGCGAACCTCGTCGGCACGTTGGCCGAGATGCAGGCGGGCCCGCTGCAGTACGCGCTCGGCGCCGCCTACCGGGACGCGAGCATCGTCTACGAGGTCGACCCGCTCGTGTCGAACGAGGCGATCAACGAGATGGTCATGGGCCTGTTCCCGCAGCAGAGCTACACCGGCGAGTTCGACGTCTCGGAGATCTACGGCGAGCTGCTGATTCCGATCGTCAGCAACGGTCCCGCATTCGTCGAGCACTTCCAGTTCGAGCTCGGCGGCCGCTATTCGGACTACAGCACGGTCGGCGGCGTCGACACGTGGAAGGCGCTGATCGACTGGGCGTTCTTCCCGCGTTACCGGCTGCGCGGCGGGTTCAATCGCGCGAATCGCGCGCCGAACCTGGCCGAGCTGTTCTCGGTGCGGACACAGACCTTCGCCGGCACCGGTGCGGTGCTGGGCGACATGTGCTCGCTCCGCAACACCGGCCCGTGGAGCGCGAACGTCGGCGACGACCCCGAGAATCCGATGTCGAACGTCGACGGCCTCGAGGGTGCCCTGCGCACGCAGGCCATCTGCCGCGCGCTGATGGGCCCGACGGGCGCACAGGCGTTCTACGACTCGCGCGACGTGATGGATCATCCGGAAGTGGGCGGCACCGGCCTGCCGAACGCGACCGGTAATCCCAATCTCCAGGAGGAAACGGCCGATACGTTCACCCTCGGCATGGTCATGGACTTCCTCGACGGGTTCACCCTCACGGTCGACTACTACACGATCGAGATCGAGAACATGATCGCCGTCGAGAACGGTGACGTCGTGTCGGAGCGCTGCTTCAGCTCCAGGTTCAACCCGACCGGCGATCCGAACGCCCCGGGGTGCCGCGCCATCCTGCGCAACCCGAACACGGGCGAGCCCTCGTCGATGGACCTGTTCTACACGAACCAGGGAAGAGCTAAGACGTCCGGCATCGACGTCTCGCTGAACTGGTCGAGGATGTTCGGCTTCGGCGGCCTGAACCTGAACACCGTCGCGAACTACAACCTCGAGAACGTCACGCAGGCCACGCCGACGTCGGACGAGATCGACTGGGTCGGAACGGAGGGCTGCGCGCTCGGCATGCAATGCATGGGATACGACTACCGTATCTTCACGACGCTCAGCTGGTTCCGAGGTCCGCTGTCGCTCTCGTTGCGCCACCAGTTCTGGCCGGAGATCGACTCCGGTCAGTGCATCACGACGCCCGAAAGCACGGGGTGCCTCTACGGCGGCGTAAAGACGAGCTACAGCCTCTTCGCGCTCAGCGGCGGGTACCGGTTCAACGACCGGCTCACGCTGCGGGTCGGCATCGAGAACCTGTTCGATCGGACTCCGCCCCGAATCGGCGGCAACCCGACCGCAACACCATTCCCGACGCTCGGAACGCGCGGCGGCAACGGCGCGACTTACGATCCGCTCGGCAGGCGCGGCTTCGTCACGCTGGCGATGGAGTTCTGATACGAAGATCTTGGCGTCGACTCTGCGGCGGGCGAAAGCCCGCCGCTTTCTTTTACGCGCCGGTCGGCCCGCACGGCGGGCGTGACGCTACAATCGTCCCATGATCGATTTCGGGCTCACGCGAGAACGCTTTCAGGCAGATCACTTCGAGAAGGAGCCGCATCTCTTTCGCGACGCGGTGCGCGAGCAGCTCGTCTCATGGTCGGACCTCGACTCGCTGCTGATGGTCGTGCCGCCGACCGCGCCGTTCCTGCGCCTGTTTCACCACGGCGTGGTCCCGGAGTCGCAGTTCACGACGGAGACCGTCGTGATGGGCCAGGGCCGCCGCAAGCTCGACAAGAGCCGTTTCTACGAGTACATGCGCAACGGTGCGACGCTCGTGATCAACCGGCTCGAAGACTACTCGGTCGCCGCGAAACGCCTGTGCGTCGAGATCGGCCGCTTCATGGGGGCCGAGGCGACCGGCAACGCCTACGTCAGCTTCAGGGGCGACGGCACGTTCGGCAACCACTGGGACACGCACGACGTCTTCGCGATCCAGCTCATCGGCCGCAAGCGCTGGGCGATCTATCCGCCCACTTTCCCGCTGCCGCTGACGTATCAGACCCACGATGCCGCCCGACACGCCTGTCCCGCCCGCCCCGTCCTCGAGCTCACGCTCGAGCAGGGTGACATGCTGTACGTCCCTCGCGGGTGGTGGCACCACGTCGTGCCACTCGACGAGGGCAGCCTGCATTTGTCGGTCGGCATCTATCCGCCGACGTTGTACGACTACATCCTGTGGACGTCGGCGCGCTACCTGCAGCAGGAGATCGACGTCCGCCGCGCGTTCTCGCGCGACGACTACCGGCAGAAGGTCGACGAGGCGCTGCAGAGACTGCGCAGCGTGCTGCACGACGAGCGCACGGTCGCGGAGTTCATGACCCACCGCATCGGAAATCAGCCTCTCTCGTCGGAGTTCAACGTCGAGCTCTTTCTCGATCCTCGCGGCGTGTCGTTGCGGCCGGACAGCCTGATCAGCCTCACCGCCTTCGACACCCCCGACCTCGACCGCGGCGAGATTGCCGCCAACGGCTCGCGGCTGCGCCCCGATCCGGACAGTCTCGCCGTCGCCCGCGCGCTGCAGGACTGCAGATGGATTCGGTTCGACGCTCTGTGCGAGCGCGTGCCTCGGCTCGGCCGCGACGCCGTCGCACGCGCCGTGCTGAATCTCGCGAGGCACGAGATCGTTACCCTATACAATGACCCCGAGGGCATGGCATGAGCACGACTCGCGCGGTCCATCGGAACCTCGCCCGCTCCGCCCTTCGCGCTCGCGTCGGCTTCGCTCCCGCGCTCGCGGCCCTGCTGACGTCGGGCACGCTCGCGCAGGAACCTTCCGCGGAGAGCGACGCGCCCGCCGGCGCGCAAGCGCCGCAGGCCGTCGAGGAAGTCATCGTGCGGGGACGCCGGCTCGACGAGATCGAGTTCGACCTCCAAGCATACGTCCTCGAGTTTCTGGACGTCGTCACGGCGCCGGCGCGGTCCCGAGGCTACGCCCGCTGGGATCGGCGCGTGTGCATCGGCGTTCACAACCTCGAGAACACGGCGGCGCAGTACATCGCCGACCGCGTCTCGAGCCTCGCGCTCGACGTCGGCCTCGAGCCCGGCGAGCCGGGCTGCCGACCCGACGTCAACATCATCTTCGCGGTCGATGCGCGCGAGATGGCGTCACGGCTGGTCGAGAGCCAGCCGGAGGCATTCCGGCCGGCAGGCGGGCACGCGGGAATGGACCTGGGGCTCGCCGCGCTCGACGACTTCGTGCAGTCCGAGCG
The DNA here is from genome assembly GCA_036381515.1 of Gammaproteobacteria bacterium. Classification (GTDB taxonomy): domain Bacteria; phylum Pseudomonadota; class Gammaproteobacteria; order Steroidobacterales; family Rariloculaceae; genus ZC4RG20. Next base: position 19,315 of record DASVCR010000111.1, on the reverse strand, counting down.
CGCGGTTCGGTGGTGGCACGTGAGCCTGCCGGTCGACGCGCGCACCGGAGCTGCTGCGATCGAGCTGCCGCAGACGAAAGGACACTGCGGCGCTCTGCACTGCCCTCCGCAGATCGCCGTGGCCGGTCCTTCCCGCATCCACAGCGGCATCCGCGACGTCCTTCATTCCGTCATCATCATCGTCGACACGACGAAGCTCGCCGGAACGACGTGGCAACAGCTCGGGGACTATCTCGCGGTCGTGTCCCTCGCGCAGATCGATCCGCAGACGGATCCGTCGGCGTTCGACAGCATTCTGAACCTTTTCTCGAATCCCGCAGCCTATTCGGGTCTGACGGACTGGGACCTGTCGTTCATTCATGCGCTCTACGCGTTCGACCAGGAGCGCGAACCGTGGGCGCAGCGAAGCGAGATCGCGAGCCGCATCGCGCGGCGGGAACGACAAGCGGCCGCCGACTGAAGCGGAACAGGTCCGCTCCGCTCGACGCGGCGGCGGCCGCGATCGGTCGTATGCGCCTCGAACGCGCTCCGGTCAGCGAATCCGCTCGACCTGAATGAAGCCGTTCAGCTCCTCCGCGCTCATTCGGTAGGAATCGCCCCAGTTCGTCGGATAGATGCGGACGCGGTGCCCGGGCCGCAGCGGATAGAATTTGGGTCTCACCTGCCGCCAGACCTGTCCGTTCTCGAGCGTCACGATGTAGGAGTTCGGCACCGTCTCCTGGACGGAGGCGACCGTCCCGAAAAGCTCCTCCCGGTCCCGGTCGCGTCTGCGCTCGCGGGCGTCCTCGTCCGACCGCCGGAAGCCGAAGTCGCTCGCGCCCGCGGCGGGCGGAGCCTCGAGATCGTGCTCGGCGATCACGCCTCCCGACGGCGTCGCCGCGAACCGGCGCGCAGACTCGTCGGCGCCGTCTTCCGCGGCCTGCGTGACCGAGTGCGCCGCGCGTCCGTCATCGCGGCCGAGCGCCGCGTCGACGCGGCTCTCGTAGCACCGGAACCTTTCGGACGGCGACTCGATCTCGACGCAGTCGGCGACGTCGATCATCAGCGTCCTGCCGCTCTGTGCTTGAGCGACGCCGGCGAAGACGCCGCCGATTGCCGCGGCAACGAGTGCCGCCCAGCCCTGCCTCATGACCGATCGATCGTGACCGTCGCGCATGCCGCCCCCCCTTGTGCCTTCTCGGCTTGCCTACAATCGAACCCTACGGCAACGCATAGACCATCACACGGTCGCCCGCGATCACGGCCACGTGCTGCTTGCCGCTCGCGGAAAGATAACTCATCGGATTCGCGTTTGCGTTCGCTTCGAGCCGCGCGGACCAGAGCTCCTCGCCCGTCGCCGCATCGAACGCGCGGAATCGCCGGTCGTTCGTCGCACCGACGAAGACGAGCCCGCCCGCGGTGACGGACGGCCCGGCGCTGCCCGTGTTCCCGACGAGCTGCTTGCCTTCGGGCAGATTCTCGTCGAGACCGAGCACCGCCTGCCAGACGATTTCGCCCTTGCTCGGATCGACCGCGGTGAGCCGCGCCCAAGGCGGCCGATAGCACGGCGCCGTCGGGCCTACCGCGCGTCCCCGCTCGTCGAACTCCCCGCTGAGCGGCGCATTGAAGCTCGCGTAGGGCCCGGGACCGTTGATGCTCGCGCGATCGTACGGCTGATTCGATGCCTGCGTGCCGCGCCCGTAGTTGCCTTCGGGATCCCGGTCCTCGACCCAGCCGACGAGCGACGTGTCGTGCGCGTTCACGTAGACGAGGCCGGTCTCGCGGTCGATCGCGACGCCGCCCCAGTTGACGCCCCCGGTGCCGCCGGGCAGCTGGATCGTCGAGCGCGGCGGCGCATCGGGCGCCTTGTACAGGAACGGCGTGAACGGCCCTTCGTTGTGCAAACCGCCGCTGCGCTCCATCAGCTCGCGGCACGCGGCCGCATGCTCGGGCGTCGTGTCCTCCGGCCGCACGAGATCCTTCTCGGGATCGAAGCTGACGCGCGACAACGGCTCCGGCCGCACCGGGAACGGCTGCGTCGGCGAATACCACTCGCCGGGCACGTCCCCGGCGGGCACGGGGCGTTCCTCGACGTCGATCAGCGGCTCGCCGGTCGCACGGTCGAGCACGAAGAAGTAGCTCGTCTTGCCGACGTGCGCGATCGCGGGCGTCGTTCGCCCGTCCTCGTGCACGAAGTCGAAGAGCCCGCCGGCCGACGGCATGTCGGCGTCCCAGATGTCGTGATGCACCGTCTGGAAGTGCCAGACGTATTCGCCGGTCAACGCGTCGAGCGCGACGATCGAGTTACCGAACACGTTCGCGCCCGGGCGGTCGCCGCCGTAGTAGTTCGGAGACGGGCTCGAGATCGGCAGATAGACGAGCCCGAGCTCGACGTCGACCGGCGCCGAGAACGCCCACATGTTCGTGCCCGAGCGGCCTTCCCAGCTGCCGTCTTCCCACGTCTCATTGTACGGCTCGCCGGGCCGAGGCGCGGTCCAGAACTCCCAGAGCTTCTCGCCGGTGCGGATGTCGAACGCGCGGACGTTGCCGGGATCACCCTGCGGCAGCTCGCCGACGTTCGCGCCGATGATCGCGGCGTGGCGATAAATCACCGGCGCGCCGCCGTACGGGACGCCGACGTCGACCGCACCGCCGTCGCCGAACTCGCGGACACGCTCGCCGGTCTTCGCGTCGAGCGCGATCAGGCTCGAGCCGCTCGTGAACAGGATGCGCGGGCCGCGCTCGCCGTCGCCGGGCCAGTAGCTAACCCCGCGCGTCGACGCGCGCCCGCCGCGCAGCGGCACCGGCGACGCCGACGGCGCGTCCCTCTCCGGCCCGCGCGGCGCGGAGAGCACATGGACCCAGACCTCGTCGCCGGTATCGCCGTCGAGCGCGACGACGCGGTCGCCGCTCGGCAAATACATCACGCCGTCGACGACGATCGGCACGGCCGTCGACGCGCCGTTCAGCTCGTAGCTCCACGCCTCCTCGAGGCGGCCGACGTTGTCGCGATCGATCTGATCGAGCGGTGAGAACCGGGTCGCGCCCGGGTCCCCGTTGATCGTCGGCCAGTCACCCGGGCCGAACGGCGCCGGTCCGGAGCCGGGCGCCGCATCGGCCGCCGTCTGCGCCAAGGCCCCGTTCGCCGCGAGGCCGAGCGCGATGCCCGCCGCAAGCGCGCTCCGGCCGACCGCGCCGGCGAGGGCCGAGCGGCCCCGATGCGCGCACGCGCTGCGGAGCCCGCGGCCCGCTTTCTTCTTTTCGTGACTCAAGACCGGCATCTTCATGCTCCCCCTCTGTCTTCGGCGGACCGGCGGCGCTCTCGTGTCGCTCAGCGGTTCGCCCGCTGCGCGCGCTCGTAGCGCGACGTCTCGATGTAATTGCGGATCGCCGTATTGCCCTCGTGGCACGCGTACTCGTAGATCACGTAGTCGGGCTCGAGCCGCCACTCGTACGAGACGGTCCACGGCCGCACCATCATCTCCGGATCGTGCGTCGTGATCTCGTACTGCAGCCGATCGTCGCTCGTGCGCGTGAAGCGCTCGACGATGTGCATCGACTCGCTCGTCGGAATGTCGTTGCCCGGAGGGGCGCCCGGCGTAACGACGTTCGTCATCGGGGTCAGGCCGTTGAAGTTCGTCGTCTCGACGATCAGCGTGTTGCCCTCGAACCGTCCGCGCGAGTCTCCCATCCACAGCTTGATCGCCGGATCGAGCTGCGGCCGGCCGTCGAGCGGCACGATGCGCACCTCGTGGATCATCTCGAGCCTGATCAGCACGTAGCCGGGCGTCTGCCAGATCTCGATGCCGTTGTTGTATTGCATCGGAAACATCGACGCGGGCATGCCGCGGGTGATGCAGCGATCCCAGCTGTCGAAGTCCTCCACCGTGTCGAACGGAATGTCTTGCCAGCTGCTTCGCATCGTCGCCGACTTCGCGAGGCCCGCCTCCGTGAGCGCGGGCAGGCGGCCGTTCGGCGGATCGACGATCAGCGACGCCTGACGCTGCGGGATCTGGCCCGCTTCCGCCCAGTGCCCCTGTCCGAGCCGGTTCTCGGAGGTCTCGCGGTCGTAGCGCGTGTTGCGCGCCTCGATCGCCGCGACCCGCTCCGCGAACTCCTCGTCGTTCAGGTACGCGCGGGTGCCGAGCTCGACGGGCCGCTCGAGCGGCGTCAGCGTCATGTGCCGGATCGGCCAGCGCCCCTGCAGATCGGGGTCGCCCCACGGCGTCTTCGGATGCTCCCACGCGCCGTCGCTCTGCGCGAGCGCGCCGAGCGGCCACGCCGCGAGCACGGCGCAAAGCGCACCGCACAACGCCGCCGCTCGCGTCCGACCGACCGCCTGCCGGCCGAGCTCGATTCGCGTTGCTTCCTGCATTTCGTCGTCTCCTCGATCGTCGTCCAAAAACCTCTCTTCGTCGTCTCGCGGCCCGTGCTTCCAACGGCATGCACGAGGACCGGCGACGTCGCACCGTCAAGGCAACACCCGGCGATCGCGCATGAACTGCGAGACGACCCACTTCTCGCCGCGACGCGGCGGTCGGCCCGCGTGCAGCGTCGCGGGGTTCGGCGTGCCGTCGTCCGCGACGTTCACGAAGAAGAACCCTTCGCCGGCACGACCCTTGTGCTCGATGCCGAGTCTCGGGAACGCGGTCTCTCCGCCTTCGTGGTCGTCGTTCAAATACACGAGGAACGTGATCACCCGCTCACCCTTCGCCTTGACGACCTCGGCATAGTTCGGGACGCGGGGATCGACGAAATCGAAGTGCTCCATGTTCTCTTCCCCCGCGTCGTAGTGCAGCACGGCCAATCCCTCGAGATGCTTGAACGGCATCCCGCAGGCCGCTGCCATCTTGTGCTGCAGGCACAGGCTCACGACGTCGGTGTCGGTGAGCGTGAAGCTCGCCTGCGTGTTCGTGCGCGTTTCGGCCTCGACGTCCTCTCCTTTGAGCGCATGATATACGCGCGCGCGGCGCAGGCGGCCGCGCGAGCGCTCGATCAGCCAGCGGCACACCGCGGGCGGCGCGAAGTCGCGGAACGACACGATACGCGGCGACTCGCACAGGACCTCGCGCCGGCCTGCCTCGAGCCACGACGACGGATCGATCGACCGGCCGAGCGCGCGCCACGTCTCCGCGCCCGCATCGACGCCGGGCGCATCGTCCGGGCCGCCGCCCGCGAGGACGTGCAGCTGCAGCTGCGCCGGGCGCCACCCGCAGACCGCCGCGTGCACGAGCGCGTCGATCGCGTGAGCCCAGCTCTGCTCGAGATGGACGCCGGCGGCGGCCAGCACCGCGAGCATGCCGGCCGCGGCGCCCGTGCCCGCGCGCGCCGCGTCGCCGAGGAGTCGAACGGCGTCGTGCGGCAGATAAGGCGCCCTGTCGCCGACCAGAAGGCGCAGCGCGAGCTCGGTCTTCGCAACGGGGTCCGTGTGCGCCGCGCGAGCGAGCGCATCGATCGCTTCCGCGTGGCGTCCGGCCCGATCGAGGCGCTCCGCCTCCGCGATGGCGGCCGTCGGCTGACCGGCGTCGGTCTCGGGCACGGCCGTCGGAGCCGTCATCGCCTGCCTCCCGCCGGCGGCGCACGCTCGCGCAACGCGCCGGCCGCCCGCGGCGTGCCGCTTGCGACGCGGCGCAGCGCGCACGGACCCGCGCCTAGAATCAGCCTTGACACTTGCCGATAACTTTCAGAAAGACATTGAAAATCCGACGTACCCCCGGCGCCCCAGCACGTCGTAGAACCCGGCGTCCGTGCTGCTGCCGGTCTGAAACTCGTTCGCGTTCGTGACCGGCGGCTGCTTGTCGAACAGGTTATCAATGCCGAAGCGGAGCGACCACTCGTTCGGGAAGCGCCAGCCGCCGGAGAGGTCGAACATGTCGTACGAGCCCGGCGACCGCGTCGTCGATGTCGGATTCGTGACGCGGTCCGACGGCAGCCGGTCCGGCAGGTGCCGCCAGCGCAGGCCGAGATTCCAGCGGTCGCGGAAATAGCTGAGCGTCGTGAACGTACGGTACTCGTACGAGCCGCCCTGCACGCCGGTCAGTCCCTGCGGCCCCGACGAGCCCTCCCACTCGATCCAGTCCTGCTCCGGATCGAGGCGAGTCTTCATGCTGATCAGATAGCTCGCGAGGAAGTTCAGATTCAGGTCGCCGGCCGCGAGGTCCGTGCCCCAGTTGAGCTGCAGGTCGACGCCCTGCGTGTCGATCGCGCTGTCGTTCGAGTACGTGACGTCCGTCGCCTGGCGCGTGCCGGTCACGGGATCGCGCACGAGCAGGCTGCACGCCGGCGTCGTCGGATCGAACGTCGGATTGACTGCAGGATCGAAGCAGTTGCGGTAGACGGCGTCGACGGACTGCGCGGCGATCATGTCGTCGATGCGGATGTCGTACCAGTCGACGGTCAGCGAGAGTCGGTCCGCAAGCTGCATCACCGCGCCGAACGTGATCGTCTTCGCCGTCTCGTGCTCGAGATTCGGGTTGCCGGTCGTGTTCGCGAACACGAAGCCGAGGCCGGTCGGCTGATCGAAATCCGGATCGTAGAACGCCGCGGCGCCGGTCGGCCCCATGTGGTATTCGCAGATCGCGCGCACCTGCGCCGCGTTCGGATTGAGCTGCGGGTTCGCGCTGAGCGGGCTGACCGGGTTCGTCTCGGCGCAGAGGTCGCCGATCGTCGAGCCGCCGAGCGTCTGCGTGCGCGACAGGAAGAGCTCCGCGATGTTCGGCGCGCGGTTCGCGACCTGGCGTCCGCCGCGAAGCCTGATGCGGTCCGTGATCGACCAGTCGATCAGCCCCTTGTACGTGTCGACCGAGCCCGTCGGGTCGTTGTCCGAGTAGCGATAGCCGAGCTCGACGTTGAGCTCCCGCACGCCCGGCTTGTCGCGCATGAGCGGCAGCAGCAGCTCGCCGTACACGTCGCGCGCGGAGATCTCCCCTTCCGACTTGCTGCCGGGGAAGACACCCATGACGTGATCGAAGAAGTTCTCCTGCGACATGTGCGCGTCGGGGCGGTAGAAGTACTGGTTCTCGCGGTACGACGCGCCGACCGCGAAGCGGGCCTCGCCGGCCGGCATGTCGACGAGGCGCCCCTGCAGGTTGAACTCGACGACGTCCTGCGTCATCTGGCCGTTGTTCTGCAGATCGACCGTGATCGAATCGATGCAGTCCTGCGACGGCGTGAACTGCTCCATGATCGGCAGCCCCGTCGTGCACTGCGCGGTGCCCGCGCCGAAGCCGTCGCCCTGCGGGTTGCCGACATAGAACGTGCCGCGGCCGTAGTTCGGCTGCGTGACGAGGAAGCGGTACCGCCCGACGGAGCCGTAACCGAGCAGCGTGGTCGCGACCTCGGTCGCGCCGTGCGACACGTAGGCCTCCCACGTCCAGTCGCTGCGCTGAAAGGTGCCTTCGAGGCCCGCGACGATCTGATACGACGTCGTCCGATTCTCGCTCCGCCGCGGGCCGGCATACGTCAGCACGTGGCCGAGATCCCAGTCCGCGTTCGGATCCGGGCGGCTCTCGAGCAGCGCCGCGAGCTCCGGCGTCACCGGAAACGCCTGCGACTCCGTGCAGCCGCCGACCGGCGGACAATTCAGGCCGTAGGTGCCGCCCGGCAGATACGCGCCGAGCGTGTTCCCCTCCTCGTCCACCGACGGCGCGTAGATCTCGTCGCCGTACGGGATCTCGACGCCCCAGCTGCCGAGCGCCGGCGAATAGATCAGAAGCGTCTCCGTTTCGCTCTGCGCGAAGTTCGCCTGCATGAACGCGGAGACGTTGTCCGCGATATCGAGATGCGCGCGCCCGAACGCGGAGTAGCGCTCGAGCGGCAGCGATACCATCCGGCCCTCGAGCAGGTTCTCGACGAGCTGGCCGTTCAGCGCGTTCGACTCGGGAACGTCGTCGAGGATCTTCCGATAGACGAGGCCGTCGGGCGTGACGAACGGGCCGTTGTAGCGGAAATTCCCGTCGGCCGACGAGCGATACAGCGTGCCGTCCGCGTTCAGGTAGAAGTTGCCGCCGGTGCCGACCGCGCCCGGTGCGACGCCGAATACGTCGGCGACGGCGGCGGCATCCGGCGCGTTCGTCGTGTCGACCGCATAGTAGTTGTCGCTGAGGCGGGTCGCCGTGCCGTTCGCGGTCGGATTCGCGTAGCCGCGCCGATAGAACCTGCGCGCCGTCTCGTAGGCCTTGCCGCGCGACGCGTGCTCGAAGCCGAGCAGCACGTTGCCGCTGCCCTCGGCGAAGTTCGCGCCGAAGACGCCCGCGAGCCTGAACTCCTCGCCGTCGCCCTCCTGCGTCTCGCCGTAGCGCATGTCGATGTCGACGCCTTCGAAGTCCCGTTTCAGGATGAAGTTCACGACGCCGGCCATCGCGTCGGCGCCGTAGACGGACGACGCGCCGCCGGTGATCGTCTCGACGCGGGCGATCGCGGCCGACGGGATCATGTTCGTATCGACGGCGCCTGACGCATTCACCGGCATCGCGCGGCGCCCGTCGATCAGGACGAGGTTGCGGTTCGCACCAAGGCCCCGCAGGCTCACCGTTGATGCGCCGGGCGTCACGGTCGCCGTCGATTGCGTCTCGGTCGTCGTGAACTGCGTGACGGCCGGAACGAACTGCGGCAGCTGATTCAGGATGTGATCGACGCCGATCGACATCGTCTCGTCGAAGAGTTCCTGATCGATCGTCATGATCGGGCTGTTCGCCGTGAAGTCGCGGCGAACGATTCGTGACCCGGTGACGGTCACCTCCTCGACCGGACCGACCGACGGCGCCGGCTCCTGCGCCTTGGCCGCGCTGCCCGCGCCGAGGATCGCCGCGATCGTGGATGCCAGCAGGCGTTCATGCATGCGCCCGTTATCGTTCTTGTTCACCCGAACCCCTCCATCGGTTGCGCAGCCGCGTCGCCGGTCGCGTTCCCTCCGGGCGACGCGTCGAACGAAGCGGATCGTCCGTAGAGCGCACGCTCCGCGGACGTTGCCGAAGCCCATCAGGTCGTGAAGTCCCCCGACTTTCTGGAGCCGATTGTATTTTGTATGTCTGGATGTGCAACCCGCGGGCCGCATCGCCGGCGCGGGGTCCGCGGCCTCCCGACGCTTAGAGCGCCGTAGGCGCGACCGGAATCGGCTGCATCGGCAGCGAAGCCCGGCCGCTCCACGGCTAGGTAGTGCTACGAGCCCCCGCAACCGTATCTCGCCTCACACGTGTTCCACGAGGAGGCAAGCGACGGACTGCTAGCGGAATCTCCATGACGTTGGTCTTCAATGAGTCTGAATGGGAATGGATCGACCGGCGGGCCGAGCGCATCGCGCTCGAGACCGGCAATCCCCTGCCGTTCGCGCGCGCCGCAGCCATCTCGGAGCTGCGCGCGCTGCGACGCCGGCCGAAGGCGGAGGTGATCGAGCTGGCACCGCGTATCGCCGGGAAACGGGAGGTACGCAGGCTAGGAGGGTAGCTTCGCGATCCGTGACCAGTTCGGTCGGGCGGCTCCACACCCTTCCGTGTGCTGTTCGTGTCTGCTCCTCCAAGGAGCCGCTCGACCCTTTCTTCGGCCGCGGCCGCCTGCACGGCCGCGAGCCGCATGACGACGCTCAGTCGCCGCGCACGCTCAGCGCGCGGCCCCTTCCGTCGGCGACGAACTCGAGGAACTCGGCCTCGGGCAGCGGCTCGGCGATCAGGAATCCCTGCGCGCGATCGCACCGTTCCTCGCGCAAAATGCGCATCACGGCATCGTCATCGACGCCCTCCGCGACGACGGCGAGGCCGAGCTCGTGCGCCATCGCGATCGTCGCGCGCACGATGCTGCGGTTGCGCTCCCTGCCGGGGAGCCCCGCGATGAACGAGCGGTCGATCTTCACCTCGTCGACGGGCAGGTCGTTCAGGTAGGCAAGCGACGAGAAGCCGGTGCCGAAGTCGTCGATCGCCAGCGTGAGGCCGCTGTCGCGCAGCCTGCTCATGACCCAGCGTATCGCGTCCGGCGAACGCGCGAAGCTCGTTTCGGTGAGCTCGAGCTTCAGGTCCCGCGCGCACGTGTCGTGCCGACGGAGCGCGTCGAGGACGCTGTCGAGGATGTCTCCGCCGAGCAGGTCCGCCGCGGCGACGTTCACGCTGATCGGGCAGGCCGTGCCGCGCGTGCGCAGCGCTCCGGCCACCCGCGCCGCTTCGCGGATCATCCGCCGGGTCAGCGAGCGAATCGCGCCTGCCTCCTCGAGCAGCCGCACGAGCTTCGCGGCCGCGACGTCGCCGATGCCCGGCGCGTGCCAGCGTACGAGCGCTTCGGCCCCGACGATCTCGCCGGTCCGAACGTCGACCTGCGGTTGAAAGAACGCCCGCAGGCCCTCGGCGCCCGTTTCCCGAAACACGCGCACGAGCTGCACGTCGGCCGTGAGCTCGAGCGATTCCCGCCACTCGACCCACGGCTCCCGGCCCGCGACGGCGTGCCCGAGCGCGGTCTCGGCGCGCCGCACGAGCTCGCGCGCCTCGCGGCAGTCGCCGCACGCGGCGCTGCCCGCATGGACGCGCGGCCACGGCGGCACGCCCGACGCGAGCGGGTCGTCGACCGAGGCGAGCGTGCCGCGAAGCTCCGTGTCGAGCTTCGCTTTGTCGCCGAACGCGAGGAACACATCCCTTCCGGTGACGCCGTACGCATCGAGGCCGAGCGACGTGAGGCGCTCGGCGAACCGCCGCGCCATGCCGATGCCGGCCTCGTGGCCGAGCGCGCGGATCGTGTCGTCGAGCTCCGCGAGCTTCAGCGCGACGACCTGCTTGTCGCGCGCGCCGCCGCGCGCAAGCTGATCGTTCACGCGGTCGACGAAATGATGGACGCGCGGGAGCCCGGTATAGACGTCGTGATCGCTGATCCAGCGCGTACGATCCTCGGCCGCTCCGCGCCGCTCCGCCTCACCGACGAGGCGCGCGTTCTTCGCGGCGATCGTTCGCCGCAGCCGCCGGATCCATAGCGCGGCGACCGCCACGACGACGACGAGCGCCAGCAGCGTGATCGCGCCCGGCCCGTTGCCGTCCAGCCAGGCCGGGAAGAGACCGGTGCCGGTCGGCATGGCCGCTCCTTCGTTGCAACGTCGGCTCGTGAAGCCTGGCAGCTCTAACGATACGCGCCGGAAGCCGCTTTCGCACGACGCGGCTGCGCGGAAGGTATTGGAAGAAGGTGTCCTGGCGACCCGGCCGCGCTCAGGCCGCGGCCGCCCGCGTCCTGATGCCTTCCATCAGCTTCGAGAAAGAGTCCGCGAAAGCCTGGACACCGTCTCGCTCGAGCTTCTCCGTCACGTCCGCGTAGTCGACACCGGCCTCCGCGAGCCGTTCGAGCAGCGCCTGCGCCTCGTCGAGACCCTCCTCGAGGCTCGGGCGCACGCGTCCGTGGTCCTGGAACGCGCGTATCGTCTTCTCGGGCAGCGTGTTCACCGTCTCGGGGCCGATCAGCTCCTCGACGTAGAGCACGTCCGAGTAGGCCGGGTTCTTCGTCGACGTGGACGCCCACAGGCAGCGCTGCGACGCCGCGCCCTTCGCGGCGAGAAACTCCCAGCGCTCCCCCGAGAAGATCTGCTTGTAGCGCTGGTAGGCGAGCTTCGCATTCGCGACGGCGAGCTTGCCCTTCAGATCGTCGTGCCCGCCGATCTCGTCGAGGCGCCGGTCCGTCTCGGTGTCGACTCTCGACACGAAGAAGCTCGCGACCGATGCGACGCTCGACGGATCGCCGCCGGCGGCGACGAGGCGCTCGAGCCCGCGAACGTAGGCTTCGGCGACCTCGACGTAGCGCTGCAGCGAGAAGATCAGCGTGACGTTGATCGACTTGCCGGCAGCGATCATGTCCTCGATCGCCGGAAGCCCGGGCTTCGTCGCCGGGATCTTCACGAACAGGTTCGGCCGATCGATCATCGCGTGAAGCCTGAGCGCCTCGGCCGTCGTCGCCTCGGTGTCGTACGCGAAGAGCGGATCCACCTCGATCGACACGAAGCCGTCGACGTGCGGCACCGTGCCGGCGCCCGCTCCACGGGCGCGCGCGGCGCTCCGCGCCTCCTGCGCCCGCCGGACGCCCGCGTCGTAGACGCCGCGCAGCACGTCGCACGCGTCGGCCACGTCACGCGCGGCGAGCGCGAGGAAGAGCTCCTTCGGATCGGACGTCCTCTCGCGCGCCGCGCGCAGCTGCTCGTCGTAGCCCTTCCCCGCCGAGATCGCCTGCTCGAAGATCGTCGGGTTCGACGTGACGCCGACGACGCCTTCGCGGATCAGCCCGTCGAGCTTCCCCGAGTCGAGCATCTCGCGCGACAGATAATCGATCCAGACGCTTTGCCCGTGCTTCGCGAGCTCTTCGAGCCGAGTCGTGCCCATCGTTCAAGCTCTCCCATACCGTTCCGAAGCGCCGCCGAGCATAACAAATCGTTACGACAGCAGCGCTCTCGCGCGCTCGACGACGTTCCCCGGCGTGAAGCCGAGCTTCTCGAGCACCGTCGTGCCCGGCGCGGACGCGCCGAACCGATCGATCGACACCGTGTCGCCGGCGTCGCCGACCCAGCGCCGCCAGCCGAGCGAGACGCCGGCCTCGACGGAGAGGCGCTTCTCGACATCGGGCGGTAGCACGTCGTCCCGATACGCCTGCGGCTGCCGCTCGAAGAGCTCCCAGCACGGCATCGACACGACGCGCACGGCGACGTCGCGCGCGAGCGTGCGCGCCGCGTCGAGCGCGACCCAGACCTCGGACCCCGTCGCGAGCAGCACGAGGTCGAGCCGACGCGTGGCCGACGCGGCATCGCGGCTGTCCCACACCACGTACGCGCCGCGCTCGACGCCGGCCGTGCCCGCGGACGCCGTCGCCTCGAGGACCGGCACGGCCTGCCGCGTCAGGAGCAGCGCGACCGGGCCGTCCTTCCGCTCGAGCGCGACCTTCCAAGCCGCCGAGGTCTCGTTCGCGTCGGCCGGCCGGATGACCCAAAGGTTCGGGATCGCACGCAGCGACATGCACTGCTCGACCGGCTGATGCGTCGGCCCGTCCTCGCCGAGACCGACCGAGTCGTGCGTGAACACCCAGACGACCGGCACGCCCATCAACGCGGAAAGCCGAATCGCCGGCCGCATGTAGTCGCTGAAGATCAGGAACGTCGAGCCGAACGGCTTCACGATGCCGCCGTGCGCGGCGAGGCCGTTCACGATCGCGCCCATTGCGTGCTCGCGCACGCCGAACGGGACGTTGCGGCCCGCGTAATGCTTGCCGAACTGTCCCGCGCCTTCGAACACCGTCCTCGTCGATTCGACGAGATCGGCGGCGCCGCCGATCATCGTCGGCACGAAGCGCTGGAACGCGCGCATGATCTTGCCGCTCGCGGCGCGCGTCGCGATCTTTCCGTCGGCGCTCGGATCGAACTTCGGCAACGCGTCGATGAAACCGTCGGCGGGCGCGCCCGCCCATGCACGGTCCCAGTCCTCGGCGAGCCTGGGAAACTCCGACCGCCACGCCGAGAAGCGCTCCGTCCACTCCTGCTCGAGACGCCGCCCGCGGTCGGTCAGGTCCATGTGCCGCGCGACGTCGCGCGGCACGTCGAACGTGCGGTCCGGATCGAGGCCCATCCGCTCCTTCGCCGCGCGTACCTCGTCGTCGCCGAGCGGCGCACCGTGCGCCTTTGCCGTATCCTGAGCGTGCGGCGCCGGATACGCGATATGGCTGCGGACCACGATCAAGGACGGACGCTCCGTCTCGCGCGCGGCCGCGGCGAGCGCCGCTTCGAGCGCATCGAGATCTTTCACGTCGGCGACCCGCTGCACGTGCCAGCCGTGGGCCTCGAAGCGCTTCGCCTTGTCCTCGTGGTCCCACGACAGCGCCGTCGGCCCGTCGATCGTGATCCGGTTGTCGTCGTAGAGCACGGTGAGCTTCCCGAGCCCGAACGCACCCGCGAGCGAGGCCGCCTCCTGCGATACGCCCTCCATCAGATCGCCGTCGGACGCGATCGCGTAGACGCGATGATCGACGACGTCGTGGCCGGGCCGGTTGTAGCGCTGCGCAAGCGCCTTCTCGGCCATCGCCATGCCGACCGCATTCGCGAAGCCCTGACCGAGCGGACCGGTCGTCGTCTCGACGCCCGGCGTGACGGAGCGCTCGGGATGGCCGGGCGTTCGCGATCCCCACTGGCGGAATCGGCGGATCTCGTCGAGCGTCAGCGCGAACCCGCAGAGGTGCAGCGTCACGTACTGCAGGATGCAAGCGTGCCCCGCCGACAGTACGAAGCGGTCTCGATTGGGCCAGCCGGGATTCCCGGGATTCACGCGCAGCGTGCGGCGATAAAGGAGATACGCAAGCGGCGCGAGCGCCATCGCGGTGCCCGGGTGTCCGGACCCTGCTAGCTGGACGGCGTCCATCGACACGGCGCGGATCGTGTCGATGACGCGGCGCGCGATTTCGTCGTTCACATCGAGCTCGAATGCGACGGGAGCTCCGGCGGTACGGGGGATATCGCCGCGGCTCGCGGGGCGACGCGGCAGGCCGCGGCGCCCCGATCGCCGGAGACGGCTACGGCTACTGCAGAATCCGGCTCTCGTCCTCGATCGCAGCGTAGTCCTGCGAGTCGTACTCGGGCAGCTGCTCGAGCTCCTCGCGAGTCATCTGCGTCACGATGTCGCCCTCCTGATTGCGCTCGAGTCGGTCGAGCGGCAGCGCCACCGTGCGCTCGCCGAGGCCGAGGAATCCGCCGACGTCGACGAGTGCGTGCAGCTCGCTGTCCGTGCGCGAGCGCGCGACGCCCGAGACCTCGCCGATCGGCTCGCCCTGCGGCGTCACGATGTCGTTGCCGACGATCTGCTGAGGATCGAGCTCGGCCGTTTGGGACAGCTGATCCGCCTGCGCCTGCTGGCGCGCCTCGGCCTGCCGCTCCTGCGAGGACGGGCTCTGGCTCTGCGGGCCCTGCTGCCCCTGCTGGGACTGGCTCTGCCGCCCCTGCTCGGACTGCGCCTGCTGCGGCGCCTGTCCGACGCTCGCACCGGGCTCGCCCTGACGCACGTCGACCTGCGGCTCCTCCTGCCGAACGCTGACCTCGGGCTGGGCCTGCCGCACGCTCACCTCCGGCTCTGCCTGGCTGACTTCGACCTGCGGCTCGGCCTGCTCGACGCTGACCTCCGGCTCCGCCTGGCGAATCGTGACTTCCGGATCCGGCTGCCGCACGGTCACGCGCGGCTCGGGCTGCCGCACCGTCACGCGAGGCTCGGCCTGCTGAACGCTGACCCGAGGCTCCGCCTGGCTGACCTCGACCTGCGGTTCTGCCTGGCGCACGGTCACGTTGGGTTGCGGCTGCGTGATCTGCACGTCCGGTGCGGGCTGCTCGATCTGCACGTCCGGCGCGGGCTGCTGCACCTGGACCTGCGGTGCGGCCGGATCCACCTGGATCTCTGCGCCGCGCTGCTGAACCTGCACGTCGGTCGCATCCTGTCGGCCCTGACCTGCCTGCGCCTGTTGTCCCTGGCCGGCTTGTGCCGCGCGCTGCTGCGGCTGCTCGGTCGGCTGCTGCCGCTCTGCGGCCTGCTGCTGCGCCTGCGCATTCTGTTGCTGCTGCTCGCGCTGCTGCTGTGCGGCTTGCGCCTGCGAGCTCTGCTGCCTCGCTCCGAGCTCCGCCGTCGAGCGCTGCTGCTCCGCCGCCTGCTGCTGCTCGCGCTGATCCTGCGCGGCCTGCGCCTGCGAGCTCTGCTGTCGTGCTCCGAGCTCCGGCGTCGTCGAGCGCTGCTGCGACTCGCTTTGTGCAAGCTGCCGCGGTTGCCCGAGCGCCTCGAGCTGGTCCCGCGCCTGGGTCACGATCTCCCGGCACTGCTGATCGCTCGCGCGCTGCGCCGCGTCGAGGAGCTCCTGCACTTGCCTTTGGGTCTGCTGATCGACCGGCCGCTGCTCGAGTTGCCTCTCCAATTGCTGAACGTCCTGCTCGCACGCCTGCTGGCCGAATGCGGCGCCGCTTGCAGCGACGGCGACGGCGAACAAGCAGCCCGTATACGTGAACCGTGTCATTGCGTGCTCCTCTTTGAGCTCAAAGTTTTTCGATTGGGAGCAACGGTGTGCAATGCACGTGCCAAAGGCGCGACGCGTCGAGATGATCGCAAGATTGGCGAAGCACTGCGCGGCACGCGCCGAGAACAGGCGCCGCGGCGCCGATGTCGGTGATGATCGCGGAAGGAGAATCTCGGCGGAGCGAGATGTCAGGAGTGATCGCGGATGAACTCGAGCACGGGCCCGGACAAGGACCGATCCTCCGTGCCGACGGCATACGTCTCGGAGATGTGGGAGTGCTTTGCGAGATGCACGTAACGCGTCGGCTTGCCCTTCTCGCCGCGCAGCCTCAATAGCTTTCGCGTCTCGGTGCGAAAGGTGTCCGGATCGAGCTCAGCGTCGCTGACGAAGAGCGGCACGTCGGTCGACGCGAGCCACGGCAGCGACGACCGCTCGGCGTACGTCGAAACGTCGTCGCCGTAGTACGCCTGCCACTGCGACACCTCGTCGCCGAGATCGTAGAAGCCGGATGTAAGTATCGCGCCCGTGACCTTCGCGTTCGTGCCCGATCGTTCGGCGTCGGCGAGGTAGTCGGCCACGTGCGCCGCGCCCGCCGAATGCCCCCACAGAAAGATCCGGCGTGGATCGCCGCCGTGATCGGCGATGTTGCGCTCGATCCACGCGACGACCGCGGCGAGATCCTCGATGCCGGACGGCCATCGGTGCTCGGGCGCGAGGCGATAGTTCACGTTCACACCGACGAGGCCCTCCTTCGCGGCCCACAGCATCACGTTGTCGTAGAACGGCGAGCCTGCCGTGCTCTTTGCGCCGCGCGTGAAGCCGCCGCCGTGGACGAACACGAGCACCGGACGGCCGCTGCCCGCGGGCGCCGCCGTGAACACGTCGAGCACGTGGCGCTCGTGCGTGCCGTAGCGGCCGTCCCGCATGATCGTCACGCCGTCGCGCGAAGCGTTCGCATGCAGCGGCGCGTAGAGCGCCGCCGTCTCGGCAGGCGCGATCACGGGCCCGATCGCGCGCAGCGCGCGGGCGATCTCGTCGGGCATGCCGTTCCGTCCAGAACGGGCGGCGCCGGATGCCGCGCCGGAGTCGTCGGAAGTCCTCATGCTCACCGGGTTCGAATAGTGGAAAGGAATGTCCTAAACGGTCGGAAACATCTCGAAGCGGAACGTCGGCGGCGCGTCCGGCGGATACGTCTCGCTCGGTTCGGGCACGCGGCGGCCGGGGTTCCTCGCCCAGCCGCCGTGGGCGTCGGCCGCGCTAACGCGAGGCGCTGGCAGTCTGCCCGAACGCGCTGCCGCTCACAACGACGCGCAGGCAGCGCGCGCGCCGATCGACGTGCGTCAGCCGTCGACGAGGTTCAGGAACTGCCAACGCTTGCCGGGCGCGAGGCCCGCGAGCTCGCGGCCGATCGCGCCGTAGACGGGCGGCGACGACGTGATGTGCTGCGTGCCCGCGTGCATGTCGCGGAAGAGGCGCTGCAGCGTCCCGGCGCGCAGCGCGAGCGTGCCCGCCGACTTGTACGCGAACATCGCCGCGTGGTGCGCGGACCAGGTCGCGTTCGCGAGCGCGAGCCGCATCAGCGAGTGCTGCCGCACGGACAGCCGGTCGCCGCGAGCGAGCGTCTCCTCGACGTCGCCCCAGGTCTCGTAGACGAACGCGCGCGCCGAGCGGTACACGGCCTCCGCGTGCGCGAACTGCTCGTGGAAGCTCTGGCTGTCCGCGAGCGTGCCGGGCCGTCCCGCCTTCTGCTGCACGACGTCGATGAGCTCGTCGAGCACGCGCCGGCCGATTCCGCACGCCCAGCCCGAGTGACACATCGACGCGAAACCGATGATGCCGATCGTGTAGAGGCTGCCGCCGCGGAGCGGCTCCTCGGTCGTCGCGAAGTGAGTGTAGCTTTCCGGCACGTGCGCGTTGTCGATCGTGTAGTCGATGCTGCCGGTGCCGCGCAGCCCGAGCACGTCCCAGTTCTCGATCAGCTTCGCTTTGTCGACGGGCAGCACGAAGATGCGCGGCTCGCCCGTCGTCTCGATGATCCCGAGCGTGTGGATGTGCGTGCCGTGCTTGATGCCGGACGCGAAGCTCCACGCCCCGCTCAAGAGATAGCCGCCGTCGCTCGGCACGGCCTTGCCCGGGCGCGTGCCCTGCCCCGCGATCACCGGCAGGCGCTCGCCGCTGAAGAGCTCGTCCACCGCGTCGTCCTTCAGGTACGCGGCGCCCGTGCCGATCGCGAGCGCGGCCGCCATCAGCACCCAGCCGGCGGAAGGATCGCCGTACGACAGATTCTCGATGACTTGGAGCGACGAGACCGGGTCGAGCTCGTGCCCGCCGCGCACGGCCTTCGGCACCCACATGCCGAACAGCCCTTCGCGATGCAGCGCGTCGACGACCGGCTGGGCGAGCGCACCGTGCTCGTCGCCGTAGTCGGCGTGCTCGCGGGCGATCGCGGCGACGCGCTTCGCGCGCTCAGGCAGAGACATTTCGTTCGTGCTCGTCATTCCTTATCCTCCTCCCGCCACGCCGGCGGACGATGGCCGCCGCCCCCTCGGGCGTGGACGACGGACAGAAAGTTAACGCAAAACGCACCACGCGCGCGAACCGAGCCGTGCAGCTTACGAGCGAAAAACGGCGTCAGCGAAAATTGGGGTCGAAAATTGGGGTCAGAGCCCTTTTCCGGTGGTAATTGGGGTCCGGTAATTGGGGTCAGAGCCCTTTTTTTTCAGCGGGAATTCGGGTCAGCGAAAATTGGGGCAGACGCGGAATCCGCGACAGGGAAAGTCCGGTCAAGCCCCTTTGTCTGCGTGCAAATTTGGGTCCCGAAAGCCCGGATCAGAGCCCTAGCCCTCCTTATCGGATTCGGAGCCCTAGCCCTCCCTATTACGACGATGCGGGCCGAATTTCGAAGCGGGCCGATGACGTTTAGCCTTTTCTCGGCGACCAACGGTACTGGCGATTTGCGAAGGCTCCGACCCCAGTCTCGGCCGCGCCTAATCCGACCCAAATTTGCGCTTCCTTTGCGACGCAGGGCTCTGAGCCAACTTACAAAGAGCTCTGATCCCAACAAAAGGGCTCTCACCCAACAAAAGGGCTCTGACTCCAACAAAGGGCTCTGACTCCAACAAAGGGCTCTGACCCCAACAAAGGGCTCTGACCTCAATTACCACCGGAAAAGGGCTCTGACCCCAATTTCCGTGCCACCGGAAAAGGGCTCTTGGTCTGCTCCCCAATTTAGTACCGAACAGAACTAGAGTCTGCGGTTGCTGATTCTCTGAAACGCATCACCTCACGCGCATACTGCTCCGGCGTGCGATTGCCCAAAGCGCTGTGCGGCCGTTGCGTGTTGTACTCGATC
>DASVCR010000110.1:0-49141 GCA_036381515.1 Gammaproteobacteria bacterium | reverse complement strand
CAGTCCGCCGTCGCCGACGTCGAGGCTCGCGCCGAGGTCGGCTCCGGCGCCGACGTCGCCGAGCCCGAGGTCCGCGCCGAGGTCCGCGCCGAGCGATCCGCCGAGGTCGGCCGAGAGGCCGCCGTCGACTCCTGCGTCGAGACCGAGGTCCGCGACGTCCGCGTCCGCTCCGAGGCCGAGGTCCGCCGTGCCGGATCCGAGGTCGAGGCCCGCATCGAGACCGGCGTCGACCGTCGTGTCGCCGAGCCCGACCGTGGCGTCGAGCCCGAGATCGGCTGTGCCGCTGCCGAGATCGAGGCCGGCGCCGAGATCGGCGCCGAGGGACGCGTCGCCGAGCTCGACGTCCGCACCGAGCCCCGCGTCGGCGGTGCCGGCGCCGAGGTCGATGTTCGCGTCGAGACGCGCGTCGGCCGTTGCGTCACCGAGCCCGACCGTGCCGTCGAGCCCGAGATCGGCCGTGCCGCTGCCGAGATCGAGACCGGCGCCGAGATCGGCGCCGAGCGACGCGTCGCCGAGCCCGACGTCCGCACCGAGCCCCACGTCGGCGGTGCCGGCGCCGAGGTCGATGTTCGCGTCGACGCCGGCGTCGACCGTCGCGCCGCCGAGCCCGATCGTCGCGTCGACGCCGACGTCGGCCGTGCCGGTGCCGAGATCGAGCCCGACGCCGACATCGGCACCGAGCGATGCATCGCCGACGCCGGCCGACGCGTCGAGCGACACGTCGGCGGAGAGCATGCTCGTGTCGAGCGACGTGCTCGCGCCGGCGTCGATGTCGGCCGTGCCGACGTCCGCGGCCACGCCCGTGTCGAGCGCGATCGAGCCGAGCGCCGACTCGACGCCGCGGCCATCGGTCGGCTCGATCGTCGCCGCGCCGACCGCCGCGACCTCGGCACCGAGCGAGGCGTCGGCGCGGAGCGCGAGATCGGCGCTGCCGCGGATCGTGTCGCCGTCGACGCGAAGCTCCACGTCGCCGCCTTCGACGCGATCCGCGGAGTCCCCGGCGGCGCGACGATCGTCGGCCGCAACGAGACGGCCGTTCCCGTCGACGGTCGGCAGGTTCGCGACGTTCATGTCGATCACGCGGATCGTCGTATCGCCTCGCGACCTGATCGCGACCTCGCCCGCCTCGAGATCGACGACGTTCCCGCCGTCCGGATCACGAATCTCGAGACGGCCCTCGAACAGCGAGATGGTCGTCGTGTCGTCGAGCACCGCGACGTTGAACTGCGTGCCTTTGACGACGGCGACGAGGTAGGGCGTCTCCACGGTGAGCCGCTCGACGTCTCGCTTTTCGACGTCGTAGAACACGTTGCCTCGCCACTGCACGAGGCGGCCGATCAGCTGGCCGTCGTGCGCGGCTTCCGGGATCTCGATCTCCGAGTTCGGCGCGATCGAGATGGACGTCCGCGACTGCACGAGCCCGAGCGTGCCATCCTCTCCCGTGACGATGCGCGCAGGCA
This sequence comes from Gammaproteobacteria bacterium, assembly GCA_036381515.1. Classification (GTDB taxonomy): domain Bacteria; phylum Pseudomonadota; class Gammaproteobacteria; order Steroidobacterales; family Rariloculaceae; genus ZC4RG20. Next base: position 47,681 of record DASVCR010000110.1, on the reverse strand, counting down.
GCAGCACCTCGTCGCCGACGCTCGGCTCGACGGCGACGCTCGCCATCGATACGTCGACGTCGCCTGCGACGGCGGTGACGAAAATGCGATGATCGCGCGCTCCTTCGATCGCGGCCGAAGCGGAGCCCGCGACCGCCGATGCGAGGAGGAGCGAAGAAGCCATGCGTGCGGCAGCGAGCGCCTGGGCGAGAGGCATTGGAACACTCCTTAGTTGTTCTTTCGCGTTGTTGTTTTCGCGAATCGTAGTCGACGCGGATGGCAGACCTTGTGAGAACCGTCACGACGCCGTCAACCCGGGTTGATCATAATGCGACGCTCGAACCCGCCCACGAGCGTCGGGGCCGCGAGGACGAAGAGCGCGCAGTGCCCGCGCGGCGGCCGATGCGCCGGGACGAACGGAACGATGGAGCACGGACGTGGACGCAGCAGCCCGCATTTCGTTTACCGGCTCCTCGAAGCATCGGCGCTTTGCATAATCCTCCTGGCGCTTGAAATAACGCCGGCGCTCGCGCAGAGCGCGACGCCCCGGCTGACCTCGGCGGTGATCCGCGGCGTGACCGTGTACGAGCCTGCCGAGCTGTTCCCGCTCTATCGTGATCATCTCGGCCAGCCGATCGACCGCGCGCGTATCGGCGATCGTCACTGCGATCGCCGACCGCTATCAGGCGGACGGCTATCCGCGGCCGCAGATGACGATCGACGACGAGCTGATCCGCCTCGGGGTCGTGCGCATCAACGTGTTCGAAGCGCAGATCTCGGACGTCGAGGTTCGCGGCGATCCGGGGCCTCATCGCGACGCGATCGAGCGCATGGCGGCAACGCTCACGGACGCGAAGCCGCTGCGCGTCGACCGGCTGCAGGACTCGCTGACGCGGATGCGCAGGCTGTCGGGGCTGCGCGTGTCCGCGGCGACGTCGCCGGATGCCGAGATCCCGAACGCGTATCGGCTCGAGCTCGATACCGACTTTCGTGGCGTCACGGGCTCGGTGCGAATCTCCAATCGCGGCACGGACGACGTCGGGCCGCACATGGCGACGGGCCAGGTGCTCGTGAACGGCCTCGCGCGCGGCAGGCTGAGCGCCGGGGTGTCGTTCGCGGGAGCGATCGACTACGACGAGTACCGCGGGCTCGGCGTCGTCGGCAGCGCCGCGGTGGGCGGGCAGGGCGGAGCGCTGTCCCTGACCGCGTTCCGCTCGCGCGCGACCCCGGACGAGGCGCCCGGGCGCGTCGTCGAGCGGGTCGTCCGCGACATCCTTTCGCTGCGCTTCACGCGTCCGCTGCTCGGCCGCACGTCGACGTCGCTCGCGGTCGCGCTCGACGCGACGAATCTTTCGATCGACGGCCTCGGCTTCGAGCTGCGCGACGAACGGCTGCGGATGCTGAAGGTCGGCGTCACGCATAACGTCCGCGGTGCGGGCGTCGAGCAGCTCGCGTCCGCCGAGCTCGTCAAGGGGCTCGATGCGTGGAACAGCGGGCTCGAAGGCCTCGGTCTCGAGGACGATCCGCGCCGCGCGGACTTCATGATGCTTCGCTTCAACTGGATCCGCGTCGCTCGGATCTCGCCGGCGTGGTCGTGGAGAGTCGACGCGCTCGCGCAGCAGACGTCGTACGTCGTCCCGTACACGGAGCGTTTCAGGGTCGGCGGCGTTCGGCTCGGGCGGGGCTTCGAGGTCGCGTCGGTGGCCGGCGATCAGGGCGCCGGCACGAAGCTCGAGGTCAGGCGCGATCTGCTCGCCGCGCCCGCTCTGCTCGGGCGCGCATCGCTCTACGGCTTCTACGATATCGGCGTCGTCTTCGGGAACGACGGGACCGACAGAGCGTCGGCGGCGACTGCCGGTTTCGGCTTCGCCGTGTCGAGCGAGCAGATGCTCGGCTCGATCGAGCTCGCGAAGCCGTTGACGCGCCCCGACGTCGAAGGCTCCGAGGACGCGCGCATCTTCTTCGAGCTGCTACGCCGGCTGTGAGCTCTCGAGCGCGGGTCGGCGCCGTGCGCTATGATGCCGAGGCGAGCCTCGGGCGGCTCGCGACAGAAAAGGCAAAAATAGATGCAGGGTTACGGCACGTTCTTCAAGGTAATTCTGGTATCCGGCGCGCTCGGACTGCCGGCCGCCGCGCTCGCTCATCACTCGTTCTCGGCCGAGTTCAGCCGCGAGCTGCCGGTCGAGGTGACCGGTACCGTCGTGCGCGTCGAGTGGATGAATCCGCATGCGCGCTTCTACGTCGAGGCCGAGGACGAGAACGGCCAGACCGTCGAGTGGGATTTCGAGCTGACGACGCCGAATATTCTGATGCGTCAGGGCTGGACGAAGGACTCGCTGCAGCCCGGCGACCAGGTCACCGTGACCGGCTGGCGCGCACGAAACGCGCCGCATGTCGCGAACGCGGGCAGCGTCGTGCTCGCGAACGGCAAGCGGCTCTTCACGGGGTCGGCCGGCAGCGACGACTGAAGGCCGGCGTCTCGCCCGAAGGCGTACGTGCGCCGACGCATCGACGTCGTGGCCTCTCCTGATTTTCGCTGAAAAGTTCTGGTCGGCGATGCGATCGCCGGCCGGGTTCCCGCCCGTTCAAAAGAATTCACCCGACGGCAACGACGCGTCATCGCGGCTTCGTCGAGCCTGTCCGCTCCGCGGCTTACCGGACAGGAGAGCCTACGATGAGATCCACGAGCGCTTCGGCACGCGGCGCCGCGTTGCGGCGTGGCGCGCGTAACACCGTCGTTGTCCTGGTGCTGTTGGCCGCCGGCGCGTGCGTCGTGCAACCGCCCCTCACTTTCATAGAGGTCGATCCGACGAATTCGACGCTGTGGCTCAGCGCCGGCGAGGCGAAGGCCTATCGCTGCACGGTCGGCCTGCTCGAATGCCGCGGCGAGGGCGGACGTCTCGGCGTGCGGCAGTGCCGCTGCGCGGAGTAGCCGTACGCCGTCGCGCACTCAAATTGCCTCGTTCCTCGTCCGCGGTAGAATCGACTACGGTCGCTCGCGAGCGTCCAACCGCGCGCTGTCTGCCCGCCTTCGGTGGCGTATCGTACGGAGCCGCTCCCGGTGTACGAGTTCGGAGGCTATCGTCTGGATCCCGTCCGGCGTGTGCTGTCGAGGCTGGACGGGACCCGCGTTCCGCTGAAACCGAAGGCCTTCGATACGCTGTTGTGCCTGCTGGAGCACCGTGGAGCGCTCGTGACGAAGGAGCACCTGCTCGAAGCGGTCTGGCCGAACGTCGTCGTCGAGGAAAATACGCTCAACAAGAACATCTCGATGGTGCGGCACGTGCTCGGCGAGAGCCGCGCCGATCACCGGTTCATCGTCACCGAGCCGGGCAGGGGTTACCGGTTCGTCGCGAAAGTCACGGAAGTCCTCGGCGACTCGCCGTCGGCCGAGACCGTTGCCGACGATCCTCCGCCGTTCGATGACGAGGATCCGGCCGGCCAGGCGCCGGCCCGGCGTGACGAGGCCGGGTCGTCGGCGGGCGGCGTGCGGCAGCCCGTCGCGTCGCGTGCCCGCCCATGGCGCATCGCGCTCGGCCTCTCGGTCGTCGCGGTGGTCGTCTTCGTCGCAGTCGTCGTCGCGCACGGCCTCGTCGTCGACCCGAAGCCGGCCGTGCTGCCGAGCTCGGTGGCCGTCATGCCGTTCACGAACCTGAGCCCGAACGAGGAGGACGAGTACTTCGCGCTCGGCATGCACCAGGAGGTCATCAACCAGCTCGCGAAGATCGGCGACGTGACGGTGGTCTCGCGCAGCACGATGATGCAGTACGGCGGCGGAACGAAGTCGCCGCGGGAGATCGCGGCCGAGCAGAACGTGGCGGCGGTCCTCGAGGCGAGCGTGCGCCGTGCAGCCGAGCGGATTCGCTTCGCGGTGCAGCTCGTCGACGCCGAGACGGACATGCTCCTTTGGTCGGAGACGTACGACGCGGCGGCCGACGTCGAGAACCTGTTCGCGATGCAGACGAGCATCGCGACGAACGTCGCCGAAGCGCTGCGGGCGCGCTTGTCCCAGCGGGAGCGGACGCGTCTCGCGCGCGTCCCGACCCGCTCGAGCGCGGCGTACGGCCATTACCTTGCGGCGCTCGCGGCCGATCACTCGTCTTCTGGCGATGCGAGCGCGCGCGCGATCGACGAGCTGCGCAAGGCCGTTGCGCTCGACCCGGGCTTCGCCCTGGCGCGGGCGAAGCTCGCGTATGTGCTCGCGGTCGCGCCGACCTGGAGGCCGGATCGCACTGCCGAGTATCAGGACGAGGCGCTCGATGCAGGAAGAAGGGGCCTCGAGCTCGAGCCGGACCTTCCGGAGGCGCACCATGCGCTTGCGGTGGTCCATCTCGTGCGGGGCGAGTGGAGCGATGTCGACGAGGCGTACCGTCGTGCGCTCGAGCTCGGCGCCACGCGTGCCGAGATGGCCGAGATCGGCAACTTCGAGCTCGCCGTCGGTTACATCGAGCAGGCACGCGCGACGTTCGACAGCAATCAGGGCGCAAACCCGCTGAATTCGACGGGGCTCGCATTCTATCTCGCCGCGAGCGAGATCGTCGGCGATCGCGCCGCGGTGCGCGAAGCCTACGAGCAGGGGAGTGCCTTCGTCAGCGGCTGGCCGTTCGGGGAGTACCTGATGAACTACGTGCGCCTCGGCCGAGGCGAGACGCGCGCGTTGACGGACGATCGCGGCGCGCCGCCGCATTTCAAAGCCGAGCTCGGCCGGATGGGATCGGACGCTGAGGGGCTCGCCGCGCTTCGCGATTGGTACGCGCAGCTCGAGAATCCGACGCACAACGAGCATACGGTGACCGCCGCGTGGGCCGCCCACTTCGGCGACGTCGAGCTCGCGCTGCGCGCCGCACGTGGCGCTACGCAAACGCGACGTCACAACGTCTGGTTCCTGTGGCTGCCGCTCTTCGACGACGTGCGGCGCTCGCCGGAGTTCGCGGAGCTCGTCGCCGACCTCGGCCTCGTCGAGTACTGGCGCCGGAACGGCTGGCCGCGCTTCTGCAGGCCGACCAGCGGCGGCGGGGTCGAGTGCTCCTAGAACGGATTTCCTTCGTTCTCAGCGGGGCGCGCGGTTGATCGCGAGCCAGTAGAAGCCGACTTGCGCGGCGACCTCGATGAGCGATGCGAAGTCGAGCGGCTTCACGATGTAGCTGTTCGCGCCGCAGCTGTAACTGTCCGCGACGTCCTTCTCCTCCTTCGACGAGGTCATGATGACGACCGGGATGTGACGCGTGCGTTCGTCGCTCTTCACGATCCGCGTGACCTCGATCCCGTCGACCTTCGGCATCTTGAGATCGAGCAGCATCAGGCGCGGCGCCTCGTTGCTGCGCCCCTCGAACTCGCCGCGACGGAACACGTAGTCGAGCGCCTGCTCGCCGTTCTTCACCCACACGATGTTATTCGCGAGGTTGTGCTTCTTCAGGCCGCGGATCGCGAGCTCCGCGTCGTGCGGGTTGTCCTCGGCCAGCAGGATTTCGACGTGCTCATACTCCTCCATCGCCAGGCTCCTTCGGTAGCGTGAAGTAGAAGGTGGCTCCTTCGCCCGGTTTGCCGTCCGCCCACACCCGGCCCCCGTGGCGCAGCACGATGCGCTGCACGAGCGCGAGGCCGACGCCGGTTCCGGGGAACTCGGTGCCGTCGTGCAGGCGCTGGAACACGCCGAAGAGCTTCGACTGATAGCGCGGATCGAAGCCCGCGCCGTTGTCGCGGACGTAGTAGACGTGCTCGTGCTCCTCGCTGATCGCGCCGACCTCGACGACCGGCTGGTCCTTCTTCGACGAGAACTTGATCGCGTTCGACAGCAGATTCACCCACACCTGCTCGAGCAGCGCGCGGTCGCCGCACGCGTGCGGCAGCCGGCCGACGCGCAGCTCGACGCGGTCGCCGCCGGCCTCGGAGCGCAATCGTGCGAAGACGTTGTCGACGAGCGCGGCCATGTCGAGGTCGGCGGGCTGGAGGGACTGGCGGCCGAGCCGCGAGAAGGCGAGGAGATCGTCGATCAGCGCGCCCATGCGAGCGGCCTCGGAGCGGATGATGCCGAGCTTGCGCTGCGCTTCCGCGTTCAGGTCCGCGGCGTGATCGGACCAAAGAAGCTCCGCGAAGCCGCCGATCGCGCGGAGCGGCGCCCTGAGATCGTGCGAAACCGAGTAGCTGAAGCTCTCGAGCTCCTTGTTCGCCGCCTCGAGCTGCGCGGTGCGCGCCGCGACGCGCTGCTCGAGCTCGGCGTTCAGCGTCTTGAGCTCCTCCTGCGTCTGCTCGAGCACGGTCGTACGGTCGCCGACCTCGTCCAGCATGTTGTTGAACGCGTCGACCAGCACGCCGATCTCGTCGTCCGACGCCTTCGCGGCACGCCGCGAGAAGTCCCGCTTCTCGAGCACGCTGCGAGCGATGTCGACGATGGACCCGATCGGCCCGGTGATGCCCTCGTGCAGGCGGTGCGCGATCAGCGCGGCGGCTGCGAGGCTCGCGAGCAGCACGGCGCAGAGGATGGCCAGGTAGTTCACGAGACGCCGGCCCACGTCGTAGCGGGCCTGCACGTACACGGTGCCCAGGATCTCGTGGTCGGCGACGATGCGCTTGAAGAGCACGAGCTTGCCGTCCTCGAAACGGTAGGCGTCGCCGCCCGGCAGGTCGGGCAACGTCACTTCGCCCGCGACGTACTGCGCGAACAGCGCGCCGTTCGCCGCGTAGATCGCCGCGGCGGTGACGCCCGGCTTCGCGCGCAGCAGGCCTAGATACTCGGACGCCGCCTGCGGATCGTCGAACTCGAGCGCCGGCGTCGCGGCGAGGGCCAGGATGTCGGCGATCGCCGTGATGTCGCTGACGAGGCTGTTGCGGAAGCTTCGTAAATCGAAGTAGGCGAGCGCCGCGGCGGTGATGAGCAGGGCGCAGCCCGTGGTCGCGAGCACGCCGAGCAGCAGCCTGTTGCGGACCGAGTGCGCGGCGCCGCGGGACATCATCGGCGAGCCCCGCGCACGCGCTCCGCGACGGCCAGCATGCCCGAATGCATGCGCAGCCCGCGCCGCTCCGCCTCGTCGAGATCCACCTCGAAACGTATGCGCCCGCCGACCGGCACGAACGACACGACGATCCCCGTCGAGTCCTCCGCGCGCTCGCCGACCGTGAGGATCGGCAGGCCCTCGGCCTGCTCCGCGATCGGTGTGCCGACGGCACGCGCCCCGGGCAGGAACAGCACATGCACGCCGCTCGGCGGGTCGTCGGCCGACAGGCGGCGCACCTCCACGGGCCGGCCGTTCACGCGCCGTCCGGCGCTCGCGTCCGTCAGCTCGTCGGCGAGGCCGTCGCTGTCGACGACGCCGATCGTCAGCGCCGAGTCGGCGCTGTCGAAGACGCCGGTGGGCCAGTCGACGTAGGCCGGGAACTTGAAAAGGTAGGCGGCTTTGACGCTGTCCTCGGACGCGGTGCGCGGAGCGTTCTGCGCGGTGCCCGCGGATGCACCGATCACCAGGATGACGAGGCCGGCGGCGGTCCGGCCGCCCCACGCTCGGGCCGCGGCCCGAGCGCGCTCGAGCACGCGGCGGACGCGCGCCGCGAGCCCGCATCGCGCGGTCATGGCGGAGCCTCGCCGTCCGGTACGCCGTGCCGCACCGACTCGCAGATGCGGAGGAGGTCCGCCGGCATGCGCCCGTCCAACGAGCCGAGCCACCGGGCGAGATCGCCGGCCGGCAACGGCGGACAGACCAGGTGGCCCTGCACGGACGTGCAGCCGAGCTCGCACAGCGTGCGCAGCTGCTGCTCGGTCTCGACGCCCTCGGCGACGGTCCGTAAGCCGAGGGACTCCGCGAGCGAGATCGTCGTCTGGACCACCGAGCGGCCCTGCACGCCGTCACGGAGCTGATTCACGAAGCTGCGATCGATCTTGAGACAGTCGACCGGCAGCCGCGACAGCACGCTCAGCGACGAGTAGCCCGTGCCGAAGTCGTCGATCTGGATCGAGACGCCGCGCTCGCGCAGCTTCACGAGCAGCGCGATCGTGTCGTCGATATTCTCCATCAGCATGCTTTCGGTGATCTCGATCTCGAGGCTCGAGCGTCGCCGATTGCAGGCCGCGAGAATGTCGAGCACGTTGCTCGCGAAGTCGCGCCGCCGCAGCTGTAACGGCGACACGTTGACCGCGACTGCGAGCGGCTCGCCGTCGGCAGTGCTCCAGCCGGCCGTCTCCTCGAGCGCCTGCTCGATCACCCAGCGGCCGACGTCGTCGATCAGTCCTTCGGCTTCGAGCATCGGCACGAACGAGTCGGGGCGTATGAAGCCGCGCTCCGGGTCGCGCCAGCGCAGCAGCGCTTCGACGCCCTCCACGTGGCCCGTCGCGAGCGATACCTTCGGCTGGTAGTGCAGGCTGAAGCTGCGCTCCGCCACGGCGCGGCGCAGGCGATTCGTCAGGCTGAGACGCCGTGCCGCCTCGGCATTCATGTCCGCGGTGTGGCGCAGGAAGTCCTGGCGGGAGTCCTTCGCGCGGGCGAGCGCGGTCTCGGCGCCGTTCAAGAGCGCGTTCGCGTCTTCGCCGTCGTGCGGATAGATCGCTACGCCTGCGCGGATCGACAGCCGCACCTCCTGCTCGAGCAGGTCGAACGGGTCCTGGAACAGAGCGAGCACGCGTGCGATCAGCGCGTCGACGGCTTCGTTGCCGTCGGCGAGCTCGGCTTGCACGGCCGCGTATGTCCCGCCTCCGAGGTGCGCGAGCGCCTGCGCGTTGCCGAAGAAGCCCTTGAGACGCTCCGCGACGAGCTGCAGCGCGAGGTCGCCGGCAGCGCGGCCGAGGCTGTCGTTCACGACGCTCAGGTTCTTGATGTCGAGCACGAGCACTGCGAGCGGTCGGCGCTCGCCGGTCGCGATCGCTCGACCGAGCCGCCGCAGATAGAGCTTGCGCTTGGGCAGCGCGGTGACGGGGTCGAAGTACTGCAGGAAGCGTGCTGTGTCCTTGCTCTGCAGGTATTGCAGCGCGAACGCAATATTGCCCGCGACCTGCGTCAGGAGGTCGAGCTCGGCCTCTTCGAAGACGTGCGGCTCCACGGCGTGCAGATGCAGCACGCCGACCGGCGTCTTGTCGAGCAGCAGCGGCAGCGCCGCGGACGCGCGCAGCCCCAGGCTGCGCAGCGGCTCGCTCGCCGGCGACGGCCGCGCCGCCTCGTGATCCTCGATGACCACCGGCCGTCCCGTGCGGAGCGCGCGCGCGACGGGCCCATCGCCGTCGAGCGGCTCCTTCGGCAGGGCACGCGTTCGTTGCTCGTTGACGGCGCGCCGGATGACGGGCGCGTCACCTTCCGCCGGCCTGAGGTAAATCGTCGCGGCCGCGTAGCCGCCCCGCTGCACCGCGATGCGGCACGCCTCCTCGAGCAGCTCCTCGCGCGCGCGAAGGCGCAGCATCGCGGTGTTGGCCTCGGACAGGAACGTCAGCGCGCGGTTCAGCCGGTGGATTCGAAGCTCCTGCCGTACGCGGTCGGTGACGTCGCGGTCCGCGCCGCGGAGCCCGCGGAAGCGGCCCGCGTCGTCACGCACGACGACGACGTCGCGGTCGATCCAGCGCGTCTCGCCGCCATTTGCGACGCAGCGCAGCGTCGCCTGCGCGAGCTCGGTCCTGCCGTGCTTGAGGTCGTCCCAGAGGCCCGCGAAGCTGTCTGCGTCGCTCGGGTGGCAGAAGCTCGCCAGCGGGTGGCCGAGCACCTCGTGTTGTCCGTAGCCGAGCACGTGCTCGACGCTCGGGCTCGAGAACGTGTAGCGGCCGTCCTCGTCGCACTCCCAGATCCACGCGCGCGACGTGTTGATGATGTCGCGCAGGCGCGCCTCGCGCGCTCGCAGCATCTCCTCGGCGAGATCGCGGGCGCGCACAATCTCGGCCTCCCGCAACGCGCCGCGGATCGCGGGCACGAGCCGGTTCAGGTTGTCTTTCAGCACGTAGTCGGCCGCGCCGCGCTTCAGCGCGTCGATTGCGCGCTCCTCGCCGATCGTGCCGGAAACGAAGATGAACGGCGTGCCGGGCGTCGCGGCCGCCGCGATCTGCAGCGCCGCGAGCCCGTCGAACCCGGGCAGCGAGAAGTCCGAGATGATGACGTGAGGGGCGAAGTCCGCGATGGCGAAGCGGAAATCGCGCTCCGTTGCGACGACGCGGTGGGCCGCGTGCAGCTCGCCGTGATGCAGCTGGCGCACGACCAGCTCGGCATCGAGCGGGTTGTCCTCGAGGATCAGTATGCGGACGGGCTCGGTCACCGGCTGTCGTTCGGTTATTTGCCGCGAGGCGCCTCCCAATGTTAGGTGTATATGCTACTCATCCTCGTGACCAAGCTCACGCCCCGGGCGCACTTTCGCTGAAATCATTCGATGTTTGATATATTGCTGGGCTAACGGACTCGGGGACGAGAGGGGCGCGAGCGACAGGGCTCCGACAGCGAGTCGTGAAGCAGGGCTCGACGTTTTTGGGGACGGAGGATCGCTCCGCGGGGGTGAGACATAGTCCGCATACTGCATAAGGCACGCGGTGCCGGTCTCGGAACCGATACGTTTCGCTTCCGCCGGCCCACGGGAGGACGCATGCGGCGTCGCGCGCTGCCGTGCGCCTTTGCGATCGGGGGGCTTCTCGCGGCGACGTCGTCCGCGGCGCAGGAGCGTGCTACGAGCCTTGCCGACCTGTCCCTGGAGGAGCTCGGGCAGATCGAGGTGCTGTCCGTGTCGCGCCGGCCGGAGCCGCTCGCGGGTGCGCCGGCGTCGATCTATGTGATCACCGCGGAGCAGATTCGCCGGTCCGGCGCGACGTCGCTCGGCGAGGCGTTGCGGCTCGCGCCGAACCTGCAAGTGGCGCGCATCGACTCCGCGCAATACGCGATCAGCGCGCGCGGCTTCAACAACGCCGTCGGCAACAAGCTGCTGGTGCTGATCGACGGCCGCACCGTCTACACGCCGCTCTACTCGGGCGTCTTCTGGGATCAGCAGGACGTGCTGCTTGCCGACGTGGACCGCATCGAGGTCTTCAGCGGTCCGGGGGCGACGCTCTGGGGCGCGAATGCCGTCAACGGCGTGATCAACGTGATCACGCGCTCCGCCGCAGAGACGCAGCGCGGGCTCGTTTCGGTTGCCGCCGGCGACTTCGAGGACCGGCTCGCGGTGCGCTACGGCGGCCGGCTCGGCGAGCACGGGCACTACCGCGTATACGGCAAGAGCGTGCACGCGGAGAACACCGTGCGTGCGAGCGGAGTGCCTGCGGTCGACGAGTGGCAGCGACACCAGGCCGGCTTTCGTGCGGACTGGTCCCGCGACCGCGACGTGATTACCGTTCAGGCCGATGCCTACACCGGGCACTCGCAGGATCGCGGCATGGTGCTCGGGATCGACTTCGGACGCATCGAGGTGTCGGGCGCGAACGTGCTCGGTCGGTGGACGCGGCTCTTCGACAACGGCTCCGAGCTCCGAGTGCAAAGCTACTTCGATCACGCGGAGCGGGACGACGCGCTGTTTTTCCGGCCCGATGCCGATACCTTCGACGTCGAGGTGCAGCACGGGCTGTCGCTCTCGCGGCACGATTTCCTGTGGGGCGGCGGCTACCGGCGCTCGAGCGACCGGATCGGGGCCGGAGTCGCAGCGCGGTTCATCCCCGAGAGCCGCGACCTCGACTGGTGGAACGTGTTCGTGCAGGATCGCATCGCCTTCGGCGACAAGGTCGAGATGACGCTCGGCCTGAAGCTCGAGTCGAACGACTATACGGGCACGGAGTCGCTGCCGAGCGTGCGCATCGCGTTCAAGCCGACCGCGCAGCGCCTCGTGTGGGGCGCACTGTCGCGCGCCGTGCGCGCACCGTCGCGCTTCGACCGCGACGTCTTCTTCCCGGGCTCGCCGCCGTTCCTCCTGCTTGGGGGGCCGAACTTTCAGGCCGAGGTCGCCGATGTCGTCGAGATCGGCTACCGGGTCGAGGCGTTCGAGCGGTTCGGCTACTCCGTCACGGTCTTTCATCACGACTGGGACAAGCTGCGAAGCGGCACGGCGGTCCCGGCGCAGCTCGAGAACCGCATCGAAGGCACGGTCGCGGGCGTGGAGGCGTGGGCGACCTGGCGCGTGACCGACGCTTGGATTCTGCGCGGCGGGTTCTTCACGCTCGACGAGGACCTGCGGCTCGAGCCGGGCAGCACGGATCCGGTCGGCGTCGAGAACGACACGCTCGCGAACGATCCCGAGCAGCAATGGGTCATCGGCTCTTCGCTCGACCTCACGCGCCGGCTGGAGCTCGACGTCAACGTGCGAAGCGTCGGCTCGCTGCCGCATCCGCACGTTCCGCGCTACACGGCGGTCGATGCGCGGCTCGCGTGGCGCGCGCGGCCCGACCTTTCGTTCGAATTGCTGCTCCAGAACCTCTTCGACGAGGGCCATCCGGAGTTCGGGCCGCCGCCGGTTCACAGCGAGATCCCGCGGAGCGCGCTGCTCGACGTCTCGTGGCGCTTCGGCGGTTGACGCCCGGGGCGCGCGTCGTCCGTCGGCCGTGCGTCTCGACGGGGGCGCCGTAGCGGATCGTTCCCCGCGCGAGTTGTGTTCCGAAGCGCACGACGCTATACACGAGTTGGCGACCGCATCGCGAGGAACGGCCCATGGAGGGCGCACCGGCCTCCGCGCTCGAGCAAGCCCGCCGTCATCACGAGCAACACGCGTGGGCGCTTGCGTTCGACGCGTTCCGCGCCGCGGACCGCGACGCCGAGCTCGCGGCGGAGGACCTCGAGCGATACGCCCAGGCCGCGTATCTCGTCGGCCGCGACGATCACTATCTCGCCGCGCTCGAGCGCGCCCATCACGCGCATCTCGAGCAGGGACGACGCCTGCGCAGCGTGCGCTGCGCGTTCTGGCTCGGCTTGCGGCTACTCTTCCGCGGCGAGGGCGGCCGCGCCGGCGGCTGGTTCGCGCGCGCCGAGCGTCTCGTCGAGTCGGAGGCCCGCGTGTGCGCCGAGCGCGGCTACCTGCTGTTGCCAGCGGTGGAGCAGGCGATCCGCGGCGGCGAACTCGACAAGGCCGCGGAGCTCGCGGCCGAGATCGACGCGATCGCCGAGCGATGCGCCGACGCCGAGCTCTCGACGTGCGCGCGGCTCGACCAGGGCGTCATCCTGCTGCGCCAGGGCGACGTCGCACGCGGCCTCGCTCGGCTCGACGAGGTGATGCTCGCGGTCACGACGCAGACGCTCTCGCCGATCGTGACCGGGCTGATGTATTGCGCGGTGATCGGAGCGTGTCGGGAGGTCTGCGCGGCCGGTCGCGCCCGCGAATGGACCTGTGCGCTCGCCGAGTGGTGCGGGCAGCAACCGGAAATGGTGGCATTCACCGCGTCGTGTCTCGTGCATCGGGCCGAGGTGCTGCGGCTCGAAGGCGCGTGGCCCGAGGCGCTCGCCGAGGCGGAGCGCGCGGCGCGCCGCGATCCCGAGCGCGACGCACGCTCGACGGCGACCGCGTTCTACGAGATCGCGGAGATCCACAGGCTCAAGGGCGAGCTTCGCGAGGCCGAGGACGCGTACCGCGACGCGAGCCGCTACGGCTGCGAGCCGCAGCCGGGGCTTGCGTTGCTGCGGCTCGCGCAGGGGCGAGCGCGGATGGCGGCCGCGGCGATTCGACGCGTCGTCGGCGCCACGCAGGTGCCGCTCGAGCGCGTCAGGATTCTCCCCGCGTACGTCGAGATCATGATCGCGAGCGGCGACGTCGACGAGGCGCGCGCGGCGGGCGAAGAGCTCGACCGCATCGCCGCGCGCTTCGACACGGAGCTGATCGCCGCCACGGCGGCGCACGCGCGCGGCGAGATCGCGCTCGTCGGCGGCGACGCCTACGCGGCGCTCGCGGCGCTGCGCCTCGCGCTCGGCCTGTGGCAGGAGCTCGGCGCGCCGTATCTCGCGGCGCGTGCGCGCGTGCCGATCGCGCTCGCGTGCCGCGCGCTGGGCGACGAGGACGGCGCGACGCTCGAGCTCGAGTCCGCGCGCGCGACGTTCGAACGCCTCGAGGCGCGGCCGGATCTCGCGCACGTCGATGCGCTGCGCGCGGGGCCTCGCATGCCGCGATCCGCCGCAGCCGGTCTCACGCCGCGCGAGCTCGAGGTGCTGCGGCTCGTCGCGACGGGACTCACGAACCGGCAGATCGCGGCCGATCTCGCGTTGAGTGAGAAGACCGTGGACCGCCACGTGAGCAACATCTTCGCGAAGCTCGACGTGCCGTCGCGCGCGGCCGCCACGGCATACGCGTTTCGGCATCGGCTCGTGTAGGAAGTAAGAAGCGGGGTAGCCGAAGCTCGCCGTGGCGCGGCGTAGCCGAGCTCGCCGCAGTCGCGCCGCAGTGTGCTCACCGGGGCTCATGCGCACGGCGCGCGGCGTCGCCGTCGTCGCCCTTCGGCGACGACGGCCCGCACCGCGTGGGTGAAATTCCCCAGCGTCCCTCGCTGACGGCTTGGGTGATTTCTCCGAAGCGCGTGAGGCGAGCGCTTCGCTACCGTGGGCTTCGCACCGACCGAATGCGAGGAGGACGCCATGGAAACCGCAGCGCTTGCCGCCGCCCGCGAGTTGTCGCCGCTGATCGAAAGCTTGCGCGACGAAACGGACGCGGCCCGGAATATCGCCCCGCCGATCGTCGAGCGGCTCCGCGACGGCCGGTTGTGCCGGCTTGCCGTCGCGAGAGAGCTGGCGGGCGTCGAGCTGCCGATCGACGCAGCGCTCGACGTGTACGAGACGCTCGCGTACGCGGATGCATCGGTGGCCTGGGTGGCGTGGAACAATTCGCTGCCGTGCTTCCTCGGGCGGTTTCTCGAAAGCGATGCACGAGCGGCCGTGTTCGAGGACCCGCGCTGGCTCTACGCGTGCTCCACCCGACCGACGGGACGCGCGGCGCCGACGGCCGAAGGCTTCGAGGTGAGCGGGCGCTGGGCCATCGTCTCCGGCTGCGAGCTCGCGGAGTGGATCCAGCTGCTCTGCGTCATCGAGGAGAACGGCGAGCCGCGCATGCTCGACCCGGACACGCCGGAGCTGCGCTTCGCGTTCCTGAGGCGAGAGGACTGCGAGATTCTCGACACGTGGAGAACCAGTGGATTGCGCGGCACCGGAAGCCACGACGTGATTGTCGAGAACGTATGCGTGCCGCAGTCGTTGACGCTCTCCATCGCGGAGCCGTCCACGCTCGACGGGCCCCTCGGCCGCGTCCCGATCATCTGCTCGATGGCGGCCACGTACGGCGCGCAAGCGCTCGGCATCGCACAGTCCGCCGTCGATACGCTGATCGAGCTCACGAGCACGAAGCGGCCGCCCGAAGGCTCGGCGCTCCGGGAACGGCCGTCTCTGCTCGCCGACATCGCGAGGCAAAGCGCCGCGCTCGACGCGGCGCGCACGTATGTGCACGCGTGCGCGTCGCAGCTCTGGCGCACGGCGGTCGCCGGCGGGCCGCCCGCGCTCGACGAGATCACGTCGCTGTGGGGCGCGAGCCTGCACGCCGCCGACGCGGCGGAGACGGCCGTCGACACGATGCACGCGGCGGGCGGGATCAGCTCGCTCTACACCACGTGCCCGCTCGAGCGCGCGCATCGCGACATGCATGCGATGCGCCGGCACATCGTCGGTCAGGCGCTGTGGCTCGAGGACGCAGGCCGAGCACGGCTCGGTGCGACGCCGCTGCATCCGCTCTACGCCGTTTGATCGCAGGCGCGTGCGCTCGGCGGCCGGTGCCGCGGCGCTCGCGCGCGACGGCTCGGGATCGAACGGGACGCGCTCGGCGAAGCCCTACACGCGCAGGAAGTCGATGAACGCGCGCAGCTTCGCCGGCACGTGCCGATGGCTCGAGTGATAGAGGAAATAGCCAGGGAACGGCGGGCACCAACCGGCGAGCACGCGGATCAACGTGCCTCGCTCGAGGTCGTCGGCGACCATGTGCGACAAGACGCACGCGAGCCCCACGCCGGATCTCACGAGGTCGAGCAGGACCGCGGCGTCGTTCGTTACGACCCACGAGCTCGGCTCGAAGCGCACTTCCTGTCCGTCGCGCTCGAGCTCCCAGCAGTAGAGCTTGCCGCTGCTCGGATAGCGGAACGCGATACACGCGTGCTCGCGCAGGTCGGACGGCGCGCGCGGGATTGCGTGCTGCCCGAAGTACTCGCGTGAGCCGCAGATCACGAGCTCCAGCGGCTCGCTGACCGGGATCGCGACCATGTCCTTCTGCAGCGTCTCGCCGAGACGAATGCCGGCGTCGCAGCCCGCAGCGACGATGTCGGTCAAGGTGTCGTCGACGACGAGCTCGAGCTGCACCTGAGGATGCCGACGATGGAACTCGTTCACGCGTCCCGCGAGGATCGCGTCGTACGCCGGCCGTGACAGGTTGATGCGGAGGAGCCCCGTCGCGGAGTCGCGCAGCTCGTCGAGCCCGTCGGCAGCCTGGGTGAGCTCGCGGAGGGCAGGCATTACGCGTGCGAAGTAGCGCTCGCCGGCCTCGGTGAGGTTCACGCTGCGCGTCGAGCGGTTCAGCAGGCGCAGGCCGAGACGCGACTCGAGGTCGCGCACCGCGTGGCTGACGGCGGAGGAGGAGATGCCGAGCTGCGCCGCCGCGGCGGTAAAGCTCTTCTTCTCCGCTACCGCCGCGAACGCGGTGAGCCCGGCCAAATAGTCGCGTCGCATTGTGAAATTTGCCTCATGAGGGTATCCAGCGCAGCCGCTTTTTCAGGGCGCGGAGCCCCGAATAATAGCTGCGGCATGCAGCGAGTGCGCTCGCGCGACCGAAGGAGCAGCGCAATGGAAAGTGAACGGACGCGACGTGAAGTGCGCGAGACGGCCGCCGAGCCGACCGGTGTGCCCCGCAGGGTCGGCGCGCAGGCCGTCGGCGGCGGCCCAGCCGATGAACCGATCGAGAGCGCGGTGTGCCTTTCGATCAACGGCGAGCGGCACACGCTGATCGTCGACCATCGCGCGACGCTCGTCGACGTCCTGCGCGAGCGGATCGGTCTGACGGGCACGAAGAAGGGCTGCGACCGCGGCGAGTGCGGCGCATGCACGGTGCACATCGACGGGCGCAGGGCGTTGTCGTGCTTGACCCTCGCGGTCGCCGTGCAGGGCCGCGAGGTCACGACGATCGAGGGGCTCGCGAAACCCGGCACGCTGCATCCGGTGCAGAAGGCGTTCATCGAGCACGATGCGTTTCAGTGCGGATATTGCACGTCCGGGCAGATCATGTCCGCGGTCGCATGCATTGCGGAAGGACATGCCCGCTCCGAAGCCGAGGTTGCCGAGTACATGAGCGGCAACCTGTGCCGCTGCGCGGCGTATCCGCAGATTCGAGCTGCAGTGCTTGCGGCGGCGGAGGAGGCAGGAAGATGAGGCCCTTCACGTATGCTCGCGCGGCCGACCTGTCGTCGGCGATCGCGGAGGCGAGCGCGGACGGCACGAGCCTGCTCGCGGGAGGAACCGAGCTGCTCAACTGGATGAAGGAAGGCATCGCGGCGCCGACGCGCGTCGTCGACATCAACGCGCTGTCGGAGCTCGATTACATCGAGCTCGGCGCGACCGAGCTGCGCATCGGCGCGCTCGCGCGCATGAGCGCCGTCGCCGCGCACCCGGACGTCGAACGCGAGTTTCCGGCATTGAGGGTCGCGCTCGAGAAGAGCGCGTCGCAACAGATTCGCAACATGGCTTCGATGGGCGGGAATCTGCTGCAGCGAACGCGCTGCCCGTACTTCCGCGCCGAGGTCGAGCTGCCGTGCAACAAGCGCGTGCCCGGCAGCGGCTGCGCGGCGCTCGGGGGCGAGGATCGGTCGCTCGCGGTGCTCGCCGGGAGCGAGCGATGCATCGCGACGCATCCTTCGGATGCCGCGGTCGCGCTCGCGATGTTCGATGCCGTCGTGCGGATTCACGGGCCGAGCGGAGCGCGCGAAGTGCCGATCCGCGAGCTCTACGTGCTGCCGGGCGCGACGCCGCACGTGGAGACCGTGCTCGCCCCCGGGGACGTGATCGTCGAGATCGCGCTGCCGCGGTCGCGGATGACGTCGAGCTCGCATTACCTCAAGGTGCGCGAGCGCGCGTCGTACGAGTTCGCGTTGGTCTCCGCGGCCGCGGGCGTCGAAAGCGACGGCAGGATCATCCGCGCGGCGAAGATCGCGTTGGGCGGCGTCGCGCCGAAGCCGTGGCGGCTGATGAGCGCCGAAGCGAATCTCGTCGGCGTCTCGCTCGACGACGAAGCGGCGATGCGTCGCGCGCTCGCACGAGATTTCGACGCCGCGCGGCCCGGCAGGCAGAACGGCTTCAAGATCGAGCTCGCGAAGCGGACCGCGATTCGCGCGCTGCAGGTCGCCGGAGGTGTCGCATGAGTATCGGCGCGTCGATCGATCGTTTGGACGGCACCGAGAAGGTGACCGGTCGCGCCCGCTACACGGCCGACATACTGCTCGAGGACGTCGTTCACGCCGTCATCGTCTGCTCGACGCGCGCGCACGCGCGCCTCGCGGAAATCGACGTCGAGGACGCGGAGGCGGCGCCAGGTCTGCTCCGGATCTTCACGCACCTGAACGCGCCGAGGCTCGGCGAGGTATGGGGCCCGCCGCTCGGACAGGACCTGCTGCCGCTCCAGGGCGACGTCGTGCTGTACGAGGGCCAGCCGATCGCGCTCGTCGCGGCTCGATCGCTCGAAACGGCGATGGCGGCGGCGCGACGAGTGAAGGCCGTCTATCGAGAGCTGCCGTTCGAGACCGACTTCTCCACCGGCCTGGAGCGAGGCGAGATCCGCCCGATCTTCTTCTGGGAGCCCGACTCGCACGTCGGCGATGCCGAGGCGGCGTGGCTGGACGCGGACGTGCGCGTGAAGCGGACGTATCGCACGGCCGACCGGCATCACTGCACGATGGAGCCGTCCGCGACGCTTGCCGTATGGGATGACGGCAAGCTGACGCTGTTCGACGCGGTGCAGGGTGTCGTCGATGCTCGCGCGGTGATCGCGCAGGCGATGGGACTCGATCCGAGCGACGTGCGCGTGAGGAACGGGTTCGTCGGCGGCGGCTTCGGCTGCAAGGGATGGGTGTGGCCGCATCAGCTGCTCGCCGCGATGGCGGCGCGCGAGCTCGGCCGGCCGGTGAAGCTCGTGCTGACGCGCGCGCAGACGTTCACGAGCCACGGCTACCAGCCGGCCACGATACAGACGCTCGCGATCAGCGCGAAGAAGGACGGGCGGTTGACCGGCATCCGCCACGACAGCATCCTCGCGGGCTCCTATGTCGGCAATCACATCGAAGGGACCGGCATCGGCACGCGCTCGCTGTATGCGTGCCCGTCGATCAGCACGACGCATCGGCTCGTGCGCGTGCATCGCGGCGATCCGACGCCGATGCGCGCGCCGCTGGAGGGCATCGGGCTCGTTGCCGCCGAGATCGCGATGGACGAGCTGGCGTACGAGCTCCGGATGGACTCGATCGCGCTGCGGCTCGAGAACTACGCGGAGGTCGATCCGACCGACGGCAAGCCGTTCTCGTCGAAGAGGCTGCGCGACTGCTACGAGCAGGGGGCGGCGCGCTTCGGCTGGTCGCGTCGCACGTTCGAGCCTCGCTCGATGCGGGACGGGCGCGACCTGATCGGCTACGGCATGGCGAGCGCGATCTTCGCCGCGTTTCGTCAGCCGTCCCGCGCGCGCGTCGCCATCGACGCGGAAGGCACCGTGCTCGTCGAGACGAGCACTCAGGAGATCGGGACCGGCGTGCGCACGGTGCTGCCGCAGATCGCGGCCGACGCGCTCGGCGTTCCGGTCGAGCAGGTGCGGCTTGCGTGGGGCGATACCGACCTGCCGCCCGCGCCGATGACCGCCGGATCGACTTCGACCGGCAGCGCCGGAGCGGCCGTGCACGACGGCGCGATGAAGCTCAGGCAGAGGCTCGAGGCGGCAGGCGCTAAGACGCCGGCGGACTACGCCGACGTCGTGCGCCGCTTAGGCGTCGAGAGGCTGATCGCGGACGGGGAGTTCGATCCGCCGGCCGAGAGCTCGAAGGCGCTCTTCAGCTTCGGCGCGATCTTCGCCGAGGTGCGCGTCGACGAGGAGATTCCGATACCGCGAGTGAGCCGAATCGTCGGCGTCTACGACGCTGGCCGGATCGTCAATCCGAAGACTGCTCGGAGCCAGATGATCGGCGGCCTCACGTGGGGCATCGGGCAGGCGCTCCTCGAGCATTCGGCGACGGATCATCGTCTCGGCCGTTTCCTGTCGAAGAACCTCGCGGGCTATCTCGTGCCGGTGAACGCGGACGTCCCGCGGATCGACGTGTCGTTCGTCGAGGAGCCCGATCCGGACGTCAATCCGCTCGGCGCGCGCGGGATCGGCGAGCTCGGCGCGATCGGCGTCGGCGCCGCGATCGCGAACGCGGTGTTTCATGCGACCGGCGTGCGCGTGCGGGCGCTGCCGGTCAGGCCGGAAATGCTGATGTGAATGCGCGGAAACGCTGCGCGCTCACGCAAGCGTACGACGAATACTAACAAGCGTACGACGAATACTAATGAGTGGCTGTCTGATGCGCTGGTGGGTGGCCGTGCGCGTGGCCGTCTGGTGCGGGCCGTGCTCGTCGCCAGCGAGGCGGCGACTGCAGTCGCCGCCGACCCGCAGCGCTTCTTTAGCCGAGGTCGGGATCTTTTCCCGCCGGTCGCGGTCCAACCCACCGGTGCCGTCCGTCGGGGACATATCGGTAGCGGCGTGGACCTCATCTCAGCCATCGAGAACAGCGCGTACGCGACGTGGGTGCGCGAGTCTCCGTCGATCTTCGCGTACACGACGATTCTCGCGTTGCACGCGATCGGCCTGGCGATCGTCGTCGGGCTCAACACGGTTCTCGCGCTGCGGCTGCTCGGCTTCGTAAAGGAGCTGCCGCTCGCGCCGATGCGCAAGCTCTTTCCGTGGATGTACGCGGGCTTCACGATCAACGCGTTCTCGGGCCTGTCGCTGCTCGCCGCGAACTTGAGCAACGACATTACGAACTGGATGTTCCTGCTGAAGCTCGCGCTGATCGCGCTCGCGATGGTCAACCTCGAGCTGACCCGCGCGCGCGTCTTCGACGCCGCCGAGGGGCTCGTCGAGGCCGCGTCGAGTCGCCGAGCGCGGCTCTTCGCCGTCGGTGCGCTCGTGCTATGGAGCGGTGCGATCGTTGCCGGCCGGCTGACGGAGTATCCGAACATGGTCGCCGGGTGGTTCACCTGAGGCTCGCCGCATGGAGACGCTCGCAAACGTGCTCTCGGCGTTGCAGATCGACGAGTTCGTCAATGC
Source organism: Gammaproteobacteria bacterium (assembly GCA_036381515.1). Lineage (GTDB taxonomy): Bacteria > Pseudomonadota > Gammaproteobacteria > Steroidobacterales > Rariloculaceae > ZC4RG20. The sequence goes on along the minus strand of DASVCR010000110.1, from coordinate 26,474 downwards.
CTACGATCTCGTATGGCCGGTCTGCGAAATCCTGCACTTCTTCGGCATGGCGCTCCTGATCGGCACGGTCGGCGCCGCCGATTTGCGGATGCTCGGTGCGTTCAAGGGCGTGCCGATCCGCGCCCTCGAGCGGTATCTGCCCCTCGGCGTCGCCGGGTTCGTCATCAACCTTCTGACCGGCCTCGTCTTCGTTGCGGGGAACCCGGTGGGCGGTCCGGGCGAATACCTGACCAATCTGTCTTTTCAGATCAAGATGCTGCTCGTGCTGATCGCGGGCATCAACGTCCTCGTGTTCTACTTCGGCGGCATTGCCCGTGCGGCGGACGCCGTTCCGAGCGACGGCGACGCGCCGCCCGGCGCCAAGCTCATCGCCGGCGTCTCGCTCGTCGTGTGGATTGCAGTGATCTTCTTCGGCCGGCTGATCATGTACAACGACACGCTGCTGTACGCGCTCGGCCTTTAGCGCGGAGCTCACCCCGCAGTGATCGGTTGCTCACCGGCGGCTAAGCAAGTGCCGGGCGACTCTCGGCCATCGCCTGCCTAGGCCCTGCCGGTCGCCGTCGACCTCCCGGCTCTGCCTTTCGATGATCGTAGCGGGGAGCCGGCGGCGAGCGCGACGCGCGGCAGAAGCACGTGCTCGACGATCGCGTGCCACGTGAAACGTTTCGCGGTCGATCGGGCGGCCTGCCGGATCGCGCGGGCGCGGACCGGCGCCGCGCGCAGCGCGCTGAACATGCCGATGAACTCTTCCGGCTCCCCGGTTTCGAGCACGAGCGCGTTCTGACCCGGCAGCGCGTAGTCCTCGCCCGTGCAGCCCGTGCACGCGAGCCCACCCGCCGCCATGGCCTCGAGGCCGACGAGACCGAAGGGCTCGCGGCCGCTGTTCGCGAGGACCGCATCGGAGCTGCGAAAGAGCAGCCGGCGGGCGTCGGCATCGACGTGCGACAGAAGGTTTACGACGTCGACGTCCGGCGGCACGTCGCGCAACGCGTCGACGATGCCGTCGATGCCGGGCGTCCGCCATACGCGATCGATCCGACGCAGGCCATGGGCAGCCATCGCGTGGAGCACCTCGCGACCGTGTGCCTCCGCGCCGCCGCGGGCGATCAGCAGCGGCCGCCAGCCGGCCTGCTTCATCGCGGCGACGATCTCGACGGCGCCGAGCCAGCGCTTGTCCGGATCCCAGCGGGCCATCTTGAAGAGCACCGTGCGGTCGCGGAACCGGCGGCGCAGCGCCGCGCAGGCGGCGCCGGGGACCGGCTCGAATGCGTCGCCCGGCAACCCGTTCGGCACGACGAGCGTCTCGACCCCGAGCGGCGCCATCTCGTGCTTCATGTAGCGGCTCACCGTCGTCACGACGGCGGCGCTCGCGAGCCGGTGCCAGTCGATGCGCTCGAAGCCGAACGAGTTGTTCGCATTCCAGAGCAGCGTCACGCGGTCGCGGATGCCGCGACAACGCAGCAGCCAGTCGAGATGCATCACGCTGTGCACGGTGTGCCACTCTTCCGCGAGCACGACGGCGCGTTCTCCGCGGCGCACCGCGGGCAGCAGGACCTCGTCGACGAGGTACGGCGGAAGGCTGCGCGAGTAGTCCTCGTGCTTGCCCCACTCGCCGTCGTAGACGCCGCCCGGATGATAGCGGCTGATCCACTGTGCCCAGCGGTGGAGGTGCAGGTGCCCATTATCCTCGTGTCCGGGCAGCGAGGGATCGCCGACGAACCACAGGTGCGTGTCGAAGCCGAGATCCGCGAGCGTCCGCGACAGGCCGTCCGCGCGTGTCGCAAGCCCTCCGGCTCGCGAGTAGGGATCCGGTCCTTCGAACGACAGGATATGGAATTGCACAGTGCCTCAACGTTAGTCGGACGTTTCGCGTGCGGCGATCAGCAGAAGTACGTAGGTCCGGGGGGCGCGTGTGCATCGGAGTCGGCCGAGAGCGGCAGAGGGTAAGACCGTCCCACGGATAGTAGAAGCCTCCGAAGGTGTGAGACCATCATCGAGGCGCACGGCCGCATCGCGGAGGGCTCGTCCGCTCGGCGGTGCCTCGGGCATGCCGTGCCGACGATGCTCGAGCCGGCACGATACTGCAATCGGAGATGCACGATGGAGAGAGTGACGCGTCGGAGAGCGCTTGCGATTGCGGCTTCGGCCGCGTCCGTCGGGGTCCTGCCGGCTTCCGCAGTGCGCGCTCAAGAGGGCGCCGGCGGGGCTTACGATGACGACGACCGCTGGGCGGCCGAGCGGGCGCGCGTGCGGGAGCTCGGCTTCACCGAGGACGAAGCGTTGTGCTGGGAATACATCGGTCGCGCCGCCGGCAAGTTCTTCGAGCTACCGGTGCTGCACGAGCTCGACGCCCACGAGATCGCCGAGGCCGTCCACGTGTTCCAGAACAAGCTGCTGAGCCGGCCGACGTATCGGCGCTACCTCGAGCTCGCGAAACAGCAGAACGCCGCGCGGGAGACCGACTGAAATGGAGACGCAACGAGGCCCTGGATTGCTGGGCCGCTTGCGCCGGCCGCGGCGGAGCGGCGCATTCAGCGCCTCGGCGGCGCGCGATCAGAGGAGCGGCGGCAGCGCGTTGCTCGTCGAGTCGCTGCGCTCGGCAGGCCGTTCGGCCCGGCCGAGACGGAGTCGGCGCCGGCGGTGCTGAGCCATGCGTTCTGGCGGCAGCGCTTCGGGTCGCGGCAGACGTCGTCGGCGAGACGATCGAGCTCGACGGCGCCGCGTACACGATCGTCGGCGTGCTGCCGCCCGAGACGGGGCTGCCGATCCTCGGCGTGCAGCGGCTGGTCTGGATCCCGCAAGACGTCACGGGCGCGGCGCGCGACCGGCTGTTCGCGACGGTCGTCGGGCGGCTTCGTCCGGGCATCGACGAGGCGGCGGCCACGGCCGAGCTCGCGGCGCTGCAGCGCAACGTCGAGGACGAGCGGGGGTTCGAGCCGAAGCAGGGCGGCGTCTTGTTGCAATCGATGCAGGCGAACCGAACGGCGCCTGTCGGCACCACGCTGTTCACGTCGCTCGGCGGCGCGTTGCTGTTGCTCGTGATCGCGTGCGCAAACGTCGCGACGCTCTGTCTCGCCCGGCTGATCGAGCGGCGACACGGCTTCGCGGTGCGCTCGTCGCTCGGCGCGAGCGGCGCGCGGCTCGCGGCAGGCGCCCGTCGTGTCGCAGGTCGCGCTGTCGACGCTACTCGCGTCGGCGGGCTGTTTGCTCGCGCTCAGCTTTTACAACCTGACGGCGCAGCCGCTCGGCTTTCGCCCGGACGGCCTGCTGACGTTCCGCGTGCAGCTCCCGGCGCAGGACTATCCTGACCAGGCGTCGCGAACGGTCCTGCAGCGCGCGCTGGTCGCGGCGCTCGCCGAGCTGCCGGGCGTCGACGCGGCGGCGACGACGTCGGCCGCGCCGCTCGGCACGATCGCGGTCGGTGCGCCGCCGCGGGCGCTCCTCGCGTCGGTCTGCGGGGCGGGCGTGCGGCTCGCCGCGGTCGGGATCCTCGCAGGCACGCTCGGGTCGTTCGCGCTCGTGCGTTTCGTCCGCGCGCTGCTCTACAGCGTCGCGCCGGTCGAGCCGCTCGTGTCGCTCGCGGTCGCCGGGTTCATGCTACTCCTGGCCGTCGCGGCGGCCGCGCTGCCCGCGTGGGCGTCGAGCCGGATCAGCCCGACGCTCGCGATCAGGAACGTGTAAGGGGAGGCGAACGCGATGGCACGAGGTGCGATCTTCGGCTGGCTGTCTGTGGTGGGGTTGCTGGCGAGCGCGAGCGCATCGAGCCAGACCGCCGATCCGCTGCCGCGCCGCGGGTTCTTCGGCGTCGCGCTCGACGCGAACGACGAGGGCGAGGTCTTCGTGTCGGCCGTGCACGACGGCACGGCCGCGGCCTGCCATGGCCGATGCCGTTCGGCATACGTCCGCTCGTGCATCGCGGTGTACGGAACGATCGCCACTGCACCGCCGCCGTATCCGGGGCGAAGCGAGCGCTTCTTCGAGGAATTCGCGGCCGTCGACGTCATGGCCGAATGGGCGAATCTCGACGTGCCGGTGCTGCTGCTGCACGGCGAGTACGACGAGGTCTCGACCCGCGACGGCCTCGCCCGGATCGCGCAGGCGGTCAACCGGGCGCATCTCGGGCGTGCCGTGCACCGCGAGTTCGCGCAGCTCGATCATTGCGCGACCCGGCACGCGACTCGCGAAGCGAGCGTCGGGCGGTGCGGGGCCGGAGAGCCGACGCGCGAGGCGGATTCGGCGATTCTTGCGTTCCTGCAGGCGAGCGGCTGACGGCGTACTACTCGGCTCTCGTTGCGCGGCGAGCTGAGGGAACGGCCCTGTTCAGGGCCGTTGTCGTGCGAGGCATTTGCGGAGGGCCGCCGTCGAGGCGGCCCTCCATCCGACGGTTACTGAATCTGCGCCGCTGGGGATAGCGGGGTATTGTCGACGTTAAAGTAGCACGCCGCATGCCCAAAGACGCTTTCGAATGCGAGACAGAACGGCGAATAGCCTATGCGGTATGTGATTGCATTCCGATGCTGTGCCGTCTGGCCGACGATAGGCTCGTTCCCGTACGCACCAAAGTAGATGTACCAGTAGTACTTCGTGCCTTCCTCGATCGCATACGGGCCCACCATCCCTACGCCTGGGGTAAACGTGGGACCGTCGTCCTGGCTGGTCGTATCGAGGTAGACTGGGCTCGGCAACGTCGTCCAGCCCTCGAGGCTGATGAAGCAACCCGCATAGGCGTCATTGATCGTATCCGTTCGGTCGCTCAGCGAGCACGCTTCCTGGATGTAGAGTTTATCCTCGTAACCGGCACCATCGATATAGGTCACGTCGCTTTCCGGGTCGTTCCCGCCGCACGGCGCCTCGCGGCCCGTATACGTCGGATCACACCTGTCGACCAATCCGTTGTACTTGAATGCCATCGTGCTCAGCGGAATGGACGGGTGGAGAGGCGTATAGGGATCTTCGCCCCATGTGACTGCCGCCGCGGCCACGCCGCGCGTTATGGGCGGTACCTCGACGAGATATAAATCCCAATAGACCACCCAGTGGTAGAGGTAACAATCGCAGTTCGTGTCCCAGTACGGCTCGTACACGAGGTAAGGGATGGCATACAGCACGACACCTCCTGGGTAATTCGTCATGCCGACGCCGAATGTCTGCCCACCGCCGGTGTACGAGCTCGGCGAGTACGTCACATCGCTTGGACAGTTGTTCTCGTGAGGTGCCGCCGAGGGACTATTGCAAGCAATAGGGTTTGTATATGCGGCGAGGTCGAGGTTGCTCGAAGTAGTAGAGTTTCCTGCCTTGTGTGCAAAGCCCGCAATAATATCGTCCACCAACTGATCACCCGTCTGTGCGGATGCCGTGCCGATGCCGGCACTGGACGCGAGCAGCAGCGCGAAGCAGAAGGCGCACAACGTCTTCTTCACTGTGCAGTTCTCCTGTTGAGCATTAACGTTGAATGACGGTGGCGCCGCGCATGCGTGCCAGCACTCGTTGACCCGCTGCGCTGAGCGATTCCGGATCGGGAGTAGTGACCCTCATCATCGAGTCGACCTTGCTTCTCCCGTATTCCTCCTTGAGTGCGGAAAAACTCGCGACTCGCTCGGACGTATCGTCCAGAGTTATTGCCGCTACCGTCGGATCATCGAGGAGAGCCGCAATCCCTGCAGCAGGTCCGACAATACCTGCCTTGTAGATGTGCATCTCCTGACTGTATGCGACTTCCTCGAACAGCGCGGCTTCACCATCCGGGGCGCTGCCGGCCAGCGTGAGGAACTGATACCGCTGCCGGCCGATCGCCTTCTCCAGTCGCTCGCGCAGTGAGCCGTTCAGCAGAAGCAGCAAGTCCTCGCCGATCCATATCGTGAAGACTCGTCCTTCGTCTCCCGCCGAGACCTTCAGCTCGACGCTCGAGACGTCGATCTGCGCCCGTGACGCGAGCTCGTCGAGTGCCGCAGGAGTCTTACCGTCCTTGAAGATGACGGTGGCGCCCCGGATCTCGTCAGGGCGTGCCCTTGCGGAGTCCATGACCTCGAACGCTTCTCGTTCGATCGTCTGCTCGATGCGCTCGGAGGGCAGCCCGCGCAAGTGGCCTTGTAACGTAAGGGTGGAAAGCTCGGCAGGTGTCGGCCGGTCCGCCAACGCCAGCTCTGGGCCGAGTGCGATGAGAAAGATTGCCAGGAACGTTCGTTTTCTCGCAGAACGCATTTCGAGCCTCCCAATGAAACGGGGTGGAAACTTTAAATTTTCGTTCTGCGTGTGCATAAGACCCAGTTGTGCACAAGTCGTCGAGAAGGTACTAGAACCTTAGGGTCACCCGGGTCTGAGTAGCGAAAAGGCGGCACACTACACGGGTCGTGCGTTCCCACGCGTCGCGTTGGCGATCGAACGGCTGCCGCGAGTCGATGAGGCAGCGAGGAGGCTAGCGTCGCTCTAGTCTGCGCTCCGTGCGGCTCGCAATGAGGTGGAGAAACTCTCAGTGCCTTGACGGTGAGTGAACGGGGGAGTTTAAATAGCTCGATTCAGATAGAGAGCCTAGCTACAAGAATGTAAGCAGCGGCTCTTGGTGCGCTTCAAGAGCATATGCGAGGCCGAGTCGAGATCGGGATGTGCGCGTATGTGACCGAATACTGAGCACTCGGGGCGCATAGTAGGGTGTGCAGAGCGCCCGTCGGACTACCGGGGTTTCCGGGGGATCGCCACTCTCACGAGTGGTTAACGAGGTGGCCTTGAGACGATGTCTGCGCTCCGAGTACTCGTCGTAAGCGACCTCCGCGTAATGCGGGAGAGCTTGACGAAAGCGATTCAGGAATACTCGGGCACTGTGGCGATTCGGGTAGCCGCATGTTCGGTCGACGAGGTGCCGAGTCGCGTTCGAGAGCTGGCGCCGGATGTCGTGATCGTGGAAATGCTCCGCGCAGACCCCGCGGAAATCGGGGACGATCTGAGAATGGTCTGCCAACAGGTCAAGACGGTGGCTCTTGGAGTTCCAGAGATCGAGTACGCAGTGGTCAACTGCGCTCAAGCCGGGTTCTCCGGCTTCGTGCCGCCGGACGCTTCGATGGAAGATCTCCTCGTTGCAATAGATTCCGTCGCGAAGAACACTCTGCATTGCTCGCCCAAGGTGGCGGCTTACCTGTTTAGGCAAATCGGGCAATCGATCAACGGAAGGAAAAAGGGAGACGCCAAGCCTTCTCTGACGGAGCGCGAGGTCGAGGTGCTCCGCCTCGTCCAGGAAGGGCTGTCGAACAAACTGATCTCACAGCGCCTCGGCATCGAGGTGCAAACCGTAAAGAATCACGTTCGAAGCATCCTGTCGAAGCTCGGTGTGCAAACCCGGGTCGCTGCCGCCGTCTTCTTCGCTTCGCAGGCGAGCAAAACGAACGTGGGCGCACGGGCACGAGGGATGAGAACGCAGTGAGTATCGAGCAAAAGCTCCGCGCGTGGGCTATCTCATTCTCGGCCGTATCGGTCGTGCTCCCCGCGGCAGTGATCATCGACTGGCGCGAGTACAGCGAAACCCACTACTTCGCTCAAGGTATTACGCCGGAAGGGAAAGCGGTGGCATCGGGCTTCATGCTGTTGATCCCAGCCTCGATTCTGCTGTGCTTGACGGGGCTTTGCCTCGGGGTTTTGGCGTATCTGAAGTTGGATAAGCCCAGGCCGGCTTCGCGAATGGTGGAACTGGTGCTGCTCGCGCTTCCTTTGTTTCTATGGCCGTTCCTCGCTTGGCCCCTGTTCCATTGGGTCAGGGGATAGCGGCGGCCGAGCGGCGGAATGCGAGTAACGGGAGTCACGTGTAGCGCTGCGGCGTAAGCGCTCGGCGGGCGGTGGCACGGGTTGGGCACAGATCCGGCATTTCGCCGCGATCCGGATGCCTGAAATTCCGCTTACGCTGCTTAAAAAATCAAAGAGTTAAATGGTCGGGGTGATAGGATTTGAACCTACGGCCCCTGCGTCCCGAACGCAGTGCTCTACCAGGCTGAGCTACACCCCGACGTGCCTTGCGGCGCGGCGTCGGCGCTTGACGCGACGACCCTCCGTGTCGTGAATTTTGCTTGATTCTGCGGGCAAATGACAGGTTGACGGCGGGGGCTCGAGCCGTTCCGCCGGGGCCGGTCGGTAGCCCGCGAAATCGCGCACCTTATACGCTTCGAGGGCGCGGGAGGCAAGACCGGCGGGTCGGACCGGCGACGCGTCGGGGCGCAGGCGGCGTCGGAAACGCGGGACGGGGCGGCGAGGGCGCCGGCAACGGGGCCGGCGAGGCGTCCCGACTGTGGACGCGCTCACGCCCGCAGGCCCCCGCAGCCTCTATGCTTGGAAACCGATTCGAGATGCCGCAGCAAGGTGTTGTTGCGGCCGCGAGGAGCAGATAAATGAGCTCGAAGCCGAGATCGAACGTGACCCGACTCGACGTCTATCGTCGACGGCGGACGGTCGCACCGATGGATCGCAGTTTCGACGACGTGATCGGCCGGGCGCCGATCGGCTTCATGCACCTCGACGGCGCGCTGCGCTGCGCGCACATCAACGCGTGGCTCGCGGCCGCGTACGGCATCGCGGTCGACGACGCGCTCGGCCGGCCGTTCCGGCAGCTCGTGCCCGGCCGCACGGCCGAGATCGAGCACGACCTCGAGAGGCTGCTCGACGGCGGGTCGGCCCTGCGGCTGATCCTGAAGATCGAGCGCGCGGGCGAGAAGGCCTATTACCAGCATCACTTCGCGCCTGCCGTCGGCGACGGCGGGCGCGTGCGCGGCATCGACGTTTTCGTCTGCAACGTCGACGGTCCGATGCGCGCCCACAGGCACCTCCGCATGCTCGACGCCTGCGCCCGCGAAGGGGCAAAGCGCATACCGTCCCGCAGGACGGGCGCCGGCGGCTCCTCGGCGACGGGCACGTCCCCGCGCTAAAGCTCGGCGAACGAGAACGCGGGCCGCGCGATCATCAGCCAGAAGATCGCGAGCACGGCCGTGAACGCCGGAAAGCCGAACGCGAACCACCACCGGAAGAGCCGATGGTACGCGCGCGGCAGCGGCTCGCCGCGGCGCACGGCGTCGGCCGCGAGATCCCGCATCCGCATCTGCATCCACACGACCGGCAGCCAGAACGCGCCGGTGAACACGTAGAGGATCAGCGACAGCGCGATCCAGCCGTCGAGAATCGGATAGCCGAGAAGCCGCGCGAGCAGGACGCCCGTGATCGGCTGCGCGACGACCGCCGTCGCCGTGAACACGAAGTCGGCGAGGACGACGATCGATGCGACGCCGGCGATGACGGCGGGATCCTTGCGCAGATGCGCGACGAGCATGAAGAACGCGATGCCGGCACCCGTGCCGAGCAGCACCGCCGCGCCGATCACGTGGAGCCACAACAGGAAGTGGTAGTACGCGGCCATCGAGCTCAGCGATCCGCCATCGAGCTCAGCGATCCTCGACGATCGCGAGCGCGACGAGGTTCAGCGCGATGATCGGCCAGATCTTCATCATCGGCCCGATCGGATCCGCCCAGAGCTCGGGCAGCAGGATCGTGCCCGTGACGAGATAGAACACGGAGATCGCGAGCGCCGCGTAGAGCGCGGGCTTCGAGGTGCGTCTGATCGCGATGCCGATGCCGATCACGATATCCGCGAGCGCGCCCGCGACCACGCCGGGGACGGCGACCGCGCCTGCGCCGCCGCGCACCATGTACTCGATCCCGACGTCCCAGCCCGGGCCGAGCGAAACGAGGCCGGTCAGGATCCAGAACGCGGCGAAGATCGCGAACACGATCGGCTTCACGAAATAGAGCCGCGCAAACCATCGCTCCTGAACCGACGCGGGCTCGGCCGCGAGCGCGGCCCCGAGCGGTTGCGGCTCGATCCCGGTGATCTCGATCCAGCGGCCCGGATCGCCGACGGCGCCGCGAACGAGCTCCCGCCGAGCGGTCGTGCGGATCGGCGTTCGCCAGCCGAGCGCGCCGACGAGGTCCCCGAGCTTGTAGCCGAGCGCGAAGAGCCAGCGCGGCACGCGAATCCGCCGGGGCGGCCCGAAACGCAGCCACCGACGGTATGCGAGCACGACGTCGTCGAACGAGAGCCGCTCCGGACCCGCGACGTCGAGCGCGACGCGGGCCGGCGCGCCGGGCTCGAGGAAGAACAGGATCGTCGCGACGAGATCGCCGAGCTGCACGATCTGCAACGGCCCCGCGTCGGGGATCCCGGGCAGCACCGGCAGCGCGGCGAGCCCGCGCAGCAGGGCACTTCCGCCGTACGCCGCCCGGCCGACGACGACGGAGGGCCTGAGGATCACCCAGTCGAGGTCGCGCGACGACAGCGCTTCCTCTCCGGCCTTCTTCGTCTCGGAGAACGGCGATAACGACTCGCGGTCGGCGCCGACTGCGGAAAGATGCACGAACCGGCGAATCCCGGCCTGCTCGCACGCGGCGGCGAGCGCCGCGATGCCGTCGACGTGCACGCCCCGAGCCGAGGTACCGGGCGCGTCCTGCAGCACGCCGGCGCAGTTGACGACGGCGTCGATGCCTTCGAGATGCGGCCGCCAGTCGGCCTCGGACCTCGCGCGCGCGATGTCGATCCGGACCCAGCGCAGAGCGGAATGCTCGGCCCCGAATCGGCGCGCGACGCCGACGACCTCGTCGCCGCGCGCGAGGAGCCGGGCGGTCACGGCGGCGCCGATGAAACCGTTGGCCCCGAGGACGAGCACGCGCATCCGCGCCGCCTCGCCGGATCAGGTCTCGACCCGCGACGCCCGCTCGGCGTGGACGGGCTCGTCGTGGCCTGGCGCGAGGCGGGCGATGGCCGCGGTGTCGTCCGCGTCGTGCGGCGCTCCGAGCTGGTGCTCGTCTTCGTCGGAGCCTTCGTCGTCCTCCGCGGCGAGCTCCTCGGGCGGCAGGCCCTCGAACTCCTCGGGCGCCATCTCCCAGCAGCTCAGGAAGAACGCGGCGATGATCGGCCCGATGACGATCCCCGCTAGCCCGAACGCGGTGAGCCCGCCGAGCGTCGACAGCAGGATCAGGTAGTCGGGCATCCGCGTGTCGCGGCCGACGAGGATCGGGCGGAGCAGATTGTCGACGAGCCCGATCACGAGCACACCGATCAGGATCAGCACGATCCCGGCGATGATGCGGCCGGTCGCGAACAGGAAGATCGCCGCCGGGAGCCAGACCAGCGCGGGCCCGACGGCGGGCAGAATGCTGAGCAGCGCCATGACGACGCCCCACAGCAGCGCTCCGCCGATGCCGAGGACCCAGAACGCGAGTCCGCCGATCGCCCCTTGCACGACGCCGACGACGAGCGTGCCCTTGATCGTCGCACGGGACACCTCGGCGAACCGCGCGAGCAGGTGCCGCTCGCGCTCGTCGCCGAGCGGCAGCGCGCGCACGAGCCCGTCGAGCAGCTTCGGCCCGTCGCGCAGGAAGAAGAAGAGCAGATAGAGCATCAGGAAGAAGAACACCGCGATGCGCAGCGTGTCCTGACCGATCGAGAGCGCCCGCGCCGCGATGAAGCGGCTTGCCGTGACGGCGGCCTCGGCGAGACGCGCCTCGATGTTCTCGATGTCCGTCGGCAGCCGTTCCATGACGGCCCGCGGCAAACGCTCCGCGACCTCGTCGTATACGCGGTCGAGACCGATGTCCTGCTGGGTGAGCCGCTGCACGAGGGACGTCGCCTCGGCGGTCACCGCGGTGATCAGGCCGGCGAGCGGCAGGAGCACGACCATCACGACGATCAGCATGCTGAGCCCTGCGGCGAGCGAGCGGCGGGGCGCAAAGCGCCGCTCGAGCCGCGAGTGCAGCGGATAGACGATGATGCCGAGCGCGACCGCCCAGAAGACGGGCTGCAAAAAGCCGCGGATCAGCCAAAGGAAGGCGACGGTCACGAGGACCAGCAACGCGGCGAAGAACGCGCGCTGCACGGTCGTCGTCGTCATTCGTCACCGCCTTTCGCGCGGCCGCCGGATCGTTTCATGCTCTCCCACCATTCCATCCGTTCCGCGAGCGTTTTCTCGAAACCGTGCCGGCTCGGCGCGTACCACGACGCGCCGCGGAGCTTCTCCGGCAGATACTCCTGACCCGCGGCGAAGCCGCCCTCGTCGTGGTCGTAGCGGTAGCCGCGGCCGTAGCCGAGCTCGCGCATGAGCTTCGTCGGCGCGTTGCGGATGTGCAGCGGCACGGGCTCCGCCGGGTGCTCGCGCGCGGCGTCGAGCGCACCCTGCCACGCAACGTAGGCCCGGTTCGACTTCGGCGCCGTCGCGAGATAGATCACGGCCTCGGCGATCGCGAGCTCGCCCTCAGGCGAGCCGAGGAAGTGATACGCCTCCTTGGCCGCGAGCGCGAGCGACAGCGCGCGCGGGTCGGCGAGCCCGATGTCCTCGCTCGCCATCCGCACGACGCGGCGCGCGATGTAGAGCGGATCCTCGCCGGCGTCGATCATCCGTGCGAGCCAGTAGAGCGCGCCGTTCACGTCGCTGCCGCGTACGGCCTTGTGCAGCGCGGAGGTCAGGTTGAAGTGCTGCTCGCCGCTCTTGTCGTAGCGCGGAATGCGCCGCTCGAGGACGCGCCTCACGAGCTCGGCGTCGATCTCGCGGGTGCCGCGCGGCAGGCTGTTGCGCGCGTGGTGCCAGACGGCCTCGGTCAGGTTCAGCGCCCGGCGCGCGTCGCCGTCCGCGTGCTGCGCGACGAGCTCGAGCGCGTCGGGCGTGAGCACGAGATCGGTGCCGGCGTCCGCGTCGAGCCGTGCGATACCCCGCGAGACGATGTCGGCGATGTGACGGGGTTCGAGCGGCTCGAGCACGAAGACCCGAAGGCGCGACAAGAGCGCCGAGTTCAGCTCGAACGACGGGTTCTCGGTCGTCGCGCCGATCAGCGTGATCACGCCTTCCTCGACGTACGGCAGGAACGCGTCCTGCTGGGCCTTGTTGAAGCGATGGATCTCGTCGCAGAAGAGGATCGTGCCGCGGCCCTCGGTCGCGAGCCGCTGCTGGGCCTCGCGGATGATCTCGCGCACGCGCGGCACGCCCTCCGTGACGGCGCTGAAGACCTCGAACGCCTTGTCCGTGTAGTTCGCGATGAGGCGGGCGAGGGTCGTCTTCCCGCTGCCGGGCGGGCCCCACAGCACCATGCTGCCGACCTGGCCGCTCTCGATCGCGTGCCGCAGCGGCTTCCCGGGGCCGAGCAGGTGTTCCTGACCGAGAAACTCGTCGAGCGTCTGTGGGCGCAGCAGGTGTGCGAGCGGCGGGTGCGCAGGCTGGGGGGACACGGGTGTTCTTGCGGGCAAGCGACTACCGGTTTCGGCTGCGAGCGAAGCTCGAATTGTAACCCGGCGTCCGCGGCGGCTCCCCGGAACGGGGGCGCCCCGGCGGGGGGCCGCGCCCGAGGCGGTGACCGCCGGGATCGGGGCTGAGACGGGCTCGGTGCGCGCGCGGTGCGGACACGGTTACACTGGGGCCCATGAAAAACCAGGCTGCGACCGGCCCCGCGACGGGCCGCCCCGGGCTCGCCGGCTTCGTGCTCGGCGTCGTGATGAGCGTTCTCGCGCCGGCGACGTCGGCTCAGGAGAACATCCATACGGTGAAGCCGGCGCTGCACGGCAAGCACTGGGTGGTCGTCGCGGGCAAGCCGCTCGCCGCGACCGCGGGCGCGATGACGTTCCTGAAGGGCGGCAACGCCGTCGACGCGGCCGTGGCGACGCTCGCCGCGGCGGCGACGATGTGGGACACGCTGAGCTGGGGCGGCGAGACGCAGGCGCTGATCCATGACCCGCGCACGGGCGAGGTGAAGGGGATCAACGCGCTCGGCGCGGCGCCGACCGGCGCGACCCCCGAGTTCTTCCGTTCACGCGGGCTTTCGCAGCCGCCGGACTTCGGCCCGCTCGCCGCGGTCACGCCGGGGACCCCGGGCGGGATCATGGTCATGCTCGCCCAGTTCGGCACGCTGAGCCTCGAGGAGGTCCTTGCGCCCGCGATCGAGATGGCGCGCGGCTACCCGATGGAGCGTCAGGCGTCGGAGTCGATCGAGTCGGCGAAGGAGCTGCTCGTGCGCTGGGACGACTCGCGCCGCGTCCTGCTGCCTCATTACGATCCGAGCCGTCCTCGTGCGTGGGCGGCGCCCCGGCCGGGCGAGGTGTTCTCGCAGCCCGAGCTGCTCGGCACGCTGATGCGGCTCGTCGAGGCGGAGCGGGACGCGCGGAAGGCCGGCAAGAGCCGCGAAGAGGCGATCATGGCCGCCTACGACCGCTTCTACCGCGGCGACATCGGGCGCGAGATCGCCGAGGCCGTGCAGGCGGCCGGCGGGCTGATCACGACGGAGGACCTCGCGAGCTGGCGCGTCTACGTCGAGGACCCCGTCGTCACGACGTACAAGGGCATCGAGGTCTACAAGCTGACGCACTGGGTGCAGGGCCCCGTGCTGCTGCAGACGCTGAACATCCTCGAGAACGTGAATCTGCGCGAGATGGGCTACAACAGCGCGCGCTACATCCACACGCTCTATCAGGCGATGAACCTCGCGTACGCCGATCGCGACTTCTACTACGGCGATCCGTACTTCCCGCCCGAGGAGCCGATCGAGGGGCTGCTGTCGAAGGCGTACGCTCGCGATCGCTTCGAGCAGATCGACTGGGAGCGCAACGATCCGAACGTGAAGCCGGGCGACCCGTATCCGTATCAGGGCGACACGAATCCCTACGCGGACCTGCTGAAGAGCTGGCGTCCGCGCATCGACCCGCGGCGGATGCGCGGCGCGCGCGTCGACGACGAGACGCGCACGCTGACGGACGAGGAGGCGTTTCGCGCCGGGACGACGTCGCTGCAGACCGCGGACGCGGATGGCTGGGTCGTATCGATCACGCCGAGCGGCGGCTGGATCCCCGCGTTCATCGCCGGACACACGGGCGTCGGCCTGTCGCAGCGGATGCAGAGCTTCGTCATGGACCCGCGCTTCAATCCGTTCAACGTCCTCGAGCCCGGCAAGCGCCCGCGGGCGACGCTGAGCCCGAGCATCGCGCTGCGCGACGGCAAGCCTTTCCTGGCCTTCTCGGTGCAGGGCGGCGATGCGCAGGATCAGAACCTCCTGCAGTTCTTCCTGAACGTCGTCGAGTTCGGCATGGACGTGCAGAAGGCCGTCGAGGCCGCGAACTTCAACAGCTACCAGATGCACAGCTCGTTCGGGTCGCACAGCTCGGAGCCGGGACGGATTCTCCTCAGGGACGACGTGCCGTGGGAGGTGCGGATCGACCTCGAGCGCATGGGGTACTTCATCGAGACCGCGAGCCACACCTCCGGGCCGATCACGGCGATCTATTTCGATCAAGAGAACGGCACGATGTGGGGCGGCGCTAGCGATTTCGGCGAAGACTACGGCATCGCCTGGTAGTCGGACCGCCGCCGCCGAAGCGCGCGGGCTTCCGCCCGCGCGATGCCGAGGTTTGCGCAAGCTCCGTGCGCCGCTAGAATCGGCCCGCGCCCCGTCGTGCGCGGGGTGACCAGTTGGGGGGAGCCGGCACGCGGTGCCGGCGAGCACGATCGCGAGGGCCTCGGGGTCCTGCGTTCGGGGGACGCTGAATGGACTTCCTGGCCTGGCTGCAAAGCACCGCCTTCGCGACCGCGGTTGCGGAAACGATTTGGGCCTATCCGCTGCTCGAGACGATGCATGCGCTCGGCATGGCGATGCTGCTCGGGTCCCTCGGACTCACGAACCTGCGCGTGCTCGGTTTCAAGCCCGAGCTGCCGCTCCTCGGCACGCAGGACCTGCTGCCGCTCGCCTGGCTCGGATTCACGATCAACGCCGTGTCCGGGCTCGCGCTCTTCGCTTCCGACGCGATCTATTTCTTCAGCAGCTACACGTTCAGGATCAAGATCGTCCTGATCGCGCTCGCCGGCATCAACGCCGTCCTTCTGTCGCGGAAGGTCTTTCACGAGCCGCCGGCGGGCGGCGGTGCAGACCCGGTCGCGAAGGGGCTCGCCGCCGTTTCGCTCGTCTTCTGGGTCGGCGCCGCGGTCGCGGGACGGCTGATCGCGTACACGCCATAGGGACGCGTCATGGATTTCCTCGTCTGGCTCGAGAGCACGCCGATCGCGGCCGCGATCACGACGTCCGTGTGGATGTACGCGACGTTCGAGACGATCCACTACATCGGGCTGGCGATGCTCGTCGGCTCCATCATGCTGATCGATCTGCGCCTGCTCGGCTTCGCGCGCAGCCTGCCGCTGCCGCCGATGCTCGGGCTTCTGCCGTGGGTCTGGGTCGGCTTCCTGATCAACGTGGTCACCGGCTCGCTGATGTTCATCTACAACGCGACGTCGTTCGGCACGAACAAGGCGTTTTGGGTGAAGATGACGCTGATGGCGCTGGCGGGCCTGAATGCGCTCGCGTTCACCGTTGCGGTCGCGCGGACGGGGGAGCGCTGGCTCACGGCGGGGGAAACGCCCGTGGCCATCAAGGTGGTCGCGACGCTGTCGCTCGTGCTCTGGCTCGGCGTGATGACGGCGGGGCGCTGGATGGCTTACGTGTAGCGCTCGCCGCGGCCGCACGGCGAGACGTGCGGGCCTCGAGCCCCGTCGGGTAGACCGAGTCTCGCAGGCGCGAAGCGCTAGCCGCCGAACACGGCCTCGCGCAGCCGAGTGCGGATCTCGTCCGGCGGCTGCATCGTCCAGTCCTTGTCGATCTCGGCCGCGATCATCTCCTTGAGCGGGCGGGAGTAGTTCTGCCGGAGATAACCGAGAAAGCGCGGCTCCGCGATGACGTAGAGCTTGCCGAAGCTGTTCTGCTGGCGCCCGCTGTCGAGCTTCGCCGCGACCTCCTTCGCGAAGCGAATCGCTTCCTGCTCGACCGGCTCGACGGAGCTTCCCATCGCGTGCCGGCCCTGTCCGCCGCTGTCGAACGCGCGGCCATGGCGGTCCGTGTTGATGTCCTGGTTCTTGAGCCTCGTCGTCGGCGCGACGAGGTCGGCGATCTCTTCGAGCGCACCGTGCCGGTTCGCCTGCTCGAAGATGCGGCAGCGGTTCTTGTCGGCGACGACGATCCAGTCCTTGCTCATATCGTCTCCGCTTCGCGCAGCCCGGCGCGGCAGGCGGCAATCTTCGTGCCGCGGGCTGCATTCGGGTTATCCTACGAATGCCGCCAAAGCCATTTAACATCGACACTGCCGCCGATGTCGACAGCCATCCGCCGCCGTCCGAGCTACGTCGTCCACGACGGATTCCGCATGCCGATGGGCTTTCCCGTCCACGGTTTCGCGTCGGGCCTCGCGTATCGGCCGCTCGCGTCGGACGTATTCGTCGCGAGCTACCCGAAATGCGGCACGACGTGGATGCAGTACGTCGTTTATCTGCTGATGAACGGCGCTCGCCCGTTGCCGGCGGGACGAAAGCTCGAGGAGTTCTTCCCGCATCTCGAGGAGGTCGGCGCGGAATTCGTGAGCGCGTTGCCCGAGCGGCGAATGATCAAGACGCACCTGCCGTTCGCGATGACGCCGTTTCACCGCGATGCGCGCTACGTGTACATCGCGCGCAATCCGTTCGACTGCGCCGTGTCGTTCTACCATCACACTCGCGGCTTCGTGCGCCACTACGACTTCGCGGACGGCACGTTCGAGGACTTCTTCGAATGCTTCATCCGCGGGGAGGTCGATTTCGGCGACTACTTCGATCACCTCTTGGCGTGGCACGCGCGGAGGAGCGCGCCGAACGTGCTGTTCGTGACGTACGAGCGGATGAAGCGCGAGACGGAGCAGGTGATCGCCGAGGTGGCCGCGTTCATCGGCGAGCCGGCGTCGAGCACGGCGCGGAACCGCGCGGCGCTCGCCGCGATCCGCGAGGAGTCGAGCTTCGAGCGGATGAGCCGCGATCAGCGGCGCTGGTCGAGCGCGCGGCCTGAGGGGATGCCCGAGTTCGTGCGGAAGGGCATCGTCGGCGACTGGCGCGAAACGTTCTCGCCGGAGCAGGCGCGCAGGCTCCGCGACGAGTTCGCGAAGCGCACCGGCGGGGCGGGGCCGTATTCGCTTTGGCCCGAGATTCTCGCGGACGTCGACGCGTACGTCCGCGGTGCAGCGTGACGGATCGACGAGGAACGAGAGATGGACGAGAAGACGAAGACCGAGCTCGACGCGGCGGTGTTCCGCCGCCTGCTGCGGCATTTCGACGAGCGCAAGGACGTGCAGAACATCGACCTCATGATCCTCGCCGGCTTCTGCCGCAACTGCCTCAGCAAGTGGTACGTCGAGGCGGCGAAGGAGAAGGGCATCGACATCGATCTCGACGCGGCCCGCGAGCGCGTGTACGGCATGCCTTACGATGAGTGGAAGGCGAAGTACCAGCCGCCCGCGACGCCGGAGCAGTTGGCCGCCTTCGAGGCCGCGCAGAAGAAGGCCTGACGCTCGGCGTCTTGTACTGGCAGGACGACAGAGCAGCGGAGCAGGGCAGGCAGGAAGGTCAGAAGCGGCGATAGATTGCGAACTGCGCGAGCCCCGTCAGGCCCTCGCGGAACTTCGAGGGCGGCAGCGGCGTCAGCGCGGCGATTGCGGCCTCCGCCTCGATCCGCGCGCGCTCCGCGGTGTAGCGCAGCCCGCCCGAGGACTCGATCGCGAGCTGGATCGACGTCAGGTTCTGCGTGCCGCCCGTCTCGATCGCCTCGCGGATCATGTGCCGCTCGGCCGCGCTGCCGTGCGCCATCGCATAGATCAGGGGCAGCGTCGGCTTGCCTTCGGCGAGGTCGTCGCCGATGTTCTTGCCGAGCTCCTCGGGCTTCGCGGCGTAGTCGAGCGCGTCGTCGACGAGCTGGAACGCGAGGCCGAGGTGCCGGCCGAACGCGACCAGCGCCTGCTCGATGCGCTCGTCCTGCCCCGCGAGGATCGCGGCGATGCGCGTGCCCGCCTCGAAGAGCTTCGCCGTTTTCCGGTAGATCACCTCCATGTAGTCCGCTTCGGTGATGTCCGGATTGTTGCAGTTCATCAGCTGCAGTACTTCGCCCTCGGCGATCGTGTTCGTCGCGTTCGCCATCACGCTCAGGATCTTGATGTCGTCGATCTCGACCATCATCTGGAACGCGCGCGAGTAGAGGAAATCGCCGACGAGCACGCTCGCCTGGTTGCCGAACATCGCGTTCGCCGTGCGCTGCCCGCGGCGCAGCCCGGAGCCGTCGACGACGTCGTCGTGCAGCAGCGTCGCGGTATGGATGAACTCGATGATCGCGGCGGCGGAGACGTGCGCGCCGCCTCTGTAGCCGCACGCGCGCGCGGCGAGCAGCACCGCGAGCGGCCGCAGCCGCTTCCCGCCGTTGTAGATGATGTGGTGGGCGACCTGATTGACGAGCGCGACGTCGCTGCCGAGGCGGCGGTAGATGACGCGGTTCACGTCGCCCCAATCGTCGCCGACCAAGGATCTCAGTGCGTCGAGCGACGGTGCCGACTGTTGGCTCGAGGCAACATGCATTTGCGAAATGATGCCTCAAGCGGGCCGGTTTGGCGAGCACGGCAGAGACGCGCTCGGGCGGCGGAGACCTCGGGACCCGGTGTTCCGGCCCGTGCGTGTCGCGTTGACCGTCCTTGGGGCACTCACTAAAATGCGTCGCTTCCTGCGGTCCGGCACCGCTTCGAATTGCCGAGGAGCGATTCCCAGTGTATGCGGTTTTTCGTACAGGCGGTAAACAGTACCGCGTGAGCCCCGGCGACAAGCTGCGCGTCGAGCGGCTGAACGCCGAGGTCGGCGACGTGATCGACTTCGATCAGGTGCTGCTCGTTGGCGACGGTGCCGATATTCGCATCGGTACGCCGCTCGTCCCGGGCGGCAAGGTTCAGGGCAAGGTGCTGGGCCAGGGGCGCGCGAAGAAGATCGAGATCGTCAAGTTCAAGCGCCGGGCGCACTATCGGCGCACGGCGGGGCATCGGCAGCACTACACGGAAGTCGAGATCACGTCGATCTCGGGCGGGGACGCCGCCTAGCGGCCACCGCCTGCGGGGCCGGCGCTCCGGGCGCCGACTTTCGCAACCCAGTCAGGAGAATTTTCGATGGCACACAAGAAAGCCGGCGGCAGCTCGAAGAACGGGCGCGATTCCGAGTCGAAACGGCTCGGCGTGAAGCGTTTCGGCGGCGAGGAGGTCCTCGCCGGCAACATCCTCGTGCGGCAGCGGGGCACCCGTTACCGGGCCGGCACGAACGTCGGGGTCGGCCGGGACCATACGCTGTACGCGCTCGCGAACGGGCGGGTCGTATTCGAGACGAAGGGCCCGAAGAAGCGCTTGCACGTCAGCGTCGTGGCGAACTGAGCTTCGCCGTGAGCGCGACGAGAAAAGCCCCGCGCGTCGGGGCTTTTTTCGTCTCGGCGACCGCGTTTTTCATGCCGTGAAGTTCGTCGACGAAGCGGACATCCGAGTCGAGGCCGGCCGAGGCGGCAACGGCACGGTCAGCTTCCGGCGCGAGAAGTACATTCCGCGCGGCGGGCCCGACGGCGGCGACGGCGGCCACGGCGGCAGCGTCTACCTCGTCGCGCGCGAGGGACTGAACACGCTCGCGGACTTCCGCGTGCAGCGCCGGTTCAGGGCCGAGAACGGCGAGCCGGGCGGCGGCCGCAACATGACCGGCCGCTCGGGCGCCGACCTCTACATTCCGGTTCCCGTCGGCACGGAGGTCCACGATCTCGACACGGGCGAGAAGCTCGGCGACCTGCTGAACCCCGACGACGTGCTGCTCGTCGCGCGCGGCGGCCGCGGCGGACGCGGCAACACGACCTTCAAGAGCAGCGTGAACCGCGCGCCGCGGCGCGCGACGCCGGGCGAGCCCGGCGAGGAGCGCCGGCTGCTGCTCGCGCTCAAGGTCCTCGCCGACGTCGGCCTGCTCGGCGCGCCGAACGCCGGCAAGTCGACGCTCACGCGCGCAATGTCCGCGGCCCGGCCGAAGGTGGCGGACTACCCGTTCACGACGCTGCACCCGCACCTCGGCGTCGTGCGGGTCGGCGTCGAGCAGAGCTTCGTCCTCGCCGACATTCCCGGCCTCATCGAGGGTGCCGCGGAGGGCGCCGGGCTCGGGATCCGTTTCCTGAAGCACCTCGAGCGCACGCGCCTGCTGCTCCACGTCGTCGATGCGAGCCCGGACCGGCCGGTCGACGAGGTCGTTGCGGAGGCACGCGCGATCGCGGCCGAGCTCGGCCGCTACTCGCCGGAGCTCGAGAGGCTGCCCCGATGGCTCGTGCTGAACAAGCTGGACCTCCTGCCGGCGGACGAACGGCAGGACCGCGTGGACGCGATCGTCCGCGCGTACGGCTGGGACGGCCCGGTCTACGGGATCAGCGCGCTGGCGAAGGAGGGCGTCGACGTGCTCGCCCGGGACTGTATGCGGTATCTGGAGACGCTACGCCGGGAGCGCGCGGAGCGGAGCCCGGCGGCGCCTGAGCCGGCGTACCCGGCAACGCCCCCGGACGAATCAGGACATCGCGCGTAGCTTCGCGTTCAGGCGGCTCTTGTAATGCGCGGCGCGATTCTTGGCGATCAGGCCCTTCGTGACCATCCGGTCGATCTGAGGCACGGCTTCACGGAACAACGCCACCGCGGCTTCGCGGTCGCCGGCCTGAATGGCCTTCAGCACCTTCTTGATCGCCGTGCGGCCCCGCGACCTCAAGGCCATGTTGTGAGCGCGACGCGCGACGTTCTGCCGAGCGCGTTTCTTGGCGGATTTGATATTGGCCAACGTTCGATTCCGTTTGCTTTTCGGCGGAGGGCCGGGAAAGGCCGGGTATTATTCGAAGCCCCCAAACCCAAGTCAAGCCGGCCCCAGCGTGAATCGAGCCCGCCCCGAACAGATGAATCCTGAAGCGGCCGGCAAGGCGCGCCGCGGGGCGCTGCTTGCGTCGACCGGCGTCGTCAGCGCGATGACGCTCGTCTCGCGGATCACCGGCCTCGCCCGGGACATCGGCTTCTCGCACTGGTTCGGCGCCGGGCTCGTGATGGACGCGTTCTTCGTCGCGTTCAAGATCCCGAACCTGCTGCGGCGGTTCTTCGCCGAGGGTGCGTTCTCGCAGGCCTTCGTGCCGGTGCTGTCCGAGTACCGGGGGACGCGGACGGCCGACGAGACGCGCGCGCTGATCGACAAGGTCGCCGGCACGCTGACCGCGGTGCTGTTCGCGGTCACGGCGCTCGGCGTGCTCGCCGCGCCGCTCCTGATCCTCGTCTTCGCGCCCGGGTTCATCGGTGACGACGCGCGCCGCGTGCTCGCGACCGATATGCTGCGGCTGACGCTGCCGTATCTCTTCTTCGTGTCGCTGACGGCGTTCGCGGGCGCGATCCTGAACGTGCATCGGCGCTTCGCCGTGCCGGCGTTCACGCCCGTGCTGCTCAACGTCGTGCTGATCCTGTTCGCGGCGCTCGTTGCGCCGCAGATGGAGCGGCCGGCGATCGGCCTCGCGGCGGGCGTGTTCGCCGCGGGCGTCGTGCAGCTCGCGTTTCAGCTGCCGTTCCTGCTGAAGCTCGGACTGCTGCCGCGGCCGCGGCTCGCGCTCCGCGACGGCGAGGTCGCCCGCGTGCTGCGGCTGATGACGCCCGCGCTGTTCGGCTCGTCGATCGTGCAGATCAACCTGATGCTCGACATGCTGATCGCGTCGTTCCTCGCGGCAGGGAGCATCAGCTGGCTTTACTACTCGGATCGGCTGATGGAGTTCCCGCTCGGCGTCGTCGGCATCGCGCTCGGCACCGTGATCCTGCCGAACCTCGCCGAGCAGCACGCGCGAAGATCGGCCGAGGCGTTCGTCGCGACGCTCGACTGGGCCTTGCGCTGGGTGCTCGTGATCACGGTGCCGGCCGCCGTCGGTCTGCTCCTGCTCTCGGAGCCGCTGCTCGCGACGATCTTCCACGGCGGCGAGTTCGACGCCGCGGACGTGCGGATGTCCGCCGCGAGCCTCGCGGCGTTCGCGCCCGGCCTGATCGGCTTCGTCGCCGTCAAGGTGCTGGCGCCGGCGTACTTCGCACGGCAGGATACGCGGACTCCGGTGCGCATCGGTGTGCGCACCGTGCTGATCAACCTCGTGCTGAACGTCGTGCTCGTGAACCTGCTGATCCTCACCGGATGGGCCCCCGCGCATGCCGGGCTCGCGCTCGCAACGAGCGTCTCCGGCCTCTGCAACGCCGGGATGCTGCTGTCGGGGCTCGTGTCCGCCGGCGTCTATCGCACGCGGACGCGCTGGGCGCCGCTCGTCGTCCGCGTCGCCGTCGCATGCGCGGTGATGGCCGGGCTCGTCGTCGCCGTGCAGGCCGCGCTCGGCGACTGGCTCGAGATGAGCCGGGAGACGCGCGTCGCATGGCTCGGCGTGCTCGTCGCGGGCGCGGTGCTCGTGTACGCAGGCACGTGCGTCGCGACGGGCCTCGGACCGCAGGTGCTGCGTGCCGAGCGCGAGATCGAGCGCGCGCCGCCGGCGCCCCGCGCCGGAGCGTGAAAGATGCGCCTCTGCCGCGACATCGACGCGATGAAGCCGGTGCCCGGCGGGCGCGCCGTGACCATCGGCGCGTTCGACGGGCTGCATCTCGGTCATCAGCGGATCCTCGAGGCCGTGCTCGCCACGGCCCGTGCGGACGGCGTTCCGGCGCTCGTCTGCTCGTTCGAGCCGATGCCGGGCGAGGTGCTGTCGCCGGATGATCCGCCCGCGCGGCTGACCTGCTTCCGCGAGCGCTTCGAGCTGTTCCGGCGCGCCGGCATCGACGAGTTCTTCTGCGCAAGCTTCCGGAAGCTCAGGCAGCTGTCGCCGCAGGCGTTCATCGAAGAGCTGCTCGTCGCGCGGCTCGCGGCCCGGCACGTCGTCGTCGGGCACGACTTCCGTTTCGGCTACGGGCGCGGCGGCGGCCTCGACGACCTGCGCCGCGCAGGCGTCGAGCACGGCTTCACGGTCTCCGTGGTGCCTCCGGTGTCGTTGCACGGGGAGCGGATCAGCAGCACGGCGATTCGGGCCGCGCTCGCGGCCGGCGATCTCGCGAAGGCGAGGGCGATGCTCGGCCGCGACTTCAGCCTTTCCGGGCGCGTGATCCGGGGACGGGGCCTCGGCAAGGTCCTCGGGTTTCCGACGGCCAACGTGAGCCTGAAGCGTCGTCGCTCGCCGATCGACGGCATCTTCGCGGTGCGCGTCGGCGGGCTCGCGCCGCACCTGCTCGACGGCGTCGCGAGCGTCGGCACGCGGCCGACCGTCGGCGGCGGGCCGACGCTGCTCGAGGTGCTGATCTTCGATTTCGACCGCGACGTCTACGGCGAGCACATCACGGTCCATTTCGTCAAAAGGCTGCGCGAGGAGCGTCACTTCGACGGGCTCGACGCGCTCAAGGCGCAGATCGAGCTCGACGTGGGCGAGGCCCGGGCTGCGCTCGCATCCTGAATCGCGTACACTCACCGGCCCAACAGCCGTGATGGGGACGAGTAACCGGACCACCGCGGGCGGAGCGATCAGGGGACGGTGCGAGCCCTGACCCGCGACCCGGCGAATATCACCCCGGAGCTGCTGTGCCGAACGCCGCCGCCAATCGGTCGCCTGCGCGGCGCCTGCCTCTCCGCCGGCGCGGTCATTAAGCACAGCCGTCTGGCTCGCGTCACAGAGCCGAGCTCGGCGAGGCCGAGCTCGTGAGGCCGCCGCCGCAAGGCAGCGGTGAAGCCGGGTGGTACCGCGAACCCCGTCGCCCCGGCTCGGTCGAGAAGGTGTCGAAAAATGTGTCAGACACCATTCTCGGCCGACGGCGAGCAGCGACAGTGTGGGGCGTCTTCCGAAATTGGTGTCTGACACATTTTTCGACCCATTTTCGACGCGACGCCGAATTCGCGGGATGGATCGATGTTCGAACCTGTAGCACCCCGGTACGACGGACCGGCCCTCGAAAAGGAAATCCTCGAGCTCTGGCGGCGCGAGGACGTCTTCAAGCGCGTGCTCGACGCGGGCAAGGATCGGCCCCGCTTCGTGTTCTACGAAGGGCCGCCGACCGCGAACGGACGGCCCGGCATTCATCACGTGCTCGCGCGCACGTTCAAGGATCTCTACCCCCGCTACAAGACGATGCGCGGCTTCCACGTGCCGCGGAAGGCCGGCTGGGACACGCACGGCCTGCCCGTCGAGCACGAGGTCGAGAAGCAGCTCGGCATCTTCGACAAGAAGCGCATCGAGCAGGAGGTCGGGATCGCGGAGTTCGTCAGGAAGTGCCGCGAGTCCGTGATGCGCTACGTCGCCGACTGGGAGGCGATGACCGAGCGCATGGGCTACTGGGTCGACATGAGCGACGCCTACTTCACGCTGCACAACGAGTACATCGAGTCCGTGTGGTGGCTGCTCAAGCAGATCTGGGACCGCGGGCTGATCTATCAGGGCTACAAGGTCGTGCCGTACGACCCGCGCATCGGCGCGACGCTGTCGTCGCACGAGGTCGCGCTCGGCTATCGCGAGGTCGAGGATCCTTCCGTGTTCGTGCGCTTCAGGTCGCGCGAGGAGCCGGGCACGTCGTTCCTCGTCTGGACGACGACGCCGTGGACGTTGCCGTCGAACCTGCTGCTCGCCGTGCATCCGGACGTCGAGTACGCGTGGGTGAAGCGCGGGGACGAGACGCTGATCCTCGCCAAGGACCTCGTCGAGCGCGTGCTCGGCGGCGACGGCGCGCCGGCGTACTGGATCGTGAAGACGGCTCCCGGCCGCGAGCTCGATGGGCTCCGCTACGAGCGGCTCTTCGACTACCTGCCGGTCGAAGGCGACGTCTGCCGCGTGCGCACGGCCGAGTTCGTCACGACGGAGGACGGCACCGGCATCGTGCACATCGCGCCCGCGTACGGCGAGGACGACCTGAAGCTCGGCCAGAAGCACGGGCTGCCCGTGCTGCACGGCGTCGGCGAGGACGGCTACTTTTTGCCTGCGGTCGCGCCGGTCGCCGGCAAGTTCTTCAAGGACGCGGACCCCGTCATCATCGATCTTCTGCGCGAGCGGGGGCTCCTGTTCCGCGCGGAGCGTTACAAGCACAACTATCCGTTCGGCTGGCGGACCGGTGATCCGCTGATCTACTACGCAAAGAACGCGTGGTACATCCGCACGACCGCGTTTCGCGACCGGCTCGTCGAACTGAACCGCACGATCAACTGGGTGCCGGAGTACATCCGCGACGGCCGCTTCGGCAACTGGCTCGAGAACAACATCGACTGGGCGCTGTCGCGCGAGCGGTTCTGGGGCACGCCGCTGCCGATCTGGACCGACGGCGCCGGGGACTTCATCTGTATCGGCTCGGTGGCCGAGCTCGAGGAACGCACCGGGCGGAAGCTCGACGAGCTCGACCTCCATCGTCCGGCGATCGACGAGATCACGTTCGTGCACGAAGGGCGCGAGTACCGGCGCGTGGCCGAGGTCATCGATTGCTGGTTCGACTCGGGCTCGATGCCGTACGCGCAGTGGCATTACCCGTTCGAGCGGCGCGAGACGTTCGAGAAGAGCTTCCCCGCGGACTTCATCTGCGAGGCGATCGACCAGACGCGCGGCTGGTTCTACACGCTGCACGC
>DASVCR010000109.1:0-13710 GCA_036381515.1 Gammaproteobacteria bacterium | reverse complement strand
GCGTGAGGTTCTGATAGTCGGCGCCGCCCATCAGCACCTTGCCGCTGATCCGGCCCCTGACCTCCCCGCCGGTGATCGGGATGATGTTGCGGGGGCCTCGCTTGCTCTCGCCGACGCGCTGGCTCGGTCCGAGCGTCACGTTCTCGTCGATCAGCTTCTCGCCCTCTCGCTCGGAAGCGGACTTCCGGCGGTAGTCCCACG
Organism: Gammaproteobacteria bacterium; assembly: GCA_036381515.1. Classification (GTDB taxonomy): domain Bacteria; phylum Pseudomonadota; class Gammaproteobacteria; order Steroidobacterales; family Rariloculaceae; genus ZC4RG20. Next base: position 13,509 of record DASVCR010000109.1, on the reverse strand, counting down.
GCTGAGCAGGCAGGCCGTCGGGCTTTGCAATCGTGATTGCACCTGCGGTATCCACGGCCACGTTCGACACATCGTAGACACGCAACGTCAGCGTGCGATCGGACGGATCGAGCTCACGGCGTGCGACATACGTGCCTTCGTTCATCCACGCGTGCTCGCTCGCGTTCGGCGCTTCGAAGTCCATCACGATGCGCACGTCGTCCGTGCCTGGCCCGGTGCCCGCGTTCCGTGCGTACACGTAGCTTCCGTCCGCCGCCTGAAGCACGAGGATCTGCTCGATCTCGATCGTGCCGTTCGGAAGCGTCAGCATGAAGTCGAGGGCGCCTTCCATCACGGTGCCCGAGAATCGCGGCCCGTCGACCGACCCTCGAAGCCCCACGGCAACGCTGCGCTCGCCATACGGCGTCGTGCCGATCGTTGCCGCACGATCGAGCGGGATCTCGACCTCGAAGATCAGCGTCCCGTCCTCGGGCGCCGGGATGCCGCCCGGCAGGTAGCAATCCCACGACGGGTGCGGGATCAGTAGCGGGCGCGTCGCCTCCGCCGCCGCGGCGCTCGTCACGAGGCCTAGCCACAAGCTTCCGAGCACGGGCAGCGTCAGATCATTTAAATTACGAATCATGAAGTTCTGCCAATTTATTGATGTACTTTCTTAACCATTATCCCGGTTGACGGCGTTCACTCGAACACGAAAATGTCCGCCTCGTCGGGCCGCTCCATCCCGGCCTCGTGGTACTCCTCCCAGATCTTCGCCCACGGACGGCCGTAGATATCCGGCACCGTGTATTCGAACGTGGCGCCCGGTGTCAGCGGCGTCGCGCGGCCTTCGACCGGGAAGAGGCTCGGCACGCACTCGATGATCTCGAACGGCTCGCCTTCGTTGAGCGCGCCTTCCCGATCGAGCGTATGAACGATCCGAACCGGATCGACGAGCGCCTCCTCGTCGTAGAGCACGATCTCGTGCTCGAGCCCGATCAGCTCGCCCGACTCGTCCTTGCGCGGCGTGTAGATCTCGATCGACTGCATGAAGTTGCTGAACTCCATGCCGCCGTGGTTGATCCAGCCCTGGATGTTCGACGTCCACGTGATCAGCGCTTCGCCGTCCCAGAACCCGATCGTGTCGCCGGTCCACTGCGGCACGCCGGGCCCGAGCTTCGGCACCGGCCCCGACTCGTCGAACTCGCGGCCGATGTGGATCTGCGTGATCAGCGTCTTCGCCGCGTTCCTGATGTCGAGGATCAGCTCGGGCGTCATGACGAGGCTCATGCGCGCGCCCCCGTACTGCGCGAGCCGACGCAGGAACCCTTCGGGCCAGCAGTACGAGCCCGGCCACTGCGGCGCGTTCGATCCCGAGTAGTGATACATCTGCTGCACGAAGCGCCGCTGATACTCGGGCGTCAAGAGCGACAGATACGTCGGAATCTGCACGATCGCGCCGTTGAACCACGTCGAGCGCTTGTCGCGCTGGCGCACGTAGCGGCCGCTCCAGCTCGGCAGCGTCGCCTGCGTGTAAACCGTCGGGCCGCCGCGCGCGCGTGCCTCGGCAAGCAGCGCTTCGTAATGCGCCTTCGCGGTGCGGAACGGATAAGGGCTCACGATCTCCTCGCGCGGATAGTCGCGATCGCAGAACCCCCACGCCGCCGTTCGCGGAGGATCGTCGCCGATCAGCGGGACCTCGTACGCGCCCCAGATCTGCTCGAGGCCGACCGGAGAATTGCAGCGGTAGTAGCGCGGATCGAACCAGAGCGCCTGGTCCTTGTAGAAATCCTTCGTCGAGAAGATGTCGACCGGCAGCGGCTCGACGCCCGGAGGCACGTCGCCGTCACGCGCGGCATAGATCGGCGGATAGCCCGGCGGCACGCCGGCTCCGGTCCAGTAGCCCTTGCCCTCGGAGCCGACGATGTCCGGCGGGACATACGGATCCGGCGCCCCGCGTCCGACGCTCTGCTGCGCGAAACCCGCGCCTTGCCAGGCGATGGCGCCGACGCAACAGAGCATCGACGTCAAAGCTCGACGTCGTCTGCTTCGATCCATCGGCTGCCTCCTCGCGACGACTATCTGGCCGACAACGGCAGCGCGCCCGATGCGTCGTACTGGACCGGGCAGCCGAAGAAGTAGATCCCGGCCTCGAATTGCTCGGCGCAGAAGGCCTGTGCCGCCTCCGCCTGCGCCTGGATCTTCGCAAGCGTCTCTTCGATCGGGAGTCCCCCCGGCGGTCCGTGCACCGCGACGTTTCGCACCGGGTCGATGCCGTAGGCCTCGATGTTCGCCGCAACCGCGCCGGCCCACCAATGCCACGTCCACCCCTCGTCCCCGAGATCACCCTCCATCATGATCCGCTCTTCGGGCAGGTACGCGAACACTGCGTTCGCCATGTGCGAGTGGCCGACGACGTGATAGACGTCGAGACGCCGCATCTCGTCCTCGAGCACGAGATGCTCGTCGACCGGAACGAACTCGAGCTCGTGCGGGCTCATGGCGAGCGCGTCCGGATACACGACGGCCGGGCGCTCGATCATCTCGCGGATGATGCCCTCGTTTCCGCGGTGACTGATCACGGAAAGACCGCGGGACACGGCCGCTCGAAGACCCGCCGTATGATCGAAGTGGTGGTGACTCACGATGACCGCGGCGACCTCTTTTCCCGGCACGAGCCGGTTCGCCGCGTCGATCCGGGCAAGCGTGTCGGCCGCACTCCCGCCTGCCTCGAACATCACGAGGTGATCCGCGAACTCGATCACCGGCCCGCCGTTCGCGCCGACGCGCACGTCCCAGACGCCGTCGGCCAGGTTCGTCACGGTGACCTCCCGCTGCCCTGCGGGGAACCCGCCGCCGGACGGCGCGGACGGGAACGCCGGCAGCTGATCGTCCGGGACGTCGACGCGATACGAATCGACCTGGAACATGAACGTGATCTGCTCGCGCCAGTCGATCCGCGTCATCAGACCGAGCGGCAGGCGCACACCGTCATACGGCACGTAGCCCGTAAAGTAGGCCGTCACGGCTACGTCGCCGAGGTTAGTATGCGGAACGATGCGGCGCGTCCACGCGGGCAAGCCGGTGCCCGGATCGATTCCCATCCAGATCGGCGTGCCGTCCTCGATCGTGAACTGCACGACGGAGCGTCCGTCCTCGACGCTCACCGGTCCGAGCTTCGTGCGTGAATCGAGCGCCGCGAGCAGCGCCGGCAACGGATGGTCGAGGATATCTGCGCCCGTCTGCAGCGTCGCCGTCCGATTCCAGCTCACGCCGAACGGCGCCGCGAACGGGAACATGAAGCTCTGCCGCTCCTGATTGAGCGCCCTGCGGTTCACGAGGTCGAACGTCCGCTGCGCGTCGGCGACGGCGCGCCACTTCGGCGGCGCCTCCGGATCGCCGGTGACGTTGCCGCCGCCGTCCTGGTAGAGCCGCTGGCCGAAGCCGGTCAGCACGACGTTTCGGATACTCTCGAGGCGCTCGAGCCCTCCCATCGTTTCGGCCGCCGACTCGAGCAGCCGCCGCGCGGCGTCTTCCTGGGCCGCGACGGGCCCAAGCGAAACGAGGAAACCCGCTGCCGCGCACGCGGCGATACGCAAAACGCGCTGCAATCCCATGACTCCTCCCCCGCTACGGACATGGAGCGGTCCTGCCGTGCCGACGGCAGGCCGTTTCTTACGTTCTTGCCCGTTCTACATTCTTACTCGAAGCTGAAAATGTCGTCCTCCGCGGGCGCCTGCATGTCCTTCTCCCAGTACTTCCGCCAGATGTGCGCCCACGGCCGCCCGAACATGTCGGGCACCTCGTACTCGATCACGCGGCCCGGCGTCACCGGGGTCGCCGTCCCGTCGATGGGGAAGAACGTCTGGATGCATTCCGTGTAGACGTACGGCGATGCCTCCGGCGTGCCGAAGTCCGCCGTCTTGACGAGCTTCCGGATGATGCGCACCGGCTCGACCAGCGCCTCCGGATCGTACAGGATCGCCTCGTGATTGAGTCCCAGGAATTTGCCGTCGGCGTCGCGCATCGGCGTGTAGATCTCGATCGCCTGCATCGCGTTCGAGTGCTCGAACGCGGCGTGCGTCTTCCAGCCCTGGATATTCGACGTCCACGTGATCAGCGTGTCCCCGTCCCAGAAGCCGATCGTCTCGCCGTACCAGCGCGGAACCTGCTCGCTCAAGTAAGGCACGGCGCCGTCCATCTTGAACTCGCGTCCGATGTAAATGTTCGTGAGGAAATTCAGCGCGCCGCTCGCGAGGATCTGCACGACCTGCGGCGTCACGAGGATGTAATGATCGTACGCCGCCCACTCGTGCCAGCGGCGCAGGAAACCTTCCGGCCAGCAGAACTGAGACGGCCACATCGGCTTGTTCGTGTTGCCGTGATGATAGGCCTCCTGCACGACACGAGTCTGATACTCCTCCGTGAGCAGCGACAGGATCGTCGGCACCTGCACGTGCCGCATGTTGAACCAGTGCTCGTTGTTCGGCACGAAGCGCGGCTGGCGATAGACGCCATTCCATTCGTCACCCGGCACCGTCGCGTACGTGTGCTCCGTCGGGCCGCCGCGGCGACGCGTCTCCTCGAGGAGCGCCTCGTAGTGCTCCTGGGCCGTCTCGAACGGATACGGGCTCACGATCGATTCCCGAGGATAGTCCCGATCGCAGCGGCCCCACGGTGCGGTCCGCGGCGGGTCGCTGCCCATGATGTCCCGGTTCATGCCGGCCCAAAGATTCTCGATCGCCAGCGGACTGTTGCAGCGGAAATAGCGCGGATCGCTCCACAGCTCCCGATCCGCGTAGAAATCCCTCGTCGTAAAGAGATCCACCGGAAGCGGCTCGATGCCCGGCGGCGTTTCGCCGCCCGACGCCAGGCCGATGAACCCGTTCGGCGACGACGTAGCGCCGACCAGCTCGAACTGGTTGATGTCATGCTCGAGCGGCGCCGCTCGACCGACGCTGACGAAACCGATCTCCGCGGCCTGCTGTGCGTTCGCGGCAGTGCCGGCGACCGACAGTGCGGCTATCGTCGCTATCGTCGCGACCCGTAAGCTCTGCTTCACGCCTTCCCTCCCCCGCGAGCCTCGACAGTATGACACGGATGGCCGGCGTACCGGCCGCGGGTGTCTGCCGCGATCCATCGTGCAATACGTCGTCGCACTCCGCAAACGACTCCGCGATCGATACCAGGTATAACGCCGACTGATGCCGCACGGAGCACGAACGTGGAAATACGAATTTCGTCGGCAGCACGATCCCGCTTCGATTGACATCGCCGGCCCGCATCGTCGAATCTCACGCTGCCTTTCGATCCATCTGAACAGGGGGACCCGTGCGCGCAGGGCGCATATTGATCATCGGAGCCGGCATCGGCGGGCTCACGGCCGCGATCGCGCTCGGCCAGCGCGGCTTCGCCGTCGAAATGATCGAGCGCGACGCCGACTGGTCCGTCTATGGCGTCGGAATCATTCAGCAGGCAAACGTGATACGAGCGATGGCGACGCTCGGAATCGTCAACGAATACCTCGACGCGGGTTTCGGCTTCGACCACGTCGACATCTTCTCGCCCGAGGGCATCCATCTCGCGAAGGTGCCGTCGCCGAAGCTCGTCGAGCACTACCCGGCGAACATGGGCATCGGTCGCCGCGCGCTGCACGAGGTGCTTCGTCGTTGCGCGCAAGCGGCCGGCGCTCGAATCCGGCTCGGCGTGACGACGCGCTCGATCGACGGCCTCGGCGACGAGGTCGAGGTCACCTTCTCGGACGGCGTGACGGCGCGCTATGACGTCGTGATCGGCGCCGACGGCTTGAACTCGACGACGCGCGCGCAGCTCTTTCCGGACGCGCCGCGTCCGCAGTTCACGGGTCAGGGCGTGTGGCGTCACAACTTCCCGCGGCCGCCCGAGGTCGTAAGCCTCCACGCGTACGCAGGCCCGATGGGCATGGGCCTCGTGCCGCTCGGCGGCGGCCTCATGTACCTCTTCCTGACGACGCCCGAGCCCGGCAACCCTCACTACCCGCGCGCGGGCCTCGCGAAAGCGATGCGGGACAAGCTGCAGAACGCTCCGCCGACGATCGCGAAGTACGCGAGTCAGATCACCGACGACGCGGCCGTCGTTTACAAGCCGCTAGAATGGATCCTGCTGCAGGGCGATTGGCATAAAGGCCGCGTCGTGCTGCTCGGAGACGCCGTGCATGCGACGACACCGCATCTCGGTCAGGGCGCCGGCATGGCCATCGAGGACGCGATCGTGCTCGCCGAGGAGCTCGTGCGCGCGGACGAGCCCGAGGAGGCATTCATCGCGTACCGGGCTCGGCGCTTCGAGCGCTGCCGCTACATCGTCGAACGGTCGAAGGCGATCGGCGACAGCCAGCTCGGCTTGCTGCCGCCGGTCGACCAGGCTCGAGCGACGCAAGAGATGTTCGAGGTGATTGCGGCACCCATCTGACGGCGCGTTCCGCCTCGAGGAGACGACATGTCCAGAGTGTCCGAAATTCGCTACGTCGGCCTCGCGGTGCCCGACCTCGAAGCCGAGCGGCGCTTCTATGCCGACAAGTGGGGTTTGCGCGAGGTCGCCGAGCGCGACGGGCTGGTCTACTTCGCCGCCGACGGCCACGACGAGCTTTACGTCCTGCGACTCCGGCAGGCGAAGGACAAGCGCGTCGACGTGATCGCGCTCGCCGCGCCGAGCGACGCCGACGTCGACGCGCTCTTCGCGAAGGTCGAGGCCGCCGGCTGCCGCATCATTCATCCGCCCCGTCCGCTCGCGACGCTCGGCGGCGGCTACGGCTTCCGCTTCTTCTCGCCGGACGGCTTGCCGTTCGAGATCTCGAGCGGCGTCGAGCGAGGAACGGCTCGGGAAATCCCGCCGCGTGCCGCGATTCCGATCCGCATCAGCCACATCGTGCTCCACTCGCCGGATCACAAGGCCGCAGCGCAGTTCTTCGTCGGCGTGCTCGGCTTTCGTGTGAGCGACTGGCTCGGCGACTTCATGGTGTTTTTGCGCTGCAACGAATGGCACCATCGCATCGCGTTGCTGCCCGGCCCGCCGTGCCTCAATCATGTCGCGTACGATCTCGCGAACGTCGACGAGATGATGCGCGGAATCGCAAGGCTTCGCGCGGCCGGCGTCGACATCCGCTGGGGACCGGGACGCCACACCGCGGGAAACAACACGTTCAGCTATTTCGTCACGCCGAGCGGCTTCGCCGTCGAGTACACGGCCGAGCTCGAACGCGTGGACGACGCGACGTGGCAGCCGACGGTCTATGAGCCCGGTCCCGGCATCATGGATCAGTGGGGCATCGGCGTCGGCGGACCGAAGACGATGCCGCCCGCCGAGCCCGACAACGGCCTTTTCCAGCCTGCCGGCGTCTAGTGCGATGGCGCTGTTCCAATACTTCCCGAACAACTACGTCTGGAACCTCTCGGTCAACATCGCGCTCGGCAGCGGCGGCCAGATCGGCGAGATCGAGGACATGTGCCGCCCGCTGCTCGAGGCCGCCGCGCGCGGCGAGGACGCCGGCACGGCGGAGTTCCTCGCGCAATGGGTCGCCGTCGCCGACAAGCTCGTCGGGCTCGCAGCCGAGGACGAAGCGAAAGGAAGGCTCCTCTCGGCATCGGCGAAGCTGCAGCGCGCCGCGCTCTACTATCTGGTTGCCGAGCGGATGCAGGGGCACGGGCATCCGGGCCGCGAGCGCACGTATGCCGAGGCGCAGCGGATATTCCGGCATGCGATCGCGATCGGCCGCGAGAACGCGGAGCGCGTCGAGATTCCGTACGCCGGCCGCGTGCTGCCGGCATTGCTCACGCGCGCCGAAGGCCGCGAAGGCCGGGCGCCGTGCGTGCTCTACGCGAACGGCCTCGACAGCTGCAAGGAGCTCCTCTACTGGTCGTGGCTGCCGCACGCGCTCGCGCGGCGCGGCATCTCGACGCTTTCGGTCGATCAGCCGGGAACCGGCGAGTCGCTCAGGCTTCAAGGCCTCCACGCGACGCACGAGAGCGAGCAGTGGGCGAGCGTCTGCTACGACTGGCTCGCGGCTCGCGACGACATCGACCCCGAGCGGATCGGCATGGTCGGCATCTCGCTCGGCGGCTACTTCACGCCGCGTGCGATGGCCTTCGAGCCGCGCTTCGCGAGCGGCGCCGCGTGGGGCGCGAATCACGACTGGGCCGAGGTGCAGCGCAAGCGCCTGCAGCGCGAAGGCGAGCGTCCCGTGCCCCACTACTGGAATCACGTGATGTGGGTGTTCGGCGCACGCGACATCGACGACTTCCTCGCGAAATCGGCCGGCATGCACCTCGACGGGATCCTCGATCGGATCGAGGTGCCGTTCCTCGTCGTGCACGGCGAACGCGATCGACAGATCCCGCTCGAGTACGCGCATCGCACGTACGATGCGCTCGTGAACAGCCCGCGCCGCGAGCTCAAGATCCTGACCGCGCGCGAGGGCGGCGTCGAGCACGTCGGCGCCGACAACATGACGTTCGCGCGCGATTACATCGCGGACTGGTTCGCCGAGACGCTCGGCGGTTTCGTCGCAGGCCCTTGAGGAGCGCATACATAATGAGTGGAGCACCCTTCCGCCGAATCGTCACGGGGCACGATGCTCACGGACGCTCGGTCATCATCGAGGACGGGCCGCCGCCCCGCGTCGCGCGTATCGGCGGGGAGCGCGGACCGCTGTTCTACGAGATCTGGAACACGCGCGAGACGCCTGCGCGGATCGACCGCGCGAGCGGCGAGCCGCACGAGGAAGGCATCACGCTTGCGCCGCCGAAGAACGGCACGCGGATTCGCGTGCTCGACATCCCGCCCGAGGATCCGAGCTTCGGCTCGATCACGCCCGAGCAGGCACGCGCGCATTTCGCCGAGGTCGGCGCCGCGGACGCGGCGTCGCACACGGGGAGCGGTTCCCGGCATCCGTTCATGCACCGCACCGAGACGATCGACTACGGCATCGTGCTCGAAGGCGAGCTCGCGCTGATTCTGGACGAGGGAGAGACCGTCTGCCGCGCCGGCGACATCGTGATTCAGCGCGGCACGAATCACGGCTGGGCGAACCGGTCCGGCAAACCGTGTCGCATCGCGTTCATCCTGATCGACGGCGAGTTCGACGAGGAGCTCCGATGACGGGAGCGGTTCTGCGGAAGCGTCGCCGATGAAGCTCGCGACCGAGCAGACCGGCGCGCCCGATGGCCTCTTGCTCGTCGTGTCGCGGGATCTCGAGGTCTGCGTGCCCGCGGACGGCATCGCCGACACGCTGCAGGATGCTCTCGAGCGCTGGGATGAGGTCGAGGCGGCGCTCGCAGCGCTATATGAGCGGCTGAACGAACGCCGCGCCGCGCATGCACGGCCGCTCGCCGACGTCCCGCTCGCGGCCCCGCAGCCCCGAGCGTGGCAGTGGCTCGACGGCTCCGTGTTTCCTACGCATGCGGAGCTGATGCAGAAGGCCTTCGACACGGCGCCGATCGAAAGCGAAGGCCCGCTGATGTATCAGGGCATGTCGCATCGCTTTCTGTCGCCGACCGAGGACGTGCCCTTCCCGTCCGAGCAGGATGGGATCGATTTCGAGGGCGAGTTCGCCATCGTTACGGGGGAGGTGCCGCTCGGCACGAATGCCGCGGAGGCCGGCCGCTACATTCGCCTCGCAGTGCAGATCAACGACTGGTCGCTGCGCAGGATGGCGCCGCTCGAGATGCGGACCGGCTTCGGCTTCATTCAGGCCAAGCCCGCGTGCAGTGCCGCACCGATCGCGCTCACGCTCGACGAGCTCGGCCCGGCCTGGACGAACGGCCGCATCGAGGCGACGCTCGAGGTCTGGCGGAACGACGAGCTCTTCGGCGCGGTACCGGGCACCGAGGCGGCCTTCGGCTTCGAGGACCTGATCGCGCACGCCGCCCGCACGCGGATGCTGCCCGCCGGCACGATCATCGGCTCCGGCACCGTCTCGCACAGCGGCTTCCGTCAATACGGGTCGTGCTGCATCGCCGAGCGCCGGGCGATCGAGATCATCGATCATGGTGCACCCGTGACGCCGTTTCTGTCGTTCGGCGAGCGCGTGCGGATGCAAGCGCGCCTGTCGACGAGCGAGCCCCCCCTATTCGGAGTAATCGACCAGCGCGTCTCCCCTTCCGTCCCCACCGCAACGAGGAGCACACGATGATCACACTTCGTTTCTTCCGACCGGCATACGCAGCGGCCACGGCGCTCGCGGCGCTCTCCGCGGGCTGGCATGCACAGGTCCACGCACATCACTCGTTCGCGATGTACGACCAGAGCCAGATCAGAACTTTCACCGGCAAGCTAACGCGCTTCATCCCTGGGGCGAATCACGCGCAGCTGCTGTTCGAGCTGGTCGACGAGAACGGAAACCCCGTGCTCGACGCGGACGGCAAGCCGGTCGCGTGGGGCGTCGAGACCGGGCCCGCCGCACGGATCGCTCGACAAGGCGTCACGCCCGACACCTTCCCGGTGGGAACGATCATCACGGTGCAGCTGAATCCGTTACGCAACGGCAAAACCTTCGGCGCGATGCCGAACGGGACGCCGATCGTGAACTGCGGCATGTCGATGCCGGCCGGCGGCTGCACGGCCGAGACAGGCCAGGTCTACCTCGGCGTGAACGACTAGCGGAGGACCTGCGATGCGACTACCGACACTCGCCGCGGCCATCGTTGCGATCAACGTAACGATTCCGGCCGCCGCACAGCAGCGATACGACGGCCCAGAGCCGCCTCCCGGCATCGAGCCGCTGCCCGTCGATCTCTTCACGACGAAAAACTTCTACTTCGACCGCGAATACTGGACCGACCCACGCTACACCCGCTGCAACACGCCCGCTCAGCTGACGAGCATGTGGGTCCAGCAGCGCGTCGGGCATTGGGGGGACTGCAGCTACGGCATCGGCGTCGACGAGATCGTGAGCCCGTATCCGTACCAGACCGCCGAGGAGCATTACGAAGCGCTGCGTGCCGAGGCGGAGCGCGACGGCGGCGTCACCGTCCACACGCGCAGCACGCTCCCCGACTGGGACGGCTGGTACTTCCGCGGCACGTTCGCGCGGCCGCCGGAAGGCCAGTGGCTGAACGGCTCGATCATCCAGACCGCGACGATGCTGTCGGTGCTGACCCCCGAGTATCAGCAGCGCATGACCCAGATGAACTACCACGAGGCCGTGAACAACGCGCCGTACTGGATGGCCTCGTTCTGCTATCCCGAGGGCCTGATGCGCTGGTGGTACGTCTGGGGCATTCGGGATATGGAAGTGCTCGTCACGCCGCATCAGGTGCAATTCCTCGGCGGCGTCGCGGACAACTTCATCCGCAAAGTGCTGATCGGCCAGCAGCACACGCAGCCGCTCCCGCAGTGGTACGGCGAGACGGTAGGCTTCTGGCACGGCGAGACGCTGGTCGCGTGGACCGCGAACGTGCAGGGCTGGACCTTGAGCCACTCGATGATGGAGTTCAGCAACTCGCTCGAGGTCATCGAGATCATCAAGCGCGCCGACGACGGCGAAGGGCTCGTCATCGAGGCCGTCTTCTACGATCCGGAAGCGTTCGTTCGACCGTTGCGGATCGTCACGCCGTGGACCCGCACGGGCGGCATCGACGATCCGGACCGGCGCTACTCGTTCGTCGAGTGCCGCGTCGAGAGCGGCATCGTGCTCGGCCCCGACGGCCGGCCGACGCAGCTCACGCCGTTCGACGAGGAGTTCGTCGACTTCCTCGGCCGACCGTGGGCGCAGAACTGGGAGAAGCACTTCGAGCAGGGATGGGAGCGGCCGCCCCTCCCCGAATCGAGCACGAACTGACGAGCCGAGAACGGAGACGACCGATGCCGATTCGTACCTGCTTCCGCGCCGTCGTCGCGGCCGCGGCGCTGTGGATCGCTGCGCACGCGGCGCTCGCGCAGCCGACCTCCGACGCGCGCGCAGTGATCGAGCGCGCGGCCGAAGCGCTCGGCGGCGCCGACGCGATTCTTTCGGTTCGCACGCTCGAGCTGCGCGGCTACGGCGCCGAGGCCTATTTCTGGGGCGGCGGCAATATCACCGCCGATCCGGATGCCGTGCAGAAATGGGCCGAGAACCCGGACTTCCAGTCCGTCTGGGACTTCCCGAACCGCCGTTTCCGAACGCAGTACCGACACAATTTTCTGTTCCCCTTCGGCGGCACGTTCGGACACAGCTTCGGGCTCTCGGTGTTCGGCGTCGACGGCGACGTCGCGTACACGATCGCCGACGGCGCGCCGCCGCGGCGCCTGCCGCGCTGGACGACGCGCGGGCAGTGGTTCAAGCCCGACGGGCAGGTGTTTCGCCGCTACGAATCGCTGACGCATCCCCTCGCTGCCGTGCGTGCGGTGCTCGAAGGCGACGCACGTGCGGAGACCGGCCGCAGCGAGCAGGGCTTCGACGTGATCGACCTCGTCGTCGACGAGGGCACGCTGACGATGGCCGTCGATCCCGAGAGCGGACTGCCGCGTTGGATCAGCTGGCCGATGCCGCACCAGAACCTCGGCCGCGTCGTCGCGACGACGACATTCGTCGGCTACGAGACCTGGGACGGCGGCCTCCAGCTGCCGATGGGCTGGCAGACGCGCATCGACTGGCGCGACACGTTGATCGTCACGCGCTTCGTCGACGGCTACTTCATCGACGGCGAGCGGACGCCCGACATCGCGGCGCCGCCCGAGGTCCTCGCGGCGCCGTTGCCTCCGGAGGGCCCGGGGACGCAGCCCGTGCGGGCGACCGAGGTCGCGCAAGGCATCTGGCATCTGACCGGCGGCCACACCGTGATCGAGTTCGATGACCATCTCGTGATCTTCGAGCTCGGCGGAACGGCCGAGCAGACGCGAGCAGTCCTCGAGTTCGCGAATAACCTCGTTCCCGGCAAGCGCGTGACGCACCTGATCGTGTCGCATCACCACTTCGATCACACCTCCGGCTTTCGCGCGGCCGTCGAGGCGGGCCTGACCGTGATCTCGGATGCCGGCAACGAAGCGTTTCTGCGCGAGGTCGCGGCGCGTCCGTCCGCGGAATTCGCCGATCTCGTTCCGCTCCGCGACGGCGGCTCGTTCGAGTTCGTCCCGGTGAAAGGCCGGCTGCGGCTCGAGGATTCGACGATGACGCTCGATATCTACGAGGTCGTGCGCAACAACCACATGGCCGATGCCGTGTTCGCGTATGCGCCTGCGAGCAGAACGTTGATCGAGGCGGACCTCGCGACTCCGGCGAACGAGTTCTCGTTCTGGGCGGAAGCCTACGAGGACAACATCGAGTACTACGGGCTCGAGGTCGACCGCGTGTCGCCGAACCACGCGACCCCGATGACGCACGAGGAGACGCTCGAGTGGATCCGGGTCGGCGTGCCGCGCGCGCTCGCGCGCTGCGAGGCGCTCGCGGAGGCAGGGCGTCCGCTGCCAGGGTGCCCGGCTTTCATCTTTAGGGATTGGGAAGAGCGCTTCGGCCGGGAGTAAGCATCGGCCCATCCAGCTGTGCACGAAGAGCCCCCGACCTGATAAGCCGGGGGCTCTTGT
>DASVCR010000108.1:0-15262 GCA_036381515.1 Gammaproteobacteria bacterium | reverse complement strand
GCCTGCCGCAGATTCATCGCGATCGAGATTCGAAGACGGTCGCTCTTGTTGCACTGGACGGCATGCGGCAGCCAGGACTCGAACATCACGAGCCGGCCGGGCCGCGGCTCGACGGCGATCTCGCGCCGCGTCAGCAAATCGCGGCCGACGGTACGCGTGAACTCGCGGTAGCTTCGCCGCGCGCCGATCGGGTCGGGAAACACGATGCAGCCGCAGTTCTCGGGCGCCTCGACGTAGTAGCTGCACGAAAGGAGGCTGCCGTCGTGCGTGTGCTGTGCCTCCTGAGCGCCGGGTCTGAAGAGGTTGATCCAGGCGCGTTCGATCTCGAGGGGCCGCGGGGGGAGCCTCAACGTCTGCTCGAGGAACGCGCGGCCCGCGGCGATGACGAGCGCCTCGAGCTCGACGAGCCGGGCGGCGAGGACGATCGAGGCTTCGGGCTTGTAGTAGGACGTCGCGACCGACTCTTCCGGCGACAATGCAATGTCGCGTTTCGCCTGCTCGGAGTCGAGGTAGGCGAGGACCTTAGCGCGAGTCGTGTCACGTACGGCGGGGTCGACGTCGTGAACGAGGAGCGGGACTGCAAAGAAGAGGTCGACGGGCATGGCGATGTCTCGACGAACCAAAAAAGGCGGCGAGCTTGCGCCCGCCGCCAAATTATCGAGATTCGGCGTCCGTCAAAAGTCCATCGACAACGTGACGAATCCGCGCCGACCGAGAGGATCGTACGTCGCACCGCCGTTGCGAGTGCACGGAACCGGGAACGGCGACGCCTCCGGATTGCCGCCGGTGCACGGCGGATCCTTGTCGAACAGGTTCTCGATGCCGACGGTGATCCGATACCGGTCGTTGAACTGGTATCCTCCGGTCAGTGCGAAGAGATTGTAGTTCTCCTGCACACCGCCGTATCGGCACCCGGTCCCCGCCGGGTTCGTCAGGCAGCTCGCCGCCTCGATCTTCGGCCAGAACTGGTGCCGCAGCGCAATGTTCCACGGCCCGCGGAAGTAGCTCGCCGTGGTGAATATGCGGTACTCGTAGCCCTGGCACTGGATCTGCAGAGAGCAGCCCTGCGTGCCCTTCCAGTCCACCGTATCGAGCTCGGGCGAGTCCTGCGTTTCCGATGCGAGATTGTAGTTGGCGACGGTGTTCAGGTTGAATCCGCCGGCTCCGATCGGCTTCGACCAGTTGAGCTGGAGGTCGATACCCTCGACGAGCGCCCGACCCTGGTTCGTGAAGCTGTTGTCGATGTTGGCCGGATTCCCGTTGGTCGGATCGCGGTAGAGCGTCTGGCAGGCCGGGATCGTCGGATCCCCCGTCGGATTGAGCTCGATGCTGAGGCAGCGCTGGTAGTGCGAGTTCGCGCTCTCGATCGCGATCATGTCCGTGATCTCGATCTGGTAGTAGTCGAGCGTGATCGTCCAGTTTTCGAACGGGCTCATCACTACGCCCAGCGTCCAGGTATCGGCTTCCTCCTCGCGCAGGTTCGGGTTGCCGAAACTGTTCTGAGTACCGGCGCCTCCCACCTCCGGCTGCTGGTCGACCGGCCGATTGTCGTAGTACTCGAACGCCCCCGCGGGTCCCATCAGGTATCGGCAGATCGCCTCCGTTTGCGCTGCTTGCGCGTCGCCGAGGTGATTCGGACCCCTCGTCGCGGGATCGGGGTTCGCGCTCCACGGGCTCGAACGATGGTTCTTCGAGCAATGGTCGCCGAATCCGGCGGCGGCTCCGAAGATCTGCGTGCGGGACACGAAGAGCTCGCCGAGGTTCGGGGCGCGCAGCGCGCGATTGTATCCGCCGCGGATCCGGTAGTTCGGCGTCACTGCCCAATCGATGAGGGCCTTGTACGTCGTTACCTTGTCGACCTGAGGCATGCTCCAGTCGGAGAGACGGCCGCCGAGCTCGACCTTGAAGTGCTCGACGCCGAACGGACCGTTCGAGACGATCGGAATCAACAGCTCCCCGTAGATCTCCTTGACATCGAACTCGCCGAAGCTGTCCTCGTTCGGGAAGAGTCCGGCGATCGGATCGATGTAGTTCTGGTTCTGGCTCAGGTTGTCGGGCTCGTACGAATAGCTGTTCTCCCGGTACGCGGCACCGAGCGCGTACTGGAGAGGACCGGCCGCCATCTCGACCAGATCGCCGACCAGGTTGGCCTCCAGGTCCGTCTGAGTGACCTCGACCTTGTTCTTCAGGTCGGGCGTCATCATCCTGATGCAGTCCTGCGAGATCGGAAAGTCCTCGATGATCGGCAGGCCCGACGTGCACGTCGGAATACTCTCCGCGAATCCGACGGTCTGCGGGTTCGGATCGAAGACCGAATTCCTGCCGTAGTTCGGGGAAGCCATGATCCCGCGCCACGTGCTGAGCCTCGCGGAGCCGCGCTGCACGATGAAGTTGTCCGTGCGGCCGGTCGACACCGTGACGT
The DNA here is from genome assembly GCA_036381515.1 of Gammaproteobacteria bacterium. Lineage (GTDB taxonomy): Bacteria > Pseudomonadota > Gammaproteobacteria > Steroidobacterales > Rariloculaceae > ZC4RG20. The sequence continues at coordinate 12,840 of DASVCR010000108.1, read as the reverse complement.
CCCAGAAGTCGTTGCCGCTCGGCAGCTCGCCCTCGAGGCCCATCGAGAACTGCATCGTGGTCAGCGTGTTCGTGCTCGAACGTGCGGCCCCGATTGCATCGCGGATGTAATCAGGCGGCCGGTTGACCCAGAGATCGGCGTCCGGATTCTCTCGGCTCCTCATCAGATGCCAGATCTCGGGCGTGACCGGCCATGCCTCGGTCTGCGTGCACCCGGGCAGACCATCCGCCCACGGCCTTTCGGGCGAGTTGGGCGCCTCGCAGTCCACGCCGAATCGACCGCCGGGCAGGTAGGCGGAGTTCGTCGTGCCGTCCGGATTGAGGGGATTGGGAATGCCTTTCTCGGGATCCCCCTCGTACGGATCGTTGCCGAACGGCAGCAGCGCGCCCCAGACGGTGATCGTGTCCGCGGTCAGGCCGAGGCTGGTCTGGGTCTCCGTGCGCGTCACCATCGCCTGCGACGTCAGCCGCACTGTATCCGTCAGATCGAAGACGCCCCTCGCGAACGCCGAGAGCCGCTCGAGCGGCGTCGACGCCCATTGCCAGAAGTTGTTCTCCTTGATGTTGCCGTTCGGCTGGTAGACCCGGAACGGCAGGCCGGGGAAATTGTTGTGGTAGTCGTCGTCGAGAGGACCGGTGTAGCGATACGAGCCCGCGGCGCCGGGGGCGTGCATCAGCCCCGTATAGACCGTTCCGTCGTTTCTGTTGATAAAGAAGCGGGCGTTGTTCGGTACGCCGTCGTTGACGCCGTCGCCGTCCGGGTCGCATGCCGTCGGAGTCCCGGGAGGGCTTCCCGGCGGCAGCGGAGGAGGCGAGGCCCACTCGTTCGCTCCGACGGTGCACGGCGTCGCCTGGTTGAACAGCTGGTTCACGAAGATCTGGCTCGGGTTGCCGGCGCCCGTCGCCGCTGCGGCGAAATCGTTGGAGAGCCAGGTATCCGTGCCCCAGCCGAACGCCGTAGCCGGCGTGCTCGGGTTGCGCATGTCGTCGACGCGCCAGTCGCGTTCCCACTGATACTGCTTCGAGCGGGTGGAGCGCTCGACGCCGAGCATCACGTTGCCGCGATCGCCGGCCATGTTGGCGCCGATGAGACCGGAGATCGAGACCTCCTGATTGCCTCCGTGCTGCGTATCGCCGACACGAATATCCACCGTCGCGCCTTCGAAGTCGTCTTTCAGCACGAAGTTGACGACGCCGCCGACGGCGTCCGCGCCGTACACGGCGGACGCGCCGCCGGAGATGACCTCCACCCGGGCGATCGCCGCGGAGGGGATCGAGTTCGTGTCGACGACCATCGTCGCGTTGACGGGCATCGCGCGCCGACCGTTGATCAGCACGAGGTTCCGGTTCGGCCCGAGACCGCGCAGGCTGACGGTCGACGCGCCGACGGTGTTCGTTGCGGTCTGCTGCACGTCGACCGTCGTGAACTGGGTGACGGCCGGGACGAACTGCGGCAATTGGTTCAGGACCGTTTCGACGCCGATCGACGTCGTCTGATCGAAAATCTCCTCGTCGACGGTTTGAATGGGACTGTTGGCCGTGAAGTCCTGACGGCGGATGCGCGAGCCGGTAACGACGATCTCCTCCTCCGCCCGCTGCTGCGCGTCCTGAGCCGAGGCGGGCGTCCACGGCATGATCGCGAGCGCAGAGGCCAGGATCGCGCTGCCGGAAGTGGCGAAGAGAACCGGTTTCAGAAGTGACTCGGGATGCGGTCTTCTTCGAAGCGCATCCGAAATGGCCATGGAAAGTCGTCTGGCACGCGGACGCGCGCCGTCCTGCACGATTGCCTTCATGTTCCTCCCCCCTTAAAGGCCTCCCCCTGAGGCACACTCGACAGGTGGCGGCCGACATCCACGGCTCGCCGGTCGTAGCAAGAGCGAGACTATCACCGATAAAGACGAAATCGCAACAGTGAAACACGTAGCGATAGAGAATACGCCTGTGATGGTGGATACAACGTGTGCGTGTTTGCCGCAATCGAGAATGAGGCGCCAACGCAACAATACGGTGAGGGCAGGCTTGCGTCGACGAAGCGCTTCGTCGGTGTTTCACGTCGGCGCGCTCTCGCGCGCTCCGGGCGATTCGCCTATTCTCGACGACATGCTTGAAGCCCTTTCCGGAAGCCGTGTGTATGTCGTCGTCGGCATGCATCGCTCGGGCACTCGCCTAGTCGCGGACATCCTTGCGTCGCTCGGCGTCTTCATGGGCGCCGATCGGCAAGGCGACTCGGAATCGATGACGTTCATCGAGCTCAACGAGGCGATCTTTCAGCAATGCGGCACGTTTTGGACCGAGCCGCTGGGCGTGCACGTCGCCCTGGCGGATCCGGCGCACGCCGACGAGATCGCGGCGGCCGTGCGCCGGGCGCTCGGCCCGAGGCTGGCCCGCTATCTCGGCACCGCGGGCCCGGGAGACCTTCCGCTGGTGGGTTGGAAGGATCCCCGCAATACCTTCACTCTACCGGTTTGGGAGCGCGTCTTTCCCGAGCTCAGAGTGATTCATGTGCTGCGCCACGGCGTGGATGCGGCCGCGAGCCTCGCGCGGCGCCAGCGCCGCATGTGCATCGAGGCCGCCGGCGCGCGGGTTCCGTCGTCGCTCGCCGTGTTTCGGGAGCATTCGCTCGGTGTGCTCTCGTCACGCCGAGGGTGGACAATTCACGAGGCATTCGCCATGTGGGAGCAGTACGTCGAGAAGGCTCGGCTCGAGTCGGCGCGGCTCGGCGAGCGTGCGCTCGAGGTTCGCTTCGAAGACCTGCTCGAGCGGCCGGACGCGGTGATCGAGGCGATTGCCCGCTTCTGCGACACCGAGCCGAAGCGCGGACGCCCCTCGGTCGATCCGGCGCGCGCCTACGCCTTTCGCAGAGAGCCGGCGCTCGCGGCCTTCGCGGCAAGCGTCGGCGACATCCTCGCTTTGTACGGCTACTCGCCCTAGCCGGCGCCGCGCCTCTGCGCGCACCACGTGCTCCACATCGACCGGTAGGCGGCTTCGAGGTGACGTACGAACCGCGGCAGGTCCATCACCGGGGAGCGCTCGAGGAGCGCGCGCCGCTCCGGTCGCCGCGCGGCGACCTGGTCGCGCTCGCGCATCAGCGCCTCGGCGATGTCGACGTAGGACCCCTCCGTATCCGCAATCCATTGCGAGAGCCCCGCGTTTGCGAGCAGGCTCGAGCCCGCACGGGAGACCGGCGTCCTGCCGGTCAGCGTGACGACGGGAACGCCCATCCACAGCGCGTCGCAGGTCGTCGTTCCGCCGCCGAAAGGAAACGGGTCGAGCGTGACGTCGATGTCGCGGTAGGTCGCGAGATAGTCGCGGAAGGGCTGGCGCCCGACGAAGCGGATGCGCGACTCATCGATGCCGGCATCGTGCAGCACTTTGGCCGCGGCCCGGCATTGATCGCCCGCGCGGGCGTGGAGCAGCAGGCGCGCTTCCGGCACGCGCAGCAGAAGCCGTGCCCACAGCCGCAACGTGGCGGGAGTGACCTTCGCGAAGTTGTTGAGGCAGCCGAACGTCGGCGGGCCGGGACGCCGATCGATGGGCGGCTCGTCGCCTTCGACGCGCGGGGCAGGGTAGCACCAGTAGCAGTCGGGCAGGCGAATCGAGCGCTCGGAGTAGAGCGAGAGGTCCGTGCCCGGCGGATCGAGGAATCGATCGGTCAGCCGGTAGTCGATCGCGTCGACGCCGGTCGTGCTGCAGTAGCCGAGATACGTGACCTGAACGGGCGCAGGCTTGCGGGCGAACACGAGGAGCCGGTTTCTCCCGGAGTGCGCGGCGAGATCGACGAGGATGTCGATCCGATCCTCGCGTACGCGTCGGGCGAGATCCGCATCGGTCAGCGCGTAGGTCTCGCGCCAGCCGTCGACTCGCTCCTTGACGGCCTCGGTCGTCGCGTCGGGCCGGCTCAGGTCGGCGTACGCGAAGACCTCGAAGGACGCGCGATCGTGCGCGCCGAGGATCGGCAGGATGAAGCGCGCGACCGAGTGCTCGCGGAAATCGGGCGAGACGTAGCCGATGCGCAGGCGCCGATCGGGGTCAGGTGCATTCGCGTGCTCGCGCCGCTCGGCGATCAGCGGGGCGACGTGCCGCTCGGCCCAGCGGCGATGCTCGCGGGCGAGCTCCTCGGGCGAGCACTCCGCGTGATAGTGCAGAGTCAGCAGCAGGTTGCTGTGGAGGGACGAAAGATCGGGCCGCAGCTCGATGGCACGACGGTACGACGCGATGGCCTCGTCGAGCTCCCCGCGGTCCTTCTGGAGATTGCCGAGGTTCACGCGCGGCTCGGCGTAGTCCGGATCGATCTCGATCGCGTTGCGGAAGCAGGCTTCGGCTTCCGCCAGCGCGTCGGAACGCATCAGCAGGTGGCCGAGGTTGTTGAGCGGCTCCGCGAATCGGGGATCGAGCGCGATCGCGGTCTCGTACGCGGCGCGCGCATCGGCATCGCGCCGCAGACGCTCGAGGACGAGCCCCCGGTTGTTGTGATAGGGCGCGGCATCCGGAGCGAGGGCGATCGCGCGCTCGATCAGCGCCAACGCGGGCTCGAGATGATCCGTTTGCAGCGCGATCACGCCGAGGAAGTGCAGCGCGTCGGAATGATCGGGGCAGCGCGCGAGCACGTGCCGATATCCGCGTTCCGCCTCCGCCAGGCGTCCGCCTCTATGGCTCTCGAGCGCAACGGCGAAGGCTTGCTGCACGCTGAAGTCGCGCATGCGTATTATTCTGCACATTCGCACGGTACGGACAGCCCGGCGTGAAGACCGTGATCGTGACCGGCGGGGCGGGCTTCATCGGCTCGGCCGTCGTCCGCCACCTCGTCGAGGAGACGAGCCTGCGCGTCGTGAACGTCGACGTGCTCACGTATGCCGCGAATCTGGACTCGCTGGGCGCGGCCCGTCGTTCGCCGCGCCACGTCTTCGAGCGCGTCGACGTGTGCGATCGGGACGAGCTCGAGCGGGTGTTCCGCGAGCATCGTCCGGCGGCGGTCCTGCACCTGGCCGCGCAGACGCACGTCGATCGCTCGATCGAGGACCCCGGAGTATTCGTCGCAACCAACGTCGGCGGCACGCTGAACGTTCTCGAAGCGTCGCGGCGGCACTGGAACCGGCTCGACGCGGAAGGCCGGCGCCGGTTCCGGCTGCTGCATGTCTCGACGGACGAGGTGTACGGCGATCTCGGTGCCGACAAGCCGGCCGCGGCCGAAGGCGCGCCGTACGCCCCGAGCTCGCCGTATGCGGCAAGCAAGGCGGCCGCCGACCATCTCGTTCGCGCCTGGAGCCGGACGTTCGATCTGCCGATCGTGATCGCTGCGTGCTGCAACAACTACGGGCCCTGTCAGTATCCCGAGAAGCTGATCCCGCTCGTCGTGCTGAACGCGGTCGAGGAAAAACCTCTGCCGCTTTACGGCACCGGCGAGAACGTTCGCGACTGGCTGTACGTCGAGGACCACGCGCGCGCGCTGCGGATGCTGCTCGAGTGCGGCGAGCCGGGGCGCACCTACCACGTCGCGGCGCACGAGGAGCGCACGAACCTCGACGTCGTGGGCGCGATTTGCACGCTGCTCGACGAGATGGCGCCGCGCGCGGCGGGGCGCTACGCGGAGCTGATCCGGTTCGTCGCGGACAGGCCGGGGCACGACTTCCGCTACGGCCTCGACGACTCGCGGCTGCGCGACGAGCTCGGGTGGCGCCCGCGCGAGACGTTCGAGTCGGGGCTGCGCAAGACCGTGCGCTGGTACCTCGATCATCCCGACTGGGTGCAGGCTGTCCGCACCGCCGAGTATCGGCGCTGGATGGCGGCGCAATACCGCGACGGCGAGGCGCAAGCTTGAGGATCGTCCTGCTGGGAGGGACCGGACAGATCGGCTGGGAGCTTCGCCGCGCGCTCGCGCCGCTCGGAGACGTCCTCGCGCTCGAGCGGAGCGGCGACGACGAGGTCTCTGCCGATCTCGAGAGGCCCGAGCCGCTGCGGCGCGCGTTGCGGCGGAGCCGGCCCGACGTGATCGTCAACGCGGCCGCGTACACCGACGTCGATCGCGCGGAGACGGAGCCCGAGCGCGCGGCGCGCATCAACGCGGAAGGGCCGCGCATTCTCGCGTCGGAAGCGAAGCGGCTCGACGCGTGGCTCGTGCACTACTCGACCGACTACGTCTTCGACGGCAGCGGCGATCGCCCGTGGGCCGAGGACGACGCCGCGGCGCCGTTGAGCGTGTATGGACGAACGAAATGGGAGGGCGAGGAGGCCGTCCGCGCGTCGGGATGCAAGTTCCTGCTGTTGCGCACGCAATGGATATACAGCGCGCGCCGGCGCAACTTCGTCTCGAGCATGCTGCGCGCCGCCGCGGAGCGCGACACGCTCGAGGTCGTCGACGATCAGACCGGCGCGCCGACCGGAGCGGACCTCGTCGCCGATGTCACCGCTCATGTCCTGCGCGCCGTGCGGGTCGGTGCCCCGGCCGGCACGTATCACGTCGCCGCGCGCGGCGAGACGACACGGTGCGGTTATGCTCGTTTCGTCGTCCAGCGCGCGCGTCGCGCCGGCTGGCCGCTCGAGCTCGACGAACGCGCGATCGTTCCGATCGCGTCGGACGAGCGGCCGACGCCCGCGCGCCGGCCGTTGAACTGCCGGCTGCGCGTCGATCGGCTCGAGCGGACGTTCGGGCTGCGGATGCCCGACTGGCGCCCGGGCGTCGAGCGGGTGATCGCCGAGCTCGACGAGCGCCGCCGCGCCGGCGTCCGGCCGGATCTCGAGGGGCGGGCATGAAGGTCTCCGCGACGCGGATCCCCGACGTGCTCGTGATCGAGCCTGACGTCTTCAGCGACGAGCGGGGCTTCTTCATGGAGGCGTGGCACCGGCGCCGCTTCGCGGAGCACGGCCTCGACTGGGACTTCGTGCAGGACAACCACAGCCGCTCCGTGAGAGGCACGCTGCGTGGCCTGCATTATCAGATCGGACGGCCGCAGGGGAAGCTCGTCCGAGTGACGGTCGGCGAGGTATTCGACGTCGCGGTCGATCTTCGCAGGCATTCGCCGACGTTCGGGCACTGGGTCGGCCACAGGTTGTCGGCCGACAACCGGCTCATGATGTTCATACCGCCGGGATTCGCGCACGGCTTCTACGTGACGAGCGACGTCGCCGAATGCCAATACAAATGCACCGACTACCATTCGCCGGCGCGCGACCGTTGCGTGAGGTGGGACGACCCGCAGATCGGCATCGAGTGGCCGGTGAGCGGGACCGTCATCTTGTCCGACAGGGATCGGCGCGCGCCTTTGCTCGCCGATGCCGAGTGCTTCGACTGACGTCTCGCGTCGCTAGGTAAGTCAGGAACCAAACGGCCGCTGCCCGTGTTGGACGCGGCGCGGGAAGGGAGTGGTGGAGGCGGCGTCCGCTTCCCGTCGCAGTCACGTCGCGACACGTATCGCCATAAGTTCCTGTATCCACTCGATTTCCCCGGTCTCTGCCCTGTTAGGTCGCGACACTGTTGCGCCACCTAAAGCCATAGCGTATGTTGGGAGCTTCGACGGGTCAAGTTCCACGAGCGGTGAGGCGCTTCGCCGGGAACCGAATTTCGACCCGGTTGCCACCACCTACCCAACAACGGAGGCGAGGCCATTGCCGAAGAAGGTTCCCGAGCTGTCGGACCTTCAGGTGCGTCGGCTCAGTAAGCGGGCCGGATTCTGGAACGTCGGCGGCGTGCCGGGCTTGTATCTCGATGTAAGGCCGCCGGCCGCGTCGTGGATTCTCCGCGTCAAGGTCGGTGCGAAGCGCCGCGACATCGGTCTCGGCGGCTATCCCGACGTAACGCTCGCTCAGGCGCGCGAGAAGGCGCGAGAAGCGCGTCGGCAGATAGAGCAGGGCATAGACCCTGTTGAAGCCAGGAAGGCCGTCAAAGCGGCTCTCATTGCGGCTCAGGCGAAGGCCATCACGTTCGAGCAGGCGGCGCGGAAGTGTCATGCGGCTCGCGTGGACGAGTTCCGCAACGAGAAGCACAAGAAAGACTGGATCACGTCGCTCGAACTCTATGCCTTTCCAGTCATCGGAATGCTCCCGGTCGGCGAAGTCGAGCAGGCGCACGCCGTCCGCGTCCTAGAGCCGATATGGACGAGGAAGACCGAGACCGCTACCCGCGTCCGGCAACGGTGCGAACTGGTGCTCGAATGGGCGCGCGTCGCCGGCTATCGGAACGGCAACGGCGACAACCCGTTTCGGTGGAAGGGCACGCTAGAACACGTCCTTCCCAAGCCGTCCAAGGTGCGCAAGGTCACGCACCATGCGGCGCTTCCGTGGCAGGAAGTCCCGGCCTTCCTGGCCGAGCTGCGCAAGGTGAGCGGAATGGGCGCGAGGGCGCTCGAGTTCGGGATACTGACGGCGGCGCGGTCAGGCGAAGTGCGACTCGCGACGTGGGACGAGATCGATCTAGACGCGAAGCTCTGGACGATCCCGGCCGAGCGAATGAAGGCGGGCCGGACGCATCGAGTCCCGCTCTCTGAGCCCGCGATCAAGCTCCTGAGATCGCTTCCGCGCATCGAAGGCTCGCCATACGTGTTCCCGGCCGCGAGGGGCGGCGCGCTGTCCGACATGACCCTATCGGCCGTCTGCCGGCGCATGAAGGTACCGGCGGTGCCGCATGGCTTTCGTTCGAGCTTCAAAGATTGGGCGCGCTCGTCTACGTCCTACGCTGACGAGGTTTCGGAGCTGGCGCTCGCTCACGTCAACGACGACAAGACCAGGGCCGCATACGCGCGGGACGAACTGCTACCGAAGCGCGTTCGGCTCATGCGCGAGTGGGCGCGGTTCCTGGCCACGGTGCCGACGAAGGCGACCGTGACGACGATCCGGGCTAGCCGCGGTGAATAAGCTCGATCGTCTGATACAGCGTGCGCGCGCGTACCTGATTTCGCTGGACAGAGACCCTCGCCACATTCCGAAGTCGGATCGGCGACGAGCGATGCGGGCCGCGGTCATGGCGATCGTCAACGAAGTGCCTGACCATCCGTTCGGCGAGATTCCCGCCAATCAATTCGGCCATCTCGCGGACCTCTATGAGCTCGAGATTCGACGAATCCGCGGCGAGAAGCGGAAACGTCGCAACCCTGCCGCGATCGCACTGGCGCAACGCGTTCACGACGCGAAAGCTGCGGGCATGAAACAATCCGCAATCGCTCTAAAGGAAAACATCAGCGAGGGTCGCGTCAGTCAGATTCTTTCGAAACCGCGCCCGGAATAGCTTTCGCTTTAGCGAAGCTGGCTTCGCTAAAGACTTTCTCGAGCACGTCACGCCACGTCGCGGCATCCTCACCTTACGGGACGCGCAATGGTCCCGCAGGAGGTGAGAACATGAACCGCGTCTATCTCGACATCCACGCCGTCTGCGAGCGGTACTCGATCAGTACGCGCACGGTTTGGCGTCGCGTGAAGAAGGGACTACTCCCCGAGCCGATCTACTTTGACGGGCCGCAGTCCGGCGGACGCTGGAAGCTCGCCGAGCTCGAACGGCTCGACGCCGAGCGCGAACGGAAGGTGGCGTGATGCTCCGTCACGAGCTGATGCAGCACTGCCCGCGCTGGGAGTCGTGCTCGGCTCCCGTCTGCCCGCTCGACCCGATATGGCGGCAAGTTCCGCATCTCGACGGCGAGCGAGTCTGCTTCTACCTCACGGAGTCCGCAAAACCTGGCGGAAAGGCCCGCGTAGGGGGTGCTCTGCCGGGGGAACTGGCTGAGAAGGTATCCGAGGCTTACTCGGAGCTTTGCCTAGCGCATGACGGCTCTGTGAAGGGCCGAGGCCGCATTCGAGCGGTACTCATGCAAGCGGCGACGACCGGCTCGCGCATCGAATCGGGCCGTCGTCTACGTGGTGCCAGACAGAGCGCGGAGGCCTCGCGATGACGACCCGCCGAAACGACACGGCCCGCCGGGTGAGGGCGGGCCGCAGAGGACGTCGAGAGCACGACAAACACGCTGTAGGGCAACAGCGCGAGAAGAATCGTACCACAGTCGATTCGTTCGCGCTGCTCGCCCGACTCTATGGTGAGGTGCGCGACGATGACCGCCGCTAGCGTCTACGTCCTGCCGGCGCGTCGTCGGCGCAATCCCCGCATCGCCATCGCCGCCGCGCTGAGGCTCGCCGTGCTCGCTCAGGATCGAGCCGCGTATCGAGCGCTCGCCGAAGCGGCAGTCCGGCTCGACCGTGGGAGGTCTCGACAATGAGCGCGCCCGAGATGATCGCGCCCGTCGAGTTATCGGAAGACGAGCTGGCGCTGTCGTTCGTCGCCGAGCATCCCGACCTTCGCTTCGTCCAGGGCTGGGGGAAGTGGATGGAGTGGGACGGCGCGCGATGGTCGGAGGACTCGACGCTACACGTCTACGACCTCGTGCGCGCCTTCATACGCGAGTACTCCTTTTCGGCGAGGAACCCCTCGGCGTTCCTCAAGGCGGCGACCGTCGCGGCCGTCGAGCGATTGTGTCGCGCCGATCGCGCCTTCGCGGCAACCGTCGACCAATGGGACGCCGATCCGTGGATGCTCAACACGCCTTCGGGCGTCGTCGATCTCAAGACCGGCGACATGCTCGCGCACGCGCCCGAGCAGTACTTCACGAAGATCACGGGCGCCGAGGCCGTCGAGGCGCCGTGCCCGAGGTGGATCGCGTTTCTCGACGACGTGACCGAAGGCGATGACGAGCTCGTCGGGTACCTGAAGCGGCTGCTCGGGTACTGCCTCACCGGCTCTACCGCTGAACACGTGCTCGTGTTCCTGCACGGCGGCGGCGGCAACGGCAAGAGCACGTTCCTGAACGTCGTCTCGAAGATCCTCGGCGACTACGCGACGCATGCGCCGATGGAAACCTTCACCGCGTCGATCGCGGAGCGGCACCCGACCGACCTCGCCATGCTGCGCGGCGCGCGCCTCGTCACCGCGACCGAGACCGAGGAAGGCCGGCGATGGGCCGAGGCGAAGATCAAGCAACTAACCGGCGGCGATCCGATCACCGCGCGGTTCATGCGGCGCGATTTTTTCACGTTCACGCCCGTCTTTAAGCTCCTGATCGCGGGAAACCACAAGCCGCGGCTGCACACCGTCGACGACGCCATGCGGCGGCGGCTGCACCTCGTTCCGTTCGAGGCGCGGTTCAAGGGCGATTCTGTCGTGAAGGACATGGAAACGCGGTTGCTCGAGGAAGCTCCGGCAATCCTCTGGTGGATGGTCGAGGGGTGTCTGGAGTGGCAGGCGAACGGGCTCATGCCGCCCGAACGGGTGAAGGCCGCGACCGACGCCTACTTCGCGAACCAAGACACGCTCGCCGAGTGGCGCGCCGAGTGCTGCGAAACCGGACCTGGCTACTGGGAGACGCCGACGCGGCTGTTCAACAGCTGGAAGGCATACGCCAAGGACGCCGAGCACCCGATCGGGACGCAGGCGAGCTTCAACGACCGCATGGAGGCCGCCGGCTTTCGTCGCACCCGCGACCGACACCGAGGCCGGCACTGGATCGGGATCCGCCTCAAGCCGGACGCCGAACAGAGACATCAGGACTGGTATGAACGGGGGGCGTGACAAGCGTGACAACCGTTTCCGTTATCACCGTTACGCGCGCGCGCGCGCGTACGTGCAAAACAGAATCACCTGTCACGCTTGTCACGCCGACGAATGTCGGCCGGCGAAGCCGGAATCTTCCGCCTTCGGCGGGCGAGCGTTGCTCGCCGGATGAACTGATCGACGAGAGGACGACGACATGACGACGTACCGACTTGTCGCGCTCGCCGAGCTGGTGACGCCGCTCGTGCTGACGCTCGCGGCTGTGCTCGTGAGGCTGGCGGCATGACGACGGCCGACCCCCCTTGGGGTTGCGTTGCCGACGAGCTGCGGCGGCGATTCGGGGCCGAGCTGGAGGTGATGGAGCGATGACGCTGACGTTCTACGGGCCGGTGACCGGCCCGCGATCCGAGACCATCACATGGTGGCGCGTCCGCGTGCACGAGGGCCGGCTCCTACTCACCTTTCGTCGTCCGAGCTCGACCGCGCCCGAGGCCGTGATCCTCGGCCCACAGCTCGCCGCGACGATCGAGCAGGACGGACGCATCGTGTTCGACTCGCGCCGCCGGCAGGAGGCCTCCGCATGACTCGATTTTCTCGGTACATGGTGTTGCTCGACGCGCTCGCGCCGATCGTGCTGACGAGCGCAGCTGTGATCACGGGAGCGATGGCACCATGAACCCAAATCGCATGTTCGTGCATCGCCCGCTCGCGCCGGACGACGAAACGCTCACGCGCGGCGACCGGATGATTTCGGCGAGCTCGCCGAACGGGCAGGTGCTCGTCGCCTACTGCCCGCGCAATCACTGCGGCGGCGTCTACTTCATCGACCAAGAGCTATGGGCGCTGTACGTTCCGATGCCGCTGGCCGAGTTCGTGCGCACGCTCGAGCGGCGCCGCATCGTCGTCGACTCGGACGCGCGCGAGAACTGGTTACTCGCGGTCTCGAGCGTCCCGGAGGAGGCGAACTAGCGGATGCACGAACAGCTCGCGCGTCTCCGCGTCGCCGTCGAGACCGGTCGGTTACCGCGCGACCTCGGCGAGTGGCTGTTGCGGCGGCTCGTTGTTCGCGATCGTCGTCGTCGCGATGCTGCGCTGCGCGCGGCCGCGGCGGAGATCGGCGGATCGCGATGGCGACGTGCGTGCGAGCTCGCGCGTCTCGTGCGCGAGCTCCGCGACGATCCCGACGCCGACGTGTATCCCAACGACGCCGCCGAGCTCGTGCGCGACGCGCTCGAGGCCGATCCGGATACGCCGGCGAGCATCCGTCACATGCTGCGCATCCTCTGACCGCGATGTCTACGAGAAAATTGGTGGACA
>DASVCR010000107.1:0-40677 GCA_036381515.1 Gammaproteobacteria bacterium | reverse complement strand
TTTTCTTGGCGACCCATGCGGCGTCGCGCCATGTCTGGTACGAGTACTCGGCGGCTTGGGCGCCTGAGGGGACCCGCAATGCCAGCCGGTGAAAAACAAACGCGTATCGATACGCCTTTGTTTTCGGTACCGGGCACAAAGGAGCACACAGGATGATGCGGCGCGGCCTTTCGCTTGGCGGCGACGGGATTTGGTGGCGGCTCAGGATCGTCGTCCGCAAGCACGTCATCGTCTGTTGCATTTGCAACAGCATCAGGACTGTCCTCCAAGTCCGCCAATGCTTCCGCATCTTCGTCTGTTGCATTTGCAACAGAGAGATCGCGCGCTACTGTGGCGTTGTTGACCCCCAGCACCTTCGCGATCTCGCGCGTGCTCATCCCCTGGTCTTTGAGCTGGCTCGCGATCTCCCGGCGCTGCTCTCGCCGTTCCTGCGGCGGCGCGAAAGAAAAGGGCGCCCGAAGGCGCCCAAAGTGGAAACCGCTCGCGGCGGCTATCCGCGCTGGATCTCGTCCTTGACGACCGCCCCGAGCTTGGCGAGTGCGGCTTGGCTCCGAGCGATCCCCTCCTGCAGGCCCCTCAAGTAGCCTTGCGCCACCATGAGCAGCAGGCCCGTGTCGCTCGTGGGTGCGCTGTCGGCGTCCACGATCTCGCGGGCGACGGCTTCGGCTCGATCGCGGGCGCTCATGACCGCTCACCGATCGCGTCGAGCGCACGCTTCACGGCCTGCTGGTGGCGCAGGCAGACGTTCATGCTCGCAGTGGCCAGTTCCGCGCCGATGATGCGGAGAGCGCCCGCGAGCCCCTCTACCACGTCCACATCGTCTTCGTGGTTGTCGAGCGCTTTCCCGATCGCACCCACCGCGAACACCAAGTCGGCAACGCCATAGTCGCGCTCCGGCTCGCGCAGCAAAGCGTAGCGTGGCTTTGCCCCGTCGCCCGGCTCGTCGTCGTCGTCCGGCGTATCGTTGGCGCCCTCCCGGCGATCGCGGTCGGACGGCTCCGTCGCCGGCTCGTCATCCGGTCTGAGCAAGATCGGTTCGAGCGACGTCGCGAGGGCGCTGCACTCCGAGAGCAGTTGAGCGAGCGCGCCGACGGGAAAGTTGTCGTTGGCCGGATTCGCCGCCTCGCCACGGGTGCGGGCACGGAGCTGGTGGTAGGCGTGAACTACTCGTACCGCTTGGGCCTGGATTCCTTCGAGGCGTTCACGGGAAGGCTCGGACGAGCCGGGTATAGTGCTGTTAGCCATGATGCGCACTCCTGCGGTGTGTGCGTTGTGGTCAGGCTCGGCCGGGTGTCGCTATCACTCGGTCGGGCCGCTTACCTGCCGGTCGGCAGGATTCGGCGAGCTGCCGCTCGAAACGGGCGTCGCTTCGGCGGAAAAGAATCCCGAGGAAGTGCAGACGAGCGCGGGCGTCGCTCATGCAGCCGTACATGCAGGAGCGGCGGCGGTCGGCACTTGAACCGGGCGCGCTAAGTGCAGGGACGGCACGCACCGTCCCCGGAGCACTTAATATGCACTTAGCGTCGTTTTCAGGAGGCTTTTTTAGGGAGCCGGATTCGGCTGCAACCTTCTGATTTTGTTCTGGTAGGCGCGAGTGGGATCGAACCACCGACCCCCACCATGTCAAGGTGGTGCTCTACCACTGAGCTACGCGCCTGGAGACGCGCAACGATACCCACTTCCGGGGCCGAGACTCAAGTCTTCGTTCGAAGTCGCCGTCGCGCCGCGCGCTCGGCACGCGTGTCCCGGGCTCAGGAGGCGCTGACGTGCGCGCCGTCGAGCGGATCGGGACCGTCGCGCGCGACCCTGGGCTTCAGCACGACCCGAAACACGGTGCCCTGTCCGGGGTCGCTTTCGACATCGATCCGACCGCCGTGCGCCTCGACGATCCGGCGCACGACGGAGAGGCCGACTCCGGCGCCGGCCGGCGCCTCGGCTTTGCGCGGCCGGAACGGCAGGAAGATGTCGGAGCGCTCGTCGGGGTTGATGCCGATGCCCTCGTCGGCGACGCTGAGCACGGCTTCGTCGCCCTGCGTTTCGACCTCGACGCGGACGGCTCCGCCCCGCGGCGAATACTTGATCGCGTTGCTGAGCAGATTGCTGACGACCTGCTCGAGACGCAGGGGATCGGCTTCGACGATCACGGGTTGGTCCGGGAGCTTCGCGCTGATGCGATGCTCGGGCGACGTCGGCGCGTAGAGCCGGATCATGTCGTCGACCGCGACGCGCAGGTCGCACTCCTCGAAGCGCATCTCGAGCTGGCCGGCCTCGATGCGCGTCGCATCGAGCAAGTCGTCGACCATGCGCTCGAGGCGATCGAGCTGCCGGTCCAAAGCGTCATGCGTTCGGCTGCGCTCGACCTGTGACCGCTCCTCCGCGAGCGCTTGCATGCCGAGCCGGAGGGCGTGCAGCGGGTTGCGGAGATCGTGCGCGACGCCGGCGAGGAACGCGAGCTGGCTCTCGCGTTGTCTCGCGAGCGCATCGGCCATGGCGTTGAACCCCTGCGCGAGCTCGCGGACCTCGCGGAGCCCGCTCGGGCGGGTGCGACGGTCGGTCTCGCCCGCGCGGAACGCCCCGATCGTCCTGTGCAGCGCGAGGATGGGCTTGAGCACCGTGCGATTGATCCCCCACGCCATCGCGAGCAGACCGCAGACGAGCACGAGCGCGGCTGCGCCCGACCACGCGCTGACCCGGCGGTTCCATCGCATCGCGTCGGACTGCGCGCGAATCAGCTGCGTCTGGTTGAGGTCGTGAACCGCCTCGAGCGCTTGGACGATACCGTCGACCGACGACTGCGTCTGCTGCAGGAATTCCTCGAGCTCGGCCTCCCGGTTTTCGAGGGCGGCGCGCTGCTGCAGGTAGAGCTCGAGCAGCGCGGACGTTTCGTTCAGGAGGGCCTGCTCGGTTTCGCTCGCGACGTAGCCTTCCGCGCTCGCGAGCACGTCACGCAGCTCGTCGAGGATCTCGAGCCTCACTCTCTCGAGGTCGGGGTCGCCGGTGAGGATCTGCAAATTGCTGATCCGCTGATACATCAGCAGCGCGGTCTGGGCCTCGCGCGCGAGCGCGAAGCTCTGCGCGCTCGAGGACATGCTGTTGGTCGCCGATTCGAGCCTCGACGACGTGCTGATCAGCCCGGCCGCGACGAGCAGCGCGATGAGGACGGACGCGACGGCCGCGGCATAGGCAAGACCCCGGATCGTCGGGACGCGTTTGTGTAGACGTGCGAACATGGTCGCTCGCTGTTCGAGACGACCGCTTCAGCGGCTCTTTCGAGACACGCCTGCCGCCGCGTGCGGGCGTGGACGGTTAGAGTTGCGACGGCGCGAGCGACACTCGCTTTGGGCCGCCCGTGCGCTTACCATTCGCCGCGGGCGCGCGGACCTCTCGCCACCGCCAGGTCGTGTCACGGGACAATTGATACCTATGAGAGTGTGGATCCTAGCCGCCATCTTGCTGCTCACCGCTTGCGGCGGGCAAGGGCCCGACGAAGGGACGGGCTCCAGCGGCGCCTATGCGCCGATCGCGCTGCCCTCCGGCGAGCTGCGCGAGCTGACCGTGATCGAGCTCGAAGCGGGCAGCGGCGAGCCGGTCGAGCGCGGCGACACCGCCGTCGTGCACTACACGGGCTGGCTCTACGATCCGAATGCCGGCAACCGGCGCGGCGCGCAGTTCGACAGCTCGAGGGGCGGGGAGGCGTTCTCCTTCCAGCTCGGCGCGGGACGCGTGATCCGCGGCTGGGAAGAGGGCATCCAGGGCATGCGGGTCGGCGGGCGGCGCTACCTTTTTCTTCCTCCCGAGTACGCATACGGCGAGAGAGGCAGCCCTCCGACGATTCCGCCGAACGCGGCCCTCGTGTTCGACGTGGAGCTCGTCGAAATCATCCCCCTGCCTTGATGGTAGACTTCCGGCGGGCTGTGAACGGGGATCTCGCATGGCGATAACCGGTCGATGGCCGAGAGCCATCTTCTACGACTCGAAGACGACGCTCTTCAACTGGGCCGGCAGCTGGCGCGGCGCGGCGGCCGAGATACTCGCGAAATACGGGGCGAGCGTCCCCGAGCAGACGTTCGTCGAGACGTGGGTCAAGGGCTTCGAGGGGCTGCACCGGCGCGCCGCGTTCTACCGTTATGCGCAGGTCACGGATCTCGTCCGCGAGGCGTTGCTGAATACCTACCGGCTGTTCGGCATCCCGGGGTCCGGGGACGACGTCGAGTACTTCCTCGCGCTCCAGGAGAAGGTCGAGCTGTTCGACGACACCGAGGAGGCCTTGACGAACCAGCAGCAGCTCGGCGTCAAGGTCTTCATTTATTCGGACGTCGAGACGAAATACCTCGACATGTACGTCTCGAAGTTCAAGCGCTTCAAGCCGGACTTCGTCGGCACGACCGAGCAGGCCGGGGTCGCGAAGCCGAACCCGCGAACGTACCGCTGGGTGCTGCAGCAGACCGGGCTCGAGGCGCGGGACGTGCTCTACTGCGCGGCGCCGGTCTTCGACGTGCAGGGCGCGATGTCGGCCGGGATGATCGCCGCCTGGCTGCGGCGCCCGGAGGGGCGGCTGTCGAGCGAAACGCATTCGCCCGCGGACCTTCCCGCCGATTACGAGGTCGAAAGCCTGCACGACGTGACCCGCATCATCGAGCTGAACCGGGGCGGATGAGGCTGCGGGGCGGCGCGGTCCGCCGCGCCGGCGCCGCTTGTGTCGCCCAGCGGGCACTCGTAAAATGCCGTACCACCCTGAAAGGTCGAGTAATGCCGACCGGGGCGGGCTCCAGGAGAGCGGCCGTAGGCACGCGTGCGAGAGGCAGGTCTCTCACGACGTGAACCGCGGCCGTAGTCGTTTTAGCCGAGGGACGTAAGGAGGACAGAATCTCCCAAAGTAAACGCGTCAGGCGCAATCAAGAGATCAATGCGCCTAGGGTTCGTGTGATTGGTGCCAACGGGGAACAAGTCGGCATCATGAGCATTCAGGAGGCCCTTGCGGCCGCCGAAGAGCTGAATTTGGACCTCGTCGAGGTCGCACCGAACGCGGACCCCCCGGTTTGCCGGATCATGGACTACGGCAAGTTCGTGTTCGAGCAGAACAAGAAGGCCCAGTCCGCACGCAAGAAGCAGAAGCAGACGCAAGTCAAAGAGGTCAAGTTTCGCCCCGGAACCGAGGAGGGCGACTATCAGGTCAAGCTCCGTAACCTCGTCCGCTTCTTGAGCCACGGCGACAAAGCGAAGGTCACGTTGCGCTTTCGAGGCCGCGAGATGGCGCATCAGGAGCTCGGCACGCAGCTGCTGCGCCGCGTGCAGAAGGATCTGGAAGAGTACGGCACCGTCGAGCAGTTTCCGCAGCTCGAGGGCCGGCAGATGGTTATGGTGATCGCGCCGCGCAAGCGGTAGCGCACCGCGAGCGAGTCGACAGGAGTCGACGTTACGAAGTGCCCGAGCCCGCACGCGGGACGGGCCGCCCGACGGGCCCCGGCAAGGCTCGCTTCGGGCCATAATCGAGGAGAAAAACATGCCGAAGCTGAAGACGAATCGCGGCGCCGCGAAGCGCTTCCGCCCGAAAGGGAACGGCGGCTTCAAGCGCGGACAGTCGTACCTGAACCACATCCTGACGAAGAAGTCGCCGAAGCGTAAACGGCAGCTTCGCTCGATCGCGCAGGTCGCCGAGCAGGACGTGCCGGCCGTGCGCAAGATGCTGCCGTACAGCTAGGAGACCAGGGATGGCCAGAGTCAAACGCGGCGTCATCGCGAAGGCGCGGCACCGCAAGGTGCTCGACAAAGCCAAGGGCTACTACGGCGCGAGAAGCAAGGTCTACCGGGTCGCGAAGCAGGCGGTCATCAAGGCCGGCCAGTATGCGTACCGCGACCGCCGTCAGCGCAAGCGGCAGTTCCGCGCGCTTTGGATCACGCGGATCAACGCCGCGGCGCGCGCCCACGGCCTGTCGTACAGCCGGCTCGTGAACGGCCTGCGGCGCGCCGACATCGAGGTCGATCGGAAGGTTCTCGCCGACATCGCCGTCTACGACGAGCAGGGGTTTGCGGCGCTCGCCGCCGCGGCCAAAGAAGCGCTGGCCGCACAGTAGCTCCGGCGCCGAGGGGCCGCGCGTGAGCGCTCTCGACACACTGCTGCGCGAAGCGGAAGCGGAGGCGCGCGCGGCCGGGGACCTGCAACAGCTCGACGCGGTCCGCGTCAGGTATCTCGGCAAGAGGGGCCTCCTCACGGAGCGGCTGAAGGCGCTCGGGCGCCTGCCGCCCGAGCAGCGGCCCGCTGCGGGCAAGGAAATCAACGAAGCGAAGGCCGCGGTCGCCGAGATCCTCGACGCGCGGCGCCGCGCGCTGGAGGCCGAGCGCCTCGAGGCGGAGCTCGCGGCCGAGCGGCTCGACGTGACGCTCCCGGAGCGCGGCGAGCTGCCGGGCGGCCTCCACCCGGTCACGCGCACGCTGCGGCGCATGACCCGGATCCTCGCGCGCGCCGGCTTCGACGTCGCGACGGGGCCCGAGATCGAGGACGAGTACCACAACTTCACGGCGCTCAACATCCCCGAGAACCATCCCGCTCGGGCGATGCACGACACGTTCTATCTGAAGTCGGGTCTGCTGCTGCGCACGCACACGTCGCCGGTGCAGATCCGGGCCGCCCGGGCGCACGGCGTGCCGCTCAAGGTGATCGCGCCGGGCCGCGTCTATCGCTGCGACTCGGACATGACGCACACGCCGATGTTCACGCAGGTCGAGGGCCTCGCGATCGACCGCGGCATCAGCTTCGCGAACCTGAAGGCGGTCCTGTACGAATTCGTGTCGAACTTCTTCGAGCGCGACGTGAGGCTGCGTTTCCGTCCGTCGTACTTTCCGTTCACGGAGCCTTCGGCGGAGGTCGACATCTGGTCGGAGTCCGGCCGCTGGCTCGAGATCCTCGGCTGCGGCATGGTGCATCCGAACGTCCTCCGGAACATGGGCGTCGATCCCGAGGAGTACAGCGGCTATGCATTCGGCATGGGCGTCGAGCGGCTCGCGATGCTGCGCTACGGCGTGAACGATCTGCGGCTCTTCTTCGAGAACGATCTGCGGTTCCTCGAGCAGTTCGGGTAGTCGGGACGTGCGCATCAATCTTGAATGGCTGCGCGAGTGGGTCGACGTCGACGCGGACGGCGCGCGCCTCGCGGAGGAACTGACGACGGCCGGGCTCGAGGTGGACGCCGTGCTGCCGGCGGGGCCCGAGCTCGACGGCGTCGTCGTCGGGCACGTCGTCGAGTGCAGGCCGCATCCGAATGCGGACAAGCTTTCGTTGTGCGTCGTCGACGACGGGGCCGGCCGGCACGACGTCGTCTGCGGCGCGCCGAACGTCGCCCGCGGCGTCAAGGCGCCGTTCGCCCGGCCCGGTGCGAGGCTCCCGGGCGGCGCCGTCATCGCCGCAACGGAGCTTCGCGGCGTCACGTCGCACGGCATGCTGTGCTCGGCGCGTGAGCTCGAGCTCGCCGACGATGCGGCGGGCCTGATGCTGCTCGACGCCGACGCGCCCGTCGGCACCGCGCTCGCCGAGTATCTACGCCTCGACGACGAGATCCTCGACATCGACATCACGCCGAATCGCGGCGACTGCTTCAGCGTGATCGGCATCGCGCGCGAGATCGGCGCGAAGCAGGGCCGGGACCTGCATCCGCCGCGTCTCGAGCCCGTGCCCGCCGTGATCGAGGACGCGTTCCCGGTCGAGCTGCGTGCGGGCGCCGACTGCCCGAGGTTCGCGGGCCGCGTGATCCGCGACGTGCCGGTCGGCCTCAAGTCGCCGCTTTGGCTGCGCGAGCGGCTCCGCCGCGCCGGCCTGCGCGCGATCCATCCGGTCGTCGACGTCACGAACTACGTGATGCTCGAGCTCGGCCAGCCGCTGCACGCGTACGATTTGAGCAAGCTGTCCGAGCGCATCGTCGTGCGGCGGGCGGAGCCCGGCGAGCGGCTTGAGCTGCTCGACGGCGCGACGCGCGAGCTCGACGGCGACGTGCTCGTGATCGCGGACGCGTCCGGCGCGATCGGCATGGCCGGCATCATGGGCGGGGCGAGCACCGCGGTTTCCACAGCGACGACGGACATCTTCCTCGAGGCGGCCCATTTCTCGCCGGACGCGATCGCCGGACGGGCGCGGCGCTTCGGCTTGCACACCGATGCGTCGTTGCGCTTCGAGCGGGGCGTCGACCCGGACGGGCCGGCGCGCGCGATCGAGCGCGCGACGAGGCTGCTGCTCGACATCGCGGGCGGAAAGCCGGGCCCGACGCGCATCGCGGAGCTCGTCCCGCACCTGCGTCGCCGCGAGCCGATTCGGCTCCGCCGCGGGCGGATCGAGTCGCTGCTCGGCACGTCGGTCTCGCCGCGCGAGGTCGAGCGGCTGCTCGGACGGCTCGGGGTCGAGCTCAACGCGCCGACGCCGGAGGAGTGGGAGGCCGTGCCTCCGTCGTTCCGCTTCGACCTGTCGATCGAGGAGGACCTGATCGAGGAGATCGGGCGCCTGATCGGCTACGACCGCATCCCGACCGTGCCGGGCGCGGGCGCCGCGCATCTCGGCACGGCGACCGAGCATCGGATCGACGAGGACCGCTTCGCCGATCTCCTGGTCGCGCGCGGCTATCACGAGGTCGTCACGTACGGCTTCGTCGACCCCGACCTCGATCGGCGGATCGCCCCGGACGCGAACCGCATCGAGCTCGCGAACCCGATCTCGAGCGACCTCGCCGTCATGCGCAGCTCGCTGTGGCCGGGGCTGCTGAACGCGGCGCGCCAGAACCTCGCGCGCCAGCAGCAGCGCCTGAAGCTGTTCGAGATCGGCCGCGAATTCGCATCGGGGGCAGGCGATCAGCCGCACGGGATCGTCGAGAGGGCGACGATCGCTGGGCTCGTGACGGGCTCGCGCGCGCCCGAGCACTGGGACGGCGCATCGGCCGAGGCGGACTTTTTCGACGTGAAGGGCGACGTCTGCTCGCTGCTGAAGCTCACGCACATGCTCGACGCGTTCTCGTTCGAGGCTGCGGCGCACCCGGCGCTGCATCCGGGACGCAGCGCGCGGATCGTGAAGGACGGGCAGGAGGCGGGCTGGCTCGGCGCGATCCATCCGGCGCTGCAGCGCGAGCTCGATCTGAGACGGCCGGTTCTGCTCTTCGCGCTTCGGCTCGACGTCCTGCGCGACGCGGCGGTCCCGGCGTTTCGACCGTATTCGAAGTACCCGACGGTACGCCGCGACATTGCGGTGATCGTCGATGCCGGCGTCGAGGCCGTGGCGCTGGTCGCGCACGCGCGCGCCGCGGCCGGCGAATGGCTGCAAAAAACGGTGATATTCGACGTATATACCGGCCCGGGAATAGAAGCTGGGCGAAAAAGCGTTGCCTTAGGCTTGATTTTACAAGGCGTTTCACGCACGCTTACGGACGCTGACGCGGACAAGGCAGTAGGCGCCGTGATCGCCCGGCTGGAACGGGAGCTCGGCGCCAGAACAAGAATTTGAACTCGCTGGCACCGGAAGGCATGGCACTGACTAAAGCGGACATGGCCGAGTCGTTGTTCAACGAGCTCGGCTTGAACAAGCGCGAGGCGCGCGAGCTCGTGGACCTCTTCTTCGAGGATCTGCGGGCCGCGTTGGCGTCCGGGGAGCAGGTCAAGCTCTCCGGGTTCGGCAACTTCGATCTGCGCGACAAGAATCAGCGCCCGGGCAGAAACCCGAAAACGGGTGAGGAAATCCCGATAACCGCCCGTCGCGTGGTGACGTTCAGGCCGGGGCAGAAGCTGAAGGCACGCGTGGAAGCCTATGCTGGAACCCGGGAATAACCACGAGCTTCCGCCGATACCGGGGAAACGCTACTTCACGATCGGCGAGGTCAGCGAGCTGTGCGGCGTCAAGCCGCACGTGCTGCGCTACTGGGAGCAGGAGTTCCCGCAGCTCAAGCCCGTCAAGCGCCGCGGCAATCGACGTTATTACCAGCGCCAGGACGTCCTGATCATTCGGCAGATCCGCAGCCTCCTGTACGAGGAAGGCTTCACGATCGGCGGCGCGCGGCAGCGGCTCACGGGCGACGAGGCCCGCTCGGACCTGACGCAGAGTCAACAGATTATTCGCCAGATTCGACTCGAGCTCGAAGACATATTGAAGCTGTTGCGGCGCTAGCGAGCGGCCCGCTCGAGAGTCCGCTACACGACGCAGTTTTCCGTTAAACTTGCCCTCACGGTCGGGGCGTGGCGCAGCCTGGTAGCGCACTTGCATGGGGCGCAAGAGGTCGCTGGTTCAAATCCAGTCGCCCCGACCACTGATTCTAAAGGGATTTTTGCCAGGGAAATCCCGCCGACCGGTCCACTCAGTGACGCTTGCGGTGACAGTTCCCGCAACGCATCCGGCGCGTCCGCGCTGAGCAGTGACACTTCCGCCCGCCGCCGCTCCTGCCAGTACGGCTGCATGAGCGACGCCCGCGCGCGCCTGCACTTCCTCGGGATCTTGTTCCGCCGAAGCGACGCCCGTTTCGAGCGGCAACTCCGCGAAACCAACCGGGGCGGATCGGCCGCCCGCCTGAATCCGCCGGGGAACCGGCGGTAAGCGAGCCGACGACGTGTTGCACCACGCCGCCGGCTCTGACCACAACCGTTACGCCAAGGAGTAACGATCATGGCTACAGCCAATTATCCGACACCCGTCCTGCACGCGCTGCGCCTGCTCCGGCAGAACCCGCACTATCTCGCCGACGCTCGCCGCTTCGCCGCCGTGCACAACACGGTTGCCGGCTCGGTGCTGAGCCTCACGCTGGAGGTTCCTCGGCAGTACGCCGAGCAAGCCGTCCGCGAGGCTCTGGCCGTGCTCGATCAGGAGGCGCAGTAATGAGCATCCTTCACCGCGCCGCTAGAGCCGCATCGGCCATTGTCGAGCGCCGCGTCGCGCCCGAGTCGCCGATCCGCGAGTCTGAGACGCTCGCTCGGATCCTCGTCGCCGAGGGTTACGCCGCCGGCTATCTCGACGGCCTCGCCCGCGCACGCGACGAAATCACGAGCCTGCAAGACACCATCCGCCGAGAACTGGAGGAAGCACAATGACAGACCACGATACCGCCGCCGTCTCGGCCGCCGCGCGCGAACAAGAGCTCGCCGAGAACGCGTATCGGCTCGTCCGCGCCGTCGAGAGTGGATCCGGCCTCGTCCGCGCCCGGCCGGAGGTCCTCGCCGCGCTCGCCGGCATCGCTCGAGGCCTCGCCGAGCTCCGCGCGACGTTCGACGCGCTCGTGAGCGTGGGGATCAGCACGAGGGCGGGATCATGACTGCCGACGAGCTGATCGCCGAAGCGGCTGCGAACCGGATCGAGCGCAAGCGGACCGACGTGCGCAAGGTGCTGCACCTGCTCTTGACCGCGATCCTCGAGACGATCGACTACGAGCAGGAGCGCGAGACGCTGATCGGTCAAGTCGCGCGGATGATCGCCTGCGCCATCGTCGCGATCGACGACAACCGGAGGATGTCGTCATGAGCGGCCTACTCAAGCGCGCCGGCGACGCAGCGGCCGCGATCTACGAGGAACGCGTCATTACCATGGACGAGGACGTGCGCGGCCATGAGATTACGCTTCGGCTGCTCATGGCAGAAGCGTACACCCGCGGCTACGTCGCCGGTCTCGAGCGCGCGCAGCGTGCCGTGGTCGAGCAGATAGAAGTCGCCGACGATGAGCTGCGCGACGACTAGCCGCGCCGGCGAGCGGTGAGAGCACGAGGGGGCCGCAATGGCCCCCTTTTGCTGTATGGGTATCAGGCCGCTCGCGAACCGGCCGAGAACGCCAGCAGCGGCGAGGGGTTGCGGCGGGTCTGTTGCACGGGGCCGTCGGCAGAGCGGCCGGTGCAATCTAATTTCGCGACTTTTTGTCGCGAAATATCCTGCTGTTGCACGGGGCCGTCGGCAGAGCGGCCGGTGCAATGAAATGTCCAATCGATTGGACAATCTCAGTTGGCTACATCAGCGGAATCGAGAATGGATCTCATTGAGGCGCCCGCCGGCGGGCCCCCTGCCATCCCGCCGAGCGTCGAGACGTGGAAAGAGATCGTCACCGCCGACGATGCGACATTGAGGACTGCGGCGAAAGCGGGGCTCTTCACCGACTACGAAGTCAACCGCGACACGATCCGCAAACGAACCGGCATCGATGCTGGTTCGTTTTTCACGTTGCAGGGGCCGCGCGGCGGTGCGGTCGTCGCTACCGTCCCGAGGAAACCGTTATCGATAACGGTTTGCTCAGTTGCAGGGGCGAACCGCGGTTCGCCCGGTGCTCCATCTGTCCACCGTGGACAGATGGGTCGCACGAGCCGAATTGCCGGAGGGGATTTGGAGCCAGTCGCTGAAGGTCGCTCATCCGATCAACGCCTCGCGCGCGCGCCGGAACGTGTCGAGATGCGCTCGGCCGAGTCTCGCGAGCTCTGCATCCGGTTCGATCCGCAACACGCCGCGCGGATCCGTGCTCCCGGTGAGCTCCCGAAGCCGCGCCTCGTAGCGTTTGCGCGCCTCAACGACTCGCCGGTCCTTCCGTGCCGCCCTCGTCGCCTCCGGCTGCGATAGCGGCTCTCGCGCCGGTTCCGGTGCCGGTCGAAGCGACGGGTCAGCCTTCAGCCAGCGGCCAAGCGACCGCCGATCGACCCCAAGCTCGGCAGCCGCGTGCGTGACGTTGCCACCATGACGCCTCAGCGCCTCCCGGATCGCATCAGCGCCGAGACTGCGGCGCCGCCATGTACGTTTGCTCATGCCCTCACTCCCAAAAAGTCGCGCTGAGGCAAGAAAAAATTCCTGGGACCGCGCTCCGGTCTGACCGCCGAAGCTCCAGAGATTCGACCCGCCCTCCCCTAAGTCCTTGATTTCTCTCGCTCCCACAGCGATTCGGTCACGACGCCGCGCTCGTCCGTCGCCGGACGGTAGCCTCGCCGCTCCTCCGCCTGCTTCACCGAGTCGTGGCACCTCTTGCACAACGACATTAGCTCGCCGCTCCAAAACAGCTCCGGGTCGCCGCGGTGCGGGACGACGTGATCGGCCACGGTCGCCGGAGTGACGATGCCGCGACGCTTGCAGAAGCGACACAACGGCTCCGCTTGTAGCTGCCGCCTGCGCATCCGCTGCCATCGGGCAGTGCCGTGCATCGCAGTCCTCGGCATTACGTGTACCTCACCAAAAGGTCGCCGGCCGCGACGCGGAGAAACGTCCGCCGGCTCTCGGATCGCGGAAACAAGTCATAAACGCTACCGAGCAATCGGTCACGAGGCGGCCTGCACCACAGGCATACGGTCGGGATGCCCGAGCACCGCAACTGCCGCGAGCAACGCGGCCGCAGCGTTCCCGCTCGGCGTGATCGTCAAACGGACGTACCGCTTGCTGCCGATGTAGCCGATCTTCCGCACCTCGTTGTCGTCGTCGAACTGGAAACCCGCCTGCGCCTCGGGCGCCGTCGAGCTCGACGTGTCCTGCTTCACGAGGTCCGCATCGGCCACGGCTGCCGCATCGGACAAGTCCGACTCGTCGCCCTCCTCGACCAGCACCGCGAACGTCGCGTCCGCGTCCGCGATCGAGCCCGTCAGGATCAGGAACGCGAGGCTATCGTAGCCCTGCACGTCGATGATCTCCGACACCTGCGCGCTGTTGTCCGCGACCGAAACCGGGCTGATCGCCCGCTTGACCTGAATGTTGCTTATGCTGTCTCGCATGACTGGCTCCTCACTAGCTCGCCGCGACCTTGACCAGCTTGTAAGCCTCGGTGTTGGTCACCGCGCCGCCGACGCGCTTCGTGGAATAGAAGCGGACGTAAGGCTTCGACGTATAGGGATCCCGCAGCACCCGGATGCCGAGTCGATCGGCGATCGTGTACGCGAAGGACAGATTGCCGAACATGATCGGGAACGCGTTTGCGCCGACGTCCGGCATGTCCTCGGCGAACGAGACCGGATAGCCGAGCAGGAGCGGCGGCTGCCCCTCAGTCAGAGAGTCAGTCCACGCGAATCGGCCTTCGCTGTCTTTGAATTTTCTGACGACGCCGGCCGTCGCCGAGTTCATGAACCAGCGCGCTCCGGTGCGATAGATCGCCTTCAGCGAGTAGACCGTCGTGATGAGACAGTCCGCAGGACTCGCGCTCGTGCTCGGCGTGATGAAGCCGGACGCATCGCCGGTCGGGATGTACTGCACAGTGCCCCAGGGGCGCGTCGCGTCAGAAGTGCTCGCGGTCGGATACGTGAGCAGACCGCGGGGCCTTGCGACGCCGTTGCCGTTGACAAACGCCGCCGCCTCCTGCCGTGCGAATCGGTCGGACACCTTGCCCGACAGCCAGGCCTCGATGTCGATCGCGCTGTCGTCGATGAGCTTCTGCGTTGCCTTCGGCTGCGCGTAGATCTCGTGCACAGGGATCTCATACTTGCCGACCTGCGGAGTGTCCGTGTCCGTACGCGCCTGAGTCTCGCCTACCCAGCCCGAATCCGCCTCGTCCGTGTCCTCGATGCCCTCGAGACGGTCGGAGCCGACCGGCTGCACGTTCGCGAATTGGCGGATAGGGCTCGACTCGAACACCTTGCGGGCGACGCGACCGCTCATGTCCGGCGTCACGAGATAGCCGCCGTCCGGGTCCGTGCCGACGCTCATCGCCTTGCGCTCTTCGGCCGAAAGCATCTCGGCGCCGTAGCGCAGGTACTTGTCGCACGCGCTCTTGTAGGCGCGATAGTCGAGCGAATCGACCATCGGCGCACGGCCCGGATACCATGCCTTGATCGCCGCCTTCAGCTCGGCTTCCGCCTTGCGCTCGTCGGCCGGCTCGCCGGTCCCGAACATGCCGGGCCGATTCATCTTCGCCTCAAGCTCGGTCCGATACGCCTGCTCGTCCTTGAGCTGCTTCTCGAGCGCGCCGATCCGATCGGCGAAGCCTTTCACAGCCGCGCCGTGCTCCTCCAGCGCGGTCTTGATCTCTGCTGCAAGTTCCATGTTTCGTTACCTCAAAAATCGGTTGTAAGGGTCGGTGCAGACCGGCTTCGGTGCCGTCGGCTGTATGCTTTCGGTGATGCGCTTTAGCTCCGCCGCGATGCCGGCCAGTTCCTCCGAGTCGTCGGACCGAAGCGCCGGCCATGCAACCGCAGCCAGCCGTTTCGCTTCCCGAGCTGACATGCCCAGCGCCTCGCGCACAAGCGCCTCGAAGTCTCGGACCGACTCGCACTCGTGAAACGACTTGACGCCGGTCACTCGCGCATTCGGATTCGCCGGCACGCTGACCAAGCTCGTCTCGAGCAGGTCTATTGCCTTCAAGGTCCGCTTGTCGCGCTCGTAAGCCGCCCCGCCGGGGGGAACGCGGTAGCCGATGGACAGGTACAGTGCGCCGTCGCGCATCAGGGCGTGAGCGTCTTTCGCTCGCTGCACGTCGAGCGTGAGCTTCCCCTCGGCGCGCAAGCCTCGAGAGTCTTCGGCGAACTTCAGCCAGCGGCCAATCGGCTGATTCCAGTCGTGCTGCCAGAGAAGCGCCGGCATCGAACCCGACTTCTCGAAGGTGTCGAGACTCGCTCGGAAGGCTCCCGGTGCGATCCGGTCGCCAACCCGATCCTCGTCAAAGGTCGCAGCGTAGCCGTGAAACTCGCCGGCAGCGGAAACAGCGTCCCGCTTGATCTCGATGCCGTAACCGGTCTGAAGCGTCTTAGTCATCGCGCAGCCTCGCAAAAGCAAATCGCCGACAACGAAAGTCGGTCGCCTTGCCTTCCGGCTGCGCGTCGCGCGCGGCGTCTTGGAAGGATCGCTTGCCGCTCGTCACGAGCTGGGAAGCGACGGGATAATTCTATCACTGCAAGTGCTGCCATGGGAACGCCTGCGACGGATCGGCAATCTCGGCCATGCGCTCGAAAATGGAACGCACTTCGTCTTCGCGGATCGGCGCTTTCAACTCCCACCCGACGACGACGCCGTTCTCAATGTTCACCTTCGCGATCGTCCCGCCAGCAATGTGCGGGCACCATGTCAGGTTGATGCGTTGCTTCGGGTCCGCAGCAATCGACGCTGCGAGCTTGTCGATACACGCCTGGCACAGCCCGGCTTGAGGTAGATGCTTCATTCGTCGTCCTCCAGCGATTCACGGAGCCTTCGCAATGCCTCAGAAAACCGATCCGCCGCCCGCCGCGTGTTCGCCGACAGCTCCGCCCATCGCTCATCCTGCGCGAGGTCGCGCTCGTCGGCCGCAAGCTCCGTGTCGGTTAAGTCGCCGCCGGCAGCGATCGAGAGCCAGTCGATTTTCCTGCTCATGCGTTTTCACTCCTCGAAACGTTTTTCCGTGCCCGCCATCACCCATGCCGCCGCCGAGCACGAGAGGAGCCGTGATCTCGGCGAGAGCGGGAGGCGGTAGAGCGCGGTCACTGCAACGTCTCCGCAGCGCCGAGGGAGTGACCGGAACCGGCGCCCTGATCCAGCCGCAGCCGCCGGACCACGAGGTCGCGATGCAGGCGGATCACCTCTCTCTGCTCGCCGGTCAGCCGGCCGATCACATGTATCCGTCCGTCCGGCTCGAGCTCGAGGCGCACGCCCGACCACGCCAACTCGCTGAACAGCCGCGCGACCGTCATAGCCATTCCTCAGGGGGAGGGTCACCAAGAGTCGCCAAGCTATTTGGCGTGTCTTTTACGTCATACGCGCGCGCGCGTAAGGGTATAGAAGAATCTTGGTGACTCTTGGTACCTGGGGCTCTGTAAACGGTCCTGCGGTTAGGATGCTTGCCCGATCGGCCGACTCGCTCCCATCCCGCGGCCTCGATAGCGGCGGCAACTTCGTAGCCGAGCTTCCGTGTCTGCTCGACGTACCGATCCGACTCGGGGTTTAGGCCGAGCGCGTACGCGAAGACATCACGCGTCGTGACTTCCGTTTCGCCCTCGGCCGCTCGACGCTCGAGGTAGTCGCGCACCATGTCGTCGAGCTCGCTTCGATAGAGCCGGCCTTCCTGCTCCTCGGCGGCGAGTGCCTCGACGTCCGAGGGAAGCCACCATTGCTCGCCGGCTTGGTATGCGGCGACGGCCTCGGCCCATAGTTGGTCGCGGTCGAGCTCGAACTGCTCGAGGTCGATTGACGTGCACCGAACCGGCCAGAACCGGCGATTGCCGGTGCGGTCGCGAAGGTACTGTCGCTCGTTCGTGGTGCCGAGGAAGACGCACTGACGCGGAATCGTAACGGCTCGACGCCCATAGGGCGGTCGGAACACGTCATGCGTCCGGGATAGGTACGCCTTGACCGCCTCGACTTGCGACGTGCCGCGTATCGAGGTCAGCTCGGCGAGCTCGATGATCCACTTCCCGCAGAGCTGTATCGCCGCGTCCTTGGTGCGGAGGTCGCCGATCGAGTCGCAGAACCATTCGGGCTTCACGGCGAGCGTCGCGGCGGTCATGGACTTGCGGATGCCCTGCGCGCTCTCCAGCACGAGCACGTAGTCAGCCTTAGCGCCGGGTTGCATGACTCGGGCAACGGCCGATATGAGCCAGCATCGGCCGACCGCCGAGAGGTACTTCGGGTTGCCGGTCGCGCCGAGATAATCGACGAGCCACTTCCTGATTCGCTCGGTGCCGTCCCACGTAAGCGACTCCAGATATTCGCGGACCGGATGCACGCACTGATCTTTCGCGGCGACGGCCACACAGTCGGCGACGACGTTGCGCCCGCGCACCGCAATACCGTGTGACTGGAGCCATGCCGACAACGCAGTGTCGTCGTCGTCGGTCCATCGGTCGCCCGGTTCGGCCTCTCGCCACGGCGGCGAGCGCGTAAACTCGACTTGTAGCGAGAACTCGTCGTACCGCACGAGCCCGCGCAGCTCCGGCGCAGTCCTCAGCGCCTGCAAGACGTTTCGCTCGTCGCCGACGATCGTTGCTTGGTGCCCTTTCTTCGTTAAGGCGCTTTGCCAGTCGGCGTCGATCCGAGCCTGTAGGTCGATGATGCGATCCATGCCGTCACGCATGACGCGCCCTCCCGATGCGGCCCGCCGCGAGCGCGAGCCGATGCGCCTGCTCGTCCGTCGCCGAGCGCATACGTGCGATCTCGTCGGCGAGCAGCGCGGCGACAGTCACCTCGTGCTCGATCAGCTCGAGCCGCTCGGCGGCCGAGAGCCGCGGGACTCCACGAGCGCGGCGGTCGACGCGCCGAATCTCGCGGGTCGGGAACAGGTCGGCGAATTCGAGGCCGATGCTCTCGACGACTTCGAGCGCGCTGCACCCGCCGAAGTCGTGCAGCAGGATGGTCCCGTCGTCGCATTCCCTGATCGACAGCGACGGCGAGCGGTCGTCGTGAGCCGGGCACCGAGCAAGCCATCGGCCCGCACCGGTCTCGCGGACGCCGTCGAGACGGGATATCAGCTCACCGGCGGTCATCGCGTCGCACCTCGCGGCTATAGAGCCGGTCATAGAGCGCGACGACTCTGGTATGATCTCGTTCGCGCGGTTGCCCTGCCGTGCGCTTGTCGATGTCTCGACGTCCTCTGCGGCCCGCCCTCACCCGGCGGGCCGTGTCGTTTCGGCGGGTCGTCATGCGGCCGCCCGCTCGCGCTCAGCGTCAGCCCGGTCGAGCTCGCGCTCGTCCCAATGGTTCTGCCCGCCGATCTTTACCGGAGCCGGGATGTCCCCATTGCGGATGCGCCGCCAGAGCGTCGTGTACGAAATGCGGCCGTACCGCTCTCGCACCTGGTGTTGACGGAGGTATCGCTTTGCCATGCCTGCGCGTCTCTGCTATCGGTTGAAACCGAGAGCAACCGTAATGGGCGGGTACGCAGGTTAGGAATATGCAGGCTCGGGGCCTGACTTATCTGACTAGTGGCGTGCGGTTCAGCTTGTCGTAGAGGGCGCGCCGCTCCCGTTCTTTGTGTTCAGTGATACCGGCGGCGACGAACATATCTGCAATGATTCCGCACGCTTTCCAAAGCCCGATGCCATGCTCAACGAGCACTTCGCAGATACAGCGAGCGCCTTCGTTTTTCGCGCTTGGCGGACGGCTATTCGGCAGCCTCGGCCAATCGTATAAGTTTTCGACGAATCGCTCCGTTTCGAGCAACGCGGCTAGGTCCGACAGCACCTCATCGAGTGACTTTCGATGCAGTCTCGGCATCCAGCCGCGAGTTAAGCTCGGGCGCACGTGCTCCTCGTGGATCGCGTAGAGCCCGGACAGCTTTTCGAGGGCCGCGATTCGCTCTAGCCGCGCCTTTTGATCCGCGAGCATTGCCCTTGTACTGGCCACGAGAAAGAACTCGTCGTCGCTCGCGATTCCGAGCCCGTCGGAGAGGAGGTCGAGGCTCCCTTTGTCTGTGATCGCCAGGCCGTGCCGCGCGAGCACTTGGACGACGATCGCCCGAGCGTCCTCGACGTCGAGCCGCTTAGCCACACTGCACCCTCATCGGCACGACCTTCGGCTGCTTGCCTTCGACGATCGCCCGCAGATGATCGGCCCAGAGCTGGAGCGCGTCGCGTTTCTCGTCCAGGTAGTCGTAGCGGTCGTATACGGCATCCATGCCCTCGAGCGAGTGGTTCAGCACCTTCTTGGCGACGACGGACGAGACGCCGAGCGAGGCGAGCTTCGAGCGTACCGTGCGCCGGAGGTCGTGCGGGGTGAACTCCGCGATGCCGAAGTGCTTCTGCTTGCGCGAGACGGCCCTGGAGAGCGCAGCGGGCCGCAGAGAGCCTTTGGCGGGGGAGGGGAAGACCGCCCGCTTGTCTCGGCCCCTCATCGGCTCCAGGACGGCCAGAGCCATATCCGAGAGGGGGATGAAATGCGGCTTCGGCTGCTCGGCGCGGTGCTCCGTCTTGATCCTCGACGGCGGGATGATCCATAGGTCGCCGTGAATCTCCGACCACTTCGCGCCAGCGACTTCAGCCCGCCGGCAGCCGGTCAGCAAACAGAGCTTCAGCGCCGCGATCACCACGTCCGACAGGCCCGACGTGTCGAGCCCTGTCCAGAACGCCTTGAGCTCGTCGTCGTTCAGGATGCGCTCGCGGGCCGTCTCCCGGCCGCCGCGCTTCGTGAGCCCGATCATCGGCGAGGCTTCGATCACGCCCTCCGAGACGGCCCAGCGCCATATCTGCTCGATCGTCGCCCCGACGCGGTTCGCCATGACGGGGGAGCCGGCCGCGACGATCTGATCGAGGCGCCGGTTTGCATCGACCAGGGTGATCCGGTTCGGGCCGGCGAGCGGTCGGTCCTTCCAGTGCGGGAGAAGGTGAGTGTCGAGCTGGAGGCGCTTGTACTCGGGCGCCTTCAGCGGCGTGCGGTTCGGATGCTTGACCCACTGGCCCGCGCCGTTCATGACCTTGCCGAGGCAATGGGAGTTGTACCAAGCCTCGGCCACGTCGCCGAACGTCGTCTGTTCGACGGTCTCCTCGGTCGTCGCGGTTGGGATCGGAGCCTTCGGGTCTACGCCGGCCTTGACCAGCTTCCGGATGCGCTCATACTCCGCGAATGCATCGGCGAGGTCGGTCCCCGGATGATCGGCCAGATGGACCCAGCCGAATCGACTCGAGCGGTAGTAGGTCGCCTTGGCCCCTGACGGGTAGACCCAAGCGTACATCCCCCGCCGGCCCTTGACCGGGTAACGGTCGGGCGCCTGCTTCGCTCGCAGCCATTCGGCGGTCAGGTTGATCGGCTTCGCCATGCCGGGGACCCCTTGCGAGCCGGAAATCCGGCCGTAGTGACACTTCAGTGACGGATCGTGTTAGGATAGCCTGAAATCCGCTGAAACACTACGAAACGGACAAAGCCAGAGGGGACAATGGGTTATGACGGGAAGGCCGAGCAGAATCAGCGCGTTGCAAAAGGGCTGGTTTTGCATGGGGCGCAAGAGGTCGCTGGTTCAAATCCAGTCGCCCCGACCAGCTTTCAACGCGAACGAAAGCGCAGCGGCGGTCGATGGCCGCTGCAAGGCGAAGGGCCTTGCTGATCCCTCATTACAAGCTGGAGACCAATCCCTTCGCACCCGAAGGGGCGCGTCCGTTCTTCAGCTCGGAGTCGATGCACTACGCGCAGCTCAAGCTCGAGCAGCTCCTCGAGGGCCGTCTGCAGTCGCTGTTCATCAGCGGCGCTGCCGGCGTCGGCAAGTCCGCGCTCGTCGAGCACAGCGTCGGCGCCCGTCGCGGAGGCGTCGAGCTCAGCTGGGTCGTGCCGGGCCTGGCGGACGCGCAGGCGCTGCTCGAGAAGCTCGTGCAGGATCTGGGGCCCGGAGAAGTTCGTGGCTCCGTCAACGAGTTAAGAAATATTCTTGAAGTATTTCTTAAGCACCAGGTCGCGCACGACCGGACGTCGGTGATCGTCGTCGACGCGCTCGAGCGCTTCGCGTTGCCGGTGATCCGAGAGCTCGAGGTGCTGTGCCGGCTGCGCCTGCGGCATCGTCCGCTCGTGCATTGCGTGCTCGTGACGCGCAACGAAGACCTGATCGCGAACATGCTCGAGCATCTCGAGCAGAAGCCGGCCGCAGCCGTTCATCAGCGCCTCTCCGGCTTCACGCTCAACGAGACCATCTCGTACATTCGGGCCTGCCTGCACGGGGCCGGCTGCGAATGGGTCGAGGAGCTGTTTCCGGAGGAGACGCTGCTCGACGTGCAGGCGTTCACGCGAGGCATCGTCGGCGACATCAACGCGCTCTGCCGGGACGCGCTCGAGATCGTCGCGGCGCAGGGCGACGGCG
This sequence comes from Gammaproteobacteria bacterium, assembly GCA_036381515.1. GTDB lineage: Bacteria > Pseudomonadota > Gammaproteobacteria > Steroidobacterales > Rariloculaceae > ZC4RG20. The sequence goes on along the minus strand of DASVCR010000107.1, from coordinate 19,031 downwards.
TGCATCAGCCGCGCATCACGCGAGCCGTGCTGAAGGACGCGGCGGCCAGGCTGCATCTGCGCTACGACCCGTCGCCCTGGCGGCAGCGCGGCGAGGAGTCGTTGTCGCCGGATTCCGTGCACGTCGGCGATCCGCGCAACCTGCGGATCGAGAACGCGCGGCTGATCGTCACGAGCGGCGGACGCGCGATCGCGGAGATCGCGCTCGTTCGCCCGCGCATGGTGCTCGGCCGCGACCCGTCGTGCGACATCAGCCTCGACAGCAGCTACGTGAGCCGTTATCAGAACCTGTTCATGCATACGGGCGACGGGTGGCTGCTGTTCGATCTGAACAGCACGAACGGCTGCTTCGTGAACGGGCGCAGGGTCCGGGAGCATCGCCTGCGGGACGGGGACCTGATCGCGGTCGGGCAGCACCAGCTGCGGTTCGCGAGTCCGAGCGCGGCTCGGGACGTTCCGCCGATGCGGGGCGACGAGACGATCGTCAGGCCGAAACCGGTCGTCGGCAAGCTCGCCTGATCGGCCGGCGGCGTCCCGAACGGGATCGCCGACGGCTTCCGAAGGGATCTCAGACCACCGCGAGCGGCTCGCCGTCGACCAGATGCTCGCTGCGGCCGAGCGCGTCGATCGTCGCGATGAGCCGATCCTCGATACCGAGCAGGATCGGATCGGCGTTCTCGCGGTAGATGTTCGCCTTGGCGTTGAAAACCTGCCGCGACATGCCGTGCTTGTCGTTGACCGTGATCCTGCGCACCGTGAACTCGCCGGTGACCAGACGGGTACCGGTGAGGTAGGTCTTGATCGCGGAGATCCGCTCGCCGGAGAGCTCGAGCCCGTGCAGCTGATGCAGGTTCGCGGCGGCACGGCGCACGAATTCGGGGGCGTTGACCGCGGCGGCAGGGCTCGTGCCCGTGACCTCCGCCCGGAAGTCGCCGACCATGATCTGGTTCGGCAGCGCCCGCTCGATCATCCGCGCGAGCTCGACCGTCACGTCGCCGACGATGTAGTGATACAGCGTCGGGCTCAGCCCCTCCGACTGATGGAACTCGTAGCAGCTGCCGACATGGAAGCAGGCGCGCAGCTTCGGCACGGTGTTGCCCTTGGCCTTCTGCCGCGCGATCGCGTTGTCGGCGAGTACGAGGTACATCAGGTGGTAGAGGTTGATGCTCGCGTCGAGGCCGATGTCGCGGTTCCACACGTAGAAGCCGTCGCCGGTGGTCGTGCGGGCGAAGTCGACGCCGATCTTGCGGTCGAGCAGCTTGCTCTGCGCGGAGTTCAGGGAGTACGAGAGGCTGTTCAGCTGCGCCATCTGCTCGAACGGATGGAGCAGCCCGAATCCGACGATGTCGAACAGCGCGACCGCCCGACTCGGCACGAACGTGATGCTGTAGCGCTTCACCATCGTCTCGATGATGCGCTCGTGCGCCGGATGACTGCCGAGCGGCGCGCGCAGCGGCACGTGGGTCTTCTCCGCACCGAGCAGACGCACGACATGGTCGATGTGGCGCGGGCTCAGTTTGCGCTTACCGGACAGGAGCGCCTTGAAGAAGTCCTCCGACGGCCCGAAGGACGCGCGATGCTCGGGGTCCGCGCAGCGCTGCGCGAGCTCGGCCACGACGTAGTGCGGGATCAGGACCAGCGAGACGCCGTCGTTCTCGATGCACCAGCCGAGGATGACGTTCTGTCCGAGCCCCCAGAGCCGGTGCAGACACTTGTCGAGGTAGATGAGGTCGCTGCGCTCCTTCAGGCTCATCTCGGCAGTGATCGACGACAGCGCGTCCAGATAGCTGCCGACGCTGGCGAGCCTGAAGATTCCCGAATCGTCCGCTGCAGTCATCGCGAGCCTCGGCGCTGCGGAAAATGCCGGCATGCGGCACGACCGCGAGCCGCCCGACCGATGTCTCGAACCAAGAAGCCTCCCAGACCCCGCGAGCGTTCCGCGCAGCGTCGATGCCTCACGCGCACGACCGCTCGTCGTTCCGGCGAAGTGTACCGTATTGTTTTGGAAAGGGTAGACACCGCGGCGCCGACGGCGGCGGCTTCGCGCGAGCCGCACGACGTTGCCGACGGATCGCGTGAGCGGGGATAATCGGCGCCCCGCCGAAACTTCTCAGAGAGACGAATGGCAGACGATCCCACGCAGGTCGATCCGCGGCGCTGGTCGCGGCTCGTCGTCGACGGCGTCAAGCAGGCGCCGAGCCGCGCGATGCTGCGCGCGGTCGGCTTTCGCGACGAGGATTTCGCGAAGCCGCAGGTCGGAATCGCGTCGACGTGGAGCATGGTCACGCCGTGCAACATGCACATCGACGGGCTCGCGCGCGAGGCGGCGGCCGGTGCGGACGCTGCCGGCGGGAAGGCCGTGCTGTTCAACACGATCACGTTGTCGGACGGCATCTCGATGGGCACGCCCGGGATGCGGTATTCGCTCGTCTCGCGCGAAGTGATCGCCGACTCGATCGAGGCGGTCGTCGCGGGCGAGGGCTTCGACGGCTTCGTCGCGATCGGCGGCTGCGACAAGAACATGCCGGGCTGCGTGATGGCGATGGCGAGGCTCGACCGGCCTTCGGTCTTCGTCTACGGCGGCACGATCCAGCCGGGCCCGAAGCACCGCGACATCGTCTCCGTGTTCGAGGCCGTCGGCGCGCACGCGTCCGGCAAGATCGGCGACGCCGAGCTCAAGGAGGTCGAGTCGACCGCGATCCCGGGGCCCGGCTCCTGCGCCGGCATGTACACCGCGAACACGATGGCGTCCGCGATCGAGGCGCTGGGCCTGAGCCTCGCGAACAGCTCGGCGCAGGAGGCCGTGTCGGACGCGAAGCGCGCGGACTGCCGGCGCGCGGGCGAGGCGGTCGTTCGGCTGATCGAGCGCGGCATCAAGCCGTCGGACATCCTGACGAAGGAGGCATTCGAGAACGCGATCGCGACGGTGATCGCGCTCGGCGGCTCGACGAACGCGGTCCTGCACCTGCTCGCAATCGCGCACGAGGCGCGCGTCGATCTCTCGCTCGACGACTTCACGCGCGTCGGCGCGAAGGTGCCGGTGCTCGCGGATCTCCGCCCGAGCGGCCGCTACATGATGTCGGAGCTGATCCGGATCGGCGGCATCCGTCCGCTGATGAAGACGCTGCTCGAGCACGGGCTGCTGCACGGCGATTGCCTGACGGTCACGGGGCGCACGCTCGCGGAGAATCTCGCGGACGTCGAGCCGTATCCGGAAGGTCAGGACATCGTGATGCCGTTCGACCGGCCGCTGAAAAAGGACAGCCACCTCGCAGTGCTCTACGGCAACCTCGCGCCCGAGGGTGCCGTCGCGAAGATCTCCGGCAAGGAGGGCGTCCGCTTCGAAGGCCGCGCGCGCTGCTTCGGCTCCGAGGAGGAGGCCGTGCGCGCGATCCTCGACGGGGCGATCGTCGCGGGCGACGTCGTCGTGATCCGCTACGAGGGTCCGCGCGGCGGACCCGGCATGCGCGAGATGCTGAGCCCGACCGGCGCGATCATCGGCCGCGGTCTCGGCGACAAGGTCGCGCTGATCACGGACGGGCGGTTCTCGGGCGGCAGTCACGGCTTCGTCGTGGGGCACGTGACGCCGGAGGCGGCCGTCGGCGGGCCGATCGCCGCGCTCGAGGACGGCGACCGCATCGTGATCGACGCGGAGAAGAAGACGATCGACGTCGATCTGCCGAAGGAGGTGCTCGAGCAGCGGCTCGCACGCTGGACGCCGCCGCCGGTCAAGGCCGAGCGCGGTCTGCTCGCGAAATACGCGCGGCTCGTGAGCTCGGCGTCGCGGGGGGCGGTGACGGATCAGCCTCTCTGAAAATCGTGTCAGACACCTTTTTCGCGCCGCGAAAAAGGTGTCTGACACAAATTGCAGGAAAAATTGGGGTCAGAGCCCTTCGACTCGGTCTACGCGAGTCACGGTCGAATCGAGCCGCGACAACCGCTCGTCCAGACCGGGTCGAAGGGCTCTGACCCCAAAAGGTGTCTGACACGATTTCCCGTCCATGATGGAGCGCGTTCAACGATGGTCATGACCGTGCACGGAAGCGTCGCCGAGCAGAGCGTGGAGACGCCGTATCCGGATTCGCCGTGGGTCGTGATGAAGTTCGGCGGCCGCAGCGTCGCGACCGCCGAGAACTGGGCGAAGATCGCCGGGCTCGCGCGCGCGCGGCTCGCCGAGGGCGTCGTGCCCGTGATCGTGCACTCGGCCCTCGCGGGCGTCTCGAACGCGCTGATCGACCTGCTCGAGACGGCCGAGCGGGGCGATGCAATCGACGAGAAGCTCGACAGGGTGAAGCGGCAGCACTTCGACCTCGCCGCGGACCTCGGCGTCGACGGTCACATGCTCGACGAGCTGTTCGAGAAGCTCGAGCAGATGATCGCGGGCGTGAGGCTGATCGGCGAGGTCAGCCCGCGCGTGCACGCGCGCGTGCTCGCGACGGGCGAGCTCGCCGCGACGAAGCTCGGCGCGGCGTACCTGAACCGCGTCGGGCTTCCGGCGGTGTGGCATGACGCGCGCACGCTGCTCACGAGCAAGACGCTGCGCGATCAGAGCGAGCGGGGCCAGTATCTTTCCGCGCGCTGCGAATACCGGCCGAGCGAGGCGCTCAAGGCGCAGTTCCGCGCGGTCGACGGCTTCGTGCTGACGCAGGGCTTCATCGCGCGGAACGCGCACGGCGAGACGGTGCTGCTCGGCCGCGGCGGCTCGGACACGTCGGCCGCCTATCTCGCCGGCATGCTCGAGGCGCGGCGTCTCGAGAACTGGACGGACGTGCCCGGCTTCTTCAGCGCGGATCCAAAGGCCGTGCCGTCGGCGCGGCTGATCCGGAGCCTGCATTATCAGGAGGCGCAGGAGATCGCGTCGGCCGGCGGCGGCATCCTGCACCCGCGCAGCATCTCGCCGGTGCGCGCGTCCGGCATCCCGCTGTTCCTGAAGTGCACCGCGCATCCCGAATGGGAGGGCACGGTCATCTCGAACGCGCCGGGCGACGACGCGCCGCAGCTCAAGGCCATCTCGCATCGAAGCGGCATCACGCTGTTCTCGATGGAGTCGATGGACATGTGGCATCAGGTCGGCTTCCTCGCCGAGGCGTTCGCGTGCTTCCGCGAGCACGGGATCTCCGTCGATCTGATCTCGACGTCGGAGAGCAACGTCACGGTGTCCGTCGACGTCGGCGCGAACAGCGCGGACCGCGGCGCGCTCGAGGCGCTCGCCGAGGATCTGCGGCGCCTCTGCAGGGTCACCGTCATTCACGACTGCGCGGCGATCACGCTCGTCGGGCGGCGCATCCGCACGATCATGCACGAGCTGACGTCGGTCCTCGAGCTCTTCGAGGACTACCAGGTGCATCTCGTCACGCAGGCCGCGAACGACCTGAACTTCACGTTCGTCGTCGGCTCCGAGCATGCGCAGCGCGTCGTGCAGCAGCTGCACGCGCTGCTCGTGACGCGCTTCGAAGGCGGCGTGTTCGGCGCGACGTGGGAGCAGTACTCGCGGGGGCTGCCTCCGGTGCCGGCGCAGCCGAGGCCGTGGTGGGTCGAGCGCCGCAACGAGCTCCTGCGGATCGCCGAGGAGCGCGGCGCGGCCTACGTCTACGAGCGGCGGAGCATCGAGACGGCGCTCGACGCGTTGCGGTCGCTCGAGTCGGTCGACGCGGTCTTCTACGCGATGAAGGCGAACCCGAATCCGGAAGTGCTCAGGATCGTGCACGGCAAGGGCGGCTGCTTCGAATGCGTCTCGCCGGGCGAGATCGAGCGGGTCCTCGGGCTCTTCCCGGACATCGACCGCAAGCGCATCCTGTTCACGCCGAATTTCGCGCCGCGCCGCGAGTACGAATGGGCGCTCGAGCAGGGCGTCTGGCTCACGCTCGACAATCTCTACACGCTCGAGGCGTGGCCCGGGATCTTCGAGGGCGCGGAGGTCTTCATTCGCATCGACACCGGTCAGGGCCGCGGCCATCACGAGCACGTGCGCACGGCCGGCGCGCATTCGAAGTTCGGCGTCCCGATGTTCGAGGTCGACGAGCTTGCGCAGCGCGTCCGCGCGGCCGGCGCGACCGTCGTCGGGCTGCATGCGCATACGGGGAGCGGCGTCCTCACGCCCGAGTCGTGGCGCGACACGGGCCAGCAGCTCGTCACGCTGCTCGAGCGCTTCCCGGACGTGCGCTATCTCGATCTCGGCGGCGGGCTCGGCGTGCCGGAGCGGCCGGGGCAGCGTCCGCTCGACCTCGAGGCCCTCGATGCGCGGCTGCGCGAGGTCAAGGACGCGTGCGGCGCGCGCCAGATCTGGCTCGAGCCGGGGCGGTACATCATCGCGCAGGCGGGCGTCCTGCTCGCGCGCGTCACGCAGACGAAGGGCAAGGGCGACGTGCAGTACGTCGGCGTCAGCACCGGCATGAACAGCCTGATCCGTCCGGCGCTCTACGGCGCGTACCACGAGATCACGAACCTCACGCGCCTCGGCGACGCGGCGACCGAGGTCGTGACCGTCGTCGGCCCGATCTGCGAGACCGGCGACCGGCTCGGCTCCGATCGGCTGATGCCGGTCACGAAGGAAGGGGACGTGCTGCTGATCGCGAACGCCGGCGCGTACGGCTACGCGATGAGCTCGCGCTACAACCTGCGCGAGCCGGCCGAAGAGGTCGTGATCTAGCGGGCGGCGGTTCTCGCCGCCGCGGGGGAGGGGCGAGAGACGGCGCCGGGGCCTGCGTGGCGCCGGCCGCCCGGTTGTGCGAACGTCGTCGTGCCCGCACAATCGCGGCAGCCCGACGGAATCGACGACGCCGATGACCGAGTCCACCGTTTCACGGCAGGCCGCATGCCGTTGCCGGCGCAGGAGCCTGCTCAAGCTGATTGCAGTCGGCTTCGGCTTGCCGCGTCTCGCCGCGGCCGACGGCGACGCGTCCACTCCGCCCCGCGAGAACGATCGGCTCGTCGTCGCGTTCGGCGCGCGCGCAGGACAACCGATCGCGCCCGGCGATCTCGAGATCGGTGCGAAGCAGCTCTTCGCCTATCCGCAGGATCCGGTGACCGGCGTCGTCCGGAACGGGTCGCGGCTGAATCAGGTCATCGTCGTTCGCCTCGATCCGGCGGAGCTCGCGCCGGACACGCACGCTCGCGCCGTCGACGGCGTCGTCGCGTATTCCGGCGTCTGCACGCATACCGGCTGTGACGTCACGGACTGGTACGACGACGTGCGCCGCTTCAGGTGTCCGTGCCACGAGTCGGAGTTCGACCCGAAGGACGGCGCGCGGGTGATCGGCGGGCCCGCGCCGTGGCCTCTCGCCGCGCTGCCGCTCAAGGTCGTCGACGGCCACCTCGCCGTCGCGGGCGAGTTCGAGGGGCAGGTCGGTTTCATGCAGCCGGGCGGCCTCGATCCGTTCGGCGGCATTTGACCGCAGGAAATTGAGGAAATTGTGTCAGACACCATTTTCCGCGCAGAAAATGGTGTCTGACACATTTTCCGCGGACGGGCCGCATAAGGGCGCACAGGGGAGGAGTGCATGCGACGTGCTCGATTCGTGGCGGCGGGGATCGCTGCGACCGCCGCGCTCGCGGGCTTTGCCTCGTCCGAGACCCAGGCACAGGTGCAGCGCGGCTCGCTGCCGCTGCCGCCGTTGCCGACCGTCGTGCGGAGCTCGGACTACTCGATCCTCGTCGTCGAGGTCGCGCGCGGGCTCGCGAATCCGTGGAGCCTCGCGTTCCTGCCCGACGGGGACATCCTGATCACGGAACGGGCAGGGCGTCTGCGGATCGTGCGCGACGACGCGCTCGATCCGGAGCCGATCGCGAACGTGCCGCCGGTGCACGTCACCGTGCTCGGCGGGCTGCTCGACGTGCTGCTGCACCCGGACTTCGCCGAGAACCGGATCCTGTATCTGAGCTACGCGAAGGCGCGCGACGACGGCCTGGCGACGACCGCCGTCGCGCGCGCCCGGTTCGACGGTGAATCGTTGTCGGACGTCGAGGAAATCTTCGTCGCGGAAAACTGGAGCCGGTCCGGAACGAATTTCGGCGGCCGCATGGTGTTCGGCCCGGACGGGCAGTTGTATCTGACCGTCGGCGAGCGGCAGGAGCAGGAGCGCGCGCAGGACGGGAGCGTGCACGGCGGCAAGGTGCTGCGCCTCAACGAGGACGGCTCCGTGCCCGAAGACAACCCGTTCGTCGGCCGCGACGGCTGGCTGCCCGAGATCTACTCGTACGGACACCGGAGCCCGCAGGGGCTCGCCGTGCACCCCGAGACCGGTGCGCTCTGGGAAAACGAGCACGGCCCGCTCGGCGGCGACGAGATCAACGTGATCCTGCCGGGCCGCAACTACGGCTGGCCGCTCGTGACGTACGGCAAAGACTACGACGGCACGACGATCAGCGACGAGACGTCACGGGAGGGGCTCGAGCCGCCGCTCCTGTATTGGGTGCCGTCGATCGCGATCTCGGGATTGTCGTTCTACACGGGTGACCGCTTCCCCGCGTGGCGCGGCAATGCGTTCGTCGGCGCGATGATGCAGGGCCGGATGCGCTGGACCGGGCACATCCAGCGCATCACGTTCAACGAGCTCGGCCATCCGATCGAGCGCGAGCCGATCCTGACCGAGCTTCGCCAGCGCATCCGCGACGTGCGGCCCGGTCCCGACGGCCTGCTGTACGTGCTGACCGACGAGAACCCGGGCGCGCTGCTGAGGCTCGAGCCGGCCGGCTGAGAAGGTCGCGTCGGAAAATTGTGTCAGACACCTTTTTCCGCTACACGCGTGTCTGACATTTCGGACCGACCTCGGCGGAAAAAGGTGTCTGACACAATTTTCCCCGGGAAAACGCGTCCGACACGATTTGCGTTCACCGGTGCCGGCGCTCGAGCTCGGCCACTACGTCCCCGAGACTTAGCCCGCGCACGCGCAGCAGCAGCACGACGTGGTAGAGCAGGTCGGCCGCCTCGGCCGTGACTCGCGCGTCGTCCTGCCCGGCCGCCGCGAGCGCGAGCTCGACGCCTTCCTCGCCGACCTTCTGCGCGATCTTCAGGATGCCCTGCTGCGCAAGCCGCGCCGTGTAGCTCTGCTCGGCCGACGCGCCGGCGAGGCGCGAGTCGACGACCCGCTCGAGCGCGGCGAGGAACTCGAGGCCGGTCGTGCCGCTCATGTCGGCTGCCCCGACGGAGCGCGCTCGAGACCCGGCACGTCCCGCCTGCCGCCGCGCTCGTCGACCGGCGGCCGCACGGGAATCCCGGCCGCGAGCAGATAGCGCTTCAGGTCCGGGATCGCGATCGACGCGGAGTGGAACACGCTCGCGGCGAGCGCGCCGTCCACGCGCGCCTGCTCGAAAACGTCCTTGAAGTGCTCCAATGCGCCGGCGCCGCCGGATGCGATCAGCGGCACCTGCACGGCCTCGCGCACGAGCGCGAGCTGCTCGATGTCGTAGCCGCGCCGCACGCCGTCCTGGTTCATGCAGTTCAACACGATCTCGCCCGCGCCGCGCTGCTCGACCTCTCGGACCCAGTCGAGCGTGCGGCGCCGGCTCGGCCGGCTCCGCTCGGGATCGCCGGTGTACTGGTAGACGTGATAGTCGCCGTCGCGTGCGAGCGTATCGACGCCGATCACGACGCACTGCGAGCCGAAGCGCCGCACGAGCTCGTCGACGAATTCGGGATTCTCGAGCGCGGGCGTGTTCACCGAGATCTTGTCGGCGCCGAAGTTCAGGATTGCCTCCGCGTCCGCGAGCGTGCGGATGCCGCCGGCGACGCAGAACGGGACGTCGAGGAACCGCGCGACGCGATTCACCCAGCTTCGATCGACGGTCCGTCCGTCCGGGCTCGCGGTGATGTCGTAGAACACGAGCTCGTCCGCGCCCTCGTCCCGATAGCGCTCCGCGAGCTCGAGGATGTCGCCCATCACGCGGTGGTTGCGGAACTGCACGCCCTTGACGACCTGACCGTTGCGGACGTCGAGGCACGGGATGATTCGCTTCGTCAGCATGTCGTTCGATCCTTCGCGCGTCGCTACAGGTACGCGCGGACCTCGTCGGGCGAGATGCGGCCCTCGAGCAGCGCCTTGCCGGAGATCGCGCCGGCGACGCCGGTCGCCGCGAGCGCGGCGAGGTCGGCCGCGTCGCGCACCCCGCCCGACGCCTGCACGGCGAGCGTCGGCCAGCGCCGCACGCAGTCTGCGTAAAGCTCGAGGTTCGGCCCGGCCAGCGCGCCGTCGCGGGCGACGTCGGTGCAAAGCACGTGCACGAGCCCGTGCGGCAGGAAGCGCTCGATCGCGTCCGCGAGCGTCAGCGCGCTCGTCTGCGTCCAGCCGTGCGTCGCGACGAACGGCGTGCCGCCGTCGTCGATCCGCACGTCGAAGCCGAGCGTGAACCGGTCGGCGCCGTATGCGTCGAGCCAGCGCGCGACGTGCTCCGGCGCCGTCACCGCGAGGCTGCCGATCACGACGCGGTCCGCGATCTCGAGCGCCTGCTCGAGGCTCGCGTCGTCGCGGATGCCGCCGCCGAGCTGCACGCCGAGCCCGTCGACGCGCATCCGGCGGATCAGCTCGAGATTCGCCGGTGCGCCCGCGGCCGCGCCGTCGAGGTCGACGACGTGCAGCCACGCCGCGCCGAGCGCCCGGTAGCGCGCGGCGAGCTCGACGGGGTCGGCGTCGTAGCGGGTCTCCTTGTCGAACTCGCCCTTGAAGAGGCGCACGCATCGCCCGCCGCGGATATCGATTGCAGGGATCAGCTTCATGTCAAAGGGCTTCGGCCGGTTGAATCACAGCATCAGGAAGTTCTGGAGCAGCAGCGCGCCGAGCCGCGACGAGCGTTCCGGGTGAAACTGCGTGCCGAAAAAATTCTCGTGCTCGACGATCGCCGAGAACTCGATGCCGTAGTGGGTCACGCCCCGTGTCCACGGGCCGACCGGCACGGCGTAGCTGTGGATGAAGTACGCGTAGCCGCCGTCCTCGAGCCCCGCGGTGAGGGGCGAGTCGCCGCGGAGCGAGAGGCCGTTCCAGCCCATATGCGGAACGGGGTGCTCGGCCGAGCGCGGAAAGCGGCGAACGGCGCCCGGGATCACGCCGAGGCCGGTCGTGTCGTCCTCCTCGGACGAGCGGAAGAGGAGCTGCATGCCGAGGCAGATGCCGAGCACGGGCTGCTTCAACGTCGGCACGACGTCCGCAAGCCCCGCGCGCTTCAGCCGCTCCATGCCCGCGCCGGCGGAGCCGACGCCCGGCAGGATCACGTGGCTCGCGGCGCGGACCTGGTCCGGATCCTCGGTCACCGGCGCCGTGACGCCGAGCCGTTCGAGCGCGAAGCCGAGCGACGCGAGATTCGACCCGCAGCTGCCGATCACGACCGGCTTCGGCCGGCGCGTCACGACGGGGGAGACGATCGACGCGCTCATAGCTGCCCCTTCGTCGACGGGAGCGTATCGCCCGTCCGCGCGATCGCCTGGCGCAGCGCCCGCGCGACACCCTTGAATGCCGCCTCGATCATGTGATGTGCATTGTCGCCGCGTAGCCTGATGTGGACGTTCGCGCCGAGCGACTCGGCGAGCGAGCGGAAGAAATGCGGCACGAGCTCGGTCGGGAGCTCGCCGACCCGCTCGCGCGTGAACGTGCCTTCGAAGACCAGGTATGGCCGGCCGCCGAGGTCGACGGCGATCTCGGCGGACGCCTCGTCCATCGGCAGCAGGAAGCCGTAGCGGCCGATGCCGCGCTTGTCGCCGAGGGCGCGCTTCAACGCCTCGCCGAGCGCGAGCGCGACGTCCTCGACCGTATGGTGCTCGTCGACGTCGAGATCGCCGCGGCATTCGACGTCGAGCGCGAACCCGCCGTGCTTGCCGAGCTGCTCGAGCATGTGATCGAAGAAGCCGATGCCGGTCCGCGCGACCGGCTCCGCCTCGCGGTCGAGATCGACCTCGACGCGGATGTCCGTCTCGCGCGTCTTGCGCTTCACGACCGCGGTCCGCGGCCGGTCGAGCAGCACGTGCGCGACGTGCGCCCACGTCTGCTCGGGCGCGCCGTTCTTCGCGACGACGAAGCCGGCGATGCCGATGTTCTCCGCGAGCTCGAGGTCCTCCGGGCCTCGGCCGACGACGGCGGAGCGCTCGCGGTCGAGGACGCCCGCCGCGAGGAACTCGCGCACGAGCCCGACCCCCGGCTTCCGGCAGCCGCAGTGCTCGTCGGGCGAATGCGGGCAGATCAGGGTCGCGGCGAACGAGATGCCCTGCGACGAGAAGAGCGCGCGGAGGTACGCATCCGCCCGCTCGAACTCGGGACGCCTGAAGCTCTCGCTGCCGAGGCCCGGCTGGTTCGTCACGACGACGATCTCGTAGCCCGCGTGCTGCAGGCGCACGAGCGCCGGGATCACGCCCGGCATCAGCATCACCTTCTCGGGCGCGTCGACGCGGCCGTCTGCCGGCTCCTCGATCAGCGTGCCTTCGCGGCCGACGAACAGCACCTTACGCATCATCGAATCGCTCCATCCGGCCGATCGCTGCGAGCAGCAGGTCGTTGTCCTCGGGGCGGCCGATCGTGATCCGCACGCAGTCCGCGAGGGCCTCGTCGGCGAACGTGCGGACGAGGATACCGGCGCGGTGCGCGGCCGTGCGGAAGCGCTGCCCGTCCCGCGCGCGGACGAGCACGAAGTTCGCGTCGCTCGGGAAGACCTCGAGCACCTCGGGCACGTCGCGGAGCGCCTGGGCGACCCGCTCGCGCTCGCGCTTCAGGACCGCGACGCGCGAGCTCGAGATGCGCAGCGAATCGTCCGTCAGCGCGGCGAGCACGTGCTCGATGGACGGCGTCGGGAACGTGTACGGCGGCAGCACGTTGCCGAGATACTCGACGAGCTCGCGCGCGGCGATCAGCGCACCGCAGCGCACGCCCGCGAGCGACACGAACTTCGACAGCGTGCGCAGCAGCACGACGTGCTCGTGGCGCTCCCGCAGATAGAGATAGTCCGTCTCCGCGAACTCGTGATACGCCTCGTCGATCACGACGAGCGCGCGGCCCGCCGCCGCGCCGCATACGGCCTCGACGTCGGCGCGCGGAATCGACTGTCCGGTCGGATTGTTCGGCGTGCACAGGAACACGATCTTCACGCCCTGCCCGAGCGCGTCGAGCACGGCGGCCCTGTCGAACGCGAAGCTTTCCGCGCCGCGCCGGAGCGGCACGCGGACGATGCCGGCGGCCTGGATCGTCGCGTAGACGCGGTACATGTCGAACGTCGGCGGGCAGATCAGGATGCTGTCCTGCCCGGCCCGGCAGAAGCCGCGAATGAGCACGTCGATCGCTTCGCTGCTGCCGCGCGTGACGAGCATCTCGTCGGGCTTCGCGCCGTAGTGCCGCGCGAGGCGGTCGCGGAGCGCGAACGGACGCGGCGGCGGATAGACGTTGAGCCCGCGCTCGGTCTTGTCGTCCAGCGCGCGCCACGGCGACTCGTTCGCGTTGAGGCGCACCATGCCCGGCTCCCACGCGCCCGGCACGTAGGGCGCGAGCGCGCGCAGGTCGGGCCGTGCGAGATCGAGAACGCTCATCGCGGGTCCCTCCCGAGCACGTCGAGCCGCGTGGAAACCGCGCGCGCGTGCGCGTCGAGCCCTTCGAGCTCGGCGAGCGTCTCCGCGACCGGGCCGATGCTGCGCAGGCCGTCCGCCGAGAGCTCCTGCACCGTCATCGAGCGCAGGAAGTCGCCGACGCCGAGGCTCGAGCTGCGTCGTGCGTAGCCGTACGTCGGCAGCACGTGATTCGTGCCGCTGCAGTAATCGCCGATCGACTCGGGCGACCACGGGCCGAGGAAGACCGAGCCCGCCGCTTCGACCGCGGCGAGCAGCGCGCGCGGCTCGACGACCTGCAGGATCAGGTGCTCGGGCGCATACGTGTTCGAGATCTCGACGGCCGTGTCGAGATCGTCGACGACGATGATCGACGAGTGGGCGAGGGCACCGTCGACCGTCTCGCGCCGTGACAGCTTCGCCTTCTGCGCGTCGACCTCGGCGGCCACGGCGGCCGCGAGCCTCCGGCTCGTCGTGATCAGGAGCACCTGCGAATCGGCGCCGTGCTCGGCCTGCGACAGCAGGTCCGAGGCGACGAACTCGGGGTTCGCCGAGTCGTCCGCGATCACGAGCACCTCGGAAGGTCCGGCCGGGAAATCGCGCGCGGCGCCCAGCGGATCGGCGTCGACCAGCGCCTTCGCCGCCGTGACCCACGTGTTGCCGGGGCCGAAGATCTTGTAGACCTTCGGCACGCTCTCCGTGCCGTACGCCATCGCCGCGATCGCCTGTGCGCCGCCGATCCGGAACACGCGCTCGACGCCGGCGACGCGTGCGGCGAAGAGCACCGCCGGGTCGACGCGGCCATCCCGCTGCGGCGGGCTGCACAGGATGCGCGTCTCGCAGCCGGCGAGCCTGGCCGGGATGCCGAGCATCAGCGCGGTCGAAGGTAGCGGCGCGCTGCCCGCGGGAACGTAGAGCCCGACGCGACGGATCGGCCGCGACAGGCGCTCGCAGCGCACGCCGGGCGCGGTTTCGACGTCGAGATCGCGCGGCAGCTGCGCGCGGTGAAACGTCTCGATGTTCTGCGCCGCCGCACGGATCGCGTCCCGCTGTGCCGCCGTCAGCGCGCGCTCGGCTTCGTCCATCTCGTCGTCGCCGACCTCGAGCGCGTCCATCTCGATGCGATCGATCTCGCGCGTCAGCCGCCGCAGCGCGGCATCGCCGTCGCGGCGCACCTCGGCGACGATCTCGGCGACGCGGGCCTCGAGCTCCTCGTTGCCCGCGAGCGCCGGACGGCGCAGCAGCGCCTGCCGTTCCGCCTCGCCGAGCCTGTTCCAGTCGTATAGCTTCATGAGCACAAATGGGGTCAGAGCCCGATTCCCGCGGAAATGGGCTCTGACCCCATTTTCCGTTCGCATGCGTATCGCTTCATCGGATACGGCCGCCTACGCGAGCATCTTCTCGACCGGAAGCACGAGCATCGAGCTCGCTCCGGCCTCCTTGAGCTTCTCGAGCGTCTCCCAGAAGACGTTCTCCCGGCAGACCGCATGCACGGCCACCTTGTCGTCGCGGCCCTCGAGCGGCATGATCGTCGGCGCCTCGCTGCCCGGCAGGAGCGCCGTGATCTCCTTCAGCGCTGAGCGCGGCGCGTGCAGCATGATGTACTTGCTTTCGCGCACCTGCAGCACGCCCTCGATTCGCATCAAGAGCCGCTTCATCCATGCCGCCTTCTCGGGCGCGGGCACCGGGCTGCGGATCAGCGCGGCGCGGCTCTCGAGGATCGTCAGCGTCTCCGTCATCTGATGCGCGCGCAGCGTCGCGCCGCTCGACACGAGATCGCAGATCAGGTCGGCCTTGCCGAGGCTCGGCGCGATCTCGACGGCGCCCGAGAACTCGATGACCTTCGCATCGATGCCGTTGCGGCGGAGGTAGTCAGCGACGATCCGCGGATACGTCGTCGCGATGCGCTTGCCGCGCAGCGACTCGGGGCCGACGAACGGCATGCCCTCCGGCACGCCGAACGACAGGCGGCACTGCCCGAAGTCGAGCGTGCTGACCTGCTCGAACAGCTTCGTCTCGCCGCGCTCGATCAGCTCGAGCCGCCGCTCCTCGATGATGTTGAGGCCGACGATGCCGAGATCGCAGATGTCCTCCTGGACGAGCCCCGGGATGTCGTCGTCGCGGACGAGCAGCACGTCGACCGGCATGTTCTCGCCGTAGCAGATCAGCTGATCCCTGCCGCGCGAGTAGCTCAGGCCGCAGCGCACGAGCAGCTCCATCGAGTGCTCGGTGAGACGCCCGGACTTCTGCACCGCGATCTTGATCCGCGCGTCTTGCTTATTCTGCATGTTCCCGTCTCCGCCGGTTCCGACCCGGCCCCGCGGCGAGGCGCTCGAGCGCCGTGCGATAGCCGCCGTTGCCGTTGCTCAAGAAGCGTGCGACGCGTCCGATCGTCGTGACGGACACGCCGGTCAGCTCGTGAATCTTCCGATAGGGCAGCCCTTCCTCGAGATACGCGACGACGAGCCAGCGGTCGACGAGCGCCTCGAGCTCCGCGGGGGTGCAGAGGTCGTTGAAGAACTTGCGGCAATCGCTCTCGGTCTCGAGGCTCAGGATCGCGCGGAAAAGGCTCGACTCCGCGCGCGCCGCAGCGCGCGGATCCAGGTGCCGGTGGTTCTTCATCGTCTGCCCGGCGCGGGGCTGTGTCCTAATGTAATAGCGTGCTGTTACATTAGCACAAGCGGCGTGCCGTGGGCAACCTCGGCGCTGCTTGGAATGGCTGCAGCGGCGGACGCCGATGAGATCGGCTCCAACGGCTCGGGCCCCGCCGACGATCGGACCGCTTGGCCAAGGGACCGCGATCGAGCTCGACGCGCCCGCCGGCAACTGGTACACGGTCGTCGGCGTCGTTCCCTTCGTGAAGCACGGGAGCATGACCGAGGGCCGCGACCGACCGACGGTCTACTACCACTACGCACAGACGCCGCCACCCGGCGCCGTGCTCACGCTGCGCACGAGCATCCCGCCGCAGCTCGTCGGGGAAGGCGTGCGTGCCGCCATCGCGCGGCTCGACCCGGGCGTCGCGGTCTACGACGCGATGCCGATGGACGTCCGCGTAGAGCGATCCCTCGGGCCGCAGCGCACGCCGATGGTATTGACCGTAACGTTGCCGCGCTCGCGTTCTTGCTGGCCGTCATCGGCATCTACGGCGTTCTCGCGTCGACGGTCACGCAGCGGGTGGGCGAGATCGGCGTGCGGATGGCGCTCGGCGCGGGGAGGGGGGACGTCGAGCGGCTGGTCGTCGGTCAGGGCGCGAGAATGATCGTCGCGGGGCTCGCGCTCGGCGCGGGCTCGGCCGTCCTGCTCGGCCGCGTCCTGTCGGCCCGGATCGAGTACGTCGGCAGCCTCGACTCGGCGTGCTGACGGCCGCGACCGCGGTGCTCGCCATCGCGGCGCTGCTCGCGAGCTGGCTGCCGGCGAAGCGGGCCGCGCGTATCGATCCGATGCAGGCGCTCGGGGCCGGATAGTGACCCGCCTTGCCGCCGGGCTGCTAACCGAGCCGCTCGACGACCGCCGCCGCGAATTCGCGCGTGCCGACCGGTTCGCGCCCCGGCATCGCGACGTCGCGCGTGCGCACGCCGGCCTCGAGGCACTCCGCGACCGCGCGCTCGATCGCCGCGGCCGCGTCGTCGCGGCCGAGCGAATGCCTGAAGAGCATCGCGACGCTCAGAATCGCGCCGCACGGGTTCGCGATCCCGCGCCCCGCGATGTCCGGCGCGGACCCGTGGATCGGCTCGTAGAGCCCGGCGGTCCCTTCGCCGAGCGACGCGGACGGCAGGAGCCCCATCGACCCCGCGAGCATCGATGCCTCGTCGGTCAGGATGTCGCCGAACATGTTCTCGGTGACCATCACGTCGAAATCCGCAGGCCGGCTCAGCAGATGCATCGCAGCCGCATCGACCAGCAGATGCTCGACCTCGAGCTCCGGGAACTCGTCGGCGAAGAGCCGCGTCGCGGTCTCGCGCCACAGCCGCGACGTGTCGAGCACGTTCGCCTTGTCGACCGACGTAACCTTGCCGCGCCGGCCGCGGGCGAGACGCCCGGCGACGCGCAGCACGCGCTCGATCTCGTCGACCGTGTACTCGCACGTGTCGAATGCCGACGTCGCGGTCCGCGCGCGCCTGCCGAAGTAGATGCCGCCGGTGAGCTCGCGGACGACCATGATGTCGACGTTCGCGAGCTTTGCGGGCTTCAGCGGCGACGCATCGGCGAGGCAGCCGAGCGTCCGCACCGGACGCAGGTTCGCGAAGAGCCCGAGCGACTTGCGGAGCCCAAGAAGGCCCGCCTCCGGCCGACGGTCGACCGGCACGTCCGCCCACTTCGGTCCGCCGACCGCGCCGAGCAGCACGGCGTCCGCCGCGCGGCACGCGTCGAGCGTCTCGTCGGGAAGCGGCGAGCCGGTCACATCGAACGCGGCGCCGCCGATCAGCGCTTCGCGCACGTCGACGCCGAGACCGATCTTCGCCGCCGCGGCACGCAGCACGTCGACGGCCGCGGCCGTGACCTCGGGCCCGACGCCGTCGCCGGGCAGCACGACGATCCGTGCGCTCAAGCCCGTGCCCTCCGCTCGTACTCCGCGATCGCGTCGTCCTGCTCGAGCAGGAACCCGAGCTGGTCGAGGCCGTTCATCAGGCAGTAGCGCGAGAAGCGGTCGATCGGGAACGACACGGCGCGGCCGCCCGGCAGCGTCAACGTCGTCGACTCGAGGTCGACCGTGACCTCGGCGCCCGGATTCGCGAGCAGCCACGTGTGCGTGTCGCCGTCGACGATGACCGGCAGCAGGCCGTTCTTCAGCGCGTTGTTGCGGAAGATGTCGGCGAACTCGCTGCTGACGACCGCGCGGAAGCCGTAGTCGACGAGCGCCCACGGCGCGTGCTCGCGCGACGAGCCGCAGCCGAAGTTGTGGCCGCCGATCAGGATCGCGGCGCCCTTGTTCTCGGGCTTGGTGAGCACGAAGTCCGGCTTCGTGGAGCCGTCGGGGTTGTAGCGCCAGTCGAAGAACAGCTGCTTGCCCAGCCCTTCCTTGGTGGTGGTGGTGAGAAACCGGGCCGGGATGATCTGGTCGGTGTCGATGTCGTCGTACGGGATCACGACGGTCTTCGAACGAATCTGCTTGACGGGTTCCATGGTGACTCTCAGCTCATGAGCTCGCGCGGATCGGTGATCGCGCCGTTGATCGCGGCGGCCGCGGCGGTGACCGGGCTCGCGAGGATGGTGCGCGCGCCCTTGCCCTGGCGGCCCTCGAAGTTGCGGTTGCTGGTGCTCACGGCGAGCTTGCCCGCGGGCACCGTGTCGCCGTTCATCGCGATGCACATCGAGCAGCCGGGTTCGCGCCACTCGCCGCCGGCGGCGCGCACGATCTCGTCCAAGCCTTCCGCTTCGGCTTGGCGCTTCACTTCCTGCGAGCCGGGCACCACGAGTAGCCGCACGCGCTTCGACACTTGCCGGCCGCGCAACACGCTCGCCGCGGCGCGCAGGTCGCTCAACCGGCCGTTGGTGCACGAGCCGATGAACACCAC
>DASVCR010000106.1:0-31332 GCA_036381515.1 Gammaproteobacteria bacterium | reverse complement strand
CGTCGCCGTGATCTGCGACGACCGGCAGGTCACGTACGCCGAGTTCGGCCGCGCGGTCGCGGGACTGGCGCGGCGGCTCGGCGCGCTTCGCGGCAAGCGCGTCGCGTTGCTGATGGCGAACTCGATCGAGATGGATATCGCCGTCCTCGCCGTCATGGCGGCGGGCGGTCAGGCCGCGCCCGTGAACCCCTTCTTCAAGGAGCGCGAGCTCGACAAGGCGATGCCGATCGTCGACGCCGAGATCCTGATCTGCGATCCCGGCTTCCGCGAGAAGGCGGACGAGCTCGCCGCGCGCTACGGCGTCCGAGAAGTGATCTCGCTCGGCCCCGGCGGCACCGAGACGATCGATGCATGGACGAACGATCCTTCGCTCGAGATCAGCACGGACGGTCTCGGCGCGGACGACCTCGCGCTGATTCTGTTCACCGGCGGCTCGACGGGCATCCCGAAGGGCGTCGATCACACGCATCGCGGGCTCATGTACGGCGTGCTGCAGCACGTCGCGGTGTGGCCGCTCGACTGGGGCCAGGAGCGCTTCCTGACGGTCGCGCCGATGTTCCACATCTGGGGCCTCGCGTATACGGCCTGGGTGCCGATCTACTCGCAGAGCACGCTCGTGATCGTGCCGCGCTACGACCCCGAGAAGGTGATCCGCGCGCTCGGTAAGCATCGGATCACGGTGTTCGGCGGCGGGCCTGCGCCGATCTACATGGGGCTCCTCGCGAACGCCGCGTTCGACGAGGAGGACTACTCGTCGCTCAAGTATTGCCTGTCCGGCGGCGCTCCGGTGCCCGAGGACCTGCACCGCGAGTGGGAGAGGCGGACCGGCTGCGAGGTGTCGGAAGGCTGGGGCATGACGGAAGGCGCGCCGTTCTGCCTCAACCATTCGATGCATCCGCACCGGTTGCTGTCGGTCGGCAATCCCGTGCCCGAGACGCACGTCGAGGTCGTCGACGTCGAGACCGGCGAGCGCGTGCTGCCGATAGGCGAGGCCGGCGAGGTCCGCGTCAAGGGGCCGCAGCTCATGGTCGGCTACCGGAACAATCCGGAGGAGACCGCGCGCGCGCTTCGCGACGGCTGGATGTACACGGGCGATGTCGGCTACGTCGACGAGGACGGATATCTGTTTCTCGTCGACCGCAAGAAGGACATGGTCATCGTCGGCGGCTACAACGTGTATCCGCGCGAGATCGACGAGGTGCTGTTCAATCATCCGGCGATCCGCGAGGCCGCGACGGTCGGGAAGCCCGATCCGCGGCTCGGCGAGGTGCTCGTCGCGTTCGTCGTGCTCGATCGCGGCAAGACACTGACCGAGGAGGAGTTCTTCGCGTACTGCGAGCAGCAGATGGTGAAGTACAAGCGGCCCGTCGAGGTCTACTTCGTCGACGCGCTGCCGAAGACCGGCACGAACAAGATCAACCGGCCGGCGCTCCGCGAGATGCTGAAGCAGCGCTGAGCCCGGCTCGCGGAAAATCGTGTCAGACACTTTTTTTTGGGGTCAGAGCCCTTTTTCGGCAACGGCCTCAGAAATTCGAGTGGGCCTTGGTCGAAAAAGGGCTCTGACCCCAAAAAAAAGTCTCTGACACGATTTTCGGATCACGGCATGCCAGAGACAGAGAAACAGCCGTCGCAGCGCCCGACCTCGATGGTCGCGTTGAGCCTCGAGGCCGTGATCGTCGCCGTGACCGACGAGCGGCCGAGGCTCCTCGTGTCGTTGAAGGAGCCGCGGCGGCCGTCGATCCCGTCGGGGCCGCTCGACGCGGCCGCCGACGTGACGCTCGAGCGCGGACTGCGGCGCTGGGTGCAGCACCGCGCCGGGCTCGAGCTCGGGTATGTCGAGCAGCTCTACACGTTCGGCGACCGTGACCGCAGGCCCGACGTCGACGAGCGTCTCCTGTCGGTCGCGTATCTCGCGCTCGTGCGCGAGGAGCAGCCGTCGCCGGGCGCCGCGTGGATCGACTACTACGATCTCTTCCCGTGGGAGGACCACCGCAACGGCCGGCCGGATGCTCTCGAGACGCAGATCCTGCCGAAGCTGAAGCGCTGGGCCGGGCGGAGCGAGATGCGGGAGGCGCGCGTCCGCGAGACGTTCGGCGTGTCGCCGATGCCGTGGGATGCGATCCGCGTGCTCGAGCGATACGAGCTCCTGTACGAGGCGGGACTGATCGTCGAGCACTACGCGGACAAGGGCGAGCGGCCGCCGGACGACCTCGGTACCGGCACGCCGCTCGCGTACGACCATCGGCGCATCGCGGCGAGCGCGCTCGGCCGGCTGCGCGGGAAGCTCACGTACCGTCCGGTCGTGTTCGAGCTCTTGCCCGAGGCGTTCACGCTGACGCAGCTGCAGCGGACCGTCGAGGCGCTCGTCGGGCTGCGCCTGCACAAGCAGAACTTCCGCCGGCTCGTCGAGCAGGGCCGGCTCGTCGAGGGCACGGGCCGCTTCTCGGCCGCGACCGGCGGCCGGCCTGCCGAGCTCTTCAGGTTCCGAGAGGACGTGCGCAGCGAGCGGCCGCGTCCGGGCCTGCGCCTGCCGGGACGGTAACGAGGAAACGAACCGCTCGGGCCCGTGTCCTCTGCGGGGCTTGTCACGAGCGCACGCTTGCCGTACTCTTTCGCGCGTAATGCTCAAGTTGAGCATAACAGCGCGAGGGACCGAACCATGGTGGCAGCACCGAGCACGATCGACGTCTACGCACGTCTAGGCCACGTTCTCCCGGACGTCGAGATCGCCGCGCTTGCGCCGATCATCGACGAGATCACGCGCTTGAAGCGCGAGCGCAATGCCGTCCTGCTCGCGCACAACTACATGACGCCGGACATTTTCCACGGCGTCGCGGACCTGAAGGGCGATTCCCTCGCGCTCGCGAAGATGGCCGCGGAGACGGACGCCGACGTGATCGTGATGGCGGGCGTCCACTTCATGGCCGAGACGGCGAAGATCCTGAATCCCGACAAGACTGTGCTGATCCCGGACGCCGGCGCCGGCTGCTCGCTCGCGGAGGGCGTGACGGCCGAGGACGTGCGTCTCCTGCGTCGGCAGTATCCCGGCGTGCCGGTCGTGACCTACGTGAATACGTCCGCCGACGTGAAGGCCGAGTCCGACGTCTGCTGCACGTCGTCGAACGCGGTCGAGGTCGTGAACTCGCTCGGCACGGACCGCGTGATCTTTCTGCCGGACCAGTACCTCGGCAAGTGGGTCGCGTCGCAGACGAACGTCGACGTGATCCTGTGGAAGGGCAGCTGCGAGGTGCACGAGCGCTTCACCGGCGACGAGCTCCGCGCGTACCGCAAGTCGCATGAGGGGATCAAGATCATTGCCCACCCCGAATGCCCGCCCGACGTGCTCGCGGAGGCCGACTACGTCGGCTCGACGTCCGGAATGATCACGTGGGTCAAGCGGGAGCGGCCGGCCAAGGTCGTGATGATCACGGAGTGCTCGATGAGCGACAACGTCGCGGCGGAGGCGCGCGACACCGAGTTCGTTCGTCCATGCAACCTCTGCCCGCACATGAAGCGCATCACGCTCGAGAATATCCGCGACTCGCTGCGCGACATGAAGCACGTCGTCGACGTCGATCCCGACGTCGCCGCGCGGGCCCGCAGGGCCGTCGAGCGCATGCTCGCGGTGCGCGTCTAGACCGCGCGCCGCATCGACCGCAGGCGCGCAGGGAGCCACGAGCATGACCGAATCGGCCGGACAGCCCGTCGAGATTAGGCGTGCGCGCGCCGTCGTCGTCGGCTCGGGCGTCGCGGGCCTGTCGGCGGCCCTGGGCCTCGAGCACTGCGTCGTCGTCACGCGCGGCGAGCTCGGCAGCGGCTCGAGCCGCCACGCGCAGGGCGGCATCGCGGCCGCGCTCGCCGCCGACGACTCGCCGGCCGACCACGCGCTCGACACGCTCGCGGTCTCCGCGGGTCTTGCGGATCCCGCGGTCGCGCGTGCGGTCGCGGAGGCGGCGGCAGGCCGGGTCGAGTGGCTGCGCGCGCTCGGCGCGCGCTTCGACGTCGACGAGCAGGGGCAGCTCCTGCTCGGCCGCGAGGCGGGGCACCGCACCCGCCGCGTCGCGCACGCGGGCGGCGATGCGACCGGCGCCGAGGTCATGCGCGCGCTCGTCGCCGCGGTCGAATCGCGCCGCGACGTCGACGTGCTCTCGGGCCACGAGCTCGTCGACCTCGTGCGGCACGGGCCGCGCGTCGTCGGCGTGCTCGCGCGGGCGCCGGAGGGCACGCTCGTCGCGGTCCTCGCGCCGGCGGTCGTGCTCGCGACCGGCGGCATCGGCGGGCTCTATGCGCGCACGACGAATCCGGTCGAGGTGACCGGGGACGGGCTCGCCGTCGCGGCACGCGCAGGAGCCGAGCTCGCGGACCTCGAGTTCGTGCAGTTCCATCCGACCGCGCTCGCCGTCGATGCCGATCCGGTGCCGCTCCTGACAGAGGCGCTCCGCGGCGAGGGCGCCGTTTTGATCGACGACCGCGGAGAGCGCTTCATGCTCGCCGAGCATCCGGATGCCGAGCTCGCGCCGCGCGACGTCGTCGCGCGCGCGATCTGGCGAAGGCGGAGCGCGGGGCGCGACGTCTACCTCGACGCGCGCGCCGCGGTGGGCGCGGCGTTCCCCCAGCGCTTCCCGAGCGTGTGGCGCACCGTTCAGCGCTGGGGCCTCGATCCGCGCGTCGAGCCGTTGCCGGTCACGCCGGCCGAGCACTACTTCATGGGCGGCATCGCCACCGATCTCGACGGGCGCACGTCGCTGCCGGGCCTCTGGGCCGTCGGCGAGGTCGCGTCGACGGGGCTCCACGGAGCGAATCGGCTCGCGAGCAACTCGCTGCTCGAGGGGATGGTGCTCGGTGCGGCCGCGAGCCGCTCGATCGCCGACTCGCCGGCCACGCCGCCGCCGGACTCCGCGCTCGAGGTGCCGGCGGGCGCGCTCGCGGCGGGCGGCGCCGGCAGCGCGGAGATCAGGGCCGCCGTGCGCGGGCTGATGTGGAGCCACGTCGGCCTCGTCCGAGACGGGCGCGGGCTCGAGCATGCGCTCGCCGAGCTCGCGCGGCTCGAGGCGCAGGCGGGCGCCGCGGAGCGCAACATGCTGCTCGCGGCAAAGCTGATCGCGGCGGCCGCGCTCGAGCGCACGGAGTCACGCGGCGGGCACTGGCGCGCCGACTATCCCGACAGCGACCCTTCGCAGCAGTTCAGGCGCTCGTTCCGCCCGGCGCCCGCACCGCGCGTGACGCTGCGTATCCCGGCGAGACGCGCGGCGTAGCCGTCTCGGCGCACGTCGAGCGCTCGGGCTCGCGGCGCGATCGATCCCCCGGTGCTGCGGGTGCACCGCGGCCAGAGCGTTCCATCCACGGACTGTTACTGCGCGAGATATCGCCCCCTGCCGACGCTCCGCAACTTCATGCGTCGTCGTTCGGCGTCGGCTGGCGAGACCGTCCCGAATATGGGAGACTCGGGCACATTCGAAGCGCGCGGGCGCCGAATCCGCGCCGATTGAGAACAACGACGATGGGGCGCTACCAACACGTCATTTGGGACTGGAACGGCACGCTGCTCGATGACGTTGCGCTGTGCCTCGACATCATGAACCGCATGCTCGACGAGCGGGGCATGCGGCGCATCGAACCCGTGCGGTATCGTCAGATCTTCGACTTCCCGGTGCAGCTCTACTATCGGAAACTCGGTTTCGACTTCGACGCCGAGCCGTTCGACCGTCTCGCGGCGCTCTACTGCAAGCAATACGACGCGCGGATCATCGAGTGCTCCCTGCAGAACCACGCGCGCCGGATTCTCGAAGGCTTGTCGGAGCGCTGCGTGACCCAGGCGATCCTGTCGTCGCAGGAGCAGAGCGCGCTCGAGGAGGCGCTCCGCTACTTCCGGATCGACCACCATTTCGAGGCGATCGTCGGACGCACCGACCGCTACGCGACCGGCAAGATCGACACGGGGCGGGCGCTGCTCGAGCGGCTCGATGCGGATCCGTCACGCACGCTCCTGATCGGCGACACCGTCCACGACTTCGAGGTCGCGTCCGCGCTAGGCACGGACTGCATCCTCGTGAGCCACGGCCATCATTCCGGCGAGCGCCTGAAGGCGGTGCACCACGACGTCGTGCCGTCGCTGCGGCCGCTCGCAAAGCGTCCCGAGTTGCTCGCAGCGTGAGAAATCGGGGTCAGAGCCCTTTTCTTTTTTCGCCGAGGGAAATTGGGGTCAGAGCCCTTAGACTTGGTTAAAGGGGTCTCACCCCAGTGCCCCGACCCCAGTGCTTCGGCGCTGACCCAGTGCTTCGGCGGTGATCCAGTGCTTCGGCGCTGATCCGATGCCCCGGCGCTGATCCGATGCCCCGGCGCTGACCCAGTGCTCCGGCGCTGACCCCAGTGCCCGGGCGCTGACCCTGGTGTCTCGGCACTGACCCCATTGCTCCGGCACTGACCCCATTGCTCCGGCGCTGACTACAGTGCCCCGGCGGATGCGCTTTACCCGAATTCGGGGCCAGAGGCTACACTCCGAAAGCAAGGTCTCCAAAAAGACTCCGACCCAATTCGGCGAAAAAGGGCTCTGACCCCAATTACCTGACCCCAATTACCGGACCCCAATTACTGCGATGATGCATCGGCTGATGTGCTTTCCGAGCGCCGTGAAGCGGGATCCGGCGATCGAGCTCTGGATGCTCGAGCATTCGGGCGAGCTCGGCGCGCTCGCGCGGCACTGGTTCGAAGTCATGCGCGGCTGCGGCGACGACGTCCGCGAGCTCTTGCACGACGGCCATCCGACCGCCTGCGTCGGCGACGCCGCGTTCTGCTACGTCAACGCTTTCACATCCCACGTGAATGTCGGATTTTTCCGCGGCGCTGAGCTTCCGGATCCAGCAGCGCTGCTCGAAGGCACCGGCAGGCTCATGCGGCACGTGAAGCTCCGGCCCGACCGTGACGTCGATGCGGACGCGCTGACGGCGCTGATCGAAGCCGCATACCTCGATATCAGGGCGCGCTTCGCAGGGTGACGCGCCTCGTGCGCCCGACGGCGCCGGAGGTGCGGCTCGCGCGGAGCACGTCGGATGAGGCACATCGGATGAGGCTCGGGTACCGGCGTCGGACGAGCGCGGGCCGAGCGGCCGGAGCCCTTTCGCAGGGACGAGGCTCCGTAGAAGACGGGCTCTGACCGCGATTTTCGCGGAAATCGGGCTCTGACCCTGATTTTCCTCAGGACGAGGCAACGCACCGCAGAAGAAAACGGGCTCTGACCCCGATTTTCGTGCCGGTCAGACGAGCCCGAGCGCCGCGCGCCGGACGAGATCGATCAGCGGCGCGGGAACGATGCCGAGCCACAGCACGACCGCGCTGCTCGCGGCGAGCACCGCGTAGCCCGCGGCCGGCAGCTTCGCATGCCGCTGCCGCTCGAGCGTCGCGTCGTCGGGATCGAGATAGAGCGTGACGAGCACGCGCAGGTAGTAGAAGAGCCCGATCGCGCTGCCGACGATCACGAGCGCGAGCAACACCCACAGCGACGCTTCGACGCTCGCGGCGACGACGTAGAACTTCGCGACGAAGCCCATCGTCAACGGGATGCCGGCGAGCGACAGGAGCATCAGCGAGAAGACGCCGGCGAGCCACGGACGGCGCCAGAAGAGGCCGCGGTAGTCCGCGAGCATCTCCGCCTCGTCGTCCGCCGCCGACGACAACACGGCGACGATCCCGAACGCGCCGATCGTGCTCGCGAAGTACGCAGCGAGATAGTAGCTCGCGGACTCCACCGCGACGTCTCCGCCCGCAATGAACGCGACGAGCAGGTAGCCGATGTGCGCGATCGACGAGTACGCGAGGATCCGCTTCACGTTCTGCTGGAGCAGCGCGAGGACGTTGCCGAGCAGCATCGACGCGCCCGCGAGCAACGACAGCGCGAGCAGCACCGGTTCCGACTCGAACGCCCCGGCCTCGAGGAAGTAACGGAGCAGCACGACGAAGATGGCGCCCTTCGAGACCGTCGCGAGGAACGCCGTGATCGGCGCCGGTGCGCCCTGATAGACGTCGGGCGTCCACAAATGAAACGGCACGAGCGACAGCTTGAACGCGACGCCGGCGACGACGAACGCGATTCCAACGGCGACGTAGAAACCGCCGCCGTCGGCGGTGACGAGGTCGGCGATCCGAGCGAACTCGAGCGTGCCGAGCTCGGCGTAGATCAGCGCAATGCCGAAGAGCAGGATCCCCGACGAGACCCCGCTCAGCACGAGGTACTTCGCGCCTGCCTCGAGCCCGGGCTTCTGCTCGCGCGAGTAGGCGAGCAACGCGAAGAGCGAGACGCTCAGGAGCTCGAAGCCGAGGAACAGCGAAGCGAAGTGCGAGCTCGCCGCGAGCACCGCCGCGCCGAGCGCGGCCGTCAGGAGCAGGATGTAGAGCTCGCCCGGCGGCTCGCGCCGGGCCGCGAGGTAGCCGGCCGAGAGGCCGACGACCGCGAGCGTGCAGAGGAGCAGCCATCCGGTGTAGAGGAGCGCCGCGCCGTCGACGTCGAGGAGCGGCGTGACCTCGACCGGCGCGACGCGCGCGGCGATCGGCAGCGACACGATCGCCGCGCCGAGCCCGACGACGGTCGCGGCCGCCGCGACGGACGTCCTCGGCACGAACGCGACGAGCAGCATCACGACGATCGCCGCCGCCGCGAGCACCGTGATCGGCAGGAGCGCGACGAAATGCTCGAAGGTGAACGTCATTCCGCGCCCCTCATTGCGCGTCGCCTTGCTCCGGGATCGCGGCGGCGACGCCGAGGGCCTCGAACGTCGCCCGCGCCGCATCGAGCACGGGCCGAGGCTGAAGGCCGAGCCAGATCAGCACGACGATCATCGCGGCCGAGTACGCCATCTCGCGCCGATCGAAGTCCGCAGCTCGGACCTCGCGCCGCGGCTGCCCGTGGAAGGAGCGCTGGATCAGCACGAGCGCGTAGATCGCCGCCGCGACGAGCCCGGTCGCCGCGACCGCGGTGAACGCCGGTGCGACGGACCACGCGCCGAGCAGCACGAGGAACTCGGCGACGAAGTTCGCGAGGCCAGGCAGCCCGAGGGACGCGATCGCGAAGAAGAGGCCGATCGCGCCCATCCGCGGCATCTGCGCCCAGAGCCCGCCCATCCGGCTCATGTCGCGAGTGTGCAGGCGCTCCTGCAGCGCGCCGGCGACCGCGAAGAGGCCGCCGGTCGAGAGGCCGTGTGCGATCATCTCCATCACCGCGCCCTCGAGCGCGAGCTCGTTCCACGCGAACACGCCGAGCAGCACGAAGCCGAGGTGGCTCACGCTCGTGTACGCGACGAGCCGCTTGAAGTCGGTCTGGGCGAACGCGAGCACGGCGCCGTACAGGATCCCGGCGACGGCGAGCGTCATCGCGAGCGGCGCGATGCGCAGCGCGGCATCGGGGAAGAGCGGGACGACGAAGCGGATCAGCCCGTACGCGCCGGTCTTCAGCAGGATGCCAGCGAGGATCACGCTGCCCGCGGTCGGCGCGTCCGTGTGCGCGTCGGGCAGCCACGTATGCAGCGGCACCATCGGCAGCTTCACGGCGAACGCGATGAAGAAACCGAGCATCAGCCACATCGCCACGTTCGGCGAGATGTCGATGCCGAGCAGATCGAAGTAGTTGAACGTCCATTCGCCGGTCGCGGACGCGTTCACGAACGCGAGCCCGACGATCGCCGCGAGCATCAGCAGGCTGCTTGCCTGCGTGAAGATGAAGAACTTGATCGCCGAATACACCCTGTTCTCATGCCCCCAGATCGCGATCAGGAAGTACATCGGCACGAGCATGAGCTCCCACAGGAAGAAGAACAGGAACAGGTCGAGCGCGACGAAGACGCCGACGATGCCCGCGAGCGACCAGAGGAGATTCGCGTGGAAGAAGCCGACCCGCTCCCTGATCTCGGTCCACGAGCACGCGACGGACACGAGGCCGAGGAAGAGCGTGAGCGCCACCATCAGGAGGCTCAAGCCGTCCATCGCGACGTGGAAGCCGATGCCGAAGCGCGGGATCCACGCCCGCTCGGCCTCGACGAGCCAGCCCGGACGCGGCGTCTCGGTCACGGCGGGCGCGTTCAGCCAGATCGCCGCGACGAGCGCGAGGTCTACGCCGAGCGCGAGGAGCGTGATCCAGCGCACGAGGCGCGGGCTTTGGCGCTCGGCGAGCCACGCGAGCGCGCCGGCGACGAGCGGGATCACGATGAGCCAAGCGAGGATCATAGGAGCAGCGTCACGGCGACCACGATGACGAGCCCGGCGAGCATGCCGGCCGCGTACCACCTGAGCTCGCCGGTCTGGCTCTCCGCCGCGCCGCGCCACGCGGCGCGGAGCGACGACGCGATCCCGTCGTAGAAGCGGTCGACGGGATCGCCGCGCAGGAGCCGCGCGGCGAGCATGAACGGCCGCACGAAGACCGCGTCATAAATCCGGTCGAATCCCCATCCGGAGGCCCACAGCCGATCGAGCGCGAGCGGCCACGGCGGCCGATCCGGCGTGCCGGCGGCGACCGCCCGCGCCCGCGTTGCGCGCCGCGTGCCGGGAAAGAAGAGCCAGTACGCGACGGCGATGCCCGCGAGCGAGACGATGGCCGCAGCGAGCTCGAGCACGATCTCGCGGGCGCCGCTTTCCGCGTCCGCGGTCGCGGGCAGGGCGCTCTCCATGAGTCCGGAGAAGACGGCGACGTGACCGAGGCTGGCCGGGGTCTCGACGAAGCCGCCGACGATCGACAGCACGGACAGCGCGACGAGCGGGATCGCGATCGCGGCACGCATGCGCCGCCCGTCGGCCGTGCGGGTCGGATCGGGCCGATGGTCCGCGTGCGGCGCGCCGGCTTCGGCGCTCGGGCTCGCGCCGCGCGAGAAGCCGCCGCTCGTGCGCTCGACCCGGCTCCTCGCCGCGGCCGTCGCGCCCGGCATCGGCGTCTCGCTCTCGTCCGCGTGCCGGCCCGCGGGCGCGGGCGCGGGCGCGCCGAAGAAGACGATGAACACCGCGCGGAAGATGTAGACGGACGTCAGGAACGCCGCCGCGAGCCCCGCGAGCCCGAGCCAGACCGCGCCGCGCTCCGCGGACCACGCGCCCGCGAGGATCTGCTCCTTGCTGTAGAAGCCGGACGTCACGAGCGGCACCGACGCGAGCGCCGCCGCGCCGATCACGAACGCCCAGAACACGAGCGGCATCCGGCGGCGCAGCCCGCCCATGCGGAAGATGTCCTGCTCGTGATGCATCGCGACGATCAGCGCGCCCGCCGCGAGGAACAGGAGCGCCTTGAAGAACGCGTGCGTCATGAAGTGGAACACGGCCGCGCTCCACGCGCCGACGCCGAGCGCGAGGAACATGTAGCCGATCTGGCTCATCGTCGAGTACGCGAGGATCCGCTTGATGTCGCGCTGCGACAGCGCGGCGAACGCGGCGAGGAGCAGCGTCAGCGCGCCGACGACGGCGACCGCGAGCTGCACGGCCGGCGCGAGCTCGTAGAGCGTGTGCATGCGCGCGATCAGGTACATGCCGGCCGTGACCATCGTCGCCGCGTGGATCAGCGCGCTGACCGGCGTCGGGCCGGCCATCGCGTCCGGCAGCCACGTCTGCAAAGGCAGCTGCGCCGACTTGCCGACGGCGCCCGCGAGGAGCAGCGCGCTCGCGGCGAGCGCGAGCCCCGCGCCCGGCTGCCATTCCTGCTCCGCGCCCGTCAGGATCTCCTGGACGTCGAGCGTGCCGAACGTCGTCGCGAGCAGGATCAGCCCGATCAGCATCGCGGTGTCGCCGGCGCGCGTGACGACGAATGCCTTGCGCGCCGCGTAGCCGTTCGCGGGGTCCCGATACCAGAAGCCGATCAGCAGGTAGCTGCAGAGCCCGACGCCCTCCCAGCCGAGATAGAGCAGCAGCAGGTTGTCCGCGAGCACGAGTACGAGCATCGACGCGGCGAACAGGTTCATGTACGCGAAGAAGCGGCTGTAGCCCTCGTCGCCGTCCATGTAGGCGACCGAGTAGAGGTGGATCAGGAAGCCGACGACCGTGATCACGAGCATCATCACGAGCGACAGCGCGTCGAGGTAGAGCCCGAAGCGCACGGAGAACGCTCCGGACTCGATCCACGCGCCGAGCGCCGACCGCGAAACGGGAAAGCCGTCGGCCGCGAGGAAGCCCGCGGCGATCGCGAGCGCGACGACGGCCGAAAGCCCGACCGAGCCGACGCCGACGACGCTGACGCTGCGATCCGAGAGCTCGCCGCGCGTCGCGAACAGGATCGCGCTGCCGGCGAGCGGCAGGAGCGGGACGAGCCACAACGCGTCTTGCATCGCGAGCTAGCCTCGGAGGTCGCTCAACGCGTCCGCGTCGAGCGTCTTGAACGAGCGGTACACCTGCATCAGCAGCGCGAGCGCGACGGAGACCTCGGCCGCGGCGAGCGTCAGCACCAGGATGAACATCACCTGGCCGTCGGGCTGCGCCCAGCGGGCGCCCGCCGCGACGAACGCGAGCGCCGTCGCGTTCAGCATGATCTCGATCGCCATCAGCATGAAGATCAGATTGCGGCGCACGAGCACGCCGATCAGCCCGAGCGCGAACAGGATCACGGCGAGCAGCAGCGCGTGCTCGATCGGGACCGCGTTCATGCCTGCACCGCGCCTTCCGCGCGCTCGCGCGCACGCTCGTCCGCGTCGTCGACGCGCGCCGCCCGGCGCTCGGGCACCGGCATATCCCTCGCGAGCCGCGCGTCGAGGATCCGGCCGATCCGATAGGCCGCGACGAGCCCCGCGAGGAGCAGCATCGACGCGAGCTCGACGGCGAGGAGATACGGGCCGAAGAGCCGCGCCGCGACGGCGACCGGGCCGACCTCCTGGCGGGGCGGCGGACCGACGTCGCCGATCGACAGCACGTAGAGCAGCTCGACGAGCAGGATCCCGGTCAGGATCGACGGCCCGATCCAGAGCTGCGGCCAGAGCCAGCGGCGCTCCTCGCGCAGCGTGACCTCGCCGAGGTTCAGCATCATCACGGCGAACACGAAGAGCACCATGATCGCGCCGGCATAGACGATCACCTCGAGCGCGGCGGCGAAGGGCGCGCCGAGCGTGAAGAAGACGCCCGCGACCGCGAGCAGCGACACGATCAGGTAGAGGAGCGCGTGCATCGCGTTGAGCCGCGTGATCGTCATGATCGTCGCGGCGACGGCGACGGCCGCGAACACGTAGAACGCGACGGTCATGCCGCGCTCCCGCTCACGGCATCAGCCCTCGGACGTCGATGGGCGGAGCCTCGTTCTCGGCCTCGCCCTTGTCCTTGCCGCCGATCGCAAGCCCGGAGACGCGATAGAAGCTGTAGCCCGGGTACTTGCCGGTGCCGCTGATCAGGAGGTCCTCCTTTTCGTACACCATGTTGCGGCGGTCGTACTCGCTCATCTCGAAGTCGGGCGTGAGCTGGATCGCGTACGTCGGGCACGCTTCCTCGCAGTAGCCGCAGTAGATGCAGCGCGAGAAGTTGATGCGGAACCACGCGGGGTACCAGCGGCCGGTCTCGTCCTCGGTCTTCTCGAGCGCGATGCAGTCGACCGGGCACGCGACCGCGCAGAGGTAGCACGCGACGCAGCGCTCCTGCCCGTCCGGATCGCGCGACAGGATGATCCGCCCGCGGAAGCGCGGCGCGAGATACGGCTTCTCCTCGGGATACAGGATCGTCTCGCGCTTGCGAAAGCCGTGCAGGAAGACGCCCGCCATGCTCTTTACCTGGCTGCCGATCACGGCGAGCTGCCGGTAGAGCCAGCTCTCCTTCGCGGCCATCATGTGGCTCCTTCGCCGCTCATCGCGACGACGACGGCGCCGGTCACGAGCGCGTTCAGCAGCGCGAGCGGCAGCAGAAACTTCCACGCGTAGCTCATCAGCTGGTCGTAGCGCGGCCGCGGCAGCGCCGCGCGCAGCAGCAGGAAGACGGCGAGGAAGAAGGCGACCTTCAGCACGAACCAGACGATCGGCGGCAGGAACGCGGGCCCGAGCCAGCCGCCGAAGAAGAGCGTCACGATCATCGCCGACGACAGCACCATCCCGAGGTACTCGCCGAGGAAGAAGAGCCCGAACTTCATCCCGGAGTATTCGGTGTGGTAGCCCGCGACGAGCTCCTGCTCGGCCTCGGGCAGGTCGAACGGCAGCCGGTGCGTCTCGGCGATCGCCGCGAGGAAGAACACGACGAGCCCGACGAACTGCGGGACGAAGTACCACATCCCGCGCTGTGCCTCGACGATGTCGACGAGGCTGAACGAGCCCGCGAGGATCACGACGCCGACGAGCGACAGGCCCATGAAGACCTCGTAGCTGATCATCTGCGCCGCGGTGCGCAGACTGCCGAGGAGCGCGTAGTTGTTGTTCGACGCCCAGCCCGCGAACGTCACGCTGTAGACCGCGAGGCCCGTCATCGCGAGGAAGAACAGTAGCCCGATGTTCAGGTCCGCGATCACGAGGCCCGGCGCGAACGGCACGACGGCGAACGCCACGAGCATCGTCACGGCGACGATCGCGGGCGCGATCACGAAGACGCCCTTGTCGGACAGCGGCGGGATCCAGTCCTCCTTCAGCAGGATCTTGACCACGTCGGCGACCGCCTGAAGGAGGCCGAACGGTCCCGCACGGTTCGGCCCGTAACGGTCCTGCCACCACGCGAGCAAGCGCCGCTCGATCCACGTGAGCATCGCGGCGGCGGCGAGCAGCACGATGAACAGCGCCACGATGAAGACGAGCATCGCGACGGCGCTCATGCGTGGTCTCCTCCGTCGCGCCGATCGCCCGCCGCCGCGGGGCGGATGCGCGCGACGCGACCGGCCATGACCGGGAGACCGGGCAGGCCCCTCGGCACGCCGATCACGCCCGGCGCGAGCGTCGGCGAAACGCGGATCGGCAGCGTCACGAGCGCATCGCCGAGCGCGACCTCGACAATGCGGCCGGCATCGAGGCCGCGCGCATGCGCATCGTCCGCGCTGACCGCGACGTATGGCTCCGGCACGCGCTCCGCGATCGGCGGCGAGGCCGCCGAAAGCTCGTCGCTGCCGAAGACGTGGTAGAGCGGAACGACGCGGAAGGCGTCTTCAGCCCGGTCCGACGGCGGCGGGACGCCGTCGAAGTAGCGGCGTGCGGCGCCGTCGCTCGGCTCGAACAGGCGCACGCCGGGATTGCCGCCGCGCAGGCGCCCGGTCTCGTCCTTGAACTTCTGCACGGACTGCTGGTTCGAGTTCCAGCCGGGCGCCCAGTGATACGGCATCAGCGCGGGCGGCGTCCGTGTCCCGTAGTACCCCTCCATAGAGAATGCGAGCGGCGCGTCGGGATCGGGCGGAGGCTTGCGCTCGCGGATCTCGACGTTCGCGCGCATCGCCGTGCGGCCGCTGTAGCGCGCGCTCTCGCGCGCGATCGGCTTGCCGACGATCCGGAACGTCGCGCCGGGCGCGGCGGCCGTGATGCGCGCGAGCGGAGCGACGGACTCGGCGCATTCGGTCGTCACGTCGTCGAGCGTCTGCCACGTGCAGCGCTCGCCGCGGCGGCGGATCATCTCCGCGAGCCAGCGCCACGATTCGCGGATGTCGCCTTCCGGCACGTAGACCTGGTAGAAGCGCTGCGCGCGGCCCTCGCTGCTCGAAAGCGTGCCGTCGCCTTCGGCGAACGCGGCCGCGGGCAGCACGAGGTCGGCGGCGCGGGCCGTCCCGTGCAGCGTGTGATCGACGACGATCAGGTGCTCGAGCCGCGCGCGGAGGCGGTCGAGCGCGCTGCGCGACAGGCGCCGTTCGAGGTCGTTCTCGAGCACGACGGCTGCGCGGATCGGCTGCGCGTCGGCGCGCTCGAGCGCGTCGTCGAGGTTGCGCCCGCCGAGGAGCGCCAGCCCGAGGCTGTTGCATTCGGGAACTACGAGCGCGAGGTCGACGGCGCGGCCGCGCTTCGCGCCCAGCGCGAGCGCGACGTTCGCCGCGGCTTCGATGACCGCGACGTCGCCCGCGCCGGTGCCCGACACGACGAGCGGGTGCCCGGCGTCGGCGAGCGCGGCCGCGATGTGCTCGGCGAGCGCTGCCGCGTCGGGCGAGAGCTCGGCGACGTCGGGTGCCGACGGATCGATGCGCCGCGCGATCGCGAAGCCGAGACGCGCGATCTCGTCGGGAGGCGCGCGATGCGTGCGCTCCGCGATGCCGTCGAGGCGCGTCGCATCCGCGGTCGCGACGAACAGCGGGCTCCACTGATCGAGCCCCGCCGTGCGCACCGGCTGATCGAGCCACGCCGGGATCTCGAGCGCTGCCGCGATCGCCTTCTGGCGCTGTCGCGCGGCCTCGCGGAGCGCGAGCGCGAGCCGGGGCGCGGTGTTCGGCACGTCCTCGCCGAGCACGAGCACCGCGTCGGCCGCGGCGGCGTCCGCGATCGACGGCACGCGCGTCGCGCCGTCGTTGCGGATCGAAGCGACGGTCGACAAGAGCCGCGCGTCGGCGGCCGGCACGCCGACGTAGAAGTTGTCCGCGCCGACGAGCCTCTGGAGCGCGAAGTTCGCCTCGAGCGACGCGCGAGGCGAGCCGATGCCGATCACCCGTCCGGCGAGCATCTCGACGGCGCGCGCGAGCGCGGCCTCCGCGGCGACGGGCTCGAGCGCGCCTCTCCCGGTTCGCGCGAGCGGCGCACGCACGCGCGCAGCCCCGTTCACGTAACCGTAGCCGAAGCGCCCGCGGTCGCAGATGAAGTAGCCGTTCACGTCGCCGTTGTAGCGGTTGACGATGCGGCGCAGACGGCCGTAGCGCTCCTGCGCCGAGATGTTGCAGCCGACGCTGCAGTGCGGGCAGATCGACGGCGCGGACTGCAGGTCCCATTTGCGGACGTAGTGATCGGAGAACGGCTTGTCGGTGAAGACGCCCGTCGGACAGACCTCCGCGAGGTTGCCGCTCCACTCGCTCTCGAGCACGCCGTCCTCGTGCCGGCCGAAGTAGACGTGGTGATGCGTCGCGAACGCGCGCAGGTCGTCGCCGCCCGCGACGTCCTGGTAGAACCGCACGCAGCGATAGCACGCGATGCAGCGGTTCATCTCGTGGTTGAGGAACGGGCCGAGGTACTGGTTGCGGTGCGTGCGCTTCAGGCCCCGATACCGGCGGTAGTTGTGGCCGGTCATCACGGTCATGTCCTGCAGGTGGCATTCGCCGCCTTCCTCGCACACGGGGCAGTCGTGCGGGTGGTTGACCATCAGCCACTCGATGACGCGCGCGCGGAAGTCGCGCGCCTCGGGCTCGTCGAGGCCGATGCGCGTGCCGTCGGTCGCGGGGGTCATGCACGCCATGACGATGCGGCCGTGCGTGTCGTTCTCGTCGCGGTACTGCTTGACCGCGCACTGGCGGCATGCGCCGACGGAGCCCATCGCCGGGTGCCAGCAGAAGTACGGCAGGTCGAAGCCGAGCGCGAGGCAGTGCTCGAGGAGGTTCTTCTCGGGCGCGGCCGGGTACTCGCGGTTGTCGACGTAGATCGGCATCGCTCTTACCGTGCTCCCTCGTCGACGTTCGCCGTGCCTTTTACGACCGTGCTCACAGGTGGTCGCAGGCCGGTGCGGCGTGCACGTGCCCCTTCAAGGACCGCCGTGAATACATCCCTGTAGGCTCCGGGCGCGCCATCTCTGGCGCGCACGGTCCTTGAAGGGGCATGTGCACACCGCACCGCCCGGAGACGTCCGCGCGGCGTCGAGGTCGGGAATTTGGGGTCCGGGAATTTGGGGTCAGAGCCCTTTTTTAGTAGGGCGAAGCCTGGCTCTTTCCCGAAAAAGGACTCCGCGAAAACGACCTCGGAGGAAAAGGGCTCTGACCCCAATTTCACCGCTGACCCCAATTGCACCGCGGAGTTGGAGTCGGAGCCCGCTTTCTCGAAGTCCGTATTCGCGGAGCCAGCTTTACGGAGGAAACCGGGCTTTTCCTTTGGAGAAACGGGCTCTGACCCCAATTTCGCTGCTGACCCCAATTTCGCTGACCGCGCTTTCGCCGTCCTGCGGGAAACGGGCTCTGACCCCGATTTCACCGTTCTCCGGAAAACGGGCTCTGACCCCAATTTCGGCAGCGCGCTCATCGGTAAGGGCATCTCTGCTCGGCGATGTGGCGCTCGAAGTCGTCGCGGAAGTAGCGGAGCGCGGATTGCAGCGGCTCCATCGCGCCCGGTGCGTGCGCGCAGAACGTGCGGCCCGGGCCCAAGTGGCGCGTGTGCATCTCGAGCAGGTCGAGGTCGTGCGGGCGGCCGCTGCCTTCGTCGATCGACGCGAGCAGGTGCTCGACGTACGGCAGCCCGTCGCGGCACGGCGTGCACCATCCGCACGACTCCTGCGCGAAGAAGTGCTCGAGGTTGTGCACCATCGCGACCGGGCACGTGCGGTCGTCGAGCACGATCATCGTGCCGGTGCCGAGCCGGCTGCCGAGCTTTTGAAGCGAGTCGAAGTCCATCGGCGCGTCGAGATGCTCCTCGACGAGGAAGTCCGTCGATGCGCCGCCCGGCAGGAGCCCGCGGAAGCGGTACCCGTCGCGCATTCCGCCCGCGTGCTCCTCGAGGACCTCGCGGATCGTCGTGCCCATCGGCAGCTCCCACGCGCCGGGCCGCTTCACCTTGCCGCTGACGCCATAGAGCTTCGTGCCGGCGTCGCTCGTACGGCTCAAACCTTTGAACCACTCGGCGCCGAAGTTTACGATGTGCGGCACGTTGCAGAGCGTCTCGACGTTGTTCACGACCGTCGGCTTGCCCCAGAGGCCGACGAGCTGCGGGAACGGCGGCTTCGTGCGGGGGATCGCGCGGCGTCCCTCGAGCGCGCTGATCAGCGCCGTCTCCTCGCCGCAGATGTAGCGGCCCGCGCTCATGTGCAGATGCAGCTCGAGGCCGAACGGGCTGCCCAGGATGTGCTCGCCGAGCCAGCCCCGTTCCTTCGCTTCGCCGATCGCGCGCGTGAGCCGTTCCGCCGCGACTCGGTACTCGTCGCGCAGGAAGACGTAGGCGATCGTCGCGCCGAGCGCGTAGGCGCTCACGATCATGCCTTCGATCAGGAGATGCGGGTCGCCCTCGAGCAGCAGCCGGTCCTTGAACGTGCCGGGCTCCATCTCGTCGGCGTTCGCGATCAGATAGCGCGGCGTCGGCGCGTCGTCGCCGCGCGGCATGAAGCTCCACTTCTGCCCGGTCGGGAAGCCGGCGCCGCCGCGCCCGCGTAAGCCCGATGCAAGCACGACTTCGAGCACGTCCTCGGGCGACATCTCCGTGACGGCCTTGCGCACGGCGCGATAGCCGCCCGCGCGCTCGTAGCCGTCGATGTCGAGCGGCGGCTCTCCCGGGCGAATGTTGGCCGTCAGCGGATGTTCCATCATCGGTAGTGTGTCAGCGCCTCGTCGAGCCGCTCGGGCGTGAGGTCCGCATGCAAGATTCCGTCCACGAGCATCGCGGGCGCGCGGTCGCAGCAGCCGAGGCACGGGATCGGCAGCACGGTGAAGCGGCCGTCGGCGTCGGTCTGGCCGGGCGCGACCCCGTAGCGCTCGCGCAGGCGGTCCGTGATCGCGTCCGCGCCCATCAGCCAGCAGCTCACGCTGTCGCAGACGTGCACGACGTGCCGGCCGACGGGCCGGCGATAGATCAGGTTGTAGAACGTCGCGACGCCGTCGAGCTCGTCGACGGACATCTCGAGCAGCTCCGCGATCGCGCGGAGCGCATCGTCCGGCACCCAGCCGCGCCGCCGCTGCACGATCTTGAGCGCGTCGATGCAGGCGGCGCGCTTCCGGTCGTAGTGCGTGAGCTCCTGCTCGATCTCGGCGATTTCTTCGGGGGTCAGCATCGCGTTGCCGAAACCGTCATCGATCCACGTCCGCCATCACGAAGTCGATGCTGCCCAAGATCGCGATCAGATCGGCGATCATCAGGCCGCGCGAGATCAGCGGCAGCACCTGCAGGTGCGGGAACGACGCGGTGCGGATGCGCAGCCGATACGGGATCGGGCCGCCGTCGCTGATCAGGTAGTAGCCGTACGCGCCCTTCGTGCCCTCGATGTTGAAGTGGCTCTCGCCGGGCGGCATCACCGGCCCCCAGCTCACGTTCAGGAAGTGGTGAATCAAGGTCTCGATGTCGTGCATCGTGCGGTCCTTGATCGGCGGCGTCGTCAGCTTGTGACGCGACTTGTAGTCGCCGGGCGGCATGTTCTCCACGCACTGCTCGATGATCCGGAGGCTCTGGCGGATCTCCTCCGCGCGCACCGCGCAGCGGTCGAAGGAGTCGCCGTTCTCGGCGATCGGCACGTCGAACTCGAACTGGTCGTACCCCGAGTACGGGCGCTTCTTGCGGAAGTCCCAGTCGAAGCCCGTCGCACGCAGGTTCGGGCCGGTCACGCCCCAGTCGATCGCCTCCTCGGTCGAGAGCGCGCCGATGCCGACCGTGCGCGCGCGCAGGATGCGGTTGTCGAGCGCGATCTTCTCGTACTCGCGAAGCCGCGGCGGCATCCATTTCAGGAACTCGCGGATCATCCGGTCCCATCCGTCGGGCAGGTCCGCGGCGACGCCGCCGATCCGGAACCACGAGGGGTGCATGCGGAAGCCGCAGATCGCCTCGATGATCTCGAACACGCGCTCGCGGTCCGTGAACATGTAGAACACCGGCGACAGCGCGCCGACGTCCTGCGTGAACGTGCCGTAGAAGACGAGATGGCTCGCGATGCGGAAGAGCTCGCAGAGCATCACGCGAACGACCTGCGCCCGCTCCGGCACGCGGATGCCCGCGAGCTGCTCGACCGCGAGCACGTACGGCAGGTTGTTCATCACGCCGCCCAGGTAGTCGACGCGGTCGGTGTACGGAATATACGTGTGCCACGACTGGCGCTCGCCCATCTTCTCCGACGCGCGGTGATGCCAGCCGATGTCGGGCACTGCGTCGACGATTTCCTCGCCGTCGAGCTGCAGCAGGATCCGGAACACGCCGTGGACGCTCGGATGATTCGGGCCCAAGTTCAGGAACATGAAGTCGCTCGACTCGCTGCCGCGCGTCATGCCCCATTCCTCGGGCACGAAGCGCAGCGCCTCGGTCTCGGCCACGTAGCGCTCGTCGGGCAGCTCGTAGCGGCCCATCTCCGTCGCGCGCGCAGGGTGCTCCTTGCGGAGCGGATGGCCTTCCCATGTCGGGGGCATCAGGATGCGGCGCAGGTTCGGGTGACCCTCGAAGCGGATGCCGAACATGTCCCATGCCTCGCGCTCGTACCAGTTCGCGTTCGGCCAGATGTCGGTGATCGTCCGCACGGTCGCGTCGTCGGCCGCGAGCGGCACCTTGATCCTCAAGTCCTCGTTCCGCGAATACGACAGGAGGTGATAGACGAGCGTGAAGTCGGACGGAGGTTGACCGTGCCGATGGTCGCGCACGCGCTCGTCGATCGCGGTCAGGTCGTAGAGCATCTCGTACGGGCGCTCGAGCTCCGTCTTCAGGTAGCGCAGCGCGTCCGGCACGCGCGCCTTGTCGAGCCAGAGCGTCGGGATGCCGTCCGCGGTCGCCTGAATCCGGGCGCCGCTCGGAAAGAGCCGCGGGCCGAACCGTCTCTCGAGCGCGGCCGCGACGTCCCGTGCGGCGGCCTGCCGCGCGGGCGCCGCCGCGGGGATCGGCGCGTGCTCGTGCGGATGCGTCTGAGACAAGTCGCGCTCCACGGCTCGTTCGGGATCAGACGGAATCGGGAGTTCGAAGCGTGCGCTGGGCCGTGCGCTCCGCGCGTTTCTCGTCGCGGAAGCTCGGCAGCGGTGCGCGCGTCACGCCCTGGGGCCCAACGACCCACGACAGCGGGCGCCGCTCCGTGCCGACGGCCTGCTGCAGCAGCGTGAGGCCCTCGAGCAGCGCGTCCGGGCGCGGCGGACAGCCCGGCACGTACACGTCGACGGGCAGGAAGCTGTCGACGCCCTGCACGACGCTGTACACGTCGAACATCCCGCCGGAGTTCGCGCACGAGCCCATCGAGATGACCCAGCGGGGCTCCATCATCTGCTCGTAGAGCCTTCGAATGACGGGCGCCATCTTTCTGAACACCGTCCCCGAGATCACGATCAGGTCCGCTTCGCGGGGCGTCCCGCGAAGCACCTCGGAGCCGAACCGCGCGATGTCGAACTTGCTCGTGAACGCCGTCGCCATCTCGACGTAGCAGCACGACAGCCCGAAGTTGAACGGCCAGATCGAGTACTTGCGGGACCACGCCGCGAGGTCCTGAAGCGTGCTGAGGAACACGTTGTGCCGCATCGCCTCCTCCTGCACGGCATCGTGGCTCCCGGCCGCACGTCGGGCCGTCGCGGGCGCTGCGCCTTCGGGCGTGCTCAAC
The DNA here is from genome assembly GCA_036381515.1 of Gammaproteobacteria bacterium. Lineage (GTDB taxonomy): Bacteria > Pseudomonadota > Gammaproteobacteria > Steroidobacterales > Rariloculaceae > ZC4RG20. The sequence continues at coordinate 9,048 of DASVCR010000106.1, read as the reverse complement.
CACCAGTGCATCGGATCTCCGTCATGCTTCGTCTCCGACTTCGGCGAGCGACGGCGCCGCCGCGGGCGCGGCCCGCGGCGGCGTCGACGGGGCGGTGCGAACGGATGTGCGACGCCGCGCGGCGGCCCGGCGCGCGCTCGGCGACCAGTCGAGCGCGCCGATCCGCCACAGGTACGCGAGCGCCGCGAGCAGCACGGCGATGAAGATCGCGATCTCGATGAACGCCGCCCATCCCGCGTCGCGGGCGATCACGGCCCACGTGATGATGAAGACGGCCTCGATGTCGAAGATCACGAAGAGGACCGCGACGAGGTAGAACCTCGCATGGAAGCGGAAGCGGGCGCGGTGCACCGGCACGACGCCCGACTCGAACGGGTCGCCGGTCGCGCGCTCGGCATGTCGCTCGCCGAGCCAGTACGACGCGGCGAGCACGCCGCCGACGAGCACGAGCGCCGCGGTGACGTACACGGCCAGGGGCCACAGGCTTTCCTCGAGCATCACCGGCCCTCCGCTGAACTTTCGGCCGATGCAAGCTTGGTGCCATGCCCTGCGCCGGCCCCGCGGCCTCCGCCGAACGCGGAGGCCGGCCCGGCGGCGCGGTGCAAGCCCGCGCCGGCAGCGCTTCCCGCGGCCCGATTCGCGTGCCGAGTCGTTTAGTTGACTGAACGCGGGAAATTTCCGGATCAGAATGCAACTGCCCGGGAGCGATTACGCATGAGCCGGTGGTTCTTGAGATATCACTTCTTGCGCCGAGACGAGCTCGAGAGGGAGCTCTTCGAGCTCTGCCTGCGGCTGCGGCGGTCTCGGCCGGGGCCCGCTGCGCTGACCGGGAGCGGCCCCGCGCGGAACGGAACGCACGCGGACGCCGGGCGCCAGGCGATCCGCCGTTGTCACGTCACGCGCTACGATTGCGCGGACTTGGACTTCCCACGCCTGCTCGAGGCGGACGCACACGTTTCGGCGCTGCTGCGCACGCTGCACGAGACGGCAACGCTCCTGCAGCGCTTCGCGCGCGCCGAGCGCCGCGGCGGTTGCTCGCCGTCCTGAGCGCGCGGCCGCCCGCCGGGCACTGCCGGCCTGCGGCGGCGCCCGGAATCGGTAGACTTGCGTCTTCCTTCGATTCTCGGGATTTCGCATGGCATTGAAGAGGCCACGCTGGCCGAGCGGCCGGCTGATCACGCTCGAGGTCACGTCGAAGCAGCTCGCCGACAACCCGCTCGGCGACCCGCACGTGCGCGAGCTCGACGTCTGGCTGCCGCCGGGATACGACGAGGGCCGCGGCGCCGGCCGCGGCAAACGCTACCCGGTGCTGTTCGATCTCGTCGGTTTCACGGGCTCCGGGAAGTCGCACACGAGCTGGCGGAATTTCGAGGAGAACGTGCCGGAGCGCGCCGCGCGGCTGATCGCCGAGCGCAGGATGCCGCCGTGCATTCTCGTCTTTCCGGATTGCTTCACCGCGTACGGCGGCAATCAGTACGTGAACTCGGCGGGCGTCGGCCGCTATGCCGATTACCTGACGCGCGAGCTGATCCCGCTCGTCGATCGCGAGTTCCGCACGCTCGCGGACCGGCGTCATCGCGGCTGCTTCGGCAAGTCGTCCGGCGGATACGGCGCGCTCGTCCACGCGATGCGGTACACGCGCTACTGGGGCGCGGCCGCGAGCCACTCGGGCGACGCGTACTTCGACTTCGTGTACCGCTGCGATTGGCCCGCGACGCTCGACGAGCTCGGGAAATATCGCGCGAAGCCGCGCCGCGAAGGCCGCGTCGATCCGGGCTCGGATCTCGCGACGCCGGCCGGCGGCGTCGACGACGGCCGCATACGCCGCTTCCTCGAGGCCGTCTGGCGCAAGCCGAGCCCGACGAGCGCCGAGATCCATTGCCTGATGAACCTCGCGTACGCGGCGACGTACGATCCCGACCCCGACGAGCCGCGGCGACTGCGTGTGCCGTTCGATCTCGAGACCGGCGAGCTGATTCCGGAGCGGTGGCGGCAATGGCTGCGCCACGACCCGATCCACCTCGTCGCGCGCTACGCGAAGAACCTGAAGACGTTGCGCGGTCTCTACATCGACTGCGGCTGGCGCGATCAGTACCGCATCCACTACGGGACGCGCATCCTGTCGAAGCGGCTCGCGGAGCACGGCGTCCCGCACGTGTACGAGGAGTTCGACGGCACGCACTCCGGCATCGACCACCGTATGGACCGCAGCCTGCCGTTCCTGCTGCAGGCGCTCGCGTAGGTCAGCGCTCGAACGCTTCCGTGACCGGTTGCACGCGGATCGCGTCCGCGGCGATCGGGAGCCTGTAGCTCGCGATCTCGCGATCCTCTTCGAGCACGTGCTGCGGCTTCTCGGTCGCGTACTCGATCGGGCTCGGTGCACCGCTTGCCAGCGCGGCCGCGAGCCGCGCGGCTGCGCCGGTCACGATCGCGAACTTGAAGCGGCGCCCGCGGAGATGCCGCTCGAGCGCAGCGTTCACGTCGTCGACCGTGAGCTCGCGCATCATCCGCCGGAAGCGCGCGAGGTGGCCTTCGCCGTCGAGGCCGTAGAAGCGGTCGTCCATCGCGTAGCCGAGTCGCCGCGCGGTCGTCTCGGCGTAGTGCAGCGCGTACTTCGCGAGGAACGCGCGCGTCAGCTCGAAATCTTCGCGCCGTAAGCCGTGCTCGACGAGCCGCTCGATCTCGCGCACCGCGGCGCGGATCGCGAAGTGCGCCTGCTCGTTCGGCAGCGTGCGGATCCAGACCTCGAAGAGCCGCGCGCGGCGCGGCACGTTGACCGGCGGCATCCTGCGCTCGCCGCCTTCGGGGAAGGCCTCGATGTACGCGTAGTTGCCGTAGTTGAGCCCGCGGATCTCGCGGATCACCTGGAACAGGCGGCCGACCTGCTGGCGATGCTCGCCGAGCCACGAGCACGCGATCGCGAGCGCGTAGAAGTCGCGCTCGCCGCGTGCGACGTGGATCGGGAAGCCGAAGCTGATCGATGCGTCCGCGCCCGGCTTGTCGAGCAGGAGCACCTCGTTGCGCTCGATCGGCGCGGGGACGATTTCCGGAGGCGCCGGGACCGCATCGCCCGGCGGCAGCGCGTCGCGCGTCGCGGCCATGCGCGCGGCGAGCGCGTCGTCGAAGCCGCCGGCGAGACCGATCGTGACGTTCCGGCGCGTGAAGTGCCGGCGATAGAACTCGCGCACGTCGTCGAGCGTGACGTTGCGAAGCCCTTGCACCGTGCCTTCGGGCGGATGCGCGTAGCGCGTTCCGGCGAAGACGAACGCGTCGAGCGAGGCCTTCGCGAGCTCCTCGTCCGACGCATAGCGCAGCGTGTTCTCGATGTCGTTGATCGCGTCGCTCTTCAGGCGCTCGAAGTCGCGCGGATCGAAGGCGGGCTTCGTGTACGCGTCCGTCAGGAGCGGCACGTAGCGGTCGACGTTGTCGCGATGCGTGCGCCCGGTGAGCGTCGTGCGCTCCTTGTCGACGCGCACGCGGTAGTCCGACGCGAGCGGATAGAGCGCCGCGAGGATCTCGTCGTACGAGTGTCGCTCGGTCGAGCCCTCCGCGAGCATCAGCCCCGTCAGATACGCGAGGCCTTCCTTACCAGGCGGATCGTCCTGCGAGCCGACGGCGAACGACACGGAGAACGAGACCGTCGGCTCGCCGCGGACCGGCAGCAGCACGTCGCCGTCGTGCCGCTCCGTGCGGAGCGGGCCCTGCGACGCGGCGGGACCGAGGGACGCGCCGATCATCGTGCGCCCCGCAACACGCCGACCGTGCGGCGCTCCGGCCGGAGGTACGCGTCCGCCGCCGCCTGGACGTCGTCCGGCGCGACCCCGGCGTAGGCCGTGTGCAGGGCCTCGAGCCCGCCGAGCCCGGCCGAGATCGCGAGCGGCCGCGCGACCCGCTCCGCGGCGCGGTCGGCTGTCTCGAAGCCCATCAGGAAGTCGTAGCGGATTCGGGACTTCAACGCGGCGAGCGCGTCGAGCTCGGGCGGCACCGCGCGGAAGCGCGTCGCGGTCTCGTCGAGAACGCCGAGCACGTAGTCCACCTGGCTCGGATCCTTCACGCGCGCGTAGACGTCGAGAAGCCCGGGATCCCGATTCCACTCCGCGCCGGCCGCGAGGAACTCGACGACCTGCTCGTCGAGCACGAGCCGGCGATACGCGTCGCTCGTCTCGCCGAACGCGAGCTCGGCGAGCAGATCCGCCGCGACGCGCAGCGGGTTGCCGGTATCGAACGCGTCGATCTTGTACGCGAGCCAGACGACCGGCAGCGTCCGGCCGTCGTAGTCGACGTCGATCCGCCGCTCTGCGCGCTGCTCCGGCTCGTCGGGGATCGGCGGCGGCGCGTAGCCGGGCGCCCAGTCGGCGTATTTCCGCGCGACCTCGTCGAACACGCGGGCCGGCTCGACCTCGCCGGCCACGAACAGCAGCGTGTTGTCCGGACGGTAGTAGCGCGCGAAGAACTCGCGCGAGTAGTCGTAGAGGCTCGGCATCGCCGCGATGTCCGCCTCGTAGCCCATCGTGGTATGGCCGTACGGGTGCACGTCGAACGCGGTCTCGACGACCGCCTCGTAGAGCGTGAACAGCGGATCCGTGCGGCTCTTGCGGTACTCGCCATAGACGGCGCCGGCCTCGGTCTCGAAGTCCCGGCGCGAGTACGCGAGGTTGCGGAAGCGGTCGCTCTCGAGCTCGATGACCGTCTCGAGGTCCTCGGCCGCGAGCGACACGTGGTATGCGGTGAGGTCGTCCGTCGTATACGCGTTTGCGTCCGCGCCGATCTCCGTCAGAATGCGCTGATAGCGCTCGCTCGGATAACGCTCGGTGCCGCGGAACATCATGTGCTCGAAGAAGTGCGCGAAGCCGGTGCGGCCCTTTTCGTATTCGTCCCGCGAGCCGGTTCGCACGATCGTCCAGTACGCGACGAGGCCGTTGCTCGGCATCGGCATCACGATGACTTTAAGGCCGTTGCCGAGCACGTCGACATGCGCGGGATAGGGAATGATGCCGGTCACGGGGCTCCTGACGACGCGAACACGGAGATCCGGCGATTAAAGCACAGTCGTTCGGGGGCGGCAGCCGGGCAGCCGCGCCGTGTGGCGTCACGCGAGCGGGCCGATGAGAATGAAGGTTTCGCCGGGCAGGCGACAGTGGACGGTTGCGCCGGGCAGGCGACGGTGTATGCAATGAATGCGTTCCGCCGACCGGGCGAGCGAGCGCCGAGGAGGCCGGATGAACCCTGAGCTCCCCTATGCGCGGCTCCGCCCCGATCTCATTCTCGAGGCGGTGGAAAGCGTCGGCTTCGAATGCGACGGCGGCATCATCGCGCTCGCAAGCTACGAGAATCGTGTCTATCAGGTCGGCGTCGGCGACGGCTTCGTCGTCGCGAAGTTCTATCGGCCGGGGCGCTGGTCGGACGACGCGATTCTCGAGGAGCATCGCTTCGCGCTCGACCTTGCGGACCGCGACGTGCCGGTCGTGCCGCCGCTCGTGATCGGCGGCAAGACGCTGCACGAGCACGCGGGCTATCGGTTCGCGCTGTTCGAGCGGCGCGGCGGGCGCTGGCCGGAGCTCGCGACGTCCGAGGAACGCGTGTACATGGGCAGGGTCATCGGCCGGATGCACGCGTTCGGCGCGACGGGCCGGTTCCGTCACCGGCCGACGCTGTCTCCGCGCACGCTCGGCCGCGAGTCGGTCGAGACGCTCGAGTCGAGCGGCTTCATTCCCGCTCACCTGATCGACAGCTACCGGAGCATCGCGACGGACGTGCTCGACGCGGTCGACCGTCAGTTCGCCGCCGCAGGCGACTACTCGGTGCTGCGGATCCACGGCGACTGCCACCCGGGCAACGTGCTGTGGACGGACGCAGGCCCCCACTTCGTCGACCTCGACGACTGCATGAACGGGCCCGCGGTGCAGGACCTGTGGCTGTTCCTGTCCGGCAGCCGCGACGAGATGAGCGTGCAGCTCAAGGACCTGCTCGAGGGCTACATGCAGTTCCGCGACTTCGATTATCGGGAGCTCAACCTCGTCGAGGCACTGCGTGCGCTGCGGATCATCCATTACAGCGCGTGGATCGCACGCAGGTGGAAGGATCCGGCGTTCCCGCGGGCGTTTCCGTGGTTCGGAGAGCGCAAGTACTGGGAGGATCACGTCCTCGCGCTGCGCGAGCAGCGTGCCGCGCTGGACGAGCCGCCGCTCGCGGTGCTTTGACCTTGCGACGGCGCGTCGGCGCCTGATGCTCCGTCCGGCGCCTCGATGCCGACGCTGCGCGGGCGGTCACGGCTCCGCGCCCGTTTCGGCACCCGTTGGTGCCCGTACGAGCCGGTTCTTCGGTATCATCACGAGCGCAGCCCGACACGGCCGGGCGCCGGTCCTACATCCGAGGGGAGTCGCACATGGCATACGAGCCGCTGATCGGCCAGGATTTCGTTCCGCCCGACCTGCATGCCAAAGTCACCGGCCGCGCGAAGTACGCCGAGGATTTTCGCGCCGACGGCATGGCGTTCTGCAAGCTGCTGACGAGCCCGATGCCGCACGCGCGCGTCGTGAACATCGATGCCGACGAAGCGCTCGCGATGCCGGGCGTGCTCGGCATTCTCACGGCCGACGACGTCCCGCAGATGCCTCCGCCGCAGGACGAGATCCTGACGAAGGAGCCGCTCTTCGTCGGCCAGCCGATCCTCGCGATCGCCGCCGAGAGCGAGCAGCTCGCGGCCGATGCGCTCGAGTGCGTACGCGTTGACTACGAGGAGCTGCCGTTCACCGTCGACCCGCTCGAGAGCCTCTATCCCGGCGGGCCGAACGCACGCACGAACGGCAACGTCGTGGCCGGCCGCGAGATCACGAGCTTCAAGTGGACCGCGCAGGACTTCGCCGCCGTCCGCGAGGACCAGCTTCCGGCCGGACGCCCGGCGATGGAGTGGTCGTACGGCGACGTCGAGGCCGGGTTCGCGCAAGCCGCGCTCGTGCTCGACGAGTCGTTCGTCACGGCGGCCCTGTCGCACCATTCGATGGAGCCGCGCTCCGCGCTGGCGTACTGGCAGAACGGCAAATGCTTCCTGCACGCGTCGTCGCAGAGTCAGAGCTTCCCGGTGCCGACGATCGCCCGCTACCTCGGCATCGAGCCGACGGACCTCGTGTTCATCGCGGAGTATTGCGGCGGCGGCTTCGGCTCGAAGGGCGGCGCGTACCCGATCGTCGCCGTGCCGGCGCTCCTGTCGCGCAAGATCGGCCGTCCGGTGATGATGCGGATCAGCCGGCACGAGGAGTACTTCATCGGCTCCGCCCGCGCGGGCTTCCAGGGCCGGATCCGGCTCGGCTTCGCGCAGAACGGCCGCATCACGGCCGCGGATCTCTTCGTCGTCCAGGAGAGCGGCCCGCACGCGGGCTTCAACGACTGGCAGGCCGCGGCCGAGGCCGTGTCGCTCGTCTACACGCCGCCCGCGATGCGCTTCCGCGGCGTTCCGGTGATGACGAATACGCCGCCGCGCGGCCCGCAGCGCGGGCCCGGCCAGAACCAGATCGCGGCCGCCGTCGAGCCGCTGATCGACAAGGCCGCGCGGCAGCTCGGCGTCGATAGGCTCGAGATCCGCCGCGTCAACGCGCCGGACAATTCGACGCGCTTCGGTCCTCGTCAGGGCGGCGTGACGAGCGCGCATCTGAAAGAGGCGCTCGACATCGGCGCCGCCGAGTTCGGCTGGGAGCAGAAGCGGGCGCGAAGCGGGCAGCGTAACGGCTCGAAGGTCACCGGCGTCGGCGTCGGCCAGGCGTTCCATCCCGCGGGCGCGAGCGGCTTCGACGGCCTCGTCGTGCTGACGCCGGACGGCAAGCTGCACATCCATACCGGCGTCGGCAATCTCGGCACGTACTCGTATGCCGTCACGGCGCGCGTCGCGGCGAACACGCTGAAATGCAGGTGGGAGAACTGCGTCGTCGAGCGCGGCGACAGCTCGAAGCACTTGCCGTGGAACCTCGGGCAGTTCGGCAGCAACACGTCGTTCACGATGAGCCGCACGAACTTCGCGGCCGCGATGGACGCCGTCGCGAAGCTGAAGGAGATCGCCGCGATGGATTTGGGCGGCACGCCCGACGACTACGACATCGAGGACGAGCGCGTCTTCAGGAAGGACGATCCGGACAAGGGGCTCACGTACGCCGAAGCCGCGCAGCGCGCGATCGAGCTCGGCGGCCGGTTCGCGGGTCACGAGGTGCCTGCGGATTTGAACGACATGACGAAGGCGGCCGCGGCCGGAGTCGCCGGCACGGGGCTCGTCGGCGTCGCGAAGGACAACCTCGCGCTGACCGGCACGGTCCCGGCGCTCGCGGCGGGCTTCATCGAGATCGAGCTCGACGTCGAGACCGGCAAGTTCGAGATCCTCGATTATGTCGGCGTCGCCGATTCGGGCACGGTGATCCACCCGAAGGGGCTCGCCGCGCAGATCAGGAGCGGCGCCGTGATGGGCTTCAGCATGGCGACGAAAGAGCGGATCATCTACGACCCGCAGAACGGCCTCCCCGGCAACGTCGGGCTGCTGCAGGCGAAGCCCGCGTCGTACCTCGACGTCGCGTCCGGCATGCGCGTCGCCGCGGTCGACATTCCGGATCCGCAGAACCCGGTCGGCGCGAAGGGCATCGGCGAGCCGGTGATGGGCTGCGCCGCGGCCGCGCTCCTCTGCGCGATCTCGGATGCGCTCGGCGGCCACACGTTCAATCGGACGCCGGTCGTTCCGGACATGATCGTCAATGCGGCGGCGGGCCGCCCGCAGTCGCACAAGCCGCTGCAGGTCAATACCGCGTGATCTCGGGATGGCGGGCGGGACACATCGTTTGAGAGCGGAGAGATTTCGATGAGTGAGGATCGGCAGGACGGCGTCACGTATCCCGAGCCGCGGTACGACGACGCGGGCATCGAGGGAGTGGCGCGGCTGCGGGCGACGCGCCGGCAGTTCATCAAGGGCGTGATTGCATCGGGCGCGGCGGTGTCCGGTGCGAGCTTCTTGTTCGGCTGCTCGTCCGGGGAGCGGGGCGCGGCGGCGGGCGGTGTCGAGCGGATGCTGAC
>DASVCR010000105.1:0-60511 GCA_036381515.1 Gammaproteobacteria bacterium | reverse complement strand
GTCAGCATCCGCTCGACACCGCCCGCCGCCGCGCCCCGCTCCCCGGACGAGCAGCCGAACAAGAAGCTCGCACCGGACACCGCCGCGCCCGATGCAATCACGCCCTTGATGAACTGCCGGCGCGTCGCCCGCAGCCGCGCCGCTCCCTCGATGCCCACGTCGTCGTACCGCGGCTCGGGATACTTCCCGGCCACGTCCCGATCGTTCGGATGATTCGCCATCGCTGCTCCCCCGCGTCGGGGCGCGGCGTGCCGCCGCGCCGCCGCACTGCCATTCGACTCTGCGCTCCCTGCCGGCGCCGTCGACGACGGTGCCTGCAGCCCCCGTCGCCGCCTCGCCGTCGGCCGGGAAGGCATCCCGGCCCGGTCTCGCTTACGATAGCGGGTCGAGAACGCCGGCGCCGATGCGCTCAAGCCTACAACAAAAGCCCTGACGGGACGACAGCATGCGGCGGCGCAACTGTATCCGCCGGGAGAACACCGGGTGGCGGGGGATCACCCGCGCGGCTCCCGACATCTGCTTTTTTGTCAAGGAGGAAACGGCATGTCCGAAGCGAAGGATCCGTGGGGCAATCTGGTGCTCGTCGAGTTCGACGATGGAATCGCCTGGGTCACGATGAACAGGCCAGAGAAACGCAACGCGATGAGCCCCGCCCTGAACGAGGAGATGCTTCGGACGGTCGTCGCGTTGTCGACCGACGAGCGCTGCAATGTGCTCGTGCTGACCGGCGCGGGCGACTCGTTCGCGGCCGGCATGGACCTCAAGGAGTACTTCCGCGAGACCGACGGCAAAGCGGACACGATCATCATGAGCGTGCGCCGCGTCGCCGAGGAGTGGCAGTGGCGGCGGCTCAGGGACTATCCGAAGCCGACGATCGCGATGGTCAACGGCTGGTGCTTCGGCGGCGCGTTCACGCCGCTCGTCGCGTGCGATCTCGCGATCGCCGCCGAGGAGGCAGTCTTCGGGTTGTCCGAGATCAACTGGGGCATCCTGCCCGCGGGCAACGTGACGAAGGCCGTGACCGAGACGATGGGCCTGCGCAACGCGCTCTACTACGTGATGACCGGCGAGCCCTTCGACGGCAAGAAGGCCGTGGAGCTCGGCCTCGTCAACGAGGCCGTGCCGCGCGCAGAGCTCAGGGAGCGCACGCGGGCGCTCGCCCGGACGCTGATCGAAAAGAACCAGACGATGCTGCGCAACGCGAAGCTCGCCGTGAAGCGCGTCCGTTACATGGACTGGGACGTCTCCGCGGACTACCTCTATGCGAAGCTCGGCGAAGCCCTCAACTTCGGCGCGGCCGAGAACCGCGCGACCGCCATGAAGGCGTTCCTCGACGACAAGACCTACAAGCCGGGCCTCGAGCACTTCAAGGGCACGAAGTAGCACGAGCCGTGCGAAGCGCGGCGCGCGCATCGAGTCCGCGAAAGTGACGACGCTCCGGCCCGACCGCTGCCTGCTGATCGACGGCGGCACGGGCTCGGAGCTCCGCCGCCGGGGCGTGCGCCTCGATCCGATCGCGTGGAGCGGCCCCGCGGCGCTCGCCCACTTCGACACGCTCGTCGCTATCCACGCGGACTACATCGCGGCCGGCGCGGACGTCGTCACGACGAACACGTTCGCGACGACGCGCTTCGTCCTCGAGGCCGCCGGGCTCGGCGCCGAGCTCGCCGCGATCGTTCGCGCGAGCGTCGAGGCGGCCAAACGCGCGCGCGAGCAGTCGGGGCGCGACATCCTGATCGCGGGCTCGATCTCGTGCTTCCCGCCGGGGTTCGACGTGGCGCGCTATCCGCCGCCGGACGAGGAGCGCGCCGCCTACGCCGAGCTCGCGAGCCTGCTCGCCGCGCTCGGCGTCGATCTGCTCGTGCTCGAGATGATGGAGGACGACGCGCACGCGCGGCGCGCGTGCGAGGCGGCCGGCGCCGTGGGGCTGCCGTTCTGGCTCGGCCTGAGCGCACGGCGCCGGGCGGACGGCACGCTCGCCGCGTACGATTTCCCCGAGACGCCGCTCGACGGCGTGCTCGACGCGCTCGCAGGCTTCGGGCCCGAGGTCGTCAACGTGATGCACACGCCGCCGGACGACGTCGCGCCGGCCCTCGCGGCCGTACGCACGCGCTGGAGCGGGCCGATCGGCGCGTATCCGGAGATCGAAGGGCCCGGCGGAGCGCTCGAGCCCGCGGAGCTCGCCGCCCGCGCCGAGGAGTGGCTCCGCGCCGGCGTGCGCGTGCTCGGCGGCTGCTGCGGCACCGAGCCGCGGCACGTGCGCGCGCTACGCGCGCTGCTCGATCGTCAGTCGACGAGCAGCGGGTTCCAGCCCAAACTCCAAAGCAGCGCGAAGAAGCCGACCGCGTAGCCGACCGGCACGAACCAGCCGCGCCGGATCCAGTCGACGACGGAGCGCGCCTCCGGGAAGATGTTCGACAGCGCGACGCCCGCCGACGACCCGAACCAGATCATCGAGCCGCCGAAGCCGACCGTGAACGCGAGCACGCCCCAGTCGTAGCCGCCCTGCTCGAGCGCGAGCTTCGTCAGCGGGATGTTGTCGAACACCGCGGAGACCCAGCCCAGGCCGAACGCGGTCTGCCACGACGCCGAGGGCAGCGTGTCGACCGGCATCAGCGACGCGCACGTCACGAGCGTCAGCAGGAACAGCGTGCCCTTCACGGACGCCGGCACGACCTTCCAGTCCGTCGACACGAAGAGCGCCGATACGACGATCGCGATCCATACGCCCGCCGCAGGGAAATCGAGCAGCACGTTCGTCACGATCGCGCCGACGAGGATCAGCCCGACGGCCGCGAGCTTGCGCCATTGCACCTCGTGATGCCCGGCCTCGTCGCGCTGGATCGGCTGGTACGCCTGCTGCTGGATCGACGCGAAGATGCCGACGACGAGCAACGTCGGGACGGCCGCGACGTACGCGTGCACCACGTCGAGCGCGGGCACGCCCTCGATCCACATCATCGTCGTCGTCGTGTCGCCGACGACGGAACCGGAGCCCCCGGCGTTGCTCGCCGCGACGATCGCCGCAAGGTAGCCGATGTCGAGCCGGCGCTTGAAGACGTGCAGCGCGATCGTGCCGCCGATCATCGCCGCCGCGATGTTGTCGAGGAACGACGACAGCACGAACACCATCAGGAGCAGCACGAAGCCGCCCTTCCAGTCGTCCGGCAGGAAGCGCGGGAGGATCTCCGGCATCTGCGATTCCTCGAAGTGCCGCGCGAGCACCGCGAAGCCGAGCAGCAAACCGAGCAGGTTCGTCAGCGTCGGAGCCTCCCGGACGATGTGATGGCCGAGCTCGAACGCGGGATCGGTCAGGAGCTTCAGCACGAGGATCGCGACGAGACCGGTCAGCGCGACCTCGAGCGTGCGGTCGTGAAAGAGCGCGACGCCGAGCAGCGTCAGCGCGAACAGGTAAAACTCGGCGCGAATGCCCAGCAGCAGCGGGCCGAGATCGCTGTTCAACAGCACGCCCGCGACGACCGCCGCAGTCATCGCGCAGACACCGGCACCGGCGAGCCACTTCCGAATCGTCATCGACCAGGTTCTCCAAAAAAGCGAGATGGAGCCGCTCCGGCTTTTTCCGATGCCGGCGTGAAGTCGGGACACCGAAGAACCGAACCGGATAAAGGCTTTAGCGATTTACCGAAATCGGCCGCGGCTGTCCAGGTTCTTGTTGGCCGGGCGCTCTTGGGGCTAAGCTCGCCGCTCGTCATCGGCGGGAGTCACGCAAATGTCCGATCAGCGCATCCTCGTCGTCGTCGATCCGACCGCCGAGGAGCAGCCGGCGGTGCAGCGCGCGGCGCGGCTCGCGCAAGCGTACGGCGCGTCGCTCGAGCTCTTCGTCTGCGACTACGACCAGTCCCTCGCGAGCTTGCCGCGCTTCGATCTGAAGACGGCGGAGCCGGCGCGGCGCGCGGTCCTCGAGGGTCACCTCGCGAAGCTCGACGCGCTGCGCGCGCCGCTCGCGGCTCAGGGGCTCTCGGTCGAGATCGACGCGCGCTGGGCGAGGCCGCTGCACCGCGGCATCGTCGACAAGGTCGCCGAAGCCCGGCCGATGCTGGTCGTCAAGGACACGCACGAGCATCCGGTGCTGCGCCGGACTCTGCTGTCGAACACCGACTGGAACCTGATCCGTGCGTGCCCGGCGCCGCTCCTGCTCGTGAAGCCGCGGCCGCTCGGCACGACGCCGCGCGTGCTCGCGGCCGTCGACCCGGTCCACGAGCACGACAAACCGGCCGATCTCGACCGGGCGATCCTCGGGTTCGCGGCCGAGCTCGCGCGCAGGCTCGGCGGCGCGCTGCACGTCCTGCACGCATTCGATCCCGCGCCCCTCTACGCCGCCGCCGCGGACACGCCGCTGTCGATGACGAGCGTCCCGCCGCCCGAGCTGATCGCGGATCTCGAGGCCCAGCATCGCGACGCGCTCGACGCGCTCGTCGCCGATTTCGCGATCGACAAGGCGAACGTCCGCTTCGAGGAAGGCGCGCCCCATCGCGCGATCGCGGAGGTCGCGGAACAGGAGCAGGCCGATTTCGTCGTGATGGGCGCGGTTTCGCGCAGCGGGCTCGAGAGGATCTTCGTCGGCAGCACGGCCGAGCGTGCGCTCGATCGGTTGCCGTGCGATCTGATCGTCGTGAAGCGGCCCGGCTTCCGCGCGCCGGCCGGGGACTGAGGGCGCGAGCACTGCGCGTCGCGCCCCGGGCGCCCCGTCTTCAGGACACGGCGCTACCGGTGAAGGTCACCGGCGCGCTCGGGTTGATAGACGACGTCGACGACCTTCACGGTCGACACGCCGCCGCCGGGCCGCGGCCATTCGAGCTCGTCGCCGACGGAGAGGCCGAGCAGCGCGCTGCCGACGGGCGCGAGCACGGAGATCCGATCCGACTGCCCCTGCACGTCCTTCGGGTACACCAGCGTCAGCAGGAACTCCTCGCCCGACTCCAGAATCTGGAAACGAACCGTCGAATTCATCGTCACGACATCGGGCGGCACCTTCGTGGGCTCGACGATCTCCGCCCGCTCGAGCTCGGCCTGCAACGCCGCCTTGCCGGGGAAGGCGTTCGCCGGCAACGACCCGAGCAGCGCCTCGAGCCGGTCGAAATCCTGCGACGTCAGAATGATCTTCGATTGCTTGGCCACGTTCTCCTCTCTTTGGGGAATCTTCAGCGCGACGAGCTCGATGGAAAACCGCGGGCGAACGCCCGCGGCCGTTGCTCTTAGTCGAAGCTTAGCCGATTCCTGAGTGGGCCGCGCGGCCCCGCGCCCGCGGCGCGGCGTCCGAGCGCCGGAGCGCTCCCCGACGAGTCAGAACGCCCGGCCGAGATGCACGTACGCGGCGTCCCGGTCGCCTTCCGCGCGCCCGTAGCCGACGTAGATCGGCCCGACGGGCGTGTCGACGCCCGCCCAGATCGAACCGCCCCAGATCGTGTCCCCGAAGGAGATCTCGTCCCGTGCGCCCCACGCGTTGCCGACCTCGACGCTGACGCCGGCGAACGCCGGAAAGAGCGCGAGGTCGCCGATCCGGCGGTAGTAGCTCACGCCGAGCCGGGCCGCGTACTTGCCGATCAGCTGCTCCTGCGCGAGCCCGGAGAGATCGAGGAACCCGCCGAGCCTGAACGCGCGGTCGAGCGGCGGCTCGCCGCTCGTCGTCACGTCGTAGCGCAGCGTCGACAAGAGCGTGTGCCGGCCCCACGTTTTCGCGTGCGTCGCGCTCATGGCGAGCTGATCGTAGTCGACGTCCGCGCCGAGCGCGCCGCTCGAGCTGCGCCACTCGATGGTCGTCAGAATGCCTTCGAGCGGGAATGCGATGTTGTCGAGCGTGTCCGCGGAGAAGCGCACGAAGAGCTCTCCACGACTGTAGTCGGGCGGCGGGATGTTGCGGCCGTCGCCGACGTGCAGCTTCGTATCGCCCTCGATGCGGCGCACGCCGCCGCGCGCCTCGCCCCAGTTCAAGAGCTCGCGGCCGAAGCTGACCTCGACCATCGCCTCGCGCAGCCGCGCCTCCGACACGAGCTGACCGTCCTCGAACGCATTGAACTGAGAGCGCCGGAAGTCGACGAGCGGCTCGACGAAGAAGAGCGCCGCGGGCCCGAGCGGCTGGTAGATGTCGAGCGTGAACGCGGGCTCGTCGCCGACGACGAACGTCGCGCGCCATTCGCCGCCCTTGTCGTTGATGGCCGTGCGCAGGTAGCTCGCGGCAAGGCCGAACGTCGCGTCGACGTCGCCCGACGAGCTGTAGGCCATGCCGAGCTGCAGGTAGTTCGGCCCCCACGATCGGGGCACGACCTCGATCTCGAGGCCGGTCTCGTCGCCCTCCGTGACGACGTGGTAACGCACGTTCTGGAAGAGCTCGAGCCCATAGGCCTGGCCGATCGCGCGCTCGATCGTGTCGAGCTCGAGCGGCTCGCCGAGCGCGACGTCCCGCATCCGCGTGAGCAGCACGCTGTCCGCGATGCGGGAGCGGTTGTCGAGCCTGACGAAATCGATGATCGGCGGCTCGTCGGTCCCGGGCTCGGGGAGCGACTGGACGTATGCGGCGTACTCCTCCGGAGACAGCGAGTAGCGCTCGAGCGCCGCGCGGTTCTGCATCGCGATGTCGTAGCCTTCTGCGATCGCGTCCTCCATGCGCTCGAAATCGACCGACGTCAGATCCGGGCCGAATTCGGGCTGCAGGAGCACGTCCTCGCCGACGAGGAGCTCCCGCTGCCGCTCGACGCCTTCGCGCGTGAGCAGGTTCGTCAGCTGCGACGTCATGTCGAGCACGCTGCGCAGCTCTTCGCGCTCGCGCAGCGCCGCGGAGATGTCGACGGCGATCACGACGTCGGCGCCCATCTCGCGCGCGACCTCGACCGGGAGGTTCATCGCGATGCCGCCGTCGACGAGCAGGTGATTGTCGATCTCGACCGGCGGCAGAGCGGCCGGCAGCGCCATGCTCGCGCGGATGGCCCGGGCGAGGCTCCCCGACCCGAGCACGACGGCCTCGCCCGACGCGATGTCGGCGGCGACCGCACGGAACGGCACGCGCAGCTCGTCGAAATCGTCGATGGTCGACGCCGGCAGCGTGTACTGCGCGATGATCAGGTCGATCGTCTGGCCCTGCACGAGGCCGAGCGGGAGCTCGATCTCCCCGCGGTTCAGCCCCGGGCGCTGGCGCACGAGGAACGAGTCGTCGTCGCGCTTGCGCCGGAACGAGCGCAACTGCCGCGGCGTGATGTTCAGGAACGCCGTGTCCCAGTCGATCGTCCTGACGAGCTCCTCGAGATCGTCGATCGAATGCCCCGCCGCATAGAAGCCGCCGACGACCGCGCCGATGCTCGTTCCCGCGATGTAGTCGACCGGCACGCGCAGCTCCTCGAGCGCGCGCAGCACGCCGATGTGCGCGCCGCCGCGCGCGCCGCCTCCGGAAAGCGCGAGGCCGATCCGCGGCCGGTCGGCGGCCGTCTCGGCCTGGGCCGAGCGATCCTGCGCGCGGACCGCGGGCGCCGCCGCGAGCGCGAGCAACGCGAGGAGCGGCGCGAGAGCCTTCGAGGGAACCGTTCGAGTGGCGTCCATCAGGTCGCAGATGATGCCAGAGCCGGCGCCGCCGATCATGACGGCGTTCCGCGACACGTGCGCGTCCACTACCATACGCATCCCATGCCCATCGACGGCGAGGACACGTTCGCCGGCCCGGAGAGCGGCGCGCGAAGGAGCGCGAGGAGACCAGGATGGCGCGACAGCATCACAGATTGATCATCGTCGGCTCCGGCCCGGCCGGATATACCGCCGCCGTCTACGCGGCCCGGGCGGCGCTCGAGCCCGTGCTGATCACCGGCGTCGAGGTCGGCGGACAGATGACGACGACGACCGACGTCGACAACTGGCCCGGCGACGATCAGGGCGTGCAGGGGCCCGAGCTCATGGAGCGCATGAAGCGGCACGCCGAGCGCTTCGGCACGACGCTGATCTACGACACGGTGAACGCCGTCGACCTGTCGAAGCGCCCGTTCGAGCTCCAGACCGACAGCGGCGAGTACTCCTGCGACGCGCTGATCATCGCGACGGGCGCGTCGGCGAAGTATCTCGGCCTGCCGAGCGAGCAGGCCTACAAGGGACGCGGCGTCTCGGCGTGCGCGACCTGCGACGGCTTCTTCTTCCGCAACCAGCCGGTCGCCGTGATCGGCGGCGGCAATACCGCCGTCGAGGAGGCGTTGTATCTGTCGAACATCGCGTCGAAGGTCACGGTCGTGCACCGGCGCAACCAGTTCCGCGCGGAGAAGATCATGAGCCGGCGCCTGCTCGAGCGCGCCGAGAGCGGCAACGTCGACGTGATGTGGAACCACGTCCTCGACGAGGTGCTCGGCGACGAGCACGGCGTCACCGGCATCCGGGTCAGGCACACCCAGACCGGCGAGCTCCGCGAGATCCCGGTGCAGGGCGTCTTCATCGCGATCGGCCATACGCCGAACACCGGCATCTTCGAGGGACAGCTCGAGATGGAGGGCGGCTACATCGTCGTCAGGAGCGGCACGCGCGGCTTCGCGACCGCGACGAGCGTCGAGGGGGTCTTCGCCGCCGGCGACGTCGCGGATCCGATCTATCGGCAGGCGGTCACGTCGGCGGGCTCGGGCTGCATGGCCGCGCTCGACGCCGAGCGGTACCTGACCGAGATCCTGCCGGAACGCTGACCGGCTCGGCCCGCATCGTCGATCACCTTTGCATTTTTTTCAGCGGCGCGCGCCGCTGAAAAGGGCTCGCGCCCAAGCTAACGGGCGGCCTCGCACCCGTTATCGCCGAGCAGCCCGTTCAGCGTCGCGGCGAGACGCACGGCCGCCTGCGCGAGCCGCACGCGCGCGACGGCCTCCGCGGTGTCGAGATACGCCTCGTCCAGCACCGCGGGAACGGAGCGACGGAACCCGTAGACGAGCGGCCGCAGCGCGAGGCTTTCGGCCGCCCAGTCGCGCGGCGACGTGTGGTCATGGCCCGTGAAGATGCGGGCAAGCGGCGCGATGCGCGCCGCATACTCGTGCTCCTCGAGACCCTCGACCCGGAGCACCTCGGTATCCCAGAAGCGGTGGAGGTTCGTCGTCCTGCCGCGATACGCGACATCGATCTCGTTGCCGCCGCGGTCCGACTCCCGGCCGACGTGCAGCGGCTGGTGCACGTCGACGATGAAGTGCACGAGGAAGCGCAGCGCCTCCGCGCGCCGCTCCGATGCCCCGGGCTCCGCGAGCCGCTCCGCCTGGCGTCGGATCGCCCACAGCACGTCGCCTTCGTCCGGAGGCTCGAACGCGTCGATCGGCGTGCCGTCGTCGATGTTCATGTAGTGCCACGGGCCGGTATGCCGCCACGCGTCCTCGCCGCGGATCCGGTCGGCCCAGAGACCGATCTCGGCGAGGGGCTCGCCGCCCGTCAGCGCGGCGATCTCCTGCGCGGTCTGCTCGCAGAGCAGCGTCTCGGCCACCTCGCCCGCGATCCGGTGCCCGGCGGGCCCGAACGCGAGCGCCGGCACGTGCGCGAGCCCGGCGAGCGCGAGGACGACGATGCGACGCGACGCAAAGAGCATCGTCAGTTCGCTCCCGTGCGCTCGCCGCCGGCCTCGGCGAGGCGCTTCCCTGCGCCCGGGAACGGCTGCTGGCCCCGCTCGCGCCACAGCGCGGCGAGCTTCTCGTCCATCAGCCTGAGCGTCCGCTGCAGCGCGCCGTGGTTGTCCTCCATGAGGCTGTGCGCGGCCTCACCGGCCGCGCGGCGCAGCTCCGGCTGCTCGAGCCACGTGCGCACGGCCTCGGCGAGCTCCGCCGAGTCGCGGACCTGCTTCGCGGCGCCGCGCTCGAGCGCGAGGGTCGCGATTTCCTCGAAGTGGAACATGTGCGGACCGAAGATGACCGGCACGCGGACCGCACAGGCCTCGAGGATGTTCTGCCCGCCGTGCCGCACGAGGCTGCCGCCGACGAACGCGACGTCCGACGCCGCGTAGAGCCGCTGCAGCTCGCCCATCGTGTCGCCGACGACGATGTCGACCTCGGGCTCGAGCTCGCGATGCTCGACGCTGCGCAGGGCGATCGTGTAGCCGCGCCGCTCGCAGAGCCGCGCGACGCTCTCGAACCGCTCCGGGTGCCGAGGCACGACGGCGAGCAGAAGGTCCGGGATGCTCTCCCTGAGCCGCGCGAACGCGTCGAGCACGTGCGCCTCCTCGCCCTTGTGCGTGCTCGCCGCGATCCAGACGGGCCTGTTGCGCCCCCAGAGCTGACGCACCGCGGCGCCCTCCTGCAGCAGGCTCTCGGGCAGCTCGACGTCGAACTTCAGGTTGCCGGTGACGAAGATCCGGTCGGCCGGCGCGCCGAGCCGGCGCAACCGCTCCGCGTCGACCTCGGTCTGCGGGCAGATCAGATCGGCGTTGTCGAGCATCGCGCGAATCGTCCGGGGCGCGCGCAGGTAGCCCCGCAGCGACGCCTGCGACACGCGCACGTTCACGAGAAAGAGCGGGATGCCGCGCCGTCGGCAGGCCGAGAAGATGTTCGGCCAGAACTCGGTCTCGGCGATGACGGCGAGGTCCGGGCGGATCCGGTCGAGGAAGCGGCTGACCGCGTCGGGCAGGTCGTACGGCACGTACGAATGATCGACGCGATCGCCGAAGAGCTCGCGGACCTGCTCGGAGCCCGTCGGCGTCATCGTCGTGACGTGGATGCGATGCTCCGGATAGCGCTGATCGAGCGCGACGACGAGCGGCGCGGCGGAGCGCACCTCGCCGACCGAGACCGCGTGCACCCAGATGATCCGCTGCCCGCCCGCGGCCGGCACGAAGCCGAAACGCTCGGGCCAGCGATTCCAGTACGGCCGGTAGCGCACGCCGCGCCACAGGAGGTTCCACAGCGCGTAGGGCAGGAGCAGATAGG
Source organism: Gammaproteobacteria bacterium (assembly GCA_036381515.1). Classification (GTDB taxonomy): domain Bacteria; phylum Pseudomonadota; class Gammaproteobacteria; order Steroidobacterales; family Rariloculaceae; genus ZC4RG20. The sequence continues at coordinate 49,637 of DASVCR010000105.1, read as the reverse complement.
CGGTGAACGACCAGAACGTCACGGCGCGTGCTCGAACCGGGTCTCGACGGCCTGGCGGGCCTCGAAATAGCGGACGTAGTCGGCATCCCACGCGCTGCGCTTCGCGACGACGTCGTCGAACGCGCCGATGAGCCCGAGCAAAAGCTCCGCGGCTTCGCGCACCGCGTGCGCGTCCGCGCGTGCGCCCGTCACGTAGTCGGCGAGCCCGTGCCGGACGGCGTAGGCGCCGAGCAGCGGGCTCGCGTCGCGCCGGACGAGCACGCGCACGCTGGCGCGCGCGGCCATCGCGAGATCGTTGACGTCGTCGAACACGACGACGAGCTCGTCGGGCGAGAGCGCGTGCGCCGCGCAGAAATGCTCGAGCGCCTCGACCTTGTTGCGGACGCCCGAGTAGATCGCGTCGAAGCGCTCGCGCGTGACGAAGCGCGTCGCGGTCTCGTTCCGCTCGCCGGTGATGACCGCGGCCGCGGGCAGGCGGCCGTGCCGTCGCCACAGGCCGTAGCGCAACAGGTTCAGGCCCATCGAGTCCGCCTCGCTGAACGAGCTCGCCGCGCCGTCGCCTTTCGCGCCGGAGTTGAAGACGCCGTCCCAGTCGAAGACGAGGCCGCGGCACGACGCGGCGCGCTCGGCGATACGCGCGGCGGGCGTCACGAAGACGCCGCCGAGGGCGGAGAACGTGGCCTCGATGTCGGCCGAAAAGGATTGAGCGGCCATCTCCGGTCGTCGCCGTCCGTCGGTCCGGCGGTCCGTACGGACTCCGGACCGCCTCCTCTAACGCACTTTCTCTAACGCTGCGGACCGAGCAGTCCGAGCCTGACGAGATCCTGGATGTCGAGAATCCCGACCGGACGCTCGCCGTCGACGACGATGATGCTGTCGACCTGGAACTCCTTGAAGAGCTTCACCGCCTCGTTCAGCAGGCTTTCCTTGCCGAGCGTCACCGGATTCTTCGTGTAGCCGATCTCGCCGAGCGTCTTGTCGAGGATCGAGCGGCCGTCGCTCTGCAGACGGCGGCGCAGATCCCCGTCGGTGAAGACACCGACGGCCCTGCCCTCGGCATCGACGACGGTGACGGCGCCGAGGCGCGACTGCGTCATGCCGACCATCGCCGTGGTCAGCGTGTCGTCGGCCCGGCAGGTCGGATTCTCCGCACGGATCAGCTCCTTGACCTTGACCGTCATCAGCTGCGTGTGCTCGCGGAACTGCGCGGTGCCGACGTCCGTCAGCGTGTTGTCGCACAGGCGCTGCATCACGGCGAACGGCACCGTGCAGACGTGAACGCCGGCGAGCAGCGCCTGACGCACGTGCTCGGCGTGGCGCACCGACGAGAACATGATCTTCGTGTCGTAGCCGTGCAGGTCGACGACGTCGACGAGCTGCTCGAACAGCTTGATCGCGTCGTGCCCCTGGTCCTGCATGCGGCCGGCGAGCGGGCAGACGAACGCCGCGCCCGCCTCCATCGCCATGTAGGCCTGGTTCAGCGTGTAAATCAGATGCACGTTGACGCGGTGCCCGCGATCCGTGAGCCGCTTGCAGGCTTTGACGCCCGCGTTCGAGATCGGGACCTTGAAGACCGGCTCGCGCTCGAGCCCGAGCCCGAGGATCCGTTCGGCCTCCGCGACGATCGCGTCCGGCGTATCGCCGAGCGCCTCGACCTGCAGCTCCGGGACCATGCCGGAGAGCTTGACGATCGCGGCATCGATGTCGGTGATGCCGTGCCGATGCATGAACGTCGGCGTCGTCGTCAGCCCCTTCACGAAGCCGAAATCGAACGCCGCTTCGATTTCCTTGAAATCTACGGAGTCGAGATAAAGATCCATCGGTTCTTAGTGCGCCGCGTGCGAGCGGACGAGGTTGTGGATGTCGAGCAGCGGGCGAACGAAGTCCGCGAGCCGATCGAGCTCGTACTGACTCGCCGCGTCGCAGAGCGCCTCCGGCGGATTCGGATGCGCCTCGATGAACAGGCCGTCGACGCCGGCCGCGACGCCGGCGCGCGCGATCACGGACAGGTACTGGCGCGTGCCGCCGCGCGGATCCTTGCTCGGGATGCCGTACTTCCTGATCGTGTGCGTGATGTCGAAGACGACCGGATACCCGGGCTGCGCGAGCAGATAGAAGCTGCGCGGATCGACGACGAGGTCGTTGTAGCCGAACGTGTAGCCCCGCTCGGTCAGGATGATCCTGTCGTTGCCCGACGCTTCGATCTTCTGCACCGGCTTCACCATGTTGTCCGGCGCGATGAACTGGCCGTGCTTGACGTTGATCACCGCGCCCGTCTTCGCGGCGGCGACGACGAGCTCGGTCTGCATGCAGAGGTAAGCCGGAATCTGCAGGACGTCGACGACCTCGGCAGCGGGCTTCGCCTGCGACGGGTAATGGATGTCCGTCAGGATCGGCAGCTCGAACTCCCGCTTGATCTTCTCGAGCAGACGCAGGCCCTCCTCGAGCCCCGGGCCCTGGTAGTAGTCGAGCGAGCTGCGGTTGTCCTTCTGGAACGACGACTTGAAGATCAGCGGCACGCCGAGGCCGCCCGCAATCTGCTTCAGTCGCTCGGCGGTGCGCATCATCAGGGATTCCTCCTCGATGACGCATGGGCCGGAGATCAGAAAAAGCTGGTCGGACCCGCAGTCGATACCGGCGACGTTGACATGCTTGATGCTCATCGGGAATCCAGGTGGCCGCTCGCTCGCGGCATTGTGCGTTCAACGGCTTGCGCCTGCAAGCTCACTCTTGACTCATCCATGATGCGCCGCAGGAGCACGTAATTGCGCGCGGTCGCGCCCTGCCCGCCGAGCACGACCCGTCGGCCCCGCTCGCCGAGCGTTCGGCGCCGTCGCTCGTCCGCGACGAGCGCTTCGAGCGCGCGCTCGAGCTCCGCCGCGTCGCGGACGAGGATCCCGGCGTCGCGCGCGAGCAGATCCTCGACCGTCTCCTTGAAGGAGAAATTGTACGGCCCGAAGAGCACCGGCACACCGAGAATCGCGGGCTCCATCAGATTGTGTCCGCCCTTGTTGCTGCCGCGGAAAAACAGGCTGCCGCCGACGAAGGCGATATCGGCCGCTGCATAGAGCCTGCCAAGCTCGCCGACCGTGTCGACAACCAGCACGCCGCCTCGGCCCGGCGGCGCCGCCTCGCCGCGATCGATCCGCGTCTTCGTGACGGCGACGCGCCCGCGGGCCTCGACATGCTCCGCGACGGCCGCCGCGTCCGCCGGATAGCGCGGCACGAGCACGAGCGCGGCGCGGCCCTCGCCGCCGAGCGCGTCGAGCGCGGCCACGAGGGCCTCGGGCTCGCCCGGATGGAGGCTGCCGCCGATCACGACGACGTCGTCCGGCGCGTAACCGAGGCGCTCGCGCAGGGCCCGCCGATCGTCGTCGTCCGCCGCGCCGCGCGCGAGGTCGTATTTCATGTTCCCGGTCACGTGGATCCGCTCGCTCGGCACGCCGAGCCCGCGAAAGCGTCGCGCGTGCTCATCGCTCTGCACGGCGATCAGCGTCAGCTCGCGCAGCACGCGGGGCACGATGCCCGTTCGTCGATACGCGCGGCTCGACTTCTCCGAGACCTTGCCGTTCAGCACCGCGACCGGCACGCCGCGGCGCCGCGCGGCGAGCAGGAAGTTCGGCCAGAACTCGGATTCAACGATGACGACGAGCTCGGGCTCGAAGCGCGCGAGGAAGCGCCGCACGACGAACGAGAAATCGAGCGGGAACAGGATCACGCGATGGCGCGGATACGCCTTGCGCGCGGCCTCGAGGCCCGTCGCCGTGTACGTCGAGATCACGAGCGGCGTGTCCGGACGGTCCTGCTCGAGGCGCGCGACGAGCGGCCTGAGCAGCGAGACCTCGCCGGCCGACGAGCCGTGCAGCCAGATCGCGCCGCCGACGGCCGGGCCGAGGCCGACGCCGAAGCGGGCCGGCACGTGTGCCCAGCCGCGGTCCCGCACGAGCCGGTAGACGAGCCATGGCGCCGCGAGCAGGAATCCGAGCAGATAGCCGAGGTCGAGCAAGAGGCTCATTGGACGGTCCACGCAGCGGCAACGGCGCTCAAAAGCGTTCCATTCTAGCCGCTATGACCGTCCCCGCGCCTCAACGTCGGAGTAAAGCCTACACTGCCGCGCGGGGCGCTTCTCAGGCGGAAACTCCGCGTCCCGCGAGCCCGGGCTCGTCGACGACGAACCGCTCCGCCTCGCGGCCGAGGCTGCGCACGCAGTCCATGACGAGATCCGCGCGCATCGGCCGCGCGATGAAGAATCCCTGCGCGGCATCACATCCGAGCGCCGCGACCGCCTTCAACGCCTGCGCGCTGTCGACGCCCTCGGCGACGACGCTCATCTCGAAGGCGCGCGCGAGCTCGACGACGACGCGCACGATGTGCCTGTCCTTCTCGTCCGTCGCGGCCGTCGACACGAAGCGCTTGTCGATCTTGACCTCCGTCGCGGGAATTTCCTTGAGGTAGCTGAGCGACGAATACCCCTTGCCGAAGTCGTCGATCGCGAGGCCGACGCCGAGCTTGCGTATCCGCTCGAGAGACGCCGCCGCGATGTCGTCGCCAGTGACGAGATTCTCCTCGGTCAGCTCGACGACGAGCTCGGCGCCCGCGGCGCGGACCGCGGAGAGAAGCTCGTCGAGGCGGGGGAAGAAATCGTCGCGTTGCAGCACCTGCGGGGCGACGTTGACGGCGACGGACAGCTTCTCCTCGCAGCCGGACCACGTCGCGACGCTTGCCGCGACGCGCTCGAACACGAGCCATGTCATCGGCACGATCGAGCCCGAGCGCTCCGCGAGGGGAACGAACAGGTGCGGCGGGACGAATGCGCCCGACGGCGACCGCCAGCGCGCGAGCGCCTCGACGCCTCGTACGCGGCGCTCGGCGAGGCCGATCTTGGGCTGGAAATAGACGTCGATCTCGCCCCGCTGCACCGCGCGCTCGAGGTCGCTCTCGACCTTCCAGAGCGCGGCCTGCCGGCGCGTGGCGTCCGGGCTGTACATCGCGAACGCGAGCTCGTGCTCGCGCGCCTCCTTGAGCGCGAGCTCCGCTCGACGCAGCAGGCTCGACGCGTCGTCCGCATGCGTCGGATAGACGGCGACGCCGATCGTGAGATCGACGACGAATCGGTCGCGGCCGATCTTCACGTGTGCGCGGTCGTCCTCGGTCAGACGAGCCGCGACGTCGACGATACCGCCGACCGAATCGCCCGAGAGCAGCACGACGAACTGCCGGTCCGACAGGCGAATCACCGGCGTGCCCTGCGGGAGCACCTTGCGCAATCCGTCGACGTATTCGGAGCAGAAGCGCTTCGACTCGTCGGCGCCGAACGTCGTGCGGATGCGGTTGAAGGCGTCGAGCTGGCCGAGCAGGAGCCCCGTCAGCCTGCACGGCGACCGATGCAGATACTGCTCGATGAAGCGGGTGCTCGGGCTCATGCGCCTGTGATCCGGCAGCGTCTCTTGGTCGCAATCGCTTGCAGGCCGGCCACGTCGAGGCTCGCCACAAGCGGTCTGATTTGACCACGTCTCGAGGTCACGGGGTGTGAGAAGGTTCACGACGCGGACGTGCGGTTCGCGCTACGTTTCGTGCACCGCGGCAGGCATTCGTCGCCCCGCGCGCCCGGCTTCGGCAAAAATACTTAGAGAATCAACTCATTGAGATGCCGAGATTCGAGCCCGAGCTTCGCGACAGCGAAACGTACACGGAATCGAACTTCCTGCGCGTCCACACCGCCCGCCCGGCGGCAGACGGCGATCAGGACGGGCGCATCGTCACGATCGAGCACATGCGGTATGCCGCGACGCCGAGCGGCGGCGGCTGGCAGTGCTCGACGATCGTGGACCGCGAGCGCATGAGCAAGGAGGACGCCCTCTTCATCGCCGAGCACTACGCGCGCGAGCACTCGATCCCCGTCATCTACGAGTGCCACGACTAGAGCCGCTCATTCGAGCGCCTCGAGCGCCTCCCGGCGCGCCGCCTCGAACTCGTCGCCGGGGCGCCAGCTCGGCATCTCGCCGGCATTCGCGACGATCAGGCCCGCCAGGAATCCGAACCGGGCGTCCTGCACCATGCCGTCGAAACGCCATTCGGCCGTCAGCTCGTCGCTCGGTTGATGGTAGTCGCGGTCGTTGTGCTCCTCGATGCGCTCGATGCCCCAGCCTTCGGGCCGTCCGATGAAATCGGTGCCCGTGCGGAAATAGAGCGCAGGCACGCCGATCTTTGCGAAGTTGAACTGGTCCGAGCGGTAGTAGTAGCCTTGGTCGACGAACTCGTCGGGCTTCACCTCCCTGCCCTGCAGCTCGCCGACCCGGCGAGCGACGTCGTCGAGCGTCGACTTGCCGAGACCGACGACGGTGATGTCGCTCGTCGCGCCCCAGATGTTGCCGCTGTCGAAGTTCACGTTCGCCGCGATCCTGCCGGGAGGCACGACCGGATGGCGCGCGAAGTATTCGGAGCCGAGCAGTCCCTGCTCCTCCGCCCCGACGAAGAGCAGCACGATCGAGCGGCGGGGCGGCTGCGGCAGCGCGGCGAACGCCTCGCCGATCTCGAGCACCATCGCGACGCCGCTCGCGTTGTCGCGCGCGCCGTTGTAGATCGAATCCGTGCCCGAGCCGCCGCCGCTCTGGCCGAGATGGTCGTGATGGGCCGTGTAGACGACGACCTCGTCGGCAAGCTCGGGATCGCTGCCGCGCAGGATGCCGAGCACGTTCGCCGAAGCCGTGCGCTCGAGCGTATTGTCGAGCGCGAGCGACGTGACGACGCCGAGCGGCACCGGCTCGAAGTCGCGGGACTTCGCCTGCTCGACGAGCGCGTCGAGCTCGAGCCCGGCGAGCGCGACGAGACGCTCGGCCGCATCCTCGGTGATCCACGCTTCGACCTGCACGCGAGGGTCGTCGCCGCCCGGGAGCTCGTACTGCGTGCCGCTCCATGAGCTCTGCACGACCTGCCACGGATACCCGGCCGACTCCGGCGTATGAATGATGATCGCGCCGGCCGCGCCCCGACGCGCCGCGCTCTCGTACTTGTACGTCCACCGGCCGTAGTAGAGCCGCTCGCGGCCGCCGAAGAGCTCCGGATCCCAGTCGGGGTCGTTGTTCAGCATCAGGAGGACCTTGCCGCGCAGATCGGCGTCCTTGAAGTCGCTCCAGTCGTGCTCGGGCGCCTCGATGCCGTAACCGACGAAGACGACCTCGGCGCCGTCGACCGACGCGCGCTCGCTGAGAACGCCGCTCGCCGCGATGAACTCGCCCCCCTGCATCAGCTCGAGCCGCTCGCGGCCGCGCACGAACGTCCAGGTCGGCGGCTGCGCCGCGGTGATGCCGACGAGCTCGAACGGCTGCAGAAACGTGCCGTCGGGTCCGCCGGGCTGGAAGCCGATCCGCTCGAGCGCCGCGGACAGGAACGCCTGCGTCATCTCGTCTCCGGGCGTGCCCGGCGCGCGTCCCTCATACCGGTCGCTCGCGATCTCGGCGACGACGGCGCGCAGACCGTCGGCGTCGATCGCGTCGGCCGCGCGGAGCGCGTCCGGCGTCGAGATCGCATCCTGCGCGACCGCCGGGCCGCAGACCGCGATGCTCAACGCGACGAGCGCGCCCGCGAGGCGGCGCGGCATACGATTGCGCGGCACGAGTCGAAGCCCGTAGAACATGAGTGCTGCCTCGCCGATGTCTTCTCCGACCGCGAATAGCCCGATCGGCTTCTTTGCTTGTCGATGCCGGGGCGGCGCGAACGCGATGCCGCGCGGGCCGGGCTTCCATGCCCGCGGCCCGCGCCTTACGAGTGCGACGTTCCGTCTACTGTTGCTCGCCCTGCTGCCACTCGTCGCGGCTCAGCGTGCCGTCCTGGTTCGTGTCGAGCGCGCCGAAATCCTGGCCCTCGAGGGCCGCGAGCTCGGTGCGGGTGATCAGGCCGTCCGCATTGCGATCCACTTCCTCGAACGGCGGGCGGCCGGCGGTCAGCGGCTGCTGGGCCTGCTGCTGCCCCGTCGGCTGGCCCGGCTGCGGCGAAGCGCTTTGCTGCTGATTCGCAGCGCCCTGCTGGGAACCGCCCTGCCGTGAAGCAGCGCTGCGCTGCTGCTGCGACGCGCCCTGCTGAGAAGCACCCTGCTGCGAAGCGGCGCTGCGCTGCTGGTCCGACTGCGAGCCCTGCTGCGCCGTCACGCCGCGCTGCTGATCGGACGACGCTGCGCCGGGCGCGCGCTGCTGCTGCTCGCTGCGCTGCGCGACGGCGCCTTGCTGCGGCTGCTGGCCCTGCTGCTGCGCCGAGCGCTGCTGCGCGGCCGACGGCTGCTGGGTCGACGGCTGCTGCTGCTCGGCCGCTGCGCTCTGCGCCGCCGCACGCTGCTGCTCGGCCGCTGCGCTCTGCGCGGCCGCACGCTGCTGCTCGGCCGCCTGCCGCAGTGCCTCGGCGGCCTGATTCAACTCTTCGGCCGCGCGCCGCAGCGCCTCGGCGGCCTCGGACGGATTCTGTTGCGCGCCCGGTGCAGCCTGCTGCGCGAGCGCGGCGCTGCCGAATGCGAGCGACACGGCAGCGGCGAGCGCGATAGCGCCGGTTCTGTTGCCCATTCTGCGTTTCCTCCTGCGTGGGTTCGGTTCGCTTCGATCGTAGTCGTGTCTACCGAAGAGACCGCTCGAGTGCAAGTCGCATGCCATTGGATTCGGAGCACGCGGGCGCGCCCTTCTCTCGTCCGCGGCACGAGTCGTGCATCGGTGAGCGAGCTTCGAATCCGGAGAGGTCGGCCACCGCATCACGGGGAGGATCGGGATGCAGAACGCTCGCCGCGTGCTGCCCGGCAAACCCGCGCCGCTCGGCGCGACGTGGGACGGCTCGGGCACGAACTTCGCGATCTTCTCGGCGCATGCCGAGCGCGTCGAGCTGTGCCTGTTTCACCCGAACGATTTCACCGAGGTCGAGCGCATCTCGCTGCCGGAGTACACGAACGAGATCTGGCACGGCTATCTTCCGGAGGTCGGACCCGGAACGCTGTACGGCTACCGCGTGCACGGCCCGTACGATCCCGAGAACGGCCATCGCTTCAACCCGCACAAGCTGCTGCTCGACCCGTACGCGAAGACGCTCGTCGGTGAGATCGACTGGTCGCCGGCGCACTTCGGTTATCGGCTCGACGATCCGGACAAGGACCTGTCGTTCGACACCGAGGACAGCGCGCCGCGAATGCCGAAATGCCAGGTCATCGATCCGTCCTTCGTATGGGACGACGACGTGCGCCCGAGCGTGTCGTGGCAGCGCACGATCCTCTACGAGACGCACGTGCGCGGCTACACGATGCTGCATCCCGCCGTGCCGCCCGAGCTGCGCGGCAACTTCAAGGGCCTCGGCCAGCAGGCCGTCGTCGACTACATCAAGAGCCTCGGCATCACGGCCGTGGAGCTCCTGCCGATCCATGCCTACATTCAGGACCCGCATCTGCTCGACAAGGGTCTCTCGAACTACTGGGGATACAACTCGATCGGCTTCTTCGCGCCCGAGCCCCGTTACCTCGGCCCCGGCGGCATCGTCACGTTCAAGGAGATGGTGCGCCGTTTCCATGACGCCGGCATCGAGGTGATCCTCGACGTCGTCTACAACCACACGGCGGAAGGCAACGAGCTCGGACCGACGTTGTGCTTCAAGGGCATCGACAACCGCTCGTACTACCGGCTGATGCCCGACGAGCCGCGCTACTACATCAACGACACCGGCACCGGCAACACGATCAACACGAGCCACCCGCGCGTGCTGCAGATGGTCATGGACTCGCTGCGCTACTGGGTGCTCGAGATGCACGTCGACGGCTTCCGGTTCGATCTCGGCACGATCCTCGGCCGCGAGCCGCACGGCTTCGATCCGCGCGGCGGATTCTTCGACGCCGTCGTGCAGGATCCCGTGCTCGCGCACGTGAAGCTGATCGGCGAGCCGTGGGACATCGGCCCCGGCGGCTACCAGGTCGGTGAGTTCCCGCCCGACTGGGCCGAGTGGAACGGCAAGTTCCGCGACACGGTCCGCCGCTTCTGGAAAGGCGACGGCGGACAGATCGCCGACTTCGCGGCGCGCGCGACGGGCTCCGGCGACATGTACGACCGTTCGGGCCGCCGGCCGTGGTCGAGCATCAACTTCGTCACGGCGCACGACGGCTTCACGCTGCACGACCTCGTCTCGTACAACGAAAAGCACAACGACGCGAACGGCGAGGACAACCGCGACGGAGCCGACGACAACCACAGCTGGAACTGCGGCGCAGAAGGGCCGACCGACGACCCCGACGTGAACGCGCTGCGCGCGCGGCAGAAACGGAATCTGCTCGCGACGCTCCTCCTGTCGCACGGCACGCCGATGCTGCTCGCGGGCGACGAGCACGGCAACGCGCAGCACGGCAACAACAACGTCTACTGCCAGGACAACGAGATCAGCTGGTTGAACTGGGACGCGATCGACGACGACGATCGCGCGCTGACCGATTTCGTCCGCAGCGTGATCGAGCTCAGGCAGGCCGAGCCGCTGCTCCATCGGCACAGCTTCCGCGACGGCATGGTCATTCGCTGGCTGGGCCCGTCGGGACGGGACCTCGAGCCCGACGCATGGAACGATCCCGAGACCCGCACCGCGGGCCTGCTGCTCTCGAAGGGCTGCGAGGCCGCGTACGGCGACGAGCCGAGCCTGTCGCGCCTGCTGCTGCTCTACAACGCGCATCACGAGGACGTGGCTTTCACGCTGCCGGACGCCGAGGAAGGCGACGGATGGAAGCTCCTGCTCGACACGGCCGCGGAACGTGCTGCCGAAGACTCGACCTTGCGCGGAGGCGACGTGTTGACGCTCGTCGGCCGCTCGATGGCCGTCCTCGGCCTCGCCGAGCCGCGCCAGGCAGGCGCGGAGGCACGGCGGGCGACGTAAGGCTCGTCAATCCGCCGGAGACGTGCCGCCCGCATCCGGCGGATCCGGGGCCCGCGACAACAGGCGCCGCAGCGCATCGATGTCGACGGGCTTCACGAGATGCTCGTCGCAGCCCGCGTCACGCGCGCGCTCGATGTCCTCCGCCCTGCCCCATCCGGTCAGCGCGACGATCAGCGCGTGCTGCTGCGGAAACTCGGCGCGCAGCCGCCGCGCGACCTCGTAGCCGTCCATGCCGGGCAGGCCGATGTCGAGCAGCACGGCCTCGGGGGCGAAGCTCGCGAACGTCGCGAGCGCCTTCGGTCCGCTCGTCGCGACCCGGACGTCCGCGCCGTTCGCTTCGAGGATCAGCCTGAGACTCTGCGCGGTATCCCGATCGTCCTCGACGACGAGGATGCGCCGGCCTTCGATCGATCGGTCCCCGCCTTGCGGCGGCGGCGGTGCGTGCCGCGTCGCGACGCTGAGCGGCAGGCGCACGATGAACGTGCTGCCCTTGCCGCGTCCCTCGCTGTGCGCTTCGATCGAGCCGCCGTGCATCTCCGCGAGCTGCTTCGCGAGCGCGAGACCAATCCCTAAGCCCGCGACGTCGGGCTCGTCTTCGCCGCGGTACCGGCCGAACATCGTGAAGAGCCTCGGCATCGCCTCGGCGGGAATGCCGACTCCCGTGTCGGTCAGGCGGACCTCGACCTGCGAGTCCGAAGGCTCGACCTCGAGCACGATGCGCCCGGGCTCCGGGGTGTAGCGGGCCGCGTTGTTCAGCAGGTTCGCGAAGATCTGCGCGAGGCGCATGCGGTCGCCGTCGATCCAGAGCGGCTGGTCGGGCACGCGCACGTCGAGCTCATGACCCGCCGACTGTATCAGCGGGCGGCTCGTCTCGAGCGCGTCGCGCAGCACTTCCGCGAGCGGCAGCCGCTCGATGCGCAGCTCGTACGCGCCGCGGCGGATCCGCGAGCTCTCGAAGAGGTCGTCCGCGAGGCGGACGAGGTACTCGACCTGCCGCTCGATGATGTCGATGACCGCCTCCGGCATGTCGCCCGGCATCGCGCGCAGCAGGTCGACGCTGCTCCTGAGCGGCGCGAGCGGATTGCGGAGCTCGTGCGCGAGCGTCGCGAGAAACTCGTCCTTCTGCCGGTCGGCCTCGCGCAGCGCCTGCTCCATCCGCTTGCGTTCGGTGATGTTCGTCATCGTCACGAGCACGCGGCTCGGGTGCGGCGCCGCCGCGAGCGGCGCGACGGTCAGCATCAGCTCGCGGCGGTCCCCGGCGAGCGTGCGCACGACGACGTCGGTCCGCACGAGACCGCGTTGCCCGTGCGCGGCGATCAGCACTTCGCCGAACGCGTGCCACGACTCCGCGACGAAGATGCTCGCCAACGCGCGCGTCAGCTCGTCCTTGTCGCGCGCGCCGAAGAGACGCAGCGTCGCGTCGTTAACGTCGACGACGGACACCTTCTCGAGCGCCTGGCGCAGGAACTCGGGGTGACGGGCGAAGTGTGCGCGGAAATCCTCGACGCCCGCCGCCGCGAGCTCGTCGAGCATCGGCAGCACGGCGTGCAGGTCCGCGACCCAGATCGAGACGTCGACGCCGTCGAAGATGTCGCGATAGCGCGCCTCGCTCGCCGCGAGCGCCGCGCGCGCCGAAACGTGCTCCGTGACGTCCTGGGCGACGACGATGATGCGCGGATCCGTGCCGAGCTCGAGCGGCGCGCAGATGAACGTGTAGCGCCTGTCCTCGAGGCGTCCGTCGCGCTCGAGCCGGATGAGGACCTCCCGGCCGACCTCCGGCTGGCCGGTCTCGAGCACGCGCTTCAGGCGCTCGCCGAAACCCTGGCCCACGAGCTCGGGCACCGCATCGAACAAAGGCTTTCCGAGCAGATTGTGCTCGGAGGCCGCGAGCGCGGCCTGATTGAGGCGCTCGACGACGAAATCGGCGCCGCGCACGACGAGGATCGGGATCGGCGCGTGCTCGTAAAGGCGAGTGAGCTCCGCGCAACGCTGCTCGAGACGGCGGCGGCCCCGCTCGAGCGAGGCCTGCCGCCGCGCGTGCTCCTCGCGCGCACGGGCGGCGCCGACGGCCCGCGCGATCCGCTCGGCGGCCGCGGCCACGAACGCCCGATAGTCGTCGTCGAGCGGCTGGCGCGGGCTCAGGCCCGCGACGAAGAAGCCGGACGTCGGTCCGCCGGGCGTCGCGAGCGGCCACACGAGCGCGTCCTGGACGTGCACCGGCTCGTGCGTCGCGTGCAGATCCGCGACGGGCCACGGCGAGTCGGCGAGCGCATCGAGCCGCGGCGGCGCGAGGGGGCTGTTGACCGCGAGCCCGACGGAGCCGACGAGCGTCGCGTCGCCGTCCGGCTCGAACGCATAGAGGAGCGCGTACGGCAGATCGGCAGGGTCCCGCTCGAGCGCGGCAACCGCTTCCGACCATGCGGCTCGCTCGTCGCCGGCCTGGGCCGTGCGAGCCGTGATCTCCGCGAGCATCGCGTCGCGGCGCGTCGACTGCACGCGGCGCGTCGTTTCCGTGGCCGCGCAAAGCACGCCCGTCACGTCGCCGCGGTGCAGCACGGGACAGAGCAGGATGTCGAAGTAGCGCTCCTCGACGCGGCCGTTGCCCGTGAGGAGAAGCTGATCGGCGAGACGGTGCGGGCGCCCCGTCGACAACACCGCCTCGACGGACGGCTCGCTGACCTCCGATATCTGCGTGTGCGTGTCGGCCGCGGGCAAACCGAGCGCCGCAGGGTGCGCCTTGCCGAGCAGCGGGACGACGGCGTCGTTGTAGACGAGCACGGCGTCGTCGCCCCAGAAGAGCCACATCGGCATCGGGGCATCCAGACAGGTCCGAATCGATGCGGCGAGCGGGGCGGGCCACGCCTCGACCGGACCGAGATGCTTCCGGGCCTCACGGCCGCGCAGCAGCGAGCGAACCTCGCCCGGACCGTCGAGCAAGCGGCTGCGCTCCGCGCGACCGCCCGGCGCCTCCTCCTCTTCCCCGGCGTGATGCACGGAGACGAAACCGTGGCGCGAGCGCGCGATCCACGAACGGGCCTCTTCCAGGAATCGTTGCATCTTCTACCATGCACGCCGCGCGGCCGCCCGGACGGCGCAACCGACGGCGCGCCTTTTCGGCTTTCCCTACGAGCCGGCCGGCGCGAGCAGCGCGACCGGAAAGCGCCTCAGCAATTCGGCGACGCGCACGTCGCCGCCTCGCCACTCGTCTCCGGTCAACGCGTTTCGCCAGTGACCCGGCGGCATCGTGACGTGCGTGTCCTGCCAATCGCCGCCGACGGACAGCGGCCAGCGCGGCGCTACGGACACGATCGGCTCGCCGCGCCGAAACGCGATGACGTGCTCGTGCCGTGCGCCGCGGGCCTCGAGCGGCCGATAGGCGCCGGCGGCGAACGCCGCCGCATGTGCACGCCGGACGCGCAGGCCTTGCCGGATCAGCCACAGCTTCGGCAACCCTTCGTCCTGACGGACGAGAATCTCCTCGGGCGTCATGCCATCGAGCTCGCGCAGCAGCCGCCTCCGCAGGTCGTAGTCGACCGGGCGCCGGTTGTCGGGATCGACCAACGACAGATCCCAAAGCTCCGTGCCCCGATAGAAGTCGGGCACGCCGGGCGCCGTGAGCTTGAGCAGCACGAACGCGAGCGAGTTGACCCGGCCGGGCGCGACGAGCGGAGCGACGAACGCGTCGAGGTCCGAGACGAACGCGGTATCGGACAGCACCGCGTCGACGAACGCGTCGACCGCCTGCTCGTACTCGTCGTTCGGACGGTGCCACGACGTTTGGAGCTTCGCTTCGCGCACGGCCTTCCGCATGAAGGCTTTCGTGCGTGCCGCGTCGATCGGCCACGCGCCGACGAGCGTCTGGTAGAGCAGGTACTCGACGTTGCGGTCGGGCCACGCGCCGCGACGGTACCGTTCGTTCCTGCCGACCCAGCGCTCGACCGCCTCGCGCCAGCGATCCGGAATCTCCGACAGCACCGCGAGGCGCATCCGCACGTCCTCGGAGCGCTTCGTGTCGTGCGTCGACGTCGCGAGCAGCGTGCGCGGCCTCCGCTCGAGCGTCTCGGCGGCCCACGCGTGGAGCTCGTCGATCGGGTGCCCGAAGCGATCCGGCGCGCCGCCGACCTCGTTCAGCGCGACGAAGCGGTGGTAACGATAGAACGCGGTGTCCTCGACCCCTTTCGCCATCGCGGGCCCGGTGAGCTGCTGGAACCGCATCGCGAGCTCGGTCTCCAGGACGCCGCCCACGCGCTTCAGCAGCACGTCGCGCAAGAAGTCGAGCAGCTCGGGATCGATGTCGGGGCGCTCACGCTTCGCGCGGGCGATCGCGTCGTCGACTTGACGAACGTCGGCGGCGGCGACATCGTCGGCCCCGGGACGCACGTAGGTGCGGTAAACCGGAAAGCACGCGATCGTCTCCTTGAGCGCCTCGCGCAGCTCGTCGCGGGTGTAGTCGCGATAGCGGCGATGCCTCGCGCAGATCTCCTCGAGCAGGCTCGTCAGGCGGTTCACGTCGCTGCCGAGGAGATCCCGCAGCACATCGAGCTTCGAGCGCCGCACGAGCGCGGCGTAGTCGGGATCCTCGCCGGTCAGCTCCGCGTAGAAGGCGGTCAGCGGCTCTTCCGCCGCGGGGCTCACGAACAGCGCGCCGGCCACGTGGATGAACTCGTAGCCGGTCGTGCCCGCTACCGGCCATCCCGCCGGCAGCGTTTCGCCCGGCTCGAGGATCTTCTCGACCAGGATCCATGCGCGCGGACACGCGGCGTGGAGGCGCTCGAGGTACTCGAGCGGATCGTAAAGGCCGTCGATGTGGTCGACCCGGACGCCGTCGAGCACGCCTTCGTCGAGCCATTCGAGGACGCGCGCGTGCATGTCCCGAAAGACCTCTTCGCGCTCGGCGCGCATCCCGATCAAGGTATCGATGTTGAAGAAGCGGCGATAGCCGAGCTCGCGGCTCGCGATCCGCCAATGCGCGAGCCGATAGTGTTGACGGGAGACGACCGCGTCGAGCAGGTCCGGGTCCGAGTTCGCGCGCTCGATCGCGGCGTCGATCGCATCGCTCGACCGCGACTCGTCGTTACGTCCGCCGAGCAGCACGTCGAGCGTCCCGGGCGCGGTCGGGAACTCCTGCTCGTAGTAACGAACGCGGAGAGCGTCCCCGACCCGCTCGAGACGGATCTTGCCCGCTTCGAGCTCGCGGCCGTAGTGGTCGCCGAGTACGGGCAGCAGGACGACGTTCTGCCCGCGCTCGTCCTCGGCCGCCCAGTCGACGTCGAAGTAGCGCGCGTATCGGCTGGCCGGGCCGTGCTCGAGAACGTCCCACCACCACGGGTTCTCGCGAACGACCGCCATGTGGTTCGGCACGATGTCGAGCAGCTGGCCGAGCCCGTGCTCGGCCAGGGCCTTGCAGAGCCGCGCATGCGCTTCCGCGCCGCCGAGCTCCGCGTTGACGCGGGTCGGATCGGCAACGTCGTAGCCGTGCGTGCTGCCCCGCGCCGACTGCAGATACGGCGAGCAATAGAGGTGGCTCAGCCCGAGGTCGCGCAGGTAGGAAGCGAGCGCGGCGGCCGCATCGAGGTCGAAGTCGGCGTTCAGCTGCACGCGATACGTCGCTACCGGCTCCACGCTTCCACTCCGGGCCCGCGCCGCGCGGTCACCGGCGTGGCCGGGCGTCTACGCGCGCGAAGCGGCGGCCGCCGACGGGTCTTCTCGATTTCGCAAACCTTCATCAAAAGGTGCTCGACGGGCCGGCGGCGCTTCGAGGGCTGCGACGGGGTGGAACGCGGCGGCCGCCGACTCGTTTGATCGTCTAGCGATCCCCGCTCGCAAAGTTGCAATCGGCGTGCCATGACGAAAGGCACGAGCATCCGGCCCGTCCCCGCGACGAATCGCTTTACGGGATGCGATACGGATGCGACGGGATACGATACGGATGCGGTAACGGAGAGAACGAGCCGACGAGACGGTCTCCGCCCCGTGTCCTTCGCCGCGGCGGCGTGTTAGGTCGTGCGACGGCGCGGCGCGGCGCCGCCTCACGCATACTCGCCGGCGAGCTCGTCGCGAATCCGCTCGAGCAGCGCTTGGGTCAGCCGGATGCCAGCGACCTCGTCCGGCTCCGCGCCTTCCCATTCGATCCCGACGTAGCCGCGATAGCCCGCGTCGAGCACGATGCGCAGCATGCGGCGGTAGTCGATACGCGCCTCGTTCCCCGCAGCGTCGAACCCGTAACTCTTCGCGCTGACGCCTTTCGCGTACGGCATCAGCTCGGCCACGCCGCGATAGCGATCGTACTCCTCGCCATCGCTGATCACGAAGTTGCCGAAATCCGGCAACGTGCCGCAGTTGTCGAGCCCGACCCCTTCGATGACCTCGGCGAGCCAGCGCCCGTTGCTCGACAGCCCGCCGTGATTCTCGACGATCACGTCGAGCCCTCGCTCGGCGCCGGCTTCGGCGAGCCGCCGCAGCCCGTCGATCGCGTAGTCCCGCTGCGCTTCGTAGCTGCCGGACGAGCGCGCGTTCACGCGGATCGAGTGGCAGCCGAGAAAGGCCGCGGCGTCCGCCCACTTGTAGTGGTTCTCGACGGCGCGGGAACGGGCCGCCGGGTCCGGGTCGCCAAGGTCGCCCTCGCGGTCGCACATCAGGATCAGGCTCCTGACGCCCGCGTCGTCGCAGCGCCGCTTGAGCTCGCCGAGCCACGCGCGATCGGCGGCCTTATCCATGAAGAACTGGTTGACGTACTCGACGGCGCCGATGCCGAACGTCTCTCTCGCGAACGCAGGGAAGTCGAGCGGATCGAGGCGGCCCGCGAAGATCGCCCGGTTCAAGGACCATTGCGCGAGCGAGATCGAAAAGAGCTCGCCTTCGGCCGCGCGCCCCCCCCGGAACGCGCCGGCGCCGAGCACGGCCCCGACCGCCGCCGCCGAAAGGATGAACTCGCGCCGATCGTGCATCCCCGCCCCTCCATCGTTTTTCTCGGAGGATAGCACGGGCCGGAAACGCCGACGCCGCGGGTTGCCGCTACGCGGTGCCGCGGCCCGCCGTCTCCCCGCCCCGCTCCGGTGCGCTCGGCACGACGTCGCGCGGCCGCTCCGCCTCGTTCGCGGGCGTCGCGGGCGCGGAGCCCGGACGGTCGGGTCGCGTCGCGTCGTCGATCGCGTCGATCGCCTCGCGCAGCGACTCCACGCGCTTCGCGCCGGGCGGAAGCGGCGGCTCCGCCTCGTCCCGATCCGCCGCGAGCCACGTGCCGACGAGCAACGGTTGGCCCGGCGCCCTGCGCCGGATCCTGCGCAGCGTCTGCTGCGCCCGCGGCGCGGACGCACCGCGGATCAGCGACATGCAGACGACGTCGACCTCCTCGATCCGGCACGACGCGAGATGGTCGGGCGACAGCGCTTCGGCGGTCACGACGCGCACCGCGTAGCCGCGGCGTTCGAGGAGCTGCGACAGCATCGACGCGACGACGAGGTCGAAGCCGGTGCGGCCGGCCGCGCACAGCACCGACGGCGCGCGACGCTCGGCGTCCCGCGCCGCGGCGTCGGACGCGTCCCCGCTCGCGCCTGCCGAGGTCCGCCCGGGCCCCGCCGCGTCCGCCTCGGGCTCGGCCTGGATGTCGTCCCGATCGGCAAGCTCGCCGATGAACTCGAGCGCGGAGCGCACGACCCTGTGCCGGCGCTCGGTGGACAGCCGGCCGGCGCCGTCGTCCGCGGCGGCGAGGGCCAGGGCGGGCAGCACGACGTCGTCGTAAAGCGCGTCGACCGAGCGATCCGACAGATACTCCTCGGCGATCCGCACGTCCTCGTCGACGTCGCCGGCGAGGAGCCGCTGATAGAAGCGTTCGTGCAGCGCGAGCGCCGGCGCGCTGCCGAGCATCACGTCGAGGAAGCGGAGGCTCGGGAAGTAGCGGCCCATCACCGCGAGGCACACGGTCAGCGGGGTCGCGAGCAGCAGGCCGATCGGTCCCCACAGCGTCGTCCAGAAGATCGCGGCCAGGATGATCGCGACGGCGGACATGCTCGTGCTCGAGCCGTAGAGCCACGGCTCGACGAAGTTGTTGCTGACGAGCTCGATGACGAGCACGAGCCCGAGCGTCAGCACGAACGTCGTCCACCCGGGATCGACGGCGACCGCGAGCGACAGCGGGAACGCGGCCGAGAGCACGGGCCCGAGATACGGAATGAACCGCAGCAGCACGGCGAGCACCGCCCAGAGCGCCGCGTTCGGGATGCCGATGAAATAGAGGCCCACGCCGAACGGGATGCCGTACGTGACGTTCACGACGAGCTGCATCAGCAGATAGCGGCTGACGCGGTATCCGGCCTCGTCGAGCGCCTCGGTCGTGAGCTCGAGATTCGGACCGAGGAGACGGATCAGCCTGTTCCTCAGATCCTCGCGCTCGAGCAGGATGAAGATCACGAGGACGACGACGAGACCTGCCTTGCCGATCGGACCGAGCAGCGGCGCGAGCACGTCGCGCGCGACCTCGAGCGGAGACGGCGCGGGCTCGCGGATCTCGACGACCGGGACCTCCGGCGCGTCGGCCGCACCTTCGGCCTCGTCGGTTTCGACCTCGGCGCGCAGCGCGCGGAACATCTCGCCGAGCCGATCGATCAGGCCGCCGCGCGGCGAAGCCTCACGGAAATCGCGCAGCTTCTCCGCGATGTTTTCCTGGTAGGACGGCAGGTCACGTGCGAGCTGCGCCGCCTGAGTGCCGACGAGGAGCCCGAATGCGCCGATGACGACGAACGCCATCGTCGCCGTCGCGATGACTGCGGCCGCCCGCGGCACGCGCGCGCGCAGCAGGAACGTCACGATCGGCGACAGCAGAAAGCTCAAGAGGATCGCGATCGCGAGCGGGATCAGCACGTCGCGGCCGACGTACAGCACGCCGACCACGAGCACGGCCCCGACCGCGCCGGTCAGCCAGCTCCCACGCCCGTGCCGTTCGGTGTCCGCTTCCGGGGGCTCTCCCGCCGGGGACGCGCGGCTCGAGTCCATGCCCGCTACCTGTTTCGGCCCGGTTGCGGCCGGGAAGCAGGCGAGCAAGTCGCATGCCACCCCGTCAGAGCTGGTACTTGAGCGAGTAGGCCGCCTGGTCGCTGCAGCGATGCCAGAAGCTGCGCCGCTCCCACTCGGGCAGACCGACCTCGACCGCGTGCTCGGCGTCGGCCAGGAAGATCTGCTCGAACCGCCGTGCGAGGTCCTTGTTCGGCAGGCCCGCTGCGATCTCGTCGTTGATGCCGAGCGAGCGCTCGTCAAAGTTCGCGGAGCCGATCGAGCACCACACGCCGTCGACGGTCATCACCTTCTGGTGCAGCAGCGTTCTCTCATACTCGAAGATGCGGACACCGCGCTCGAGGAGCTTGCCGAAGTTGTGGTGCGCCGCGTGCTGCACCAGCGGCATGTCCGACACCGAGGCGGCCGGCACCATGATCCGCACGTCGACGCCGCGCGCGACGGCCGCGCCGAGTGCCTCGATCGCGTCCTTGCCGGGGAGAAAGTAGGGGTTCTGGATCCAGATGCGCCGCCTCGCCATGCAGATGACGAGGTGATAGAGGATGTTCATCGTAGGCGGCGACGAGCCGGACGGCTTCACGCCGGCAAAGTGCAGCGCCACGTCCCCGGCGGGCTCGAGCGCCGGAAACACGCCCTCGCCGACGAACAGCTCGCCGGTTTCCTCTATCCAGTTCTCGCTGAATACGGCCTGCACGCTTTCCACCGCGGGACCGCGCAGGCGCATCGAGATGTCGCGGTAGCGGCTCGAGTCCTCGGCATTACCGAGCCACGCGTCCTTCACGCAGTGCCCGCCGATGAACGCGACGCGTCCGTCGACGACGCATACCTTTCTGTGGTCGCGCTCGTTCTGATGACCGATCTGCTTCAGCCTGCCGTCGTGGAAGCGGCGCACGCGGCAGCGGGCCGCGACGAGCCGCTGCTCGGACGCCTTGCTCATTCCCTTGCTGCCGAACGCATCGACGAGGAGGCGCACCTCGACGCCGGCCCGCGCGCGCTCGACCATGACGTCGCCGAGCCGTCTCGCCGCCTCGCCGTCCTCCCAGATGTACGTCTCGAAATGAATCGACGCCTCGGCACGGCGCATCTCCTCCTCGACGGCGTCGAAGAAGGCGCCGTTCTCGATCAGCTCGACGGCATTGCCCTCGATCAGCGTGCCCCGCGTCAAGCCGACGAGCGACGGCAAGAGCGCCTCGAGCTCGGCGTCGGTGTGGAGGACGAAATGCGGTTGGCGGTAACGGCGCAGCGACCAGATGACGACCAGCAGGAGCGCGATGACGGCGACGAGCGCGGCAATCAGCACGATCAGACCTTTTCCGCCGGCCGAACAGGCCGCTCACCCGCGCGGAGCAACTTCCGTGCCACGCCGGGATCCGTCCCGACCGATTGGGCGTCGAAACCAAGCGGCTCCCCCCGTTCACGGCGATTGCCCCACGCCCCGATGCCAGACGCTCCCAAGGAGGGCGCGAAAAAGTCGCCACCTTCGAGCCAGTCCTTCTCCTCGCATCCTTCCTAACTGCACCAGGCGCGCGTTTGATTCTTGCATCACCGGGAATTGGCGGACGTAAATTGCCGAAGTGGGGGGCATGCGCACCGTATCAACAAAGGGTGCATGGAGATGGGTGTTCGTGCCAGCGATAGCGACCTGAGCTCGAGTCGAGATCGTGCGCGCAGGAATGACGCCTCCGGCCCGCAAAGCCAGGGACGCCTCCGCGGAAGCGTTCGCGAAATGAGAACCGATCAACAAATCCCTCCGCGGAGGTGCCGCAATCGCCGCTTCGGGTCATTCCAGCGCCTAGCGCTCGTAGGACTCGCGCCGCGCGGCCTCGGACAACGGGATGAGAAAACGCTCCGGCTCGGCGAGGATCTTCCTTCTCGCAGCCTCGAGACTCCGCTCTCCGGCGTAGCTGACCGCGGAACGAAGATGACCTCGTATCCGGTGCAGCACATCGACGACGCTGCCCGTGTAGGGCACCTGTAGCTCCTGACCTTCGGCGGGGGTCTCGAGCGCCTCGGTATCTTCCGATTCGCCCTCGACGTCATACAACGTTTCGAGCACGGCCTCGGGCGAGGTCATGCCGCGGTAGATTTTCTTCTTCTCGTGCGTGGCGGGGTTCTCGATCACATGGCCCGGTGCCTCGTCCGTGCCCGACAGCATGCTGCCCAGCATCACGGCCGATGCCCCGCACACGAGCGCGAGGAAGACGTCCTTATCCTCGCGCACTCCGCCGTCCGCGATGATCGGGACGGCGTCTCCCACGGCAAGCCATGCCTCTCGGATCGCCTGAAGCTGAGGCACTCCGGCCGCGGTCTCGAGGCGCGTCCGGCAACCGCGCCCGGGACCGACTCCGACCTTGACGGCGTCGGCCCCGATCTGGGCGAGCCACGCCGCGCCTTCGCCCGTAGCGACATTCCCGCAAACCAAGGGGACCTTGCCGAATCGCTTTCGCACCGCTTCCACGGCCTCCTTCATCATGTCGGAGTGGCCGTGAGCGATGTCGATGAAGAGACAGTCCGCACCGGCCTCGATCACGGCCGCGGCGCGCTCGAGGAAGTCGCCGCGTACTCCGATCGCCGCCCCGACCAGCAGCCTGCCCTTCCCGTCGCGGCTCGCGAACGGACGCTCGCGAAGGAACAGAATGTCCTTGCGCGTAATCAGTCCTCGGATCTGCCGGTCATCGTCGACCAAGGGCAAGCGCTCGATGCGTCTGTCGAACAGGATTTTCTCCGCCGCCTCGACACTGATGCCGGGCCTTGCCACGACGAGCCGATCGAATGGCGTCATGAACCGTTCGACCGGCTCGTCATCGGCGCCGTCGTGCCACGGCATGTCTCGGCTGGACAGCACGCCCGCCAGTCGGCGGCTGCCTGCGCGCTCCTCTATCAGAATGCCGGTGATCCCGTGCTTTCTGGCGAACTCGCGCGCTTGCCGAATGCTGCTGCCGATCGGCAGACACAACGGATCCTCGATCACGGCGCTGCGTGCGCGCTTGACCTGTGCCACGCGAGCCTGTTGCCGCTCGATGGAAGAGCCGCGGTGCACGACCCCGATGCCGCCTTCGAGCGCCATCGTCATCGCCATCCTGGCACCGGTCACGCTGTTCATGTTGGCCGATACGATCGGGAGCTCCAGCCGAAGCCGGCCAGCGAGCCGCGATGACAGGGTGATCTGCCGCCTCGACTCGCTCACACCCTTTTGGGGTCGGAACAGGAAATCGTCGAACGTCCTGCCCTGAAAGAAGCCGTCCTGCGACATGACACGTCCTCTTTGGGTTGCTACGACTTGCGCGCGCTGCGCGGCTCGCGCTGACAGCTCGGACAGAAATAGGCAGTGCGCGTCTGCATCTTAAGGGTCGCGATCTTGCCGCCGCAGCGCGGGCATTCGCCGCCGCGTTCCCGGTGCGGCAGGAGCCAGCTCCTCGGCACGCGCCGCTCGACGTCCTCCGCGCCCGCGCCCTTCGCAACTGCCGTCTCGAGCACCCGGCGCATGGTGCGGTAGAGCTGCTTCAGCGACTTGTCGTCGAGCTCGGCGATCGCGGTGCGGGGATGGATACTGGCCTGGAACAGAATCTCGTCGGAGTAAATGTTGCCGATGCCCGCGAGGAGCGTTTGATCCATCAGCGCAGGCTTGATCGCGCCGCGCTTCTCGCGCAACCGCTCTCGGAAGGTTTTCTCGTCGACGCCGGCCGCGTCCGGTCCAAGCTTCTTGCTGCGGATGAAGGCATCTGCATCGTCGATGAGCCGCACGCGTCCCAGCATGCGCGCGTTGACGTAGGCGAGATGCTCGCCGCCGGCGAAATCGAAGCGCAGACGGTCGTAATCCGGCTCCTTCTCCCCGTCCCTGAAGTGCTCGAGGCGCCCGGTCATGCCGAAGTGGAAGGCAAGCCAGCGGCGGTCGTCGATTTCGGCAAAGAGATGCTTGCCGTGACGGCGAGCGCGCACGATCGTTCGGCCTTCGAGCGTGCGGGCGAAGCCCCGAGGGGAGGCGCCTTCGAGGATCTTGGGCGCGGCGACGGTGACGCCCTCTATCTTTTTGTGCAGGCCGTGTCGCTTCAGGTACCGGCAGTAGTTCTCGACGTCCGGAAGCTCGGGCATGTGCCGCTCCTCGCTTACCTCCACCATAGCGGAATCCTTCGCCGGAGCGAAGCGTGCGTCTTTGAACGCGGCGCGCGCTTTCATGAAGTGACGATTTCAGGATTGGGCAACACCGCTCAAGAGCATTCGGCGCGGCGGCGATGGACGCTCCCCCTTGCGTCCTCTATCCTCGCGGCCATGAGAACACCAAACCCGTCGAGACGGCGCCGGAGTTCCGCCGCTGTGGTTTCCACGCTCGCGATCGGCGCTGCCGGGGCCGCCTTCGCACAAGGACCCGCCAGCCTCGAGCCCGCCCCGCCGCTCGAGGTCGTCGTACCGGGCGAGCTGCTGATCGAGCCGCCCACGCTGCTGAACCTCGGCTTCGAGTGGTTCATCCAGGGCGACTCGAACCGCAATGCGAGGGTCGACGTCGCGTATCGAGCGCGCGGCCAATCGACGTGGCGCGATGCGTTGCCGCTGCTCCGCCTCGACGGCGAGCGCATTTACGCCGAGTCGCGCGTCGACGTCATCGTGCCGAACATGTTCGCAGGCAGCGTCCTCGATCTCGAGCCGGACACGGAGTACGAGGTGCGGCTCCTGATCACGGACCCGGACGGCGTGCACGGGCAGGCGGAGCGGACGGTGACGGTGCGTACGCGCAAGGAGCCGATGCCCTACTCGGGCGGACGAGTCTTTCACGTTTATCCGCACGGCTACGACGGGCCGAAAGAGGAGCCGTCGTTCGAAGGGCTCATGTGCGCGTACAACTTCTGGTGCGCGGGCACGGACTGGGCGACAGCGGGCCGTCCGCGCGTCAGGCCCGGCGACACGCTGCTCGTGCACGCCGGGATCTATCGCTACGACCGCTACGAGTACACGAACGACGCAGCGGTGAACCGCACGACGCCTCTCGACGGCACGTACTACCTCACGGCCGACGGAACGGCCGAGATGCCGATTACGATCAAGGCCGCCGGCGACGGCGATGTCGTGTTCGACGGCAACGGCAACTACGCGCTCTTCGACGTTCGAGCCGCCGATTACACGTACTTCGAAGGCATCACGTTCCGCAACGCCGAGATCGCGATCCTCGCGGGCACGCAGTTTCTTGCCGGCGCGAAGGGGCTCACCGTCAAGCACAGCCGCTTCGAGGACGTCGGCGCCGGCATCTTCACGAACTATTCCGGATCGAGCGGCTTCTACATCGCGGACAACGTGTTCATCGGGCGCAACGATCCGGAGCATCTGATCGGCTGGGCCGGCGACTACTGGACGCAGTTCGATGGGATCGACGGTCAGGTGTTCCCGCCGCGCATGCTGTCGTACGTTGCGGTCAAGCTCTATGGGCCGGGCCACGTCGTCGCCTACAACTACATCGCGCACTTTCACGACGGGATCAACATCGAGACGTACGGCAACCCGGACGGCTCGATGCCGAGCGGCCCGGGCATCGTCGATGCGCCGCGCTATCCCCCGCGCGAGTACTGGGATCGCCGCCCGGTCGCGATGGACTTCTACAACAACATCATCACGAACTCGCACGACAACCCGATCGAGGCCGACGGCGGCATGCACAACATCCGTGTGATGCGGAACATGCTGATCAACCATCCGTCGCACGCTTTCTGCAACCAGCCGGCGCTCGGCGGGCCCGTCTACTGGATCAGGAACATCGCCTACCATCTGCCGACCGGCTCGACGCGCATCACGGCAGGCTCGGCGGGCGTGCTGTTCTACAACAACACGGTCCTGTCGGAGACGGCCGTGGCCGGCGGCTCGAACCTGCATTGGCGGAACAACCTGCTGCTCGGCGAGCACGCGCTGCCGGCCATCTTCTCCGTGAGCACGTTCAGCGCGTATACGTCGTCGGACTACAACGGCTTTCGACCGAACCGAGAGACGGATTACTCGTTCGAGTGGAATTCACCGCCGGAAGGCGTCATCGCGGATTTTCCCGGCCCGCGCCACACTCCGGAGCTCGAGGTGCGCCGTTTCGCGACGCTCGAGGAATACGCCGCGGCAACGGCCCAGGACGTGCACAGCGTGCTCGTCGACTACGACGTGTTCGTGAACGTCCCGCAGCTCGACGCGCGCGACACGTCGGCCGCGCAGCGGCTCTATCGCGCGGAGGACTTCGACTTTCGTCTCCGGCCAGGCTCGGCCGCGGTCGACAGGGGGACGGTGCTGCCGAACGTCACGGACGGCTATTCGGGCGAGGCGCCAGACCTCGGCGCGTTAGAGCTCGGCGCGCCGCCGCCGCATTACGGCCCGCGCGCGCGGCCGTCGCGCTGACAACGCGCTGCTCGCAGCGCAGCGCCGCAAGGTCCCAGACGCCGCCCTACGCGCGACCCACGATCCGCGCGGACGCCGCCGTTCTCGAGGGACTCAGTCCCCGAGCACGTGCAAGCTCAACCATTCCGCGGTCAATGCCGGCTTCGGCTCGTTCTCGATCTCAATCGTCACGTCGAGCTTCATCAATAGCTGACCGGGCTTGCGCTCGACGGCCTCGGCCAGCGTCGCGGAGCCGCGGATCCGCTTGCCGACGCGCACGGGCGCCGGGAAGCGCACCTTGTCGAACCCGTAATTGAGCAGCATCCGCGTGCCGGCGATCTTCGGCACGAAGTCGAAACAGAGCGGCACGATCAGCGACAGCGTCAAGAGCCCGTGCGCGATCGTCCCGCCGAACGGGGTCTCGGCGGCGCGGACCGGATCGACGTGCACGAACTGGTGATCCTCCGTGACGTCGGCGAACGCATCGACCCGGGCCTGGTCGATCGTCATCCAGTCCGACGTGCCGAGCGGCCGGCCGACCAGCGTCTCGAGCTCCTGCCGGGAGATTGCGCGTCCCGTTTGCACGGCCATCGTCTGCCCTCCGTCGTTTCGCGTGCTCTCATTATGTTATGCCGGCGCGGCCGTCCCGTTTGCGTTTTTCCGCTCGGCGTGGCGGAATATGCGCCCCTCGGCCGGCTCGAAGCCTCGGGGCACGGCCGCGCCCGATAACCTCCTTTCGCACCGTTCATCGATCGAGCTTCAGATGGCGCCGTCTCCCCGCATTGGTTTCGTCAGCCTCGGCTGCCCGAAGGCGCTCGTCGACTCGGAGCGCATCTTGAGCCGCCTGCGCGCCGAAGGGTACGAGACCGCCCCGGACTACGCGGGCGCCGACGTCGTCGTCGTGAACACGTGCGGCTTTCTCGACAGCGCGCGCGACGAATCGCTCGACGCGATCGGCGAGGCGCTCGCGGAGAACGGCCGCGTGATCGTGACCGGCTGCCTCGGGGCGCACGCGGACCTGATTCGCGCGCGCCACCCGGACGTGCTCGCGGTCACGGGCCCGCATCAGTACGAAGCCGTGATCAGCGCGGTCCACGAGGCCTGCCCGCCGCCGCACGCGCCGTTCGCGGACTTGATCCCGCCGCAGGGCATCCGCCTGACGCCGCGGCACTACGCGTACGTGAAGATCTCGGAAGGCTGCAACCACCGCTGCAGCTTCTGCATCATCCCGAGCTTGAGGGGCCGCCTCGCGAGCCGCAGCGCGGAGGACGTGCTCACCGAGGCGGAGCGGCTCGTGCGCGCGGGCGTACGCGAGCTCCTCGTGATCTCGCAGGACACGAGCGCGTACGGAGCGGACCTCAAATATCCGCCGTTCGAATGGCGCGGCGCGAGCGGTCGGACGCACATCACCGATCTCGCGCGCGCGCTCGGCAGCCTCGGCGCGTGGGTCAGGCTCCATTACGTCTACCCGTATCCGCACGTCGACGAGCTGATCCCGTTGATGGCCGAAGGCAAGATCCTTCCCTACCTCGACATTCCGTTCCAGCACGCGAGCCCGAAGATCCTGAAGGCGATGCGCCGCCCCGCGGCGGACGTGAAGACGCTCGAGCGGATACGCGAGTGGCGTGCCGCCGTCCCCGACCTCGTGCTGCGGTCGTCGTTCATCGTCGGCTTCCCCGGCGAGACCGACGAGGATTTCGAGTACCTGCTCGAATGGCTCGACGAGGCGGAGCTCGACCGCGTCGGCTGCTTCCGTTACGAGCCGGTCGACGGCGCGGCGTCGAACGCGCTCGAAGGTCAGGTGCCCGAGCCGATCATCGAAGAGCGCTGGCACCGCTTCATGGCCGCGCAGCAGCAGATCAGCGCCCGACGCCTTGCACGGCTCGTGGGCCGAACGATCGACGTGATCGTGGATCGCGTCGAACCGACGCAAATCGTAGCGCGCTCGCGCGGCGACGCGCCCGAAATCGACGGCAACGTTTTCCTGCCGCCCGGCACGAAGGTTCGTTCAGGCGACATCGTCGCCGTCCGGGTCGAGGAGGCGGACGAGTACGATCTCCGGGCCGTACCCGCGCACGCGGAGGCGACCTCATGACTCTCGTGAAACCGTTTCGAGCGCTCCGTCCGAAGCCGGAGCACGCGGCCGACGTCGTCGCGCCGCCCTACGACGTCGTCGATACCGAGGAAGCGCGCGCGCTCGCGCGCGGGAAGCCGTACTCGTTCCTGCATGTCTCTCGCCCGGAGATCGACCTGCCGGAAGACACCGACCCGTACTCCGATCGCGTCTATGAGCAAGGCGCCGCGAACCTCGAGGAGCTCGTCGTGAGGGGCGTGCTCGTCCGCGACGATGCGCCGTCGTTCTACGTCTATCGGATGCGCACCCGAGGTCACGTCCAGACGGGCGTCGCGTGCGTCGCATCGGTCAGGGCGTACGAGGAGAATCGCGTCCGCAAGCACGAGCTCACGCGCCCCGACAAGGAAACCGATCGGGTCCGCAACATCGACGCGTTGAACGCGCAGACGGGGCCCGTGCTGTGCGCGTATCGGGGCAACGACGCGTTGCGCGCGCTCCTCGCCGACGCGGCACGCGGAGCGCCGCTGCTCGACGTCGACGGCCCGCAGAACGTCCGTCATACGATCTGGCGCATCGCGGACCCGACGGCCGTCGCATGGCTCGAGCGCGAGCTCGATGCGCTCGGCCGCCTGTACATCGCCGACGGGCATCACCGCTCCGCGGCCGCGGCGCGCGTTGCACATGCGCGCCGCAAGGGCATCGCGGCATCCCCCGACGCGAGCCACGAATACTTCCTGACGGTGGCATTCCCGCACGACGAGATGCGGATCCTCGCGTACAACCGCGTCGTCGCCGATCTGAACGGCATGACGCCGCGCGAGTTCATCGAGCGCGTCCGCGCCGTCTTTGACGTGCGGCCTGCGTCCGCGGCCGTGGTGCCCGACGCGCCCGGCACGTTCGGCATGTACGTCGGAGGCGTCTGGTACGTCCTCACGCTCCCGCCGGAGGCGCTGCCGGACGATCCGGTCGCACGTCTCGACGTGAGCCTGCTGCAGGATCGAATCAACGCGCCGCTGCTCGGCATCGACGATCCGCGCACGAACCCGCGCATCGCGTTCGTCGGCGGCATCCGCGGGGTGCGCGAGCTCGAGCGGCTCGTCGACGGCGGCCGAGCGGCAGCGGCCTTCTCGCTGCACCCGACGACGATGGAGCAGCTGATCGCCGTCGCCGACGCGGAACGGCTGATGCCGCCGAAGTCCACGTGGTTCGAGCCGAAGCTCGCCGACGGCCTGCTCTCCCACGTGCTCGATTGATGCGCCGCCGCGAGCGGCGCGCGTATTAACGCGCCGCCGTAGAGCGGCGCGCGTTCCGTCCGTCGCGTTACGGACCGCTGCGGCTTGGCTTCGAATTTGCATGGTGCCTCGTCCCACCCAGTGCGAGGCCACACCATGCTCAAGTTTCTAGGCGGAACGATCGGCGTCATCTTCCTGATCGGGCTTCTCGTCGTCATCGGGATCCTCGCGCTCATCTTCTAGCCTTCCCTTCTCGACGCTTGAGCACGTTGCCCGTCAGACCGGCGCCGGCGGTGCGAACATCGACCGCGGGGCGCACGCTGCGAACCGGCCTGAAGGTCGCGGTGAGCGTCGGCGTGCTCGCGCTCCTGTTCTCTCGGGTCGACTGGGCACGCGCCGTGCCCCTCCTCCTCAACGTGCATCCGCTCGCGCTCGTCGCCCTCGTCGCGATCTATTCCGCGGATCGCGTGCTGATGGCCCTCAAGTGGCATCAGCTGCTGCACGTGCTCGATACGCGGCTGTCGCGCCCGGCCGCCGTCCGCGTGTACTACGAGAGCACGTTCGTCGGCTTCGCGATGCCGCTCGGCGGCCTCGGGCCCGACATCGTCCGCTACGTGCGGCTGCGGCGGCACGGCATCCCGTCGCACGTGACGCTCGTGTCGATCCTGATGGAGCGCTACATGGGGCTGCTCGCGACACTGACGCTCGTCGTCATCGGCTTCGCGACGCTTGCGGCGATCGCGCCCGAGCCCGCGCTCGCGCGCTTCGCACGAGTGACGGCGGCCGGAGCGCTCGTCGGCGTGCTCGTGGCCACGGCCGCGTTGCTCGTTCCGGCTGCGCGCCGCACGGCCCGGCGGCTGCTCGCGAAGAGCGAGCGCCTGGACGAAGCGCTTCGCAAGCACACCACGGTCGCGGGCGCCTATGCCTCCCGCTCGGGTGTGCTCGCGGTGAACTTCGCTTTGTCGCTGCTCGAGCAGACCGCGCCGATCTGGACGTACTGGGTCGGCTCCCGCGCGCTCGGCACGCCGCTGCCGCTCGCGGTCTGCGTCGCGGTTGCGCCGGTGATCGTCGTCGTCACGCGCCTGCCGATCTCGTACGGCGGCCTCGGCCTGCGCGAGGGCAGCGCGGCCGCGCTGCTCGTCGCGCTCGGCTACGACTACTCCGAGTCGCTCGTGCTGCTGATGCTCCTGTTCGTGATGTTCTTCGTATCGCTGCTGCCGGGCGCCGTGATCTTCAAGCGCAGCCCGCCGGACGGAAAAATCGTGTCAGACACCTTTTTCCCCGCAAGCGGGTCAGGTGTCGGAGACGACGTCCGCGGGGAAAAAGGTGTCTGACACGATTTTTTTCCGAGCGCCGGGGGAAAAGGTGTCTGACACGATTTTTGCCGCGAGCGTCAGGCTTCGTGGCCCTTTGGGACGACGTCGGCTTCGCGGGCGCGCGTCTCGGACAGGAGCGGCTGAATCATCCGCCAATACCAATCGAGCACCCGGCTCAGGCCCTTGATCGCCTTCGTCGCAACCTGTCGCCCGCCCGAGTGCTCGGGCCGGACGTAGAGCTCGCCCGAGAAGAGCACGTGTCGATCGGAGACCGTGCGCAGCGCCTGCACCTCGCGCCTCCGGCGCAGCGTCCGGGGCAGCCCGTAGAGCGCATCAAGCGTGCCCTGCACGTAGAGATGCGGCAGGCCCTTCAACGTCAGGAACAGCGCCTGGGTGAGCTCGTACAGCACGAGCGCCGGCGCGATCAGGAGCAGCGTGCGGGCCTCGTAGTGACTCAGCATGTAGCGCCAGCGGTTGCATACCTGCCCTCGCGCGCGGTAGCTGCGCGAGCCGTCGAACGGCTTGTAGTGGTGCAGGCAGACGGCGCTCGGCACGTAGAGGCCCTTGAAGCCGGCAAGCAGCAGGCGCTGATGGATCTCGACGTCGTCTCCCCACGCGAGCAGGTACTCCTCGTCGTACGGCCCGACGCGAGCAAGCTTCTGCTTGTCGTACAGCGCGATGCCCCCCGCGACCCTCGCCCTCGGCTCGGTGTTGCCGTCGAAAGGCATATGGCGATCGGGGGCGATCGTCGCGCCGATGTAATGCATGCTGCCGCCGGCCATGTAGACCGTGTCCGGATCCTGCGCGTACATCATCCGCGGGATGCACAGCGCCACCCGCGCATCGGATTCCATCGCGGCGAGCATCTCCGCGAAGCACGTCGGATGGAAATGCACGTCGTTGTCGGCGACGACGACCTTGTCGGTCTCGGCCATCGACAGCCCGATATTGCGCAGTCTGTTGACGTTCTTCGTGTTGCGCGGCTCGCGATGCACGGCGACGTCCGGGAAGCGCGCTGCGACCGCGTCCGGGCTGCCGTCGGTCGATCCGTCGTCGACGACGATCACTCTCGTCCGCACGCCCTCCTGCGCGAGGATCGACTCGACGGTATCGAGCACCGTAGCGGCGCCGTTGTAATTCACGACCACGGCCGAGACGTCCTTCGCCGCCGCTCCGCGTTGCCGATCGACGACGCTTTGCGCATTGCGCTGGTCCTCGAAACACTGCATTTCGGTTCTCGCAAATGCTTTTGCGCGTCGAAGATGCAAGGCACATGCCACGCTGGCCCGAAACTTGAATATCGACGTTGCGGCGCCCAGGGACGCGCGCGCCAACGTTCGGAGAATCTCTGACTTGACGATGAAAGTTCTCGTGACCGGCGCAACGGGCTTCATCGGTCAGGCGCTGACGAGGAAGCTGCTCGAGCGCGGCGACAGCGTCGTCGTGCTCGTGCGGGACGTGGAGAAGTTCGCGGGGCTCGGCCTCGACGTCGACACCGTCGTCTGCGGCGACATCACCGACCTCGCCGCGGTAGAGCGCGCGACTCGCGGCGTATCGATCGTCTACGCGATCGCCGGAACGTTCCGCGAGCCGGGCCTTTCGGACGAGCGCTACCGAGAGGTCAACGTCGAATCGGTCCGCACGATGCACGAGGCCGCAAAGCGCAACGGCGTGAAACGGATCGTCCACTGCAGCACGTGCGGGATTCACGGCAGCATCGACGGGACGCCCGCCGACGAGACCCATCCCGTGCGTCCCGTCGGCATTTACGAGCAGACGAAGGCCGACGGCGAGCGGCTCGCGCTCGAGCTCGGGGCCGAGAACGGGATCGAAGTGACCGCGCTGCGGCCGACCCCGGTGTATGGTCCAGGCGACACCCGCCTGCTCAAGCTGTTCAAGCTCGCGAGCCGGCGTCCGATCGTGATGATCGGCGACGGCACGGCCGGCTATCACCTCGTCTACATCGAGGACCTGACCGACGCGTTCATCCTCGCGGGCAGCTCGCCGGCGGCGAACGGCGAGGCGTTCCTGATCGGCGGGCCCGAGATCCCGTCACTGAACGAGATCCTGCACACGCTCGCGTCGATGAACGGCCACGGCGACGTCGGCAACGTGATCCGCATTCCGGCGAAGCCCGTGTGGCTCGCCGGCTGGCTGTGCGAGGCGATGTGCAGGCCGCTTGGCGTCGATCCGCCGTTGCACCGGCGGCGCGTCGAGTTCTTCATGAACAACCGCGCCTACAACATCGAGAAGGCGCGGACCCTCCTCGGCTATTCCCCGAAGGTCGGCGTCGAGGACGGGCTGCGCCGCACGGCCGA
The DNA here is from genome assembly GCA_036381515.1 of Gammaproteobacteria bacterium. Taxonomy (GTDB): domain Bacteria; phylum Pseudomonadota; class Gammaproteobacteria; order Steroidobacterales; family Rariloculaceae; genus ZC4RG20. Next base: position 16,468 of record DASVCR010000105.1, on the reverse strand, counting down.
GTGGTATCGCGGACAGGGCTTGTTGTAGGTCGGGCGCGGCGTGACATGCGCGTCTTGGGGAGCGTGCGAGCCAGGATGGCGAGCGCGCAGCCGCCATGGACGGCCTTGCGGCGGTCCCCAAGACGCGCATGTCACGCCGCGCCCGACCAGCGCCTCAGTGAGTCGAGGGATCAAAAGGAGAACGACACGCTCGCCTGATACCTTCGGCCGAACGCGTCGAAGGTGTTGCTGACGAGCTGCTGGCCGCCTCGCTGGTTCTGTGTCGGAATGATCGGCGGATCGCGGTCGAAGACGTTGTTGACGTGGAAGCTCGCCGTCCAGTTCGTGCCGCCGGCCGTGGCGCCAGAATAGGAGAAGATCAGGTTCCACACCGTCTGCGACGAGATCGTGTTGTCGTCGACGTCCACGCCTTCCACCCAGAGCACGTTGGCCAGCGTGCTGTCGTAGTAGCGGCCGACCGCGCGCACGCCGAAGTCGCCGATCGTGTAGCCGGCCGTCAGCGCCGCGTTCCACTCCGGGCTCTGGAGGCTGCCGACGTCGTCGCGATAGACCGTGGTCGTGACCGAGTTCTCCCTGAGGTAGCCGGCGAACAGGCGGAAGAACAGTGATTCCGGCGCCCCGTCGAAGAAATCCGTCTCCTTCTGGTAGCGCATCTCGAGGTCTACGCCCGACGTGAGGGCCGCGGCGACGTTCAGATTGATATTGAACACCCGCTCGACGCGGCCCGTGATCGGGCTGCGGGTGATGAGCTGGCAAAGGCTCTGATCGCCCGCGAAGCAGTCCTCGATGATGCGCTGCGCGCCGAGCGACCCGACCCGGCCCTCGACGTCGATCTCGTAGTAGTCCGCCGCAAGCTGGAACCCGTCGATCCAGTCCGCGAACGTCGGCGTGTAGACGAAGCCGGCCGTGAACGTGTCCGCCTCCTCCGGCCGGAGGTTCGGGTTGCCGCCGCTCAATGCGGTGATCGTGTACGACGTGCCGTCGATCGGGTCGGTGATGTTCGCACCGCCGCCGCCGGCCTCGAACTGCTCACCGAACGTCGGCTCGCGCACGTCGCGGGACCGCGTCGCGCGGAAGCGGAGGTCGCGGAACAGCTGAACCTCCGCGCCGATCTTCCAGCTGTCGATCTCGCCGCTCGCCGAGTAGTCGGAGCGGCGAAAGGCGAAATTCGTGTCGAGCCGCCGGCTCGAATTCTGCGCGGCCCAGATCGGCACGTTCACCTCGCCGAACCACTCCCACACGTCGAACTCGCCGGTCGCCCAGCTCGTCGACGAGAACAGGAACAGCGAGCGGTTCCCGCCGGTGATGCCTGGCGACATGCCGCGGATGCCGAGCTCGGGCGCGTTCGCGGGAGAGCGCTCCGTCTCGATCGGCGCCGAGAACTGGTTGAACCATTCCTCGCGCCACGTCAGGCCTGCCGCGAACGACACCGGCCCCGCGCCCCAGCCTCGATACGCCTCGCCCGTCAGCAGCACCTCCGCGAAATCCTGGTCGAGGTCGCGCCGGCCGTGCTTGTTGCCGACGACATAGTCCGCGGCCGCCTGCGATACGTTGCCGTGACCGAAGATGTTGAGCGGCTGGCAGTCGCGGATCGCGTTGTCGTCGTAGATCGGAGAGTCGACGGTCCGGACGCCATCCGGGAACTCGGTGATGCGCGTCGTCGCGACGAGGCGCCCCTCCATCGACGCCGCGAGCTGCTCGGGCGTCGGATTGTAGCGCTGCACGTTGCAGATGATCGCGCCCGTCTCCGGATCGCGAACGGCATCCATCGCCATGTACCATCGATCGATCCGGACCATGTTGTGCGCCGCCGTCGTCAGCGTCGACTCGCCGCGCTGATAGCTCGCGCGCAGATCCCAGCCGTTCGGGAAGACGTGATCGATGCCGATCGACGCCGAGAACATGCGGCTGATGTTTTCGTCGCTGCGGTCGTCGTAGAAGTTGCGGATCCCGGGCCCGCGCAGCTGGCCGATCTTGTGGAGCTCGATCGACTCGAGACCCTCGTCGATCATCGCCTGACGAAGCGTCTCCGGCATGAACGCGTTGTCGACGTAGATCGTCGCGTAGTACTGCTGGCCCATCTCGGGGTTGCCGCGGCGGCCGTGCGTGTTCGATTCGGTGCGGCCGAGCATGACCTGGGCAAACACCGAGGTCGCATCGCTCAGCTCGTACTGCAGCGCGGCGAAAGCGGACCTCTGCACGACCTCGGCGCCCGAAGGGCCGCCGTCGAACGCGGCCTCCGCGATCGCAGCCTCCGGACCGCCCGCTTGCATGCCGTTCGCACCTACACCTGTGCGCGCCGGGATGTCGCCCTGGATGAACGGCCGCACGTCCCGGCCGTCCTCGGTGAACGTGTAGCCGTCGAGCGAGAAGCCCGGCGCCCTGATGAGCCCGGCCGGGTTCTGCGTCGCGGAGTGCGCGTGCGGCACGGTGATCCGCTGCGGATGGGTGCCCGGCGGATCCGCCGGGTTCCACTCGGGGTTGATGACCCAGCCGATGCTCTGCCAATTGTCGAGCGAGCGAGGATCGCGATAGATCTGATCCACCTGCCGCGCCTCGACGGACCCGATCACGTGCAGCCGATCGGTGAAGCGTCGGCCGCCGGCCACCGAGACGCTCAGGTTCTCGCCGTCGCCCATCTCGGTGATCCCGGTCGACGCCTGGAACTCGAGGCCCTCGAACTCCCGGTCGAGGACGAAATTGACGACGCCCGCGAGCGCGTCCGCGCCGTACGCCGCAGAGGCGCCGCCGGTCACGACCTCGACGCTGCGGATCAGCGCGGTCGGGAAGTTGTCGACGTTCACGCTGCTCGCCCGGTCCGCGGGCACGATGCGCGAGCCGTCGAAGAGCACCAGCGTGCGCTGCTTGCCCATGTTGCGCAGGTTGAGGTAGCTGCCCGCCGCATCGCCGAACAGCGTGCCGCCGCCGCGCTGCGCCGTCTGCGTGTTCAGGAACTGCGGAAGGTTGTCGAGCTGCTCGGACAGCGTCGACGACGGATCGAAGTCGCGGATCTCCTCCGGCCTGACGGCCGTGACCGGGACAGGCGTCACCATCCCGTCCGTGTCGCGGATCCGGGTGCCGGTCACGAGCACCTCCTCGACGGACTCCTGGGCATGCGTCGGGACGGCGTCGAGGGCGGCGAAGATCGACAGGGCCAGCGCGTGAGGCCGGAAGCCGCGTGCGCTTCTTCTCATCTGAAACTCCCCCTGCTTGGTGGTGATCCGCGGCGTCGTCTCGGCCGGCCGCGGCCTGCGAAAGTCTCCCCCAGGCGTGATTCCCCTCGGGTCGAACGCCTCCCCGGGCTCGTTATAGGTACACCTACCTAGAGCTTGAGCGTTTATATGTTCTTTCCTAATCGAGGATATTTAGCCTGTCAATATGTTGCAGGAGGTATTCTTCCCGGACTTGCCCGTGCGGGAACGAAGAGGTACCGCTCGTGTCCCGCGGCGCCGGCGCCGCGGGCAGCCTGCGGCTGAGCCTTCAATGGCGCGCCAGCGCGGAAATGGGCTGCCATCGCCCGTCCGCGGCCGGCGCCTGACCGCGGCGCGGCGCCCGTCGCTCCTGCCTGAGCGCGTGCGCCCGCCGCGCGACGATGCCTGCGTAGAACATGAACGGGTAGATGAACTCCTGATTCGTCAGGATCGGCTTGTAAAACATGCACATCGCGGCAATCACCACGATCGGCGCCCAGACCTGCCCAAGCATCGCGTCGCTTCCGGCGCCCCGCGCGAGCAGCACCGCGTCGCGAAAGATCGCGTAGAACAGGAGCCCGTAGACGACGAGGCCCATGTACCCCATGTTCCAAAGCAGCATCGTGATCTGCGTGAACGCGATCTTGTAGGCATCGTAGTAGTGCGCGTACGTGCCCTCGAATCCGGGCAGCTGCGCGGACGACACGTTACCGACCCCGAGGCCGAATGCCGCCCGAATCGGCGTCTTGGAGATCTCCCGCAGCGCGATCTGCACGCTGTCGACCCGGCCGACGCGCTGGTCTCCTTCCAGGGAGCCCTTGTAAACGTAGTCGAGGACCCCGCCCTCGAACCAGAACTGCTGCAACGAGGCGTCGGGATTGCGGTGCTGGATCATCGCGTTGTAGACCGCGATGAACGCGGTGCCTGTCACGGCGAACACCGCGACGAGCGGCATGAGCCTTCGGAACGGCTTCTCGCTCTTCCGCATGAACAGAATCGGCGCAAGCATCGCGACGGGCAGCATCACGAGCGTCGCCTTCGTCTCGTTCAGCATCGTCGGCACGAGCATGAACGCGGTGAGCACGAGCAACGGCATCAGCGCGAGCCGCCGCCGGAGATACATGACCGTCAGCACGGTCACGCCAGCGACCATCAGGACGCTGAGCGTCCCGGAGTTCGTCGTCGTCCCGGTCACGACGTCGCCGGTATGCATCTTGTGCGCAAACTCGATGAAGCGCTGATGGAGCGCGATGGGCACCTGGATCAGCAGGAGCAGGCCGATGATGACGAGCTGCGTCTTGATCTGCCGGCTCGTGAAGGGATACGCCGCGCCGAGCAGCAGGAACGGCAGCACCGGCACGTAATCGCGCAGGCCCGACACGACGGCACCGGCCGGTACTCGCTGGGCGACGATGCCCATCGCCATCGTCAGCACGAGCAGCCCGATGAATATCAGGTAGCGCCCGTCGATCGAAAGGCGCCTGCCGAGGACGACCCGCGACAGCACGATCAGGAGCGCGATGCCCGCCAGGAGCTCCGGCAGCACGACGACGTACACCGGAAGGACCTTCAGCGCCCTCGCGAGATAGGACGCGAGGAAGCACGAGACGATCATCGCGATGGCGAGGATGTTCACCGTCTTTCGAGCGCCTCGAACAGATCGTCGTAGAGCGCGAGCAGCTTCGGCGCCTGGTGATCCCAGCCGAGCTCGTCCTCGATGCGGCGCCTGCCGATCGCACCCATCTCGGCCCTGCGCTCGGGATCGTCGAGCAGCTCGAGGATCTTCTCGCCGAAGTCGATCGGGTCGTTCGGCCGGGCATACAACGAAGCGTCCTGCGCCGACACCCGTCCTTCGGTCATGTCGAACTGCACGATCGGCTTGCCGAGCGCCATGTACTCCAGGACCTTATTCATCGTCGACTTGTCGTTCATCTCGTTGACGACGTCGGGATTGACGCAGACGTCAGCGGTGTTCAACACCTCGAGCATCTCCTTGTCCGCGAGGCGTCCGGTCATCGTCACGTAGTCGTCGAGCTCGAGCTCGGTGCAGAGCTGGCGCAGCTTCTCGAGCTCGGTCCCGCCGCCGACCAAGGTGAAGTGCACGTCCCGCCGGCCCTTTCCGTGCACGATGTGCCGCGCCGCGGCGAGGAGCAGGTCCACGCCCTCCTGCTTGCCGATCACGCCGACGTAGCCGACGAGGTGCTTCTTGCCGAAGCGCCACTTCGGCTCGGGCGCGAGCCTCCTCATCCGCTTCAGGGACGGACCGCTGCGCACCACCGCGACGTCCGTCGGGGCCTTGCGGCCCCGCTCGATCGCGATGCGGCGATACGACTCGTTGGTCGCGATCGCGCGGTCCGCCGTTCTGTACGTCAGCCGCTCGAGCCAGCAGAGCGCCCGGTACCAGAAGCCGCGCTTGTTGAACTTCGCCTCGTAGAGCTCGGGGTTGATGTCGTGATGGTCGAACACGAAGCGCTTCCCGAGCAGCTTGAACGGCAGCGCGACGAGGAAGATCAGGTCGGGCGGATTGCACGCGTGAATCACGTCGAAGCCGCGAGTCGCGGCGATGCGCACCGTGAGCACGAGCTCCCAGAAGAGCGCGGTGACGTACTCGGCGGCGTATCCGAGCGGCCCGTCCGCCTCGATCGGCAGCGGATGCCGGTAGACGTGCACGCCGTTCAGGAGCTCGTACGAGGCGGTGTAGCCGTCGCGCTTCGGCGAGATGATCGAGACCTCGTAACCCGCCGACCTCAAGGTCGTGGCTTCCTGCCACACCCTGCGATCGAACGGGACCGGCAGGTTCTCGACGATGATCAGTACCCGCCTGGGCCGTTTGGCCTCACCAGCATATGCCCTGATAGGACGGTCGTTCTCGTAAAGCATTGTCGACTCGCACGAGGTCCAGGATGACCGTGTCGCGGGATACGTTCCGCAGGATGCTCGAGAACTCCGCCTCGGCGGTGCCGACGACGAGGATGTCCGAGCGCTCGAGGAGTCGACAGGGATCGTCGACCATGAGCTTCTCGATGTGAGGGATATGCTCGAGAATGTAATCCCTGTTCGCCCCTATAAGCTTCGCAAGGCTCACGTTTCGGTCGTAGATCGTAAGCTCGTAGCCCTTGCCGATGAGGAGCTCGATCAGGGCGACGAGCGGGCTCTCGCGCAGATCGTCCGTGCCCGCCTTGAAGCTCATGCCGAGCACGCCGACCCTTCGGCGCCCGTACGACTGCAGCATGTTGAAAACGCGGCGGACCTGCAGCTCGTTGCTCGCGAGGATCGACGATAGCACGGGCGTGTCGACGTCGTTGCTCCTCGCGTAATGCGTGAGCGCGCGAACGTCCTTCGGCAGACACGACCCTCCGAACGCGAAGCCGGGCTTCAGATAGGACGGCGAAAGGTTCAACTTCGTGTCGCGGCAGAAGATGTCCATCACCGCGTGACTATCGACGCCGGCGGTCTTGCAGATGTTGCCGATCTCGTTCGCGAACACCACCTTGAGCGCGTGCCATGCGTTGTCCACGTACTTGACCATCTCCGCGGTGCCGAGATCCGTGCGAAACAGGGGCGCCCGGAGGTGCTCGTAGAGCGAGGCGAGAACGTCGCCGCTGCGCTCGTCGATCTCGCCGATCACGGTCTTCGGGGGATCGTCGAAGTCCTGCACCGCGCTGCCCTCGCGCAGGAACTCGGGATTGAAGCAGACGCCGAAGTCCTCGCCCGCCCGCTTGCCCGACGCCTGCTCGAGGGTGGGGATCACGAGGTTGCGCATCGAGCCCGGAAGCATCGTGCTCCGGACCGTCACCAGACGCCAGCCGTCGACCCGGGCCAGCGCCGAGCCGATGTCCCGGCAGACGCGCTCGACGAAGGCGAGGTTGAGGCTGCCGTTGCCGTTGCCCGGCGTACCGACGCAAACGAGCGACAGGTCCGTGGACAGGACCGCTTCGGCCGCATCCGTCGTGGCACGCAATCGGCCTTCGTCCGCGGCGCTTCGGAGGAGCGCGTCCAGCCCCTTCTCGACGATCGGGCTCGCACCGTCGTTGACCAGCGCCACCTTGGTGCAATTGGTATCGACGCCGACGACGACGTGACCGTTGCGCGCAAGGCACGCCGCCGATACGACGCCGACGTATCCCAATCCGAAAACCGAAATTCTCATCCGAACTCTTCACCCTCCCTGGACGAAGCCCGCGTACCCTGTATCGCCGCGCAGTTGCCGCCCCCCGAGGCACCGTGTCAGGATGAAACGGTGCTGCAAGAAGAACGCCACGAACGACTTGTTTGCTTTCTGATGGGCGCGGCCGACCGCGACCGTCACCGATGACTCGCCTGTACAGCAAACAGCGTGCCAGACGCGCCGTATTCCACACGCTGCTGCTGCGCCCTCCGGGGCAACTCGCGAGCTTCGTCGGCTACGTGCTCCTGGTCCGGCTGCTGTCCGAGGCCGAGTACGGCGTCTACAGCCTGTTCTACGCGCTGCTGCCGCTGCTCGCCGCCGTCGCGTCGTTCGGGCTCGAGCACACGCTGCGGCGATATCAGCCCGAGTACCTGAAGCAAGGCGAGAACCGCGTCGCGGACCGGCTCGTGCGTCGCATCGGGCTCATCCGCCTCGTCAGCACCGCCGTCGTGCTGGCGCTCCTCTACGTCACGTGGCCGCAAGTCGCCCCGCTCTTCGACATCGAGGGCTACCGGTCGGTCTTCGTGATCTTCGCGGGCCTCGCGCTCGCGCACTTCCAGTGCTCGATCCTGACGATCGCGCTTTCCTCTCACTTGCTCCAGCAGCACAGCCTCGGGATGCAAGTGCTCTTCGCGATCGTGAAGGCCGTGCTCTATGCGGCGGCGGGCTACGGGTGGGGCCTCGATCTCGTGACCGTGTTCCTGATCGACCTCGCCGCCTACCTGTTCCTCTACGCCGGCCTCAAGTACCTCTACACGGTGCGAGCCGATCGGCGGAGCGGCACGCGCGACACGCTCCCGCCGGGCGACCGAAGACGCATTTTCAAATATGGAATCTTTTACAATTTTAACGATGCGGGCACGCTGCCCCTGCGCACGCGAACCGACAATTTCTTCATCGCCGCGTATCTCGATCCCGTCGCCGTCGGCGCCTACTCCTTCTGCACGCAGCTGAGCCAGACGATCTATCGCGCGACGCCGTTGAAGCAGCTCGAGTCCGTCGTCCGGCCGCTGTTCTTCTCCCTCGACTATGAGAAGAACGTCGAGCGCGTTCGGACGTATTTCTCGCTGCTCGTGACCTTCGGCTTCGTCGTGATGGTGCCGATTTTCCTGTTCATCGCCTGCTGGCACCGGGAGGTCGTGCAGGTTCTCTTCGCCGGAAAGTTTCTGGAGCACGCACCGCTTCTGACGATCGTGTTCCTGTTCGCGGCGGCGAACTCGCTCGACGTGCCGATCACCCTCGTCGCACAGCTCAAGGAGAAGGCCCACGTCATCCTCGCGAGCCGGATTTTCAGCGTCTACAATGTCGTCGCCCTGATCGTGCTGATTCCGAGGATGGGCATCGCGGGCGCGGTGCTCGCCTCCGGGTCTGCGCACTTCATGAAGCACCTCTTCATCTGGTGGTTCGTCCGCGATCTCGCCGTATGGAAGGGCGCCGAGCGGTTCATCGGCCGCACGGCGCTCGCATGGGCGCCGTTCGTCGCGCTTTCCCTCGGCGGGCGCACGCTGCTGCCGTTCGAGCCCGCGGTGCTGCTCGCGCTCGGCGCCGTGCTGTGGAGCGTCGCGTTCGCCCTGTACATTCGGCATTTCGCGCTGACGCACGAGCAGCGCGAGCTCATCGCGACGCTCTTTCCCGGCAAGGAAACGCGCTTCCTGCGCGCGTTCGGAGTCGTGCATTGACCTCCACGCCTCTCGCCCGGGCGATACGCGCCTTCCGCCTCGGTGGCAGAATCGAGCGCGAAGGCGATCGTTCTCTTGCAGGGACGGAAGGACGACCGCGACCGACGATGGCCGACCGAGCACCGGCGGGCGCACATCCCAACGGACGGCGAATGCGAATCCTGATCGTCAATCGCCACATCGACCAGACCGCCGGGGGCAGCGAGACGCAATGCCACGAGATCGCGACGGCGCTCGCCGCGCGCGGGCACGACGTCGTCTATGCGGTGTGCTGCCCGGGCCCGACGCAGCGCGAGCACCCGTACGCGATCCTTCCGTTGCACGGCCGCTTCCGCGCCGCGTTCAAACGCGCGCTGGCCGACTTGCGGCCCGACGTCGTCTACTGGCGTTTCAACAAGCGTCACCTCCTGCGCAGCGTGCTCGATGCGCGCCGGGCCGGCGCGAGGTTCGTGTTCGCGGTGTCGCACATCAACGACGTGCGTCCGGTCGCCGCGAAGCCGTTCTACGGCGCGAAGCTCTCCGCCGCGCGGCGTGCCGCTCGCGCGCTCGGGCGAGCGCGGATCGCCGCGTTCGGCGCGGTGAATCATCTTGCGTTGCGCCTCGTCGACGGCATCGTCTACCAGCACACGGGACAGATCCGGGCCTGCGCGAACGGCAGGCATGTCGTGATCTACAACTCGGCGCGGCCAACGCGGCGTGCCGCGAACGAAGGCGCGGCCGCCGGGCGCGAGCGCACGGACGGGTGCCGGCCGCGGAGCTCCGATGCCGCGCCGCCGCGCTACGTGCTGTGGGCCGCGAACCTCAAGAAGAGCAAGAACCCGGAGGACTTCGTGCGCCTCGCGGCCGATCTCGAGCACACCGGCGTCGAGTTCCGCATGGCCGGGCAGATCCAGGACCCCGCGTACCGCAGGCTGCTCGACGCGGAGGGCCTGCCCCGCAACTTCCGCTACCTCGGCTTTCAGCCTCGAGACGCGCTCGACGCGCTGATGAGCGGATGCCTGCTGCTCGTTCACACGTGCGACCCCGAAGGCTTTCCGAACGTGTTCATCCAGGCATGGAGCTGCGGCAAGGCGGTCGCGAGCCTGCGCTTCGACCCGGGCGAGATGCTCGAGACGTACGGCATCGGCGTCTGTGCGCACGGCGACTACGCGGCCTTCAAGACCCACGTGGAGCGGCTGATCGCGGACGAAGCGCTGCGCGGCGAGATCGGGCGGCGCGCGCTCGCGTTCGTCGCCGAGCACTGCGACCGGGACAGGAACGTCGCGAAGCTCGAGGCCTTCTTCGGCGAGGTGCTCGCCGCGCCGGCGCGATGAGGACCGACGGCACGTGCTCCGGCGTCTCGGGGGACGCGGCCGCGGCGGACGCGCCGCCGGTGCTGATCCTGACGCCCGACTTGCGCGGGAACGTCGGCGGCGTCGCGAACTACTACAACGTGCTGCGGCTCCACGAGATCGCGAACGTCGAGTACTTCTACGTGAATCGCGCGGAGCCCGAGTCCCCGCTCGCGCGCGTCGCCCGGCTCGCCGCGAACTACGTGCGCTTCGTCGGCAAGCTGCTGCGCCGCGACTACGCGCTGCTGCACTTCAACCCTTCGCTGAACGCGAAATCGTTCTTCCGCGACGGCGTCTTTCTGTTGCTCGCCCGGCTGTCGCACGCGCCGCGGCTGATCTTCTTCAGGGGCTGGGAGGAGCCGTTCGCGGAAAGGATCGCGCGGCGCGCGGTGCTGCGCGCGTTCTTCCGGCTCGCATACGGCACGGGCGCTGACTACGCCGTGCTCGGCCGGCGCTTCGAGGCCGGGCTGCGCCGCCTCGGCGTCCGCGGCGGCCGAGTGTTCATCGAGACGACCGTCGCCGACGCGCGCCCGAGCGACTCTCCGCGCGCGGAACGCGTGCCCGCTGCGCACGGGCGCCGCCCGCGCGAGGCTCCGACGGAGCGGGCGGCGGCGCTCTTCATGTCACGGCTGCTCGTCGCGAAGGGCGCGCTGATCGCGATCGACGCGGTGCGCCGCTATCGCGAGCGCCGGCCGCCGGTGCTGCCCTCTCTCGATCTCTGGATCGCGGGCGCCGGCGACGACGAGGCCGCGATCAGGGCGCACGTCGAGCGCACGGGCTGCGACTTCGTCAGGTTCCTCGGCCACGTCACCGGCGACGCGAAGTGGCGCGCGCTCGAGGACGCGGACGTCTTCCTGTTCCCGACCTGCTATCCGGAAGGGCTGTCGAACGCGGTGCTCGAAGCGATGCTGCACGGCCTGCCGATCGTCACGCGGCCGGAAGGCGCGCTCGGCGAGGTGCTCGTCGACGGCGTGCACGGCGTCGTATCGACGAGCACCGACCCCGACTACTTCGCCGAGCGCCTGCTGGCGCTCCTCGCGGATCCGGACGCCTATCGGCGCATCGCCGCCCGCAATCGCGACGAGGCCGAGCAGCGCTTCACGCGCGAGCGCGTCGCGGCGCGGCTGCTCGAGATTTACGCGGCGGTGCGAGAAGGGCGGCATTCCACCTGAGCGCTCGGCGTCGGCGTTCGTCCGACGCTGCGTTGTCCGACGCTGCGTGGCATTCCTCATGAGCGTTTGAGCGTTGGTGGTGGTCGGGCGCTGTGTGATATGCGCGTCTTGGGGACCGCCGCAAGGCCATCCATGGCGGCTGCGGGCTCGCCATCCCTGGCTCGCACGCTCCCCAAGACGCGCATATCACACAGCGCCCTCGTTGAACGGCGTGCCGCTCATGAGGAATGCCACGCAGCGTCGGACACCGTGAATCCAACGCCGGCGAAGATGCCGTCCCTCGCACGACGACCGCCGACGAGCAACGCTCACGAGGAATACCACTTCCGACACAATAGCACGCGCACGTCCCGTCGAGACCGTCGCAATCTGGGTACAGTTGCCCGCCGCGGGATCGGCGGGTAAGGTGGCCCGGCCAATGGGGGCAGACGCGTCGTAAGACGCACGCAACCGCGACCGAAGCGTCCGCGTCGGTTCGGCGCTTCACACTCGCGGGCTTGCGGCTCGGAACGCTCGGCGGCGCAGCCGGCGCGAGCGCACATCACTTATATCTCAGCAGGTCTGCCGCGCTCTTTCGCCTCGACGACCGGGCCGATACGGAGAACCTCGTGATTTCGAAGCGATTGACGTCTTGTTTCCTCGTGCTGCCGCTGCTGCTCGTGTCGACGCTCGGCTGGGCAGCGAGCTACTATGTCTCGCCCAACGGAGACGACTCGAACGCCGGCACGTCGCCGTCGTCGCCGTGGCGCTCCATCGCGAAGGCGAACTCGGCGGTCGCACCGGGCGATACCGTGCATCTGCTCGGCGGCCGATACCTCGACGACCCCATCAAGCCGGCGAAGTCGGGCACGCCGGAGGCACCGATCCGCTACGTCGCGTACGAGGGCGAGCCGGTGCTCACGTCCGACAAGGTCCGCGGGCTCGTGGTCGCGGTCGACCTGTCGAAGCGCTCCCACATCGTCGTCGAGGGCATCCACGTCGACGGCGTCAAGCCGAATCCGGACGCGCGGGTGCAGCACTTCGTCGAGATCTTCGACGGAAGCTTCAACACGATTCGCGACTGCACGTTCCGGTTCGCGCACGGCTGGCACGGCATCCAGCTCGACGAAGGCGCGCATCACAACAAGCTGCTGAACAACGTCATCGACGTCGTCGGGATCTACGACGACGGGACGGGCCAGGACTGGGGCGATTCGGTCCAGGTCCTCGACGCGGAGCACAACCTGCTGCAGGGCAACACGATCACGCGCGGCGCGCACAACCTGCTGCAGGTCAAAGGCCGGTACAACGTAATCCGCCTGAACACGTTCGAGAACGACTGGAGCGAGATCCTCGGCGCGCAGAAGGGCGGACGGAACCTTTCGCTGATGGGCGCGTACAACCTGTTCGAGCGCAACGTCGTGCGCAAGGCGGCCGCGTCGACGGACAAGGGCGAGAACGCCGGCAAGAAGGCCGAGGGCCTCAACAACATCGTGCGCCGCAACTTCATCTACGACAACAGCAGCGAAGGGATCACGTCGCAGAGCCGCTCGGGATCGAAGACCGCGCAAAGCAATCACATCTACCACAACACGATTTACTCGAACGACGGGCCGGCCTGGAGCCTGATCTTCTACGACGGCGGCAACGGCGTCACGCGCAACGTGTTCAAGAACAACATCGTGTACGCGAACGGCGAGGCGGCAATCCGCTTCGATCTGAAGTCGAACCCGAGCGGTCCGATCGGCGACTCGCTGATCGAAGGCAACCTGATCGACGGGAACGGCTCGGGCAGCGGCGCGTTCGCGATCGACGGCACGGGCGTCCTCGCGCTGGACGAGGCGCAGAAGACGTTCGCTGCGAACTTCAAGAACAACATCCCCGCGGCGCCGAAGTTCGTGTCGCCGTCGCCGCAGAAGCCGGAGGACTTCGCGCTCGCGCCCGGCAGCCGGGGGATCGACGAAGGCGTCCCGCTCACGTTCACTCAGGAGGCAGGATCCGGGACGACGATCCGCGTGCAGGACGCGGGCTACTTCTTCGACGGCTTCTCGATCGTGCCCGGCGACCGGATCCAGATCGCGGGCGGCCCGGTGATCCAGGTCGTGCGCGTCGACTACGCGGCCAACACGCTGACCGTCGCCGAGCCGGTGCAGTGGTCGGCCAACGCGCCCGTCTCCCTCGAGTTTCGCGGCGCGGCGCCCGACATCGGGGCAATCGAGGTCGGCATGAGCACCGGCGGCCGGCGGCCGATGCCTCCGGGCGGCTTGAGCTCGCGCGTCGCGGGGTGAGGCCCGTGCAAGTGTCCGTTGCCGTTCGCCCGGCATGGAGGTTGCACGGGGCTCGCGCAAACGACCAGGGGGGGCGACGGCACACCTCTGCCTCGAAGGCCGGCGCGTGACGCGCACGACCTAAGGAATTCGACGGCACCAACACCAAGGAAGAATCATGCCCGCAGCACGGCAACTGATCGGTGCGCTGAAGACGCGCGTCATGCTCCGTTCTCGCGAAGCGAAGGTCCGACACTTTCACAGTTTCTTCCGTCCCGGCATGACCGTCCTCGACGTGGGCGTGACCGCGAAGGACGATCCGAAGGGGTCGGGACCCAAGAACTGGCTGCTGAAGACCTACCCCTACGCGCCTGAAACGTACACGGGCCTCGGCGTGCACGATCTCGACGCGCTGCAGAAAACCTATCCGCGGATGCGCTTCGTCCGCTACGACGGGCGCGTGATGCCGTTCGAGGACGGCGAGTTCGACTGGGTCTTCTCGAATGCCGTGATCGAGCACGTGGGCGACCGCTCCGCGCAACTCGCGTTCCTCGACGAGATGCTCCGGGTCGGCCGTTACGTCTTCTTCACGACGCCGAGCAAGTATTTCCCGATCGAAACGCATACGGGCGTGCCGTTCCTGCATTGGAGCGACCGGCTGTTCGACGCGTGGCTCTGGAAGCACAGGCCGAAGTGGCGCTCGAGGACGAGCCTGTGGCTCCTCTCGGCGGCGGACCTGCACGGGCTGCTGCGGCAGTCGACGGCCATCGACTACACGCTGCATCGCAACCGCGTGCTCGGGTGGCCGCTGACGATGACGGTGATCGCGTCCCGCATGGCCGAGGTGCCGAGCCGGGCGAGGCCGTCGCGGCGCGAGCGCCGCGAAGTTGCGGCCGTCGCCGCGGCTCCGACGGCTCGATCCTTGCAAACCGACAGCGCGATGGCCGACGGGCAAGGCTGACGCCTTTCGGCGACGGTCCTTGCACCCCGTCGGCTTGTCGCTCGACGGGACCACGGGAGCCGGACACGTGATTTCGCCGCGCAGTGCCTGCATAGCCTTCGCATCGTTCGTTGCGATCGCGCTCGCCGCGACCGCGATATGGCCGGCCGAGTACTACGTCTCGCCGGCCGGGGACGACGCGAACGACGGCCGCTCGCCGTCGTCCCCGTGGCGCACGATCGCGAAGGCCAACGTCGCCGTCGCCCCCGGCGACACGGTGTATCTGCGCGGCGGCAGGTACGAGAACGATCCGATCCGACCCGCGAGGTCCGGCACGTCCAGCGCGCCGATCCGCTACGCGGCCTACCGAAACGAGACCCCGGTCCTCACCTCCGACAGGGCGGGCGGCCTCGACCATGCGATCGATCTGACGAGCCGCTCGTACATCGTCGTCGACGGCATATGGGTCGACGGCGTCGAGCCGAGTCCCGCCTCCCGCGTCGATCATTTCGTCACGATCATCGACGGCAGCCACAACACGATCCGTAACGGCCGCTTCCGCTACGCGACGGGCTGGCACGGCATCAGGCTCAAGCGCTCGCACCACATCGAGCTGCTCGACAACGTGATCGACGTCGTCGGCATCTACGACGACGGCAACGGGCAGGACTGGGGCGACTCGATCCAGATCGATGGCGAGTCCCATCACAATCTGGTCGAAGGCAACGTCGTCACGCGCGGCGCGCACAACCTGCTCCAGGTCAAGGGCGAGCACAACGTCATTCGCAACAACGTGTTCGACAACGATTGGAGCGACATCCTGGGACCCGGCAAGGGCGGACGGAACCTCGCGCTGATGGGCCGGCACAACGTCTTCGAGCGCAACGTCGTGCGGCATGCGATGGGGTCGACGGATCGGGCGCGCAACGCCGGCATGAAGGTCGAGGGCCGACGCAACATCGTGCGACGGAACGTCATCGTCGCGAACAGCAACGAGGGGATCACGACGCAGAGCCGCGGCGGGCAGAAGTGGGCGCATTACAACCGCATCTACCACAACACGCTGTACGCGAACGGCGGACCGGCCTGGGGCCTCGTCTTCTACGACGGCGGCCACGGCGTCACGGGCAACGTCTTCAAGAACAACATCGTGTACGCGAATCGCGCGGCCGCGGGCGTCGCGGACGGCGACATCGTCTTCCAGCTGAAGGCGAACCCGTCGGGCGCGATCGGCGAGTCGATCATCGAGAACAACCTGATCGCGGGTCGCGCGCGTAGCGACGTGGCTTTCGACGTGCGTAGCGACGACGTGATGAGCCTCGCCGAGGCCGAGAAGAAGTACCCCCGCTACGTGCGGGGCAACATCCAAGGCGTGCCGAAATTCGTCGTGACGGAGCCCCGCTCGCTCGAGGATTTCGCGCTCGCGCCCGGCAGCCGCGGCATCGACGAGGGCGCGCCGCTGACGCGGACGCGGGGCGCCGGGTCGGGCAGGACGATCCCGCTCGAGGATGCCGGGTACTTCACGGACGGCTTCTCGCTGGTCGACGGCGACCGCATCCGGATCGGCAACGAGGCGCCGCTGACCGTGGTCGCGGTCGACTACGAGGCGCATACGGTCACGGTGGACCGCGACACGAGGTGGACAAACGGAGCGCCCGTGTCGCTCGATTTCACCGGCGCGGCGCCGGACATCGGCGCAATCGAGGCTGCCGACTGAAACCTGCCGAGTCGTCTCCGACGG
>DASVCR010000104.1:0-23392 GCA_036381515.1 Gammaproteobacteria bacterium | reverse complement strand
TCATCTCGACGATGCGTTCGCCCACGCCCTTCACGCGTGCGAGCGCCTCGGGCGTCTCGAACTTGCCGTGCTCCGTGCGATCGCGGACGATCGCCTCCGCGAGCGCCGGGCCGATGCCCTGCAGCTCTGCCGCAAGCGTTGCGGCGTCGGCCGTGTTGATGTTCACCGGCCCGGCAAACGCCCCGAACGAGGCCAGCCCGAAGAGCGCGAGATAGCCCGCCCGTAGTCCCACATTGCGCAAACCAAAGTTTCTCATCGACGTGACTCCTCCGTGAAAAATAACGAGGAGGCATCGTAGAGACGCGCGTTGCCCGCGGCAGCAGCGCAATCTCATGACTTGAGCGAGATTCTCGACGCGGCGCTAGCCGAGTACCGCTTCGAGCGGCAAGCTTTGGATGGGGCGCACCGTTTCCCAGAGCTTGCAGCTTGGACAGTGCCAGATGAAGCGCTGCGTACTGTAGCCGCAATTCGCGCAACGGTAGCGCGCGCTCGACGATGCAATCTGGCGCAGCCCCACGGTGATCCGCTCCACGGCCGCACGCCGCTCCTCGGCGGGCAACGTCTTGAGCTCCGCGGCGTTGACGAGATTCGCGAGCACCGGATTGTCGAACACGAAGCTCTCCACACAGCCCGCGAGCGCGGGTGACTGCGAAGCGAGATCTCCCAAGATCGCGGCGAACGCGAATTCGCGGCGCAGCGTGGCGTCGCCTGCGATCCAGCGCTCGATCCTCGCTTCGAAGTACGGCAGCTTGTCGATGCTTCGGTAGCAGTTCATGAGTGGCGCGAGCACTTCCGTGATGAAGTTGCGATCCTTCTCGATGGTCTGCTCGTAGAAGCCGATCGCCTGCGTGAAGTCGCCTTCTTCTTGCGCGAGCGCCGCCCTGATCAACGTGCCGCGAAGCTGGCCGGACTCGCTGCGCACGGTGTTGCGCAGATACTCTCGTGCAAGCTCCGGATTGCCGTTCGCGCGCGCCTGATCGGCGAGCTCGCAATAGTAGTGGGCCACCTGCGTCGTCTTGGCGCCGCGCAATATCTCGAGCTTGCGCTGCGCCTCGATCGCTCTCTGCCATTCGCGTTCCCGCTCGTAGATGTACACGAGCTTCTCGAGCGCGTTCTCGGCTACGGTGGGGCTGTCGGTGAGCTCGGCGAACAGCTTTTCGGCGCGATCGAACAAGCCCGCGCCGAGATAGTCCTCCGCGAGCGAGTACACGGCCTGATGGCGCTGCATCTCGTTGAGATTCGGCCGCGCCAGGAGGTTCTCGTGAACGCGGATTGCCCGCTCCACCTCGCCGCGGCGGCGAAATAGATGGCCCAAGGCGAAGTGCGTCTCGAGGGTGTCCTCGTCCACCTTCGCCATTTGAATGAACAGCTCGAGTGCTTCGTCGGTCTTGCGGCTCAAGACCAAGTTCAGGCCGCGAAGGTAGTCAGCGCTGATGCGCGGCGGCAGCTCGCGATCGCGGTCGAGGTAAATCTTGTAGCCGAAAGCGAGCGCGCCGAAGACGATGAAGATCGCCGCTAGGAGAAATGTGGCGTCAGTGGGCATCGTCTACCGGCAGGGCGCGCGCGCTGCCGAGCTCCGCTTCGGCGTAGCGCAATTCGCGGCGCAGCCGCCGTTTCTCCCCCGCAGTGCGCCAAAGTGCAAGTCCCGCGGACAGGAGCCCGAACAGCCATCCGCATGCAAACACCACGGCAAAGGCGCCCGCAAGCGACACTTGCTCGAGCCGCGCGAAGCCGATATCCACCGTGATCGGCTGGGGATTGCTGTAGACGAATACGGCCGCCGCCAGCATGAGGACGATCAGCCCGAGCAGGAACGCGATCCGGCGCAGCGTCACCAAGGCGGCATCCTTGACCCAGAGGGATGACGCCTAATTGTAAAGGTGCCCTCGGCCGCGTCGAAGAGGGCTAGTCGCGCACGGGCAAGTGGCGCGACTCGTTCACTCGCTCGCGCAAATCCTTGCCCGGCTTGAAGTGCGGTACGTTCTTGCCGGCGAGCGCGACGGCCTCGCCCGTCTTCGGGTTGCGGCCCATTCGCGGCGGACGATAGTGGAGAGAGAAACTTCCGAACCCACGAATCTCGATGCGTTCGCCGCTCGCGAGCGCTTCGCTCATGAGCTCCAGGATGTGCTTGACGGCCAATTCCACGTCCTTGGCCGGCAAGTGCTTCTGGCTGCGGGCGATCGACTCGATCAACTCGGACTTTGTCATGGGTACAGACCTTCCTCCCAGGCTCCTGCGCGCCTCCCCCTCGGCCTGAACGAATCACTCCGGAGTGAGCTGCTCCTTGAGCAAGTCTCCGAGCCTCGTTCCGGTCGCGGGCCTGCCCGCGTCGCTCTTGTAGTTCTGGATCGCTTGCGCCTCTTCGTGCGCTTCCTTGGCCTTGATCGACAGCGAAAGGATCCGGTTCTTGCGGTCCACGCCCGTGAACTTCGCCTCGACGGTGTCGCCCACCTTGAGCACGGTGCGCGCATCCTCCACGCGATCGCGCGAGATCTCGGAAGCGCGGAGCTGGCCCACGATGCCGTTGTCGAGCGCCACGGTCGCCATCTTCGCGTCGACTTCCTGAACCGTGCCCTTCACGATGCTGCCCTTCGGATGGTCCGCGAGGAACAGCGAGAGCGGATCCTTGTCGAGTTGCTTCACGCCGAGCGAGATGCGCTCGCGCTCGGGATCGATCGCGAGCACCGTGGTCTCGAGCTCCTCGCCCTTCTTGTAGTTACGCACGGCCTCTTCGCCGGCGATGTCCCACGAGAGGTCGGAGAGGTGCACGAGCCCATCGATGCCGCCCGGCAGCCCGATGAACACGCCGAAGTCGGTGATCGATTTGATCTGGCCGGAAACCTTGTCGCCCTTCTTGTAGTTCTCGCTGAACTCCACCCAGGGGTTCGGCTTGCACTGCTTGAGACCGAGCGAGATGCGACGGCGCTCCTCGTCGATGTCGAGGACCATGACCTCCACTTCGTCGCCGATCTGCACGACTTTGTGCGGATTGACGTTCTTGTTCGTCCAATCCATCTCCGAGACGTGCACGAGACCCTCGACGCCCTCCTCGATCTCGACGAAGCAGCCGTAGTCGGCGATGTTCGTCACGCGACCGAAGAGGCGCGTGCCCGGCGGGTAACGCCGTGCGAGGTCTTCCCAGGGATCGGCACCGAGCTGCTTCAGGCCGAGCGATACGCGATTGCGCTCGCGGTCGAACTTCAGCACCTTGACCTCGAGCTCCTGGCCGACCTGCACGACCTCGGACGGATGCTTAACGCGCTTCCAAGCCATGTCCGTGATGTGCAGCAGGCCGTCGATGCCGCCGAGATCCACGAACGCGCCGTAGTCGGTGAGGTTCTTGACGACGCCCTTCAGGACCGCGCCTTCCTCGAGATTCTTCAAGAGCTGCTCGCGCTCGGCGCTGTACTCTTCCTCAACGACCGCGCGCCGCGACACGACGACGTTGTTGCGCCGCTGATCGAGCTTGATGACCTTGAACTCGAGGGTCTGGCCCTCGAGGGCGACCGGATCTCTGATCGGCCGAACGTCGACGAGCGAGCCGGGAAGAAACGCGCGCACGAGATCGATGTCGACGGTGAAGCCGCCGCGCACGCGCCCGCTGATCGTGCCCGTGACGATGCTGCCCTTCTCGAACGCCTCCTCGAGGCGCGCCCACGTGCGGCTGCGTTTCGCCTTCTCGCGCGAGAGCCGCGTTTCGCCGAAGCCGTCCTCGACCGTATCGAGCGCGACCTCGACCTCGTCGCCCACCGATACCTCGAGCTCGCCCTTGTCGTTCAGAAACTGGCTGGACGGTATGACGGCCTCGGACTTGAGACCTGCGTTCACGATGACGACGTCGTCGTTCACGTCGACGACCTTGCCCATCAAAATCGCGCCGGGCTTGATCTGTTGAGTCGCTAAGCTCTGTTCCAGTAGTTCCGCGAAAGATTCACTCATGTGATGTTTACAACCTCAACGCCGTTGCATCCTTGCATCGGCGGCCAAATTAACGATCGTGCCGTTTACTTCCTGATCGGCACGTCCTTAAGGGAGAAAGAGATCATCCCGCCATGACACCCGCTTCACGGAGCCAATGCAAGATGCGCTCCGTCACCTCTTCCGGGCTCATGTGCGTCGAGTCGATGATCCGCGCGTCGTGCGCCGGAATCAGCGGCGCTACCGGCCGATTCGCGTCCCGCTCGTCCCGTTGCGCGATTTCCCGGGAAAGGTCGCGCAGACTAACATCAATCCCCTTGTCTTTCAACTGCTTATATCGCCTACGGGCGCGCTCCTCCGGAGTCGCCGTCAGGAACACCTTCAGAATCGCCTCCGGGAACACGCCGGTCCCCATGTCGCGGCCGTCGGCCACGAGCCCCGGGGGGGCGATGAACGCGCGCTGCCGGGCCAGCAGGGCCCGGCGAACGGCCGGCAGTGCTGCTACCTTAGACGCCGCCTCGCCACATCGTTCCGTCCGGAGCTCCGCCGTGACGTCCTCACCGTCGAGAAGGACGCGTTCCCGGCCATCGAGCTCGGCGAACTCGACGTCGAGCCCGCCCGCGACCTCGGCGACGCGCGCCTCGTCGTCGAGCGGGATGCCGGCGCGGAGCGCGGCGAGGGCCGCGACCCGGTACAGGGCCCCGCTGTCGAGCAGCCGCCAGCCGAGCCGGGCCGCGACTGCGCGGGCGATCGTGCCCTTGCCGGCTCCGCTCGGGCCGTCGATCGTCAGGATCGGCACGCCCGGGATGGCCGGCATGCCGTCACGCCCCGGTTACGGCCAATCCGCATACGGCGGCCATGTCGAGGAAATCCGGGAAGGAAGTCGCGACCGCCGCCGTATCGCGGATGTAGATCGGCCCGTCGCTCAGGAGGCTCGCGACCGAGAAGGACATGGCGACCCGATGGTCGCCGTGGCTGTCGATTTCGCCGCCGCGCAGCCGCCCGCCCTCGATGATCAGGCCTGCCTCCCGCTCCTCGACCTTCGCGCCGAGCGCGGCGAGCCCGCGGGCCATCACGGACAGCCGATCGCTCTCCTTGTGGCGCAGCTCCTCGGCGCCGCGGACGATCGTCCGCCCCCGCGCTCCGGCGGCGGCGACGAACAGGATCGGGAACTCGTCGATTGCGAGCGGCACGAGCTCCGGAGGAACGTCGATGCCGGTCAGCTCGGAGCGCTCGACGAACAGGTCCGCGACGGGCTCGGCGCCCGCCAGCCGCGGATTACGGATCTCGATCCGCGCGCCCATCGCGCCGAGGATCGACAGGATGCCGTTCCGCGTCGGGTTCACGCCGACGTTGCGGATCAGGAGCCCGTCGGCCGCGCCGAGGCAGCCGGCCACGATGAAGAAGGCCGCCGACGACAGGTCGCCCGGCACGACGATCTCGCCGCCCTGGAGCGTCTGCGGCCCGGTCAGCGCGACCGTCAGCCCGTCGTCGTCGCTGTCCACGTGCGCGCCCATGCTGCGCAGCATCCGCTCGGTGTGGTCGCGGCTCGGCCCCGGCGAGCGGACGAGCGTCGTCCCGGACGCGTAGAGCGCCGCGAGCAGGAGCGCCGATTTCACCTGCGCGCTCGCGACCGGCAGCGCGTACTCGATCCCGGAGAGCCGGGCGCCGCCCGAGATCTCGATCGGCGCCTTCCCGTCGTGCGTGCGGATCCGCGCGCCCATTGCGCGCAGGGGCGTCGCCACGCGCTCCATCGGGCGCCGGCGCAGCGACGCGTCCCCGGTCAGGACCGAGTCGAACGGCTGAGCGGCGAGGAGGCCGGTCAACAGCCTGATGGCCGTGCCGGAGTTGCCGAGGTCAAGCGGCCTTCGGGGCGGGGCGAGGCCGCCCGGCCCCCTGCCTGCGATCCGGAGCGTCCCGTCCGGCTCGTCCTCGATCTCGACGCCGAGGAACTCGAACGCGCGGCGCGTCGCGATGCAGTCCTCGCTCTCGAGAAACCCGCGCACGCGGGTTTCACCCTCCGCGATCGCACCGAGCATCAGCGCGCGGTGCGAGATCGACTTGTCGCCGGGCACCTCGATGGTCCCGCCGACGCGGTCGACCGGCTGCGCTCGATAGTCCTTGCGTTCGGCCGGTCCGGCCGACACGTTCGACACAGGGCTCACAGTACCGCCTTCGGGTAAGCGCCGAGCACGCGGAAGAGGTTCGCCTGCTCGCGAATCTCGTCGAGGGCCTTCTGCACGTCAGGCTCCTCGGCATGGCCGTCGATGTCGACGAAGAACACGTAGTCCCACTTCTTGCGCCGCGACGGTCTCGATTCGATGCGCGTCATGTTGATCTCGTTCCGCGCGAGCGGCTCGAGCAGATGGAAGAGCACGCCTGGCCCCTCCGTGCCGCGAGCGGACACGAGCAGCGACGTCTTGTCCTTGCCGCTCGGCGGGAACGTCTTGCGGCCGATCACGAGAAATCGCGTCGTGTTGTCCGCCTCGTCCTCGATGTTGCTGAAGAGCACGTTCAGGCCGTACACCTCGGCGGCGGACTCGCCGGCGATCGCGGCCGTGCCCTCCTCGTCCCGCGCGCGCCGCGCAGCCTCCGCGTTACTCGCGACGACGATCTTTTCGACGTCCGGAAGGTACTGCGCGAGCCACCCCCGGCACTGCGCGAACGACTGCGAGTGCGAGCAGATGCGCTTGATGCCGGCGATCTCCTTCATCCTGCCCATCAGGTGCTGGTGCACGCGCAGCTCGACCTCGCCGCAGATCTTGAGGGGCGACGTCAGGAACATGTCGAGCGTGTGGTTGACCGTACCCTCGGTCGAGTTCTCGACCGGAGCGACGCCGAAGTCGGCGATGCCCGACTCGACCTCGTGAAAGACCTCGTCGATCGTCGGCACCGACAACGCGCGAACGGAATGCCCGAAATGCTTGAAGACGGCCATCTGCGTGAACGTGCCCTCGGGGCCGAGATACGCGACCTTGAGCGGCTCCTCCTGCGCGAGGCATGCGGACATCAGCTCGCGAAACAGGCGCACCATCTCCTCGTCGCGCAGCGGCCCCCTGTTCCGCTCGACGACGCCGCGGAGCACCTGCGCCTCCCGCTCGGGGCTGTAGAACTCCGCCGTCTTGCCGAGTCCCTTGATCGCGCCGATCTCCTGCGCGCAGCGCGCGCGCTCGGAGATCAACGCCTGGATCTCGGCGTCGATCGCATCGATGCGCGCGCGCAGGCGCTGCAATCCGGCCTTGGGGTCTTCCTGCTGATCGCTCATAGGGGGTGCGCCTGCGTAGCTACTCCTCGGGCACGGGAAGCATGCGGGCCGACAGCACGCCGTCGATGCTGCGGATCCGCTGCACGATCTCTTCGGTGGCGGGCCCGTCGAGGTCGACGAGCGTGTAACCGATCTCGCCTCGCGACACGTTCAGCATGTCGTTGATGTTGATGTTCTCCTTCGACACGCACGATGAGATCTGCGAGATCATGTTCGGCACGTTCAGGTGCGGCACGGCGATGCGATGCGGACGATCGCGGCTCAGAACGGCTTCCGGGAAATTGACCGAATCGCGAATGTTGCCGTTCTCGAGGAACTCGCGCAGGTTCTCCGCGACCATGACCGCGCAGTTCTCCTCCGCCTCGTGCGTCGACGCGCCGAGGTGCGGCAGGCAGATCGCTCTCGGATGCGCCTTGAGACGCACCGTGGGGAAGTCCGTGACGTAATGGCTCAGCGTGCCGCTGTCGAGCGCATCGACCACGGCGTCGAGATCGACGACCCCCTCGCGCGCGAAGTTCAACACGACCGCGCCCTTCGGCAACAGCCTGAGGCGCTCGCGGCTGATCAGGTTCCGCGTGTCGTCGGTCAGAGGGACGTGCAGCGTCACGATGTTCGAGCGGGTCAGGAGGTCGTCGAGGTTCACGGCCTGCTGCACGCCGGACGACATCTGCCACGCGCGCTGCACCGTGATCTTCGGATCGTGGCCGATGACCCGCATCCCCAACGCGAGCGCCGCGTTCGCGACCTGAACGCCGATCGCGCCGAGGCCGACGACGCCGAGCGTCCGGGTCGGCAGCTCGAAGCCGACGAACTGCTTCTTCGCCGCCTCGACCTCCTTCGCCAACGTCTCGTCCGACGCCCCGTCGAGGCGGCGAACGTAGTCCCAGGCCTGCGTCAGATTACGCGCGGCGATGAACAGGCTCGCGAGGACGAGCTCCTTCACGGCGTTCGCGTTCGCGCCGGGCGCGTTGAACACCGGCACGCCGCGCCGGCTGAGCTCGGCAACCGGGATGTTGTTCACGCCCGCACCCGCGCGGCCGACCGCGAGCACGCTCGACGGAATCTCCATCTGGTGCATGTTGTGCGAGCGCACCAGGATCGCGTGCGGCTGCGCGATGTCCGACGCGATCTCGTACCGCTCGCGGGGGAAGCGCCGCAGGCCCGCGACCGCGATGTTGTTGAGGGTCTGAATCTTGAACCGCACGGTCAGGCCCTCCGCTTCTCGAAGTCGGCCATGAACTCGACCAGTGCCTGGACCCCCTCGAGCGGCATCGCGTTGTAGATGCTCGCGCGCATGCCGCCGACGAGCCGATGACCCTTCAGGTTCGTCAGGCCGGCCGCCTTCGACTCCTCGAGAAACGTCTTGTCGAGCGCCGAGTCCGCGAGCGTGAACGGCACGTTCATCCACGAGCGGTATTCGGGGCGCACCGAGTTCGTGTAGAAGTCGGACGCATCGATCGCGGCGTAGAGCGTCTCGGCCTTCTTACGGTTGCGCTCCGCCATCGCGGCAAGGCCGCCCTGCTCCTCGAGCCACTCGAACACGAGGCCCGCGAGGTACCACGCGAACGTCGGCGGCGTGTTCCACATCGAGTCCGACTCGGCCGTGATCTTGTAGTCGAAGACGCCCGGCGTCTGTCGGCGCGCGCGGCCGATCAGGTCCTCGCGGACGATCACGATGCCGAGCCCGGCCGGACCGATGTTCTTCTGCGCACCGGCGTAGATGATGCCGAAGCGCTCGACGTCGATCGGCCGCGACAGGATCGTCGACGACATGTCCGCGACGAGCGGCACGTCGCCGACGTCCGGAATCTCGTGGAACTCGACACCGACGATCGTCTCGTTCGGTGTGACGTGCACGTACGACGCGCCCGGCGTGAGGCGCCACGTCTCGCGCGGCGGAATCTCCGTGTAGCGGGACGGCTCCGAGTCGGCCGCGATGTTCACGTTGCAGTAGCGAGCCGCCTCGCCCGCCGCCTTCTTGCCCCAGCTGCCGGTGATCACGTAATCGGCCGTCGAGCCCTCCGGCGCGAGGTTGAGCGGCACGGCCGCGAACTGCGCGGTGGCCCCGCCCGCCATGAACAGAACCTTGTAGTGATCCGGCACGCCGAGCAGCCCGCGGAGCCGGCGCTCCGCGTCTGCGGCGCACTCGATGAAATCGCTGCCGCGGTGGCTCACCTCCATCACGGACATACCGCTGCCCTTCCAGTCGAGCAGCTCCGCCTGTGCACGGCGCAAAACGGGCTCCGGCAGCATCGCCGGGCCGGCGCTGAAGTTGTACACTCGCTTCATCTTCTAACTATCCTTCGATGCTCAAGCTTCCCGGCTCCCTGCCGGGCACGGTCCCGCCGACCGGCATCGCCCCCTCAGTCTTCCTGCCGCGCGGCGTTGAATTCGCTGTTACTCGCCGTCCGGCTCGGCGTCGTCGCCTTCGAGGTCCTCGCCGTCCTCGTCGTCGAACGGCTCGCCCTCCCCGTCGAACGCCTCCGTCTCGCCGTTTCCCGACATCGCGAGCCCGCCGTTGCCGGCCGTCCCGCCGCTGCCGGTCGCCGCTTCGCCGCCGTTCTCGTCCTGCAACGCCTCGACGCGCTCGGCGCCGACGAGACGGGCCCCTTCGTCGAGGCGAATGAGCCGGACACCCTGCGTGTTCCTGCCGAGCACTGAGACCTCGGCGGCGCGCGTGCGCACGAGCGTGCCGACGGACGTGATCAGCATGAGCTCGTCATCGGGCGAGACCTGCAGCGCGGCGACGACCTTCCCGTTGCGCTCCGACGTGCGGATCGAGATCACGCCCTGCCCGCCGCGCCCTTGCACGGGGAACTCCTCGACGGGCGTCAGCTTGCCGTATCCGTTCTCGGTCGCGAGCAGCAGCGGCCCCCGGTCGTCGAGGATCACGACGCCGATGACCTCGTCGCCGGCGGCGGCGAGGCGCAGCCCCCGGACCCCGGCGGCCGTCCGGCCCATCGGCCGCACGTCGTCCTCCGGGAAGCGAATGGCTTTGCCGCTGCTCGAGAACAGCATGATGTCGCGGTGCCCGTCGGTGATGCCGACGCCGATCAGCCGATCGTCCGGCCGCAGATCGATCGCGATGATGCCGTTCGTTCGCGGCCGCGAGAATGCGACGAGCGGCGTCTTCTTCACGGTGCCCTGCGACGTCGCGAAGAACACGAACTTGTCCTCGTCGTAGGACTTCACCGGCAGCACGGCGTTGACCCGCTCGTCGGCTTCGAGCGGCAGCAGATTCACGATCGGGCGGCCGCGGGAACCCGAGCCCGCCTGCGGCAGCTGATAGACCTTGAGCCAATACGCCTTGCCGCGGCTCGTGAAGCACAACAGCGTGTCGTGCGAATGCGCGACGAAGATCTGCTCGATGAAGTCCTCGTCCTTGACGCGGGCCGCGGCGCGACCCCGTCCGCCGCGGCGCTGCGCCTGGTACATGTCGACCGGCTGAGCCTTCGCGTAACCCAGGTGCGACAGCGTGACGACGAGCGACGCCTCGGGAATCAGGTCCTCGATCGTCAGGTCGTTGAAGTCCTCGACGATCTCGGTCCGCCGCGGGTCCGCGTAGCGCTCCCGGATCTCGTTCAGCTCGCCGCGGATCACGGACTGCAGCTTGTCCGGGTCGGACAGGATTTGAAGAAATTCCTTAATATTGTCTATTAACTCGCCGTAATCCGTGGAGATTTTCTCCTGCTCGAGCCCCGTCAGACGGTGCAGGCGGAGATCGAGGATCGCCTGTGCCTGGATCGTCGAGAGCCGATAGCCCTCGTCCGTGAGGCCGCATTCCTCGGTCAGGTCCTCGGGGCGCGTGCTCGCAGCGCCGGCGCGCTCGAGCAGGGCGACGACGGCGCCGGGCCGCCAGATCCGCGCGCAGAGCGCCTCGCGCGCATCGGCCGGCGAAGGCGACGCCTTGATCAGCTCGATGACCTCGTCGATGTTCGCGAGCGCGACCATCTGTCCCTCGAGGACGTGCGCCCGCTCGCGCGCCTTGCGCAGATCGAACAGCGTGCGCCGCGTGACGACCTCGCGCCGGTGGCGCAGGAACGCCTCGATCAGCTCCTTCAACGTGAGCAGGCGCGGCTGCCCGTCGACGAGCCCGACCATGTTGATGCCGAACACGCTCTGCATCGGCGTCTGCTTGAACAGGTTGTTCAGCACGACGTCGGAGCGCTCGCCGCGGCGCAGCTCGATCACGATGCGCATGCCGTCCTTGTCGGACTCGTCGCGCAGCTCGCTGATGCCCTCGAGGCGCTTCTCGCGGACGAGCTCGGCGATCTTCTCGATCAGCCGCGCCTTGTTCACCTGATAGGGCAGCTCGGTGACGACGATCGCCTCGCGGCCGCGGTCGTCGATCTCCTCGACGTGCGTCTTCGCGCGGACGTAGATGCGCCCGCGCCCGGTCGTGTAGGCGCTGTAGATGCCCTGCACGCCGTGGATTTGCCCGGCCGTCGGAAAATCCGGCCCCGGCACGAGCTTGATCAGGTCGGCGATGCCGATCGACGGGTTCTCGAGCACGGCGAGGCACGCGTCGACCACCTCGCCGAGGTTGTGCGGCGGAATGTTCGTCGCCATGCCGACGGCGATGCCGGACGAGCCGTTGATCAGCAGATTCGGGATGCGCGTCGGCAGAACGGACGGTTCGCGCTCGGACTCGTCGTAGTTCGGGACGAAGTCGACCGTTTCCTTGTCGATGTCGGCGAGCAGCTCCTGCGCGATGCGCGCCATGCGCACCTCGGTGTAGCGCATCGCCGCCGGCGCGTCGCCGTCGACGGAGCCGAAGTTGCCCTGCCCGTCGACGAGCACGTAGCGCATCGAGAAGTCTTGCGCGAGCCGGACGATCGCGTCGTACACGGCCGCGTCGCCGTGCGGGTGATACTTACCGATCACGTCGCCGACCACGCGGGCGGACTTCTTGTACGGCTTGTTGTAGTCGTTGCCGAGCTCGCGCATGGCGTGCAGCACGCGGCGGTGCACGGGCTTCAGCCCGTCGCGCACGTCCGGCAGCGCGCGGCCCACGATCACGCTCATCGCGTAATCGAGGTACGATTGCCGCATCTCGTCCTCGAGATTGACCGGCAATATTTCCTTCGCCCCTTCAGCCATTCGTTTCGCTCAAAAAAATACCGTCCCTATCTCCGTTGACGCCGGCCAAGGAGAGCGCGAAATGCTGCGAGATATGGTTTCGCCGGCCGAGCGACACGGCGGCCCGACTGGCAGGGATTCAAGTGCTCAAAAAACAACCCAAATTCTAGCACACCGACTCGCAATCCGCAGGGTCGAGGCGGGCCCGAGAGGCTATACTTCCGGCGGCTCGGAGGGCTCGGCGTCCGGCGGAGGCCGCGAGCCGGCCGGGTCGAAACGCCGGGAACGCCTGCAGCGAGACGACGATGCCCGAACACATTGACGCGCTGATCTGTCCGCGCTGGACGGTCGCGGTCGAGCCCGACGTGCGTGCCGTCGAGGGGCTCGCCGTTGCGATCGACGCGGGCCGGATCAAGGCGGTGTTGCCCGAAGCGGAGGCGCGCACCCGATTCGTGCCGGATGCGCTCCACGAGCGTCCGGACCACGTGCTGCTGCCCGGGCTCGTCAACGCACACTGTCACGCCGGCATGGCGCTCTTTCGCGGCTTCGCGGACGATCTGCCGCTCGAGCGGTGGCTTCGCGACCGGATCTGGCCGGCGGAGTCCCGCTGGGTCAACGCCGAGTCGGTGCGCGACGGCACGCGCCTCGCCGTCGCCGAGATGCTGCGCGCCGGCACGACCTGCTTCTCGGACATGTACTACTTCCCGGACGTCGTCGCCGAGACGGCTGCCGAGGCCGGGATGCGCGTCGTCGTCGGCATGATCGCGATCGAGTTTCCTACCGTCTGGGCAACAACGCCGGACGAGTACATCACGAAGGGCCTCGCGGTCCGGGACCGCTTCAAGGGCAACCCGCTCGTCACGACGACGTTCGCGCCGCACGCGCCGTATACGACGTCCGACGCGACGCTGAAACGGATCCGGCAGCTCGCCGACGAGCTCGACGTGCCGATTCACACGCACCTGCACGAGACGCGCGCAGAAGTCGAGGAGGCCGTGAGCAAGACCGGCCGCCGGCCGCTCGCGCGTCTCGACGGGCTCGGTTTGCTCACGCCGGCACTGATCGGCGTGCATGCGACGCAGCTTCTCGACGACGAGATCGACGCGCTTGCGCGCGCCGGCGCGAGCATCGTTCATTGCCCGCGTTCGAACCTGAAGCTCGCGAGCGGCGCGTGCCCGGTCGCCGCCCTTCTCGCGGCAGGCGTGAACGTCGCGCTCGGCACCGACGGCGCCGCGAGCAACAACCGGCTCGACCTCTGGTCCGAGCTCGACGCGGCGGCCCTGCTCGGCAAGCTCGTCGCGAACGACGCGACGGCCGTGCCGGCGGCGACCGCGCTGCGTATGGCAACGATCAACGGCGCACGCGCGCTCGGCCTCGAGCGGGAGATCGGCTCGATCGAGCCCGGCAAGGCGGCCGACGTGATCTGCGTGTCGATGAGCGACGCGGCACTGCAGCCCGTCCTCGATCCGGTCTCGCATCTGGTTTACGCTGCATCGCGCGAGCACGTGAGCGACGTGTGGATCGCCGGCGAGCACCTCGTCGCGGACGGCCAGCACACGAGGCTCGACGTCGCCGAGGCGTGCGACCGCGCCGCGCGGTGGTCGATGCGGCTGATCGACGATGCACGTTCGGCCGCGACAAACAGGTGAATGCAATGGTCCGGGACCGACCCAACGTCGACGCGAACGAGCTCGAGAAGTTTTCCTCCCGCGCCGAGGAGTGGTGGAGTCGCGACGGCGCGTTCAAGACGCTGCACGCGATCAACCCGCTTCGGCTCGACTACGTGCGGCGTCACGCCGCGCTCGCCGGCGCGAAGCTCCTCGACGTCGGCTGCGGAGGGGGCATCTTCGCGGAAGCGGCCGCCGGCGCAGGCGCCGACGTCACGGGGATCGATCTCGCCCCGGCGAGCATCGACATCGCACGCGCGCACGCCGCCGAGAGCGGCCTCAGGATCCACTACGAGTGCGTCGCCGTCGGCGAGCTCGCGGCCCGGCAGCCGGGCACGTTCGACGTCGTGACGTGCTTCGAGATGCTCGAGCACGTGCCGCGGCCGGCGGAGACGGTTGCGGCGTGCGCCGCCCTGCTCCGTCCCGGCGGCGCCGCGTTCTTCAGCACGATCAACCGTAACGCGAAGAGCTTCGTGCTCGCGATCGTCGCCGCCGAGCACCTGCTGCGGATGATTCCGCGCGGCACGCACGAGTACGTGAAGCTGATTCGCCCGTCCGAGCTCGCCGCGTGGTGCCGCGAGGCCGGCCTGGACGTGACGGACCTGACGGGCCTGCACTACAACCCTCTTACGACGGAGTATCGCCTCGGCGGCAATGTCGACGTGAACTACTTCGCGCACGCCGTCAAGCGTAAAAGCTAGAATTTTCCGTACTTTGAAGCATATAATTGATGTTACTTCTGTAAAGCTTCGGCTCGTGTATAGCGAAATGCATCGATCGATCGTGCTGCGGACGGAAAGACGAGCCGATGCCGCTGCCTGAGAGCGTCGCCTTCGAATTCCTCGTCGCAGCGAGCGTCGCCGCGCTCGTGGCGGGACTGCTCATCGGTCTCGGCATCGGCTACGTGCGTCGCGTGCGGCTCGAAGCGGAGCTCAGCGTGCGCGTCGCGGAGCTCGAAGCACGGGAGAGCGCCGAGGTCGAGCGCGAGGCGGCGCTCGCGCTCGCCGAAGAGAAGCTGCGCATGAGCTTCGGCAGGCTCGCGCACGAGCAGTTCCGGCAGCATACCGAAACGTTCCTGAGACTCGCGCGCGAGAATCTCGGTGCCCATCACGAGCGAGCGAAGGGCGAGCTCGCGGCACGCGAACGGGCGATAGAGAACATCGTGCGGCCGATCCGCGAAGCCCTCGAGCGAACCGACTCGCAGCTGCAAGAGCTCGAGAAGGCGAGGCGCGAGGCGCAGGGTGCGCTTCAGGCGCAGCTCGAGGCGATGGCGGCGAGCCAGAGCGAGCTGCGCGCGGAGACGCGCAACCTCGTGAACGCGCTGCGGAGGCCCGAGGTGCGCGGCCAATGGGGCGAGGTCACGCTGCGCCGGCTCGTCGAGCTCGCCGGCATGGTCGAGCACTGCGACTTCTCCGTGCAAAGCCACCGCGCGACGGAGAACGGCTCGATCAGGCCAGACATGCTGATCCGCCTTCCCGAGAACCGGCTGCTCGTCGTCGACGTGAAGACGCCGCTCGACGCCTACCTCGAGGCGATGCAGGCCGAGACCGAGACGGAGCGACGCGCTGCGTTCACGCGCCATGCGACGATCGTCGCGGAGCGCGTTCGCGAGCTGTCGACGAAAGCTTACTGGAAGCAGTTCGACAACACCCCCGAGTTCGTGATCCTGTTCATCCCGGGCGATCAGTTCCTGAGCGCGGCGCTGTCGCAGCGCCCTGCTCTGCTCGACGACGCGCTCCGGCAGAACATCATCCTCGCGACGCCGACGAGCCTCGTCGCGCTGCTGAAAGCCGTCGCGTACGGCTGGCAGCAGGTCAAGCTCGCCGAGAACGCCGTCGAGATCCGTAAGCTCGGGACACAGCTTTACGAGCGGCTCAACTCGTTCGCAGCGCACCTGCTGCAGATCGGCAAGTCGCTCGGCGACGGCGTCAAGGCCTACAACCGGGCGATCGGCTCTCTCGAGCGGATGGTGTTGCCCGGTGCGCGGCGCTTCACGGAGCTCGGCGTCAGTCCGCGGCAGGAGCTCACCACCGTGCCGCCGATCGAGGAGACTCCGCGCGAGGCGACGGTGCTGCCCGACACGAGCGCGGAGGTCGACGGCGCCGCCGAGCCCGCGCCGACACGAGAAGCAGCCGCGGACAAAGCGCGAGAGGCAGCCGCCGACAATGCGCGAGAAGCAGCCGCGGACGAAGCGCGAGACGAAGCCGCCGGCGAGTCCGCAGCCGAGCGCCTTGCGATCTCGACGACCACCGAATAGCCTCGCCGGATGAAGCCTTGGCAGAACTACACGCCTCGCCCGGGGCTGCTCGAGGGGCGCGTGATCCTGATCACGGGCACGACGCGCGGCATCGGCCGCGCATTGGCGCTCGGCGCTGCGCGACTCGGCGCGACGGTCCTGCTGCATGGGCGCAGCAAGCGCGCGCTCGAGCAGGTGCACGACGAGGTCGCGCAAGTGGGGCCCGAGCCTGCGATCGTGCAGCTCGACTTCGAGCGCGCCCAGGGGCCCGAGTACCAGCACCTGATCGAGCAGATCGAGTCACGCTACGGCCGGCTCGACGGGCTCGTCCACAATGCCGGGATACTCGGCGTTCGCAGCCCGATCGAGCACTACGACATCGGCACGTGGCAGCGCGTGATGCACGTGAACGTGAACGCGGTATTCATCCTGACGCGCTGCATGCTGCCGCTGCTCAGGCAGTCCGAAGATGCATCGTTGATCTTCACGACGAGCGGCGTCGGCAATCGAGGGAGGGCGTACTGGGGTGCGTACTCCGTGTCGAAGTTCGCGACGGAGGGCTTGAGCCAGATCCTTGCGGACGAGCTCGACAACACGTCCATACGCGTAAACAGCGTGAATCCGGGGCCGACGCGAACGCGCATGCGTGCGCAGGCCTATCCGGCCGAGGATCCGGAGACTCTGAAGCCCCCGGAGGAGATCATCGCTCCCTACTTCTTCCTGTTGGGGCCGGACGGCAAGGGAACGCACGGGCAGCAGATCGATTGCCAGGGCTGACGCCGGGCGGTCGCAGACGTTCGCGGAGCCACGCCATTCACCGCTGACGGCGGCGTGACGGCTGCGCCTTGCCTTTCCGCGCGGTGCGCGGCACCTTCCGGGTGCTGCGTGGCGCGACGTCTTCGCCCGCCTTCGTCCGGTCTTTCGCGTCCTGCGGCGGAGTCAGTCCGACCGCGTCGTAAAGCGCCGCAATCTCGCCTGCGGTCAGATCACGCGTCCGTCCGCGCTGCATCCGCCCGAGCTGCACGGGGCCGTATCGCACGCGTATCAAGCGGCTGACGGTCAGCCCGACCGCTTCGAACATTCGTCGCACCTCGCGATTACGGCCCTCGCGCAGCGTGACGTGCAGCCACGTGTTGCGGCCGGATCCGCCGCGCACATCGATCGATTCGAACTGGGCCGGTCCGTCGTCGAGCACGACGCCCTGCGATAACGTGCGCAACTGCTCGTCTGAGGGCGCACCGAGCAAGCGGACGGCGTACTCTCGCGAGACCGCGTAGCGCGGGTGCATCAGCCGATGCGCAAGCTCACCGTCCGTCGTGAGGAGGAGCAGCCCCGAAGTATTCAGGTCCAGCCTGCCGATGGTGATCCATCTGCCGTGCGGAGGCCGAGGCAGTCGATCGAAGACCGTCGGCCGATCCTCGGGGTCGTCCCGGGTCGTGACTTCTCCCGAAGGCTTGTAGTACGCAAGGTGTCGGTGCGCGCCGGCCTGCCGCTTCAGGCGGACGGGCCTGCCGTTGATCAGAATTCGCTCGTTGCCGGTAATGCGCTCGCCGAGCTCGGCCCTGCGACCGTCGACGCTGATGCGCCCTTCGGCGATCCATCGCTCGATCTCTCGGCGCGATCCGAGGCCGGCCTCCGCCAGTACCTTCTGGATACGATCACCCGACGGGCGCTCCGACGGCGCGCGCCGTGTCTTAGCCCGTTTCAACCCGGCTCAATCGTCCGTCCGAATCCGCGTCGCTTTCGCCCGAGTCGCTGTCGTCGACCGAGTCACTCTCGTTGGCCGAGTCGCTCTCGTCAACTGGCGGCGCGGCGTCGTCCGCAGCGGCGTCCGAGTGCTCCGGCTGGGCTGAACGCTCGCTCTCCGGCTCGAGCACTGTTCCTTGATCGTCCTGCGCGACGACAGCGCTCTCGACCGCCGGCAAGGCATCGGCGGCCGACGGGTCGTGGGACGTTTCGTCGTCGAGGTCACCGCTCTCGGCGAGCAGGCCGACGTCTACCTCAACGTCGTCGTCCGCCTCCGGCCGGGGCTCTTCGTCGTTGCGACCTTCGGGGTAGCCCTCGACGTAGGTCGTTAGGGCCTCGACGACGACGAAATTAGCCGATTCTTCGTCGTCCTCCTCGTCCTCGTCGTCTTCGTCCTCGTCTTCGTCCTCGTCTTCCTCGTCTTCCTCGTCTTCCTCGTCTTCCTCGTCTTCGTCGTCTTCGTCGTCTTCGTCGTCTTCGTCGTCTTCGTCGTCTTCGTCGTCTTCCTCTTCTTCGTCTTCTTCGTCTTCTTCGTCTTCTTCGTCTTCGTCTTCTTCGTCTTCGTCTTCTTCGTCTTCTTCTTCGTATTCGTCCTCGTCGTCCTCTTCCTCTTCTTCGTCTTCGTCGACGACGGCGGCAACCGCTTGGAGGCCCGACGCTGGCGACTCGGGTGCGGCGGACGCTTCCGTGCCCGACTCGGACGCCTCCACGCCGTCGGAAGTGGCATCTTGCCCGGCCCCGGGTTGAGAATCGTCGTCGTTCGCAGCCGCCTCGGCGCCGTCGCCGCTCTCGATCGCTTCGATGAAATCCGTCTGCGGGTGAAGCTCCGGCAGTCCGTCCTTGATGTCGGCGAGCGCGGGCAGATCGTCGAGCTTCTTCAGTCCGAAGTAGTCGAGAAACTCCTTCGTCGTGCCGAACATCGCGGGTTTACCCGGCACATCGCGATGACCGACGACGCGAATCCAATTCCGCTCCATTAGGGTGCGAATGATGTTGCTGCTGACGGCCACGCCGCGCACTTCCTCGATCTCCGCCCGCGTGATCGGCTGCCGATACGCAATCAGTGCAAGCGTCTCGAGGAGCGCGCGTGTGTATCGCGGCGCGCGCTCTTCCCACAGCGGCATCAGCCAGTCACTCATCGAGCTCCTGATCTGAATGCGGTAGCCGCTCGCGACCTCCTTCACCTCGAGCCCTCGCTCGCGGTAGTCCTCGGCCAGCGCATCGAGCGCCCTCTTCAGCGTCTCCTTGTCGAGCTCCGAAACCTTCGTCGCGAAGAGAGATGCGAGCGTGTCGAGGGGCAGCGGCCGACCGGCGGCCAGCAGAGCGGCTTCGATGACGTGCTTGATTTGGGTTTCGTCCATGCCTTAAGCCTGTTCGGAGGTCGGTTCCGAGGTCGTGACCGAACGAGCGCTTCGCACGACGATCGGCGCGAACGGTTCCGACTGCACGATCTCGAGCAGAGATTCCTTTACGAGCTCGAGAATCGCGAGAAACGTCACCGTGACTCCCATCCGCCCCTCCTGCGGGTCGAACAGCTTCACGAACTCGACGTCCGATTCACCTTGCACGGCCATCAGCACCGCGGACATCCGTTCACGGACCGACAACGGCTCGCGCTGTACGTGGTGGTGAGCGAACATGCTCGAGCGATCTAGCACGTCCTTGAAGGCCAGCAAGAGCTCCTTCAAGGTCACGTCCGGGAGCTTCGTGACAACCCTGCGTTCCGTGACCTCGGCAGACGCCTGCACGACGTCGCGCTCCAGCCGCTCGAGTGAATCGAGGTCCTCGGCCGCCTTCTTGAAGCGCTCGTACTCCTGCAAACGCCGGACGAGATCGGCCCGCGGATCCTCCTCCTCTTCCTCCTGCGATTCCGGCCGCGGCAGCAGCATTCGAGACTTGATCTCGGCGAGCGTCGCGGCCATCACGAGGTATTCTCCGACCAGCTCGAACTGAAGCTCCTTCATCAGCTCGATGTACTGCACGTACTGGCGCGAGATCTCGGCGATCGGAATGTCGAGGATGTCGAGGTTCTGACGCCGGATCAGATAGAGCAGAAGGTCGAGCGGCCCTTCGAACGCTTCGAGGAATACCTCGAGCGCATGCGGCGGGATGTAGAGATCCCGAGGGAGCTGCGTGATCGGCTCCCCTTCCACGATCGCGAACGGCATCTCCCGTTGCGCGGGCGCGTTCGCCTCGTCATGAAGAGGCGGCGGAGTCTGCGGGACGAGCCGGAGCCGAGGCCTGCCGGACGGATTCGCTTCGCTGCTCACACGAATAACCCAGCGATCGAGACGAAGAAGATCGTGAACGCATCGACGATCGGCCCGAGCCAGTCCCACAGCACGGTATAGAGCAGCACGAGCACGATCAAGATGCCGAAAGGCTCGATCCGGTCGAGCAAACGCGCCGTCTTCGGCGGCACGAGCCCGGCAAGCACGCGGCCACCGTCGAGCGGCGGGATCGGCAGCATGTTGAATACGGCGAGGATGACGTTGATCACGATACCGGCGTCGCAAACCGCAAGGATCCAAGTTCCGGCAACGCCTCCGATTTGCAGCACGGAGAGCTGGAGCCCAGCCAGCACTGCCCAAAAAAGCGCCATGAACAGGTTCGAGCTCGGCCCTGCTGCCGCGACGAAAATCATGTCGCGGCGCGGATTGCGCAGGTTTGCGAAGGCCACCGGAACGGGCTTGGCCCACCCGAATATCGGACCGTTCAACATCAGCAAGACGATAGGCAACACGACCGTCCCAATCGGATCGATGTGCCTGAGCGGGTTCAGGGACAGACGCCCTTCCAGCTGCGCCGTGGGATCGCCCAAGCTTCGCGCCATCCACCCGTGCGCGACCTCGTGCAGCGTGATCGCGAACAGGGCCGGGATGGCGACGACCGAAAGCTTGTGAAGAATCGAGGCGATATCCGGCATCCGCGCATTATACGCACTCGTGCGGACCTGCATTAGGAAAGGATTGCCGACGCGTCTCCCTTGCCCTGACGGACCAGGCGGATCTCCCGGCCGCTGAGATCCAGGACCGTGGTCGGCTCGACGCCGCACACGCCCCCGTCGAGGATCGCGTCCACCCGTTTCTCGAGGAGGTCCCTGAACTCCTCCGGGTCCGTCAGCGGAAGCTCGTCGCCCGGCAGTTGCAGCGTCGAACTGACGATCGGCTCGCCGACGACGTCGAGAAGCTCGGTGGCGATCTTGTGGTCCGGCACCCTGATGCCGACGGAGCGCTTCTTCGGATCCTGGAGCCGCCGAGGCGCCTCGTGCGTCGCCTTCAGGATGAACGTGAAGGGGCCCGGAGTCAGCGACCGGATGAGGCGGTAGGCCTGGTTGTCCACTCGTGCATAGTTCGCGATTTGCGACAAATCCCTGCAAACCAGGCTGAATTCGTGGTTGACCTCCGTCCGCCGCAGCAACCGGATGCGATCGAGCGCTTCCTTGTTCGCGAGCTGGCAGCCGAGGGCGTAGGTCGAGTCCGTCGGATAGACAATGACGCCGCCCTCCCGCAACACGGCGGCGGCGCGCTCGAGGAGCCGGCGCTGCGGATTGATCGGGTGCACCTTGAAAACTTGCGTCATGGCGGCCATTGTAGCGGCGCGCCCCCGCCGAGCCTCTCGCCACCCTGCACTTCCCCGACGCGGATCTGCGATGAGCGGACCCGCCAAGTTGCGCTAAGATGCACTCGACAGCCCGCGATCGCTGGTCCCCCTGATGCAGTTACTTATTGATTTCTTTCCGATTGTCGTCTTCTTCATCGTCTACAAGGTCGCCGGGATCTACTGGGCGACCGGGGCGATCATCGTCGCAATGGGGCTGCAGATGGGCGTCCAGTGGCTCCGGCAGCGAAAGGTCAGCAAGATGCTGCTCGTCTCGGCGGCGCTCGTAGCAGTGCTCGGGGGAATCACCCTCCTCTTCCGCAATCCGCTGTTCATCCAATGGAAGCCGACGGTCGTGAATTGGCTCTTCGCCGTCGCATTCCTCGGCAGCGAGTTCATCGGCACGAAGAACCTGACCGAGCGGGTAATGGGGCACGCCGTCCAGCTGGAGCCGGCGATGTGGCGTCAGCTGAATCTGATTTGGGTCGCCAACTTCGCCTTTCTGGGCGCGGCAAACCTCTTCGTCGTCTACAATTTCGACGAAGAGACCTGGGTCAACTTCAAGCTCTTCGGTATGCTCGGCCTCACCCTGCTCACCGCGATCGGACAGGGGCTGTGGATCGCCGCAAAGACGAGCGGCCGGCCTCACGGCCAGGAAGAGGCTTAAGTCCGATGCTTTATGCCATCATGGCTCGGGATGTCGCCGAGAGCACGAACAAACGGGCGGCCGTACGCTCGCGCCACCTCGAGTACGTGGAGGCGCTGCTGCGCGACGGCCGCCTGGTATTCGCCGGTCCCCATCCTGCGGTTGATAGCCCCGACCCAGGACCGGCCGGAGTCACCGGCAGTCTCGTCATAGCGGAGTTCGAGTCGCTCGAGGCCGCCGAGCTTTGGGCAGCGAACGATCCCTATCGGATCGAGGGCGTGTTCGCCGACGTCGAGATCAAGCCCGTGCTCCAGACGCTGCCGTGAACATCGACAGAGTATCCGCCATCCGATCCCGCCTCGAGGCCGCTTTTGAGCCCGACGTGTTGGAGATCTCGGACGAAAGCCGGCTGCATGCCGGCCATGCAGGTGCGCGCGACGGCCGGGGGCATTTTCGTGTGCATATCGTCTCGAAGAAGTTCGCCGGGACGAGTCCACTCGAGCGTCATCGCATGGTATACGAGGCTCTCGAAGACCTGATGAAGACCGACATTCACGCCTTGAGCCTCACCGCTCACCCACCCGGCTCTTGACACGAGTTAATTTCAGCTAGGAAGAGACAATGACCCTGAAAGCGCTTTCCGCCGCCGTCGCGGTGTCGATCATGACGCTCGGATGCACTCAGCAACAGGAAGCGACCGATGCGTCGGCCGCCGGAACCGATCCGCTGGGAGCCGCCACCGTTCAGGCGCCAGATGGCCAAGAAGTAAAGGAGTCGCTCGTCAGATACTACGCGCTGAACGCGCTGCAGAAGCCAGTCGAGCAACTGACTCCCGAAGAGCGAGACGCGATCGTCGACCGACTCGTCAACCTCAAAGTTCTAGCGGAAGCCGCCGAAGCACGTGGCATATCGCAAGAGCGGACAGTCGCCGTCGAGCTCGAGCTGCAGCGTCAACAGCTGCTCGCACAGACCCTGGTCAACCGCTTCGTCGAAGAGAATCCTCCGACCGATGCCGAGCTGCAGGCCGAATACGATGCTAACCTGTCCGAGTTCGAGAACGTCGAGCATAAGGCACGCCACATCCTGGTCGAGACGGAGGAGGAAGCGGCTGCGCTAATCAAACAGCTCGACGAAGGCGCAGACTTCGCGACGCTGGCGAAGGAGCACTCGATCGATCCGGCCGCGTCGAACGGTGGCGATCTAGGATGGTTTACCTCGAGCACTATGGTCCCGCC